>JAUYIT010000017.1 GCA_030688315.1 Candidatus Komeilibacteria bacterium | reverse complement strand
CGCCGGCATGCATCCGCTGGTACCATACTTAACCGGGCAAAAACACCCTGGCGGCACGCGCTTAGTCGATGTCCAAAAATGCATTCGGACCGGCGATATAGACGAAGTGGGGGATACGGTCCACCTGACTTTTTTTGAAATGCTGGGCAACTGGTCGCTTGGGGATTATTGGAAGCAGGAAGCGATCGGCTGGTCGTATGAATTTTTGACTGATCCCAAGTGGCTTGGTTTGGATAAAAATAAATTGGCCATTAGCGTGTTTGGCGGAGATGCGGATTGCCCGTTTGACCAAGAGTCGTATGACATCTGGATCTCATTAGGCATTCCGGAAAAAAGAATCGCCCGCTTAGGTAAAGAAGATAACTGGTGGCCGGCTGGCGGTAAAAATCCGGGCCCGCAAGGCCCCGATACCGAAATGTTTTACTGGACAGGCACCACCTCCGCCCCGGCCCATTTTGACCCCAAAGATTCCAACTGGGTGGAAATCTGGAACGATGTGTTTATGCAATACAACCGGACGGCCGACGGAAAATATGAACCCTTAGAGCAAAAAAACGTGGATACTGGTATGGGTGTGGAACGGACTGCCGCCGTTATGCAAGGTAAAAAATCGGTTTACCAAATTGAACTCTTCGCGCCCATCATGGACTACCTCAAGTCAGTCGCGCAAAATTATGACGAACGTTCAGCCCGCATCATCGCTGACCACTTAAGGTCCGCTATAATGATTATGGCCGATGATTTAGGAATACTGCCGTCAAACCTTAAACAGGGTTACGTTGTCCGCAAGTTGATCCGCCGCGCTATCCGCTACGCCAAAAAAATGAATATCCCTGAAGCCATCAATCTTAGCGACAAAGTCGGGGAGTTGGTTATTACCGGTCTGGCCGATGCTTACCCTGAATTGGCAAAAAACAAACAACGCGTTTTATCCGAACTGGATAAAGAAGAAGAAGGTTTTGAAAAAACTCTAGCCAACGGGTTAAGGGAATTTAATAAAATGTCGGCCAATAAAAAAATTTCCGGTGCTGAAGCGTTTGATTTATACGCTACCTATGGTTTTCCTTTGGAAATGACCCAAGAGCTGGCTAAAGAAATTAACGTCGAAGTTGATTTAAATGAATTTGAAGAAGAAATGACCAAGCATCAGGATTTGTCGCGTACCGCTTCAGCCGGTATGTTTAAGGGCGGTTTGGCCGATCATTCGGAAATCGTGGTTAAATATCACACTGCAACTCATTTACTGCATCAGGCCTTAAAAGACGTACTTGGTACTCATGCTAATCAAAAAGGTTCAAACATTACTTCAGAAAGATTACGCTTTGACTTTACTCATCCCGAAAAAATGACAGCGGAACAAATCAAGCAGGTTGAAGAGATTGTCAATCAAAAGATTAACGACGATCTGACCGTCCATTTTGAAGAAATGTCAGTTGATCAAGCTAAAAACAGGGGAGCAGTCGGTTTGTTCGGCGAAAAATACGGCGATAAGGTCAAAGTTTACTTTATCGGCGATTATTCCAAAGAAATCTGCGGCGGGCCTCATGTGGAGCAGACCGGCACCATGGGCATCTTTAAAATCTCCAAAGAAGAAGCTGTTTCCGCCGGCGTTAGGCGGATTAAGGCGATCTTGTCTTGACCCGCCGATTCGGCGGGTTGACACATTTTTTATTTAGTGTAAAATATAGCCATTAAGTAAATAGATATTAACATAGAGGCAAAAAAGCCATATTTTAGCGGAAATTTCCCTATTTTTCATGAGTTCCGGTTAAAAACGCGGCAATGAAGGGTGGAGAATTCCTTTTTTGTTACCAATAAATGACTGACAATCAACCAACGACCAATAAAAAGGGCTTTATCGAGGTGATCGGCGAGATTGAAGAATTACTGCCCGCGGCCGCTTTTAGGGTAAAATTGGATAACGGCCATGAAATTTTAGCCCATCTTTCCGGCAAAATGCGGATGTTCAACATCCGTTTGGTGCCCGGCGACAAGGTTAAAGTGGAAATGACGCCGTACGATTTAACCAAGGGCAGAATTGTGTTTAGAATGTAATTGGAGATGCTATCGTTTCACTTTACAATGACAATACTATTATGAAAGTTAGAACATCAGTTAAAAAAATTTGCAAGGATTGTAAAATCACCAGGCGCAAAGGCCGGGTGGTTTGCATCTGCAAAAATCCCAAGCACAAGCAAAGACAAGGATAGCTAAACTACAAATTACAAGCACCAATTTCTAAATAAATTACAAAATTCAAATAACAAATAATAATTCATAGTTAAAATTGGAAATTGAAATTTGGAACTTGGAAATTTATAAAAATATGGCAATTAGAATTTCGGGCTACACTTTGCCCAACGAAAAAAGAATCGAAGCCGGTCTGCCGTATATTTACGGCATCGGTTTGGCGCGCGCCCAAAAGATTTTGGCTCAGCTGGGCATTAATCCCGATACCAGAATTAAAAACGTCAGCGATGCCGACGCCAACCGCTTAAGAGAATACATTGAAAAGAATTTTAAAGTGGAAGGCGAATTGAAGCGGGAAGTTTTAACCAATATCAAGCGCCTTAAGGAAATCAAGTGTTTTAGAGGCATTAGGCATCAACGCGGTTTGCCGGTGAGAGGCCAAAAAACCAAGAATAATTCCCGTACCGTGCGCGGCAACGTCCGCCGGACCATGGGTTCCGGTCGTAAGTCGGCTAACCAGAAGACTTAATTTTACCGATAAATAAATCATATGGCTGAAGAAGCAAAAAAGGAAGCGGTCAAAGCCGCTCCTAAAAGAAAAAAGAAAGCCAAGTTGACCCTTAAAAGGGGCCAGGCCCATATTCAGGCAACTTATAACAACACCATTATTACTATTACCGACCAGAATGGCAACGCGGTGGCCGCCTCTTCGGCCGGTGCCTGCGGTTTTAAAGGTCCTAAAAAATCCACTCCTTACGCCGCCGGTATTATCGTGAGGACTTTAATGGACAGGCTTAAGGAATCCGGGTTACAGCAGGTGGACGTATTTGTTAAAGGCGTGGGTAGCGGACGCGAAGGCGCGGTCAGAGCTTTGCACGCCAACGGTTTGGAAGTTATTTCCATCAAGGATTTAACCCCGATCCCGCACAACGGCTGTAGGGCGCCCAAGCCAAGAAGAGTTTAATTTAATTTTCAACAGCTAATTTTAGAAATTATCCTATGGGTAGGAATTTAGAACCAAAATCCAAGCAGGAACGGCGCGAAGGCGTGAATCTTTTTTTGAAAGGCGAAAAAAACACTTCGCCCAAAAATCCGATGATCAAAAGGCCTTATCCGCCCGGCATGCACGGCCCCAACCTTAAAAAAGGCAAGCGCCAATCCGGTTACGGCGAACGTTTGCGTGAAAAACAGAAGGCCAAAAAAACCTACCGTTTGTTGGAAAGGGAATTCCATCGCTACTTTGTTAAAGCCGGTAAAATGGCCGGTAATACTTCGGAAAATCTGATTAAATTGCTGGAAACCCGGTTGGATAACGTTATCTACCGTCTCGGTTTTGCCGATAGCCGCGATAGCGCCAGACAGCTGGTCAATCACGGCCATATTACCGTTAACAGCAAGGTTTTAGGCATCCCTAGCGCCAACGTCAATGTGGGCAATATCATCGGCATCAAACCCTCGGCCATGGTTAATAAGTATTGGCAGGATCGTTTGCCCAAACTGGCCAAAGTGGAAACTCCGGGTTGGCTTTCTTTAAACGCCGTCGAGTTCAACGGTAAAATGGTCAGCTTGCCGGCCAAGGATGATTTGGTGTCCACCTTTGACCCCACTTTAATTATTGAATTTTATTCCCGTTAATTTTATTAATTAGGAGGGCATTTAAATATGAGTATATTACTTCCGTCAAAATTAGAGTTTAAGGAAGTCAAAGGCAATCGCGCCACCGTTACGGTGGAACCGTGCTATCCGGGCTACGGCGTAACCATTGGTAACGCCTTAAGACGCGTTTTGCTTTCTTCAATCAGCGGTTCGGCCATCACCTCGTTTAAGCTGAAGGGCGTGATGCACGAATTTTCCTCCCTGCCACACGTCAAAGAAGATGCAGTGGGTTTGGCGCTGAATATTAAAAAAATCAGGGTCAAGGTTTTTAGCGATGAGCCGGTTGTTTTAACCCTTAAGGTAAAAGGTGAAAAAACGGTTACGGCTGGGGATATTGAAAAAAATTCTTTGGTGGAAATCGCCAACCCCTCGCAAATTATCGCCACTTTGACCGATAAATCCGCCGATATGGAAATGGAATTTATCGCGCAAAAGGGCTACGGCTATGTGACGGTAGAAGATCGGGTTAAGGAAAAAGTTGATTTGGGCACCATCATGGTTGACGCGCTGTACACCCCGCTTACCAAAGTCGGTTTTGACATTGATAACATTCGTTTGGGAGAGCGCACTGATTTTGAACGCCTGGTGTTGCAGATTGAAACCGACGGCACTGTTTCGCCCAAAGATGCCATGGCCGAGGCGAGCGATATTTTGTTAAAGCATTTTTCCTTTGTTTACGAAAATTCCGCCGAGCAGGCCCCTGTTAAAACAAGCAAAGCCGGTAAGGTTAAGGAAGAGGAAGGTGAGGAGGATGCTGACGCTGAAAGCGAGGATGACGATAAAAAAAGCAAAAAGCGCGGCCGACCTAAAAAAGCCGAATAATTAATGATTGACGTTTTAGATAAAGAATATGAATCATCGCAAGAAAAAAGTCACTTTGGATAGAAAAAAGGCCCCGCGGAAGGCCTTGCTGTCAAATTTAATTTGCCAGGTTGTTTTATATGAAAAAATAAAAACCACTACCGCCAAAGCTAAGGCCATTAAGCCGTTGGTGGAAAAAGTGATTACCCGCGGTAAAACCGATACTTTGGCCAATCGCCGCGTGTTACTAGCCCGCTTGCCCATTAAAAGCGCGGTTAAAAAGATATTTGAAGTTTTAGGACCAAGATATAAGGAAAGATCCGGTGGTTATTTAAGAATTATCAAGTTAGGCAACCGTTTGGGCGATAGCGCCCCCATGGTGCAGATTGAACTGGTTTAAATATATGATTAAAAAGATTATCAGAGAAAAACATTCCTTTGACGCCGCGGGCGAGATAGCCGGACGCTTGGCTTCCAAAATAGCTTATTTATTGATGGGCAAAAATGTGGTCGGTTATCGGCCCAATATTGATGCCGGCGCCGAAGTGGATGTTACTAATATTGATAAACTAAAGTTTTCCGGCAAAAAATTGCTGACTGAAGTTAAGTATCACCATTCCCAGCATCCCGGCGGCTTAAAAAGCGCGCCTTTGGCCAAATTGTTTAAAGAAAATCCGGGTCAGGTTTTTAAAAAAATCGTTTACAATATGCTGCCAAAAAATAAGCTTAGGCCCGAAATGATTAAAAGATTGAATATTAAATAATTTATTATGACCACTACCGCTACCGCCGTTAAACCCGTTAAACCGGCTAGAAAAAAAGCTGTTCCGGTTGCTGAAAAAACAGAGGATGTTAAAGTTGCTAAACCGGTTCAGGTTGAAGAACCTGAAACTGTTTTGGAAGTTAAGCCAGCTAAACACGATAAAAAATTGCCTTATATCTTTGCTGTTGGCAAGCGCAAAACCGCCGTGGCCAGAGTCCGCCTTTACCTTAAGGATGCCCGCACCGATTTGCTGGTTGACGGCAAGGATTACTTGGCGCGGTTTCCTTTTCCGGAATATCATCAGATTGTGGAACAGCCCCTGAAAAAATTGAATTTACTGGGCAAATATTTTATCAGCGTTAAAGTAGCTGGCGGCGGCATTAGATCACAGGCCGAAGCGGTGCGGCACGGTATTTCCAGAGCGCTGTTAAAGATGGATGAAACTTTAAAGAAAACTTTGCGCGGCGAGGGCTGGTTAACCAGAGATTCCCGTAAAAAGGAACGTAAAAAGCCCGGTCTCAAACGCGCCAGACGCGCGCCGCAGTTTGCCAAGCGTTAATCTATATTTAAAAATCCGTCGAAATCAATCGGCGGATTTTTGTATTGACATAATATTATATTTTTGCTAAGGTAATATCTCGAATCAATTTTTGGCCTTCGCCAAAGGTTCGAGAAAAGGTATTTTACAAGGAGGTAAAATGCTCCATTCATACCATACTACGGGTATCAACGGTGAGCAATTCTTTGTCATAATTAATTATGACCATGACACGCCGATCGAGTTCGTGGTTGAGAAGGTGTGTTCTGATAAGCGTGATTTTGGAGAGGGCCTTGAACCAAACGAACGTTTGTCGAATGCTTTTCCTGGTCAAATACTGCAATCGGTGTCAATAAAACCGCTTACAGAACTTACAAACCATGCGATAGTTAAGGAACTTCTCATCGTTAATCATGATAGAATGAATGATTCCGCAATTGCTGTTGTGGTGTTTCCCGACAATACGACAATCGGAATCGAAGCTCATTTTCTTCATGCTCTTGTTGCGGCAGAAGTCAAAGCAGATGCTGCCTGAACAACCCGAATATCATCGCAACATGCGAAAACAGGGCTCGATCCATCTGGACCGAGCCCATTTTTTTATTTAATTTCCAACAGAGTTTTTTTAATATCCTCTAAGTTACTCAACGTTACGAGTTTTTCCCGATAATCGGTTGCGTTGGGCAGGCCCTTAACGTACCATAACAGCTGTTTGCGGAGTTCCACCAGGCCATGGGCCCCTTTAGCTTCAAAAGCCAATTGAGCGTGCTCCAGGGCGATTTTACGCTTTTGGGGCCAGGTTAAATCTTCAAACCGGCCGGTTTTAAGCAATTCTTTGATTTGATTAAAAATCCAAGGACGGCCGTAAACGCCATGGGCAATGCCCACACCATCAGCGCCAGTCAGTTCCAAAACTTCCTTTACTTTTTCAGGTTCATAAATTCCGCCATTGGCGAGTAAAATGCCTTTAAAGTTTTTTCTGACTTCCTTAATGTATTCATAATCAACTGTTTCAATCCAGGGGGCTTCAAATGATCGGCCATGAATCATTAAAGCGGCCACGGGCAGGTCCTTAACTTTTTCAATCAATTCCAAACTGCAATGAGTGGAGCACTTGTCAACGGATTTAATTTGCGTTCTGGTTTTAAAAGAAACCGGCAGGCGCGGAGCCCCCTCAATAGTGGCCTGAATAATTTGATAGGATTTTTCCAAATCCCTAAGCAACGAAACTCCACTCCCGTGGCCGGCCACTTTTTTGGCCGGACAACCAAAGTTGATATCAATCCCGTCGGGTCTGATTTCCTGCGCTACCACCTGGGCGGCTTTATAAAACAATTCCGGATCGTTGCCGCCCAATTGAATAACCACCGGCCGTTCTTCTTCCAAAATTTTAACCAAGTCCATGGTTTTTTTGCCTTTGTAAGCCAAGGCCTGAACCATGGTCATTTCGGAATAAACCACATCAGCGCCGTAACGATGGCAAATAGTGCGGAATGGCAAATCGGTCACACCACACATGGGGGCGAGAGCAATAATCGGTTTTGGCAATTTTTCCCAGAAATTAATCATATAATAATCAGGCGAGTATAACACGTAAAGATAAATTAATCAAGAATCCTTAGTATTTTTGAAAAAAAATAGGGCATTGAATAAATTCAATAGCCCTTGCGTAAGGTTAGTATGAAGGATACTTCTTTTCAAGCCAGTGCATTAATTGAACCAGCTTGAGGCCGATAAACCCTACGAGTATAAACGCAATTACCTCTATGAGGTTTAAGTAAAGAATTACTTCTATGACCAATAGCGAAATTGTGATCAGTCCAGATAACTTTGTCGCCAAAGAAAGCTTTGTTTTGGTCATCGCCTTGACTGATTTATTCAAGTCACGGAAATAAAAAAACGTACAAACAAAAAATGATAACATAGTCGCATAGCCGATCATTAGATCGGGACGCGTCCAAAGATACTGAACCGCTTGCATAACCCCTCCTGATGGTAGAATTTGAAAGAAAGTAGTTAATTGAATCCTAGTATAATTGTCCAATAAATGCAAGTAAAAAAATCCGCCGTTTCAATAAGAATTGGCGGATTGGTGAAGCTGAAGAATGTAACTAAAGTCCATGAATCCATGAGGTAATCCTCTTGGATCATCACTTGAAGTGTCCAGACCATGGATTTTGGTATAGGACTGAACTAAACCCGATCTTAAAAGCATTTGCCGGCAACCATAGCAGGGGTGTAAAACCAGACCCTTGTGACCGCTAAGGTCGTCGGGTTGGACAGGTCCGGCGATGGCGATGGCGATGATTTGCTCGGCGCCCCATTCCCGCGCTTCCAGCAGAGACATTTCTTCGGCGCACGTTTTCCAGCCGCCTTTAGCAAGCGGTTTAAAATTCCAGCCAACAAATACCTCCATTGACCAGTGATGCCAATTATTAATCCGCATAAATCGGATTTGCCCGGGACTAAATGATTCGAGCATTGGTTCAGGCCATGGAGTTTGTTTGACCGCTGCCAAAGCGCAACCAACTTAGAATCCTCGGTGAGAAATTCCCAGTTGACTGGCTGCAATGGCTCGATCAAGCAAATTACCTCTAATCTGAACATAGAGGTTATATAGATCAGGGGGCATTTCTTCCTGAAACATTGTTTTTCCTCTGTATTGAACGTTAATGTTTTATCCTATATGTTTTTTGCCAAAATGTCAAGATTCTGTTATAATTAGCAATAAAATATGGAATATCAAGCTTCCAAAATTGCTAAAAACACCAGTTATTTTACGTCAGCGCTGGTTATCCAAAAGATCATTTCTTTTGTTTATTTTTCGTATATCGCGGTTAAAATCGGAGCGGGGAGTTTGGGTAGTTACACTTTTGCCCTGTACTTTACCACCATTTTTGCCGTGCTGATCGATGTCGGACTTTCTAATGTTTTGGTAAGGGAAGTGGCCAAGTTTAAAGAAAAAAGCCAGCAGTATTTGACGGCGGTAATGGCCGTAAAAGTACCTTTGGCAATTCTAGTTTACGCGGCCGTTTTTTTAACCATTAATTTTCTGGATAATCCGGTTTTGGTCAAACAGCTGGTTTATCTGGCCGGCATCATTATGGTTTTGGATTCCTTTACTCTCACTTTTTACGCATTTTTACGTGGTCATCAGAATTTAAAATTAGAATCAGCAGGCACCATCATCTTTCAGCTGATTGTTTTTGTGGCCGGCATTATTATTGTCAATTTGACCGATGACTTAAGGTTTTTAATTCTGGCCATTTTATTTGCCAGTTTTTTCAATTTTTGTTATTCGGGAATTTTATTAAAAATCAAGTTGGGTTTAAAGTTTTTGTCTAAAGTTGATAGAGGTATAGTTAAAGCTTTGTTGTTATTTACGGTGCCTTTTGCTTTAGCCGCCATTTTTACCAGAGTGTACGGCTATTTGGATACGGTGTTATTGAACCAAATGATTGACGCTCAAGCGGTGGGTTATTACAGTATTCCTTATAAAATTGCCTTTTCGTTGCAGTTTATTCCCATGGCTTTAGTGGCTTCTTTATATCCGGCTTTTTCTTCCTACTTTGTGCAAAGTAAGGAATTGCTCAAGTCAACTTTTCAAAAATCTCTGGTATTTTTGGGACTAATCGGCGTGCCGGTCAGTTTGGGTTTAACGGCTTTGGCCCGGCCGTTAATGCTTAAGGTTTATACCGGCGAATATGAGCCGTCAATTTTGCCTTTGCAAATTTTATTGGTCAGTTTGATTTTTTTATTTTTGAATTTTCCGTTGGGTTCATTGCTCAATGCCTGCAACCGACAAAACCGTAATACTATTCATATCGCCATCGTGATGGTTTTTAATCTGCTGTTAAATTTATGGCTGATTCCCAAATACAGCTATAACGGCGCGGCTGTGGCTTCCAGCATCAGTACCGTGCTGATGTTTGCCTTGCAACTGTACGTGGCTAGGCAAATCATCGGGCTGGACGTTAAATACTTGCTGGCCAAATTCGGCGCGATTTTATTTGCCGGCCTTAGCATGTATTTATCCTTATCGTATCTGCTTAATTTTATCAATTTTATTTTGTTAATACCGATTGGCGTGCTGATTTATCTGATCTTGGTTTATTTATTAAAAGGACTGACTAAAGAAGATTTTTTTCTGGTCAAAGCCAGTTTTAAAAAAAGTTCATGAAATTGTTACTGATAACCATGGAATGGCCGCCATTTAAAGGCGGGGTAGGGAATTATTATTTTAATTTAGTCCAAAATTTATCAGGCCATCAGGTATCCGTTCTTGAGGTCGGCTCAACGTCATTTTACAAATATTTTTGGCCTAAGTGGTTGAAGTTGTTTTTTCAAATTAGGAAATTAGTCAAAAAAGATCGGCCTGATTTAATTTGGGTTGGCCAGGTTTTGCCTATAGGTACGGTCGCTCTATTAATCAAGAAGTTCTTTAAGATACCTTATTTTGTTTCCACCCACGGGTTGGATATTATGTTGCCGCAAAAGTCATTGCGTAAAGAAAAGATCATGAGGCGAGTTCTGAATGAGTCAAAATTTATTACGTCCAATAGTAAATTTACCAAAAAACAATTGTTAAATTTGGAAATACCCGAAGAAAAGATAGAAGTTATTTATCCCTGCCCTAATATTAAAGCTGTAACCTCCAGTTTGGAACAAATCCGGGAACTTAAGCGGGAACTGGGTTTGGAAGATAAAAAAGTTTTGTTGACCGTCGGCCGTTTGGTTAACAGGAAAGGTCAACAAAAAGTCATTCAGGCCATGCCCGCTTTGGTAAAAAAGTTTCCGGAAATGGTTTATTTGGTAATCGGCGACGGTCCGGAAGGCGAAAAACTAAAAGCGCAAAGTTTAAAGCTGGGTTTAAAAAACAAAGTGATATTTTTAGCTAACATTAGCGATGAGGAATTGCCGGCTTATTATCAGTTGGCTGACCTGTTTGTGATGCCGGCCGAAAATTTGGCCGGAGATGTGGAGGGCTTTGGTATTGTTTATTTGGAAGCGGCTATGTTCGGTTTGCCCTCGGTGGCCGGTAAAAGCGGGGGAGTTATGGAGGCGGTAATTGACGGCCAAACGGGTTTATTGGTTGATCCGAATAATCAGGATGATTTGGCGGAAAAAATCAGTTTTTTACTGTCAGATAAAGAATTGCGTCAACAATTTTCCGTTAACGGCAGAATTAGAGTTGAACGGGATTTTATTTGGAACAAGCAGGCCGCAAAATTAAACAAAAGAATTTATGCCCAATGAAAAAAAACTGAATATTTTGATGTTTAACATGTCCGCTTATTCGGACTGGCAAAAGGGCGTTTCCAACCGCAACCGCCAGATTTTTGAACAGCTGTTGGTTAATGAAAAAGTCAATAAAATTTTGGCCGTGGATTTTTTGCCGCACACTTACAAAAGAGCGACAAGAATATTAAAAGACGATATTTTAGCCAAGGGTAAGTTGCCGATTTTAAAAAAATCGTTTTTTTCTAAAACCATTTATACCGGCGACAAGTTAATGATTCACTCATCAATCTGGCCGGTTTTTTCCTTAAGTAAATTTTATCAGGATTTAAAAAAACTGGCGGAAAGTTATTTTGACGATGATTATATTATCTGGTCCTTTTATCCTTTAACAACCGGATATTTTGACAGCTTACCCGCGAAACTTAAAATTTTTGACGCCGTGGATAATTGGGCGGAACATCCTTCTTTAGCTAAATTCAAAAAAAGATTAAACGACAATTATAAGATTATCGATCAAAAAGCCGATATTATTTTTACGGTTTCCGAAGAACTGCAAAAACTGTTTAGCCGCAAAGAAATAATCCACTGGCTTCCGAATGGCGTGGATTTAAAACATTTTCAAAAGCATTATCCCATTATTAACCGTGATATCGGCCACATCAGCCATCCCATTTTGGGTTACATTGGCACTATTCAGGACCGGCTGGACACGGATTTGCTGGCCTACCTGGCCAAGAGCAATCCGGAAAAATCTTTTGTACTGGTGGGCCCGGTGTGGCATAAAAAAATCAGCGATGCCTTGGGTGCTTACCGCAATATTCATTTTTTGGGCCGCAAAAGCTATGAGGAGTCGCCCATGTACATCCAGCATTTTGATTTGGGTATTATTCCGCATAAGGTTGATAATTTTCTCAAGTCCACCAACCCCATGAAAATTTTTGATTATCTGGCCTGCGGCAAGGCGGTAGTGTCCACGCAAGGCGTTGGTTTGCCCGAATTTTCGGAGCATGTTTGTGTTGAAGCGGACTGGCAAATGTTTAATCTGGCGGTCAATAATTCTTTGCGCGACGATTCGGATTTTTTGCGTCAGCAAAGAATAAATCTGGTCAAGGATCATACTTGGCTTAAGCGCGCCGAACGAATGCTGGAAATTATTCAGCAAAAACTTTAGTTATGGATTTATCTGTCATCATTGTTTCCTGGAGGGTTAAAGAACTTTTGTTTGAATGTTTAAAGTCCTTGTATCAACATGCCAACGGCTTGGATTTTGAAGTGATTGTGATTGACAACGATTCCGGCGACGGTACCGTGGAAATGATTCAAGAAAATTTTCCGCAAGTTAAAATTATTGCCAGCCAAATTAATTTGGGTTTTGCCAAAGCCAATAATTTGGGATTAAGACAGGCCAGCGGCCGCTATTTGCTGTTTTTAAATCCGGATACCAAATTTTTGGATAACGCCCTTTTAAATTGCGTGCGGAAAATGGAAAATGACGGCCAAATCGGCGTACTGGGTTGTAAGCTTTTAAATCATGATTTGTCTCTTCAACCATCAGTTAGGCGGTTCCCATCGGTAGCAGATCATCTGTTGATGATTTTTAAACTGCATCATCTGTTGCCCTTAAAAAATTACTTTGCGCTGGATTTTAATTATCAGCACAGCCAACAGATTGACCAGGTAATGGGCGCGTTTTTTATGGTCAACCGATCAGCTTTAGTTAAAACCGGCAATTGGGACGAAGGTTATTATTTATTATTTGAAGAAGTGGATTTATGCCGGCGGATGATTAATCAGGGTTTTAAGGTTTATTATTACGCGGAGGCGGCGGTGGTGCATTACGGCGGCCAAAGCTTTAAGCGCGAGGCGTTTAATTTAAAAAAGCAATGGATTTTTAGCCAAAGCCGCCTCCGCTACGTTAAAAAACACCAAGGGCTTTACGCCTATTTATTGATCTTATTATTAACGCCGATTAGTTTGCTGTTTTCGGTATTTGCTCCAAAAAATGTTAGATAAATATTTATTAAAAATCTTCCTGATTTTTTTGCCGCTGTTAATTCTGGCAGATTTGATTTCATATCTGGCGTCAAACTGGACGGCGCTGGCCAACATTATTTATCTGTTGATAATTTTGGCGGTTTTAATTTTATCCATCAAAGATTTGCGCTGGGGTTTTTACGTTGTGCTGGCGGAACTAATGATCGGTTCGCAAGGGCATTTATTTGATTTAACCCTAGCCGGCCAGCAAATTTCCTTAAGAAAAGGATTGTTTATCACGGTTTTGTTAGTTTGGCTGATTGGATTATTATTCAAGAAGGGCAGGGAATTTTTCCAATCAAAATTTTTACCGTATTATCTGCCGTTGTTCATTTTTATTATTTTGGCCGCTATCGGCGGCCTGCTCAATAATTCCTCGGTCAGCTGGTTCCATGATTTTAACGGCTGGCTGTTTTGGCTGTTGGCGCCTGCGGCTTTTGCGGCCATCAATAACTTTCAAAGAGTTAAAGAAGTTTTGACGGTTTTTTTTAGCGCCCTGGTATTTTTATCGGTTAAAACTCTTTATTTGCTGATAATTTTTGCCTATGGCTGGCCGAACTTTGTTGACTGCGTTTATGAGTGGTTAAGATACAGCCGGCTGGCCGAGCCCACTTTTATTGCCGATAATCTGTTCCGGATTTTTAGCCAGTCGCAGGTTTATTTGCTGGCCGGATTTTTTATTGCTCTAACGCTGCTATTTTTTGACCGCTGGCAGAATATTAAAAAAAATCTGCTCTGGTCGGCGGTTATTTTAAGCAGTTTGGCTTTGCTGATCAGTTTATCCAGAAGTTATTGGGTCGGTTGGTTTGGCGGCGCTATTTTTTTGCTCGGTTATTTATTTATTAAAGTTAAAATTCCAGCCCAAGTTTTATTTCAGAAGTTTTCGTCATTAATAATTATTCTAACGGTTATGGTGGTTTTTTTGCAGGCGCTAACCGGCAATTTTGTTCAGGCCGCCTTAGGCGCGCGTTTGGGTCAGGCCTCGGGCGACCCAGCCGGACAAAGCCGTTTGCAACAGCTTAAACCGCTGGCTGATAAAATAGCCAACCAGCCCATGATCTTGGGCTCCGGCTTTGGCGCGGAAGTCAGTTATGTTTCCAGCGACCCCCGGGTGTTACGGGATCAGCCCGACGGCTTGTACAGTACCTATGCCTTTGAATGGGGCTATTTGGATATTTGGCTTAAACTGGGCTTGTTGGGGCTATTGGCATATTTACTTTTAATCGCTAAGATAGGGCTGTCCGGTCTAAAATCAGGTCCTTTGGGGATTGGTCTGGCGGTTGGGCTAGCGGCCATTGCCATAACCAGCATTTTTAGCCCTTATTTGAATCATCCTTTGGGCATTGGTTATATAATAATGATGACCGCCATAATCAATCTGGAACAGAATAAGACAGAAAATCATGGAAAAAGTTAAGGCAAAATTAGCCATCAGTTTGGTAACCAGCAACGGCACCAGGTATTTGTCGTTTTGCTTAAAATCGGTTTTTGAGCAGACCAGCCAGGATTTTAGTTTGTTAATTATCGATAACGGCTCAAACGACGACACGGTCAGGTTTATCAAGGAAAATTATCCGCAAATATCCCTGGTGGAGCACCCTAAGAATCTAGGATTTGCCAAGGCGCATAACCAGGCCATATGCTGGAGCGACAGCGTTTACGTGATGATGCTTAATCAGGATATTTTGCTGGATAAAAATTATTTGTTGCGAGCGTTGGAATTTTTGGATCAGCACCCTGAAGCCGCTGCCGTCTCGGGCAAAGTTTTGGCTTGGGATTTTGAAAAGAATCAAAGAACTAAATTGATTGATTCTTTGGGTTTGCGGGTTTTAAAAAACCACCGGGTGGTGGAAATCGGCCAAGGCGAGGAAGATCAGGGTCAATTTGATCAAAATGAAGAAGTTTTTGGGGTCTCGGGCGCCGTGCCCATTTACCGCCGCAGTGCGCTGGATGAGGTTAAAGTTACCCTTGATCAGGGATTAAAAGTCAGCGAGTATCTGGACGAAGATTTTTTTTCCTACAAGGAAGATGTTGATTTGGCTTATCGTTTGCGCCTAGCCGGGTTTAAATCGTTTTATTTGCCCGGCGCCGTTGCTTACCACGATCGTACCGCCAAAGGCGGAGTTGATTTAAGCGATCGGGCCGTTAAGCGAGCCAGGCGGGGCAAGGATCGGCAGGTTAAAGTATATTCCTATAAAAATCATTTACTGACCCTGTTAAAGAATGAATTTTTTGGCAATTTTATCAAATTCTTTTTCCCCATCTTTTTTTATGAATTAAAAAAGTTCGGTTGGCTGATTTTTTTTGAACAGTCCACTTTAGCCGGCTTGGCCATGTACCGCAAACAGAAAAAAAAGGCCTTAGCCAAACGGAAGTTTATTATTAAAAAGATCAGAAAAATTTCCGCCGACGAATTGGCCAAGTGGTATCAATAAAGACTGTTATTATGGATCTATCAATCATCATTTTAAACTACAAACAACAAGGGCTGGTAAAATATTGCCTTAAAAATTTGCTGTCGTTAAATTTACCCGTCGCACACGAGATCATTGTGGTGGATAACGCTTCGGGCGACGGGATTGAAACGCTGCTAAAAAATGAGTTTATGACGGTTAAGTTTGTGCGGGCCAGCATTAACCACGGTTACGCGGCCGGCAATAATTTGGGCATTAAACAGGCGCTAGGCAAATACGTTTTGATTTTAAATCCAGATGTTTATCTGACCCAAAAAGCGGTTTTAGGCCTGCTGGATTTTATGGAAAAAAACCCTCAAGTCGGATTGAGCGGCCCAAAAGTTTTAAATCCCGATAACACTTTGCAATATACCTGCCTTAATTTTCCTGATTGGCGTTTGCCATTTTTTAGGCGGACTTTTTTGGGCAGAACCAAATCGGGTCAAGCTTGGCTTAGGCATTACCAAATGCAGGATGAAAATCTTAGTGAGCCGCGCCGGGCGCCCTGGCTGTACGGCGCCTGTTTAATGGTTCGGCAGTCGGCCTTGGCTAAAGTCGGTTTACTGGACGAGCGTTATTTTTTATATCTGGAAGATTTGGATTGGTGCCGCCGGTTTTGGGAAAATAATTTTGAAGTTTGGTATGTGCCCACCGTTTCAGCCATTCATTTCCATCAGCGGCTTTCGGCCGAAAGCGGTTTTTTGAATATTATTTCCTCTCGCCCGGCCAGAATCCATCTGCATAGCTGGCTAAAGTATCATTTTAAATTTAAAAATAAACCCTTGCCAAAGGTTTAAATTTATCGTATAATTTCAACACTATGACGCAAAAAGTTTTATCAGAAAATCAGCCCAAAGAGGCGATCAACGACGAATATCAAATTCGTCTTTTAAGATTGAAAAAAATCCAGCAGTCCGGCGTGGAAGCTTATCCCAAAGAGTCCGACCGTTCTCATATGGTTCAGGGATTACTTGATGATTTTGACGCTTTAGCGGCCTCGGAAAAGGTTGTTAACATTTGCGGCCGGATCAGATCAATCCGTTTGCACGGCGGTTCCTGTTTTATCAACGTGGAGGATGAATCGGGCAAACTTCAGGCCTATTTAAAGCAGGATGTGTTGGGCGATGAGCAGTATGTGTTTTTTACCGACAGCTTTGATATCGGTGATTTTATCCAAGTCAGCGGTACGCTTTTTACCACCAAACGAGGTGAAAAGTCATTAATGGTTTCGGGCTATAAAATGCTGGCTAAATCATTATTGCCGTTGCCCGAAAAATGGCACGGTTTAACCGATGTGGAAACCAGATTCCGCCAGCGCTATTTGGATTTATTAGCTAATCCGGAAGTGAGGCAAATTTTTAACAAGCGCAGTCAGATTGTGCAATTTATCAGAAATTACTTCATCAATCTTGGTTTTACCGAAGTAGATACGCCTATCTTACAATTATTGGCTTCGGGCGCGATTGCCAAACCCTTTAAAACCCATCATAACGCCTTGGATACAGAAATGTCTTTGCGCGTGGCGCCGGAACTTTATTTAAAAAAATTGGTAGTCGGCGGCTTTGAAAAAGTTTTTGAAATCGCCCGCTGTTTTAGAAATGAAGGCATTGATTATTCTCACAATCCGGAGTTTACTCAAATTGAATTTTACTGGGCCTACAAGGATTACAATGATTTAATGGTGGAAATGGAAAAGTTTTTACCCGCTTTGGTTAAACAAGTTTGTGGCGAACTGACAGTGGATTATGACGGCAATAAAATAAACTTTGCCGGACCTTATCCTAGGGTTGATTTTAGAGAGGCTCTGCTTGAGGAAGCCGGTATTGACCTGGATAAATTTGACGCCGACTCTTTAGCTAAAGAAGCTAAAAAGAAAGGTCTTAAAGTGGAATCAACCTGGGGCAAAGGCAAGTTGGCGGATGAATTGTATAAAAAATTCGTGCGTCCAAAGTTAATCAACCCTACTTATATTATCAATCATCCGATTGAGCTTTCGCCGCTGGCTAAAAAAATTGACGATCGACCGAATTACGTGGAAAGATTTCAACTGATTATCGGCGGTCGGATTGAGTTGATGAACGCTTTTTCGGAACTTAACGATCCTCTTGATCAGGAAGAACGCTTTAAATTCCAGTCGGAATTGGCAGAAAGAGGGGATGAGGAAGCGATGGGTAATGACGATGATTTTGTTAACGCCCTAAAATATGGCATGCCGCCTACGGCAGGTTTGGGTATGGGCATTGACCGGTTGTGCAATGTTTTAACTAACACGCACAACATCAAAGAAGTGATTTTATTCCCGATTCTGAAACCGGAAGATAATAAATAAAATGCGAGTCCTTTTAGCCACCCATAATCCGGGCAAGATTAAAGTTTATACTAGCGCTTTTAAAACATATGGCATAGATGTTTGCAGTTTGGACGATTTAGGAATTAATGACGACTATCAGGAGATTGGCACGACTTTTGAAGAAAATGCCAGAGCTAAAGCCCTGTTTTACTATCATTTTGCCAAAATTCCCACATTAGCTGATGACGGCGGATTTGAAATTGATTATTTAAAAGGTGAGCCAGGCGTCAAGTCACGCCGTTGGCTGGGCCATGTTTGTACTGATGAAGAGATTGTCCAACATCTAAATAAGGTCATCCCTTTAATTCCACCGAATCAACGCTCTGCTCGTTTTGTGGCCGTTAGCTGCTTGGTCAAATCAAAGTCAGAAATATACTTAACCAGAAATGCTGAAGAGGGATATTTAACGGAAAAATTGAGAAAAGATTATCCAGCCGGATTCCCTTATCGTTCCCATTTTATTTCAAAGCTAGGGGCTGATTTTAATGATTTAACATTAGTGGAACAAGAAAATCAGCATCGCTTAAAAAATATTCAGGAATTAATTAAGTATTTATAATATGCTGGACATCAATAAAATCAGGGATAATAAAAAAGAAGTTGAAACGGCCTTGTTAAAGCGTTTGGATAAAGGTGATTTTAATCTTGACCAAATCGTTGATTTGGATGAACAAAGGCGGGAATTGATTAAAACCAGTGATGATTTAAAGTCGCAACGAAATCAGGTTTCTAAAACCAAACCTACGCCCGAAATTATCGCCAGCATGAAAAAAGTCGGTCAGCAAATAAAGGATTTGGATGAACAGCTGGATAAAATAAACTTGGAACTTCAGGAAAAACTTTCCGCCTTGCCTAATTTGCCGGCGGACGGCGTGGTTGCTGGCAACAAGGAAAACAATCAGGTGCTTAAGGTTTTTGGCAAACAGCCCGAGTTCAAATTTAAAACCAAAGACCACGTGGAATTAGCGACGTCACTCGGGTTAATCGATTATGAACGAGCCGTTAAAATGTCCGGCTCGGGTTTTTGGGCTTATACCGGCGATGGAGCGTTACTGGAATGGGCGCTGTTAAATTATTTTATTGATTTCCATCGCCAGAACAAATACGAATTCCTGCTTTTGCCTTATTTGTTAACCGAACAATCGGCCTATACTTCAGGCCACCTGCCAAAATTTAAAGAGGATTTGTATTGGAACCAGGATCGTTTGTGTTTAAGCGCTACTTCCGAAATGAGTATTTTAAATTTTAAGAGCGATGAAATTTTGTCAGATAAAGATTTGCCTTTAAAATATTATTCTTATTCCAGTTGTTTTAGGCGCGAAGCGGGTTCGTATCGCGCCGAAGAAAGAGGCATGGTGCGCGGTCATCAGTTTAACAAAATAGAAATGTTTCATTTCTCCAAACCGGAAGATTCCTGGCGTTGCTTTGATGAGTTACTGGATAACGCTGTTAAGCTTATGGCAGGGCTTGATTTAAATTTCCAAACGGTGCAGTTGGCGGCTCAGGACGCGTCCGCTTCCGCCGCTAAAACGGTAGATATTGAGGTTTGGCTACCGAGCATGAATATTTATAAGGAAGTTTCCAGTGTTTCCAATGCCACCGATTATCAGGCCCGGCGTGGCAATATCCGCTATAAAACCGAGGCCGGGAAAAATGAATTCGTTCATACTCTTAATGGTTCCGGCTTGGCCACCAGTCGTTTACTGCCGGCTATTTTGGAGCAGAATCAGCAGGCCGACGGCTCGGTTAAAGTGCCTAAGGTTTTGCAAAAATATCTGGGTAAAAAAGTTATTTCAGTTGCTTAAACTACCATGGAGTTCAACAAAATTTTGATTAATGGCCTGTTGATTCGTTATTTGGAAATAAACCCTCCATCCGGCGGGGCAAGCAAGGACGCGACGCGGTCCATTATTTTTTTGCACGGCTGGGGCGGTAGTTTGGAATCCTGGAAAGATTTTTTAACCAGTTTTGAGAAGGAAAATATTAGAGTGCTGGCCTTTGACTTACCGGGCTTTGGCCAAAGCCAAACACCGCCGGCGGCCTGGACAGTCAAGGATTATTCCAATTTACTCGGCGGTTTTTTGGATCAACTCGGCTTGGATAAAATCTGGTTGTTCGGCCATTCCTTTGGCGGCCAAATCGCCGTCAGATTTACCCATGACCACCCCAAACGGGTGGCTAAACTATTTTTATCCGGCCCGGCAATTATCAGGCCCAAAAAAAGTTTTTATAAAATTATTATCGGAGCATTTGCCAAAGTTATCAGAATTTTGATGTTCGGCAAAGGCGCGCGCTTGCGGCGGTTTGTTTACCGGCTGATTGGCGGCGCGGATTACGGCAATTTAACGGATCCGGCAATGAGGCAAACCATGAAGAACGTACTGGCCGACGACCTGACGGGCTTATTACTAGGCCTTAAACTGCCGATTTTTATCATCTGGGGCAAACAGGATAAATACACGCCGTACAAAAACTTTTTACAAATTAAAAAAATTCTGCCGCAAGCTCAAACTTTTGTTTTTGAAGATGCTCGTCACGGTTTGCACTGGCAAAAACCACTGGAGCTTAAAAAGATAATTTTGGATCAGTTAAAGTAAAGCCATGGAAATTTTATTTTTTATTTTATTTGCCGCGGTGATTTTTAAGAATCTGTTGTCTTGGACCGCTTTGTGGCAGTTAAAGGAATACCGGTTGGACCGTTTTTGGTATTTTATAAAAACTCCGGAAGGTCGCGCCGCGCTGTTTAACCGGAGTTTTGTTTTTGAAACGCTGGCGCTGGCTAGTTTGTTTTTATTTGATTGGCTGGCCGCCGCGGCCTGGCAGTGGCAGTTTAACGCCTTCGGTTCATTGTACGTTTTTAGCGTAGGTTCATTGACAGCTCTTAAATTCGTCAGTGTTATTTTTGCCGTGGAGTTGAGTTGGTTTTTGGTTTCATTAATCAGGCGTTCTTTTTTTAAGCCAAACTTTACCGGAAAAGCTTCCTTGATTTTGGCCTTATCTTGGACTATTTCAACGTTGGTGTTTTACTTTGTTTTTTCCGCTGCTATCCTTAATTCTTCCTTAAAGGCGGGTCTGGCCATTAATATGCTGTCAGTGCTGATTATCGGTCTAGTTGTTTTGATAATTTACCCCTTGTCTTATTTTTTAAAACGCCAAGCGATTGCCAGCGCCAAGCGTAAAATAGCATCATTGACCGGTTTAAAAATAGTCGGCATTACCGGCAGTTATGGCAAAACCAGCGTGAAGGAGTTTGCCTATCAGCTTATTAAGACCAGTCTAAAAACGGTCAAAACAGCCAAAAATAACAACAGTGAAATGGGCGTGGCGCAAACCATTTTAAACCATGATTTTTCTAAGGAGGAAATATTTATCGCGGAAATGGCCGCTTACAAAATCGGAGAAATAAAAAAAATCTGCCAAATTTGCCCACCCGATGTGGCGGTAATGACCGGATTGGATCAACAGCACAGCGCCTTATTCGGGAGTCAGGAAAATATTGTTAAGGCCAAATCGGAAATAATCAATTTTTCGCGCACTGGCGCCTGGCTGATTTTAAATTATGATAATAACCTGATCAGGAATATTAAATTACCGGCAGACAGAAAAGTTCTGACTTACGGAATAAACAATGGCCAAACCGATTTGTCGGCCAAAAGCATTGTCCAACAAAACAGCTGGCAGAATTTTAAACTTGTTTACGCAGGGCAAGAAGTTAATTGCCGGACTAAATTGATCGGCAAACACAATATTTTAAATATTTTGGCGGCAATAGGCGTCGGCTTGGCTTGCGGTTTAAAACTTGAGGAGTTAGCTCGGGGTATTCAAAACCTGGAACCGGTTGAACGGACCATGAATGTTATTGAGCGGGGCAAACTGACTTTGATTGATGACAGTTATAATGCCAATCCCAGCGGCGTGCTGGCCGCCTTAGCAACCTTAGACCAATTTAAAGCGCCTAAAATCGTTATTTTGGACGATATCCTGGAGCTAGGCGTTGATCAGGAAGCGGTCCATTTAAAAATCGTTAAGGCATTAGCGCAGATTGATAATCTGGATAAAGTGATTTTATGCGGCAAGAATTTTTCCAAGTTTGTCAATAATAAATTAGTTGCCAGTCGTATTCCGGCGGATAAAATTATTTTGACCGGCACGGGCGGGGGAGAGGCGATTGATTATTTAAAAAAAGTTATTGACCGGGAAATGGTTGTCTTATTTGAAGGCCGCCGTTCTGAAATATATTTAAAGCAACTGTTGAATTATAAACCATGAAGTTAATATCCGCTTCATTTTTTACCACTATTTCCGGCAGGCAAGCGCGCGCGGCGTTAGGTTTTATGTTGCCCTGGAATTGGGGTAAAATCAAACGCGGCGCCGCGGTGGCAGAACTGGAAAATTTTTTTAAAAAAATGCTCGGGGTAAAATACGCCCAGACCTTTTATAACGCCCGCGGCGCCTTATACCATGGTTTAAAAGCCATCGGCATTACCTCCGACGATGAAGTGATTATTCAGGCCTACACTTGCGTTTCGGTGGCTAACGCCATTATTGCGGTCAAGGCCAAACCGGTTTACGCAGACATCAGTTTAACAGACCTCAATCTTGACCCGTCTAAATTAGAATCTTTGATTACCTCTAAAACCAAGGCCATCATAGTTCAGCATAATTTTGGCCTGCCAGCCGATATCAGGGCAATTAAGGCGATTGCCGACCAGCATGGCCTAAAACTGGTAGAGGACTGCGCTCATAGTTTAGGTGCCAAATATCAGGGCCAGCCGGTCGGAACTTTCGGCGAATTTTCGGTTTTCAGTTTTGGCCGCGATAAGGTTATTTCCGGTGTTAACGGGGGATTATTGGTTACAAATAGCCCCGAGGTTTTTAATAAGTTACCCAAAGGCCTGCCTCTGCCCAAATTTTGGGTTATTTTACAAAATTTGCGTTATCCTATAATCGCGCTCAAAAGTTTTCATACCTATTATTTTTTATCCCTTGGTAAAGCCCTTATTGCGCTGTCTAAAAAATTAAAACTGATTCCCGAAATAACTTCTTCCGCTGAAAATCAGTGTTTAGATGCGTCAATTCTTAATTACAATTTGCCTAACTGTTTGGCGTTGTTAATTTTAAAGGAATTGCCTGAACTGGAAAAAGTTAACGCGCATCGCCAGAAATTGGCGTTATTGTATCAGCAAAAATTAAACAGTGACGGCTTTAAAGTCATTCAGTCAAATAATAACGTTAATGAAAATATTTATCTGCGTTGCGTAGCGTTGACGGCAAACAAAAAATCACTTGATGACTTTTTAAAAAAGCACGGCATTATTTTTGGCAATTGGTATGATCAAACTGTCGCGCCTAAAAAAGCCAGTTTAAGCGCCTGCCAATACGTTAACGGCAGTTGTCCTAATTCGGAATTGGCGGCCGACCAAACTCTTAATTTGCCCAATCATTTAAATATAACTTTGGCGGACGCGGCCAAAGTCATTAAACTAATTCAACAATGGCGGAAACTTCAATAAAATTTTCTTTTATAACAGATCAAAAAATCTGGCAGGATTTTGTTTGTGCCACGGAATTTTTTACTTTTTTGCACAGTTGGGAATGGGGGAGCTTGCAAGATGGTTTGGGCGAAAAAATATTCAGAGTCGGTTTGTTTAAAAATGATCAATTGCAGTCAGTCGCTTTACTGATAAAAATAAAAGCGAGGCGGGGAACTTATTTACTGTGTCCGCACGGTCCATTATTTAAACGGGGGATTAAACCCGAAACCCTCTTTAATAACTGGTCAAAATACTTAAAGGATCTAGGAAAAACAGAGTCAGCTGATTTTATCCGCTTGGCTTCGGTTTTACCAAACACCTTAGAGTCAGTAAAACTTCTTAAAGATCAGGGCTTTATTTTCGCGCCCATGCACCAACATACCGAAACCACCTGGGTGTTGGATTTAAACCGATCCGAGAAAGAGTTGTTTAGTCAAATGAGAAAAACTACCCGCTATCTTATTAAGCGGGCCGAAAAAGAAGGTGTGCTAATTCAATCAGCTTCAAGCCAAGAAGATATTCAAAAATTCTGTCAGCTGCATTTAAGGCATTCACAAAAAACCGGCTACGAACCCTTTAGTCAAAAGTTTATTGCCCAGCTGTTTAAATCATTTCCGGCCGATCAAATCAGCTTAAAATTCGCGCTTTACGAAAATCAAATTGATGCCGCCTCAGTAATTATTTATTACGGCCAAACCGCGGCCTATTATTTAGCCGTGGCCGATACCAAGCATTCTAAGTTTTCACCGGCTTACTTACTGCAGTGGCAGTCCATAATTGAGGCCAAAAATAAGGACTGTACTTCATATAATTTTTGGGGTATCAGCCCTGATAGCAATCCAAAGCATCCTTTGGCCGGCGTCAGTTTGTTTAAACAGGGCTTTGGCGGAGAAGTCAGGGATTTACTGCACGCCTATGATTATCCATTAACCAAAAAATATTATTTAAATTGGTTGGTAGAAACATTCAGAAGAATCAAACGCGGTTATTATTACATTAAACCAAAAAGCTAACCTTATATTTTACGACACTTAAATAGTCAACTTGCCGTAGAAGAGGGAATAATACAGCTTGTATGATCAGAAACTCCAGGTGGTCGTCCAGAGGCCAACGGCGTCAGCGTGATTTTGGGCGGCCGCGCAGTAAAAAGATTCACGAATACACCCGCGAAGACGCCATAAAAATGAGGCGCAAAGTTTTTTTAATTCTGGCGCTGTTAGCCGTCGGCTATATTTTTTATTTATTTTTTTATTCTGATTATTTTAAAATCAGCCAAATCAATTTTAACGGTCAAATTGAGGGTTTTAAGACCGAGGAGACAACGGCCAAGGCCTATGAGATTATGTCCAACAATCGTTCCTGGCCGTTTAGCGCTCAAAATTACTTTACTATCAAAATCAGCCAGCTGGAGGAAGAACTTAATCAAACCAATGCCTTGGCCAGTTTTAAAGTGGCTAAGAAATTTCCCAGGTCATTAGAGATTGTTGTTGAAGAACGTTTAGGTCGACTGCTTTGGGTTAGTTCCGAACAAACCTTTGTTTTGGAGGCCGATGGTTTGATCTCCGGTTCAATCGCGCCTGAAGAGGCCGCTAAGGCCTCCTTGCCGGTCATTTATGACCTGTCCAATACCTTTGTAACAACCGGTGAAACAAGAGTTAATGATAAACAGCTCGCTTTGATTATGGAGGTTTGGCTAAACCTTAAAAATTACGATCTGCCGCAAATTGAGCTGGATTACTTTAAAGTGGATAGTTTGCAGGCCAACTACGTTAAAATCGTGACCAAAAAAGGTTTTGAGCTCCATGTTAATTATTTGGCCAGTTTAGATTCGCAGATTAATAAACTGAAAAAATCTTTGGCCTCCGGCAAGATTGATTTGAATAACATCAACTATATCAACTTAAGGATAGAAAATCAGGTTATTTACAAATAGATATGGCTAAATATTATAAGCAAGAAATATAAACCTTTAAATAACCCATATAATTAAAGGTTTGTTTTAAGCGTCATAAAAGGTATATTCTGCGACACATCTAAGCTATTGAAATTAAAGCATCTAACCCGTTCCCCTAACCAATTCTACAACGTATTTTATGATCGCAAAAATTATTGTTTTAATAATTTCTCTTATTGTGCTGCTGATTTTATTACAAAACCAAGTCAGTATTTGGTGGTTTATCGGTTTTTTGGTAATTACCCTGGCGGTTATCAACTTTATTGAATCCGACTAAAAAACAGGGTATCCTCCCCTGTTTTTTGTTTATGATGAATTTTTGGTGTCGCAAAATTTAGCGACATCCTTTGTTTAGTTGGGTAAATACTGCAACGGATCAACCGGAATACCATTTAAGCGGATTTCCAAATGCAAATGAGGGCCGGTGGTTAAATTGCCCGCCCCGGTGGATCCGGGTCTGCCGCCGGTTAAGCCGATGACCTGTCCCTGGATAACGTAGTCGCCTTCATTGACGTATGATTTGCTCATGTGGCCATAAACCGATGACAGGCCTCCGGCGTGCACTAATAGAATATAGCCGTAGGATGTTCCATTTAACTTGGACCTAGCCACATACCCGGACTTAATCGCCCTAAAAGGCGTGCCTTGCGGTGTTTTGCCGATATCAATGGCCGGGTGTTCAAAAACAAAACGGTATGGATAGCGCGGGTCGTGAAAGTAGGCGGTAACCACTCTGGAAGGCACCGGCCAGATAAAACCGGTTTCATCGGTCGGCAACTGACCTTTGGCCTGCAGTTTTTTGCGCGCTTCCAGTTCCAAATTCTGAATGTCGGAATTAATAGCGGCCTGTTCGGCTTTAACTTCAGCCAATAGTTTTTGAAATTCAGCTTCCTGTCCTTTGGATTTGCTCAAAATATTTATTTTGACGTTTTTATCCTGTTCCAGTAGGTCGTTTTTATTGTTTAAGGAATCGCGCAGTTTAACCAACAGGCCTTTACGGTTTTCCAACGACTGCTTTTTTTGATCCAAATCCGACTTTAGTTCATTCAAGGTATCTAATTTATTAACCAGTCCTTGCTGTAAAACTTGTAGTTCATTGACTTCCTTAAAAAAGTTGCCGATATTGCCGTTTAAAATCAGAATTTCAAGATAATTTTCACCGCGTTGGCTTTGGTCAATGGATCTGACAACTTCGCCAATTTGATCTTTTTGACCGTTGATTTCATTTTCTTTATGCTTGATTTCCAATTGGTTATTTTCAATCTCCAGCTGGGCTTTTTGGATTTCCAGCTCGCTTTGTTGGACTTCCAAGGCCAGTTTAGCAATGGAATCATCCAAAATTTCGGTTTGATTTTTTAAATTGGTTATTTCCTGTTGTTTGGCTCTGATAGAATTTTCGTAAGTTTGCCGTTGTTTATCCAGTTCGCTCAATTGTTTTTGATATTGGTCAATTTCCCCTTTTAAACGGGCCACTTCCGGGTCTAATTGCTCGGCTAAATTACCATCCAAGGCCAAAAATGCCGTTTTGGGCAATAAAAAATTAGCGACGACAAATATCGCTAGGATTACAATAATTTTCTTTTTATTGAGTATTTTATGCATTTACGTTGTTTATTATAGCATGTTTTTAACAATAAAAAAAACTCATCACGCGGGATGAGTTTGTTTGGTTAGTCCGTGTCACACAAGCAGTAAGCAAGTATGCCTAGAACAATTAATAACAAGACGACTGCACCCATTTTACCTCCAGGATCTTAGATGAGTTCTGTTTGTAAATTTTGTGAACTATTTACTTTATAGTAGGTTTATTTATTCAGCCTGTCAATCGCGGTTTTGATTCTTGCCAAACTTTCTTCCTTACCCAAAACATCCATAATCTCTTCCGGACTAGGGCTTTTTTCGGCACCGGAAACGGCCACGCGGACTGGCCAAAAAACATCGCCGTTGGTCAAACTGTTCTCGGTTACGACCTTAGATAAAATTTGATTCAAGTTTTCTTTTTGCCATTCATTCTCGGGAACATTTTCCAAAACGGCTAATGCCAACTTTAAACCTGTTACGGTTGTTTCCTTGGTTGATTTTTTAAAAATCAGAATCTTGCCGTCATAATCCGGCAGTTCCAAAAACATTTTTACCTTCTCCCCTATTTCGGATAGATTATTCAAACGGTCTTTTTCAACTTTTAAAATTTTCAGCAATTTATCTTTATCAACATTAGGTAAAAACTCCGCGCATCTTTTTAATAACTCGTCTTCCGGCAATTGTTTGATGTAATAGCAGTTAAACCAGTTGAGTTTATTAACATCAAACACCGCTCCGGCTTTTTGGACCTTGCATAAATCAAAACTTTTGACCAACTCGTTTAAAGAAAAAATTTCCTGATCATCACTAGGATGCCAGCCGAGCAAGGCCACATAATTAATCAGCGCTTCGGGCAAATAGCCCTTGGCCAGATAATCTTCCACCGCCACGTCGCCTTGGCGTTTGGATAATTTTGATTTATCCGGGTTTAACAACAAGGGCAAGTGTGAAAATTGCGGCAACGTCCAGCCAAACGCTTCATAAAGCAAAATATGTTTGGGTGTGGACGAAAGCCATTCCTCTCCCCGAATCACATGAGTGACTGCCATCAAATGATCATCCACCACGTTGGCTAAATGATAGGTGGGAAAACCGTCGGACTTAATTAACACCTGATCGTCAATTTCAGAAGTTTTAAATTTGACTTCACCGCGGATTAAATCGTTAAACACCACTTCCCTATTCTCAGGAACTCTAAGTCTGATGACGTATGGTTTATCTGGAAATTGGAGCTTGGAAATTGGAGCTTTATCTCTGCAATGGCCATCATATCTTGGCGCCAGTTTTTGGGCTTCCTGTTCTTGTCGTAATTTATCCAATCTTTCGGGCGTACAATCGCAAAAATAGGCGTTTTTTGAATCTATTAGCTTTTGGGCGTATTCCTGGTAAATTTTGAGTCGTTTTGACTGCAAATATGGCCCATTTTGGCCCTTTTCGGTCAAATTAAGGTCTTTATCCATCATCGGACCCTCATCCCAATCCAGACCCATTTTTTGCAGGGTTAAAATGAGGGATTCCACCGCGCCGGCCACTTCCCTTTTTTGATCGGTATCTTCAATTCTTAAAGCAAAAACCCCGCCATTTTGTTTGGCGTAAAGATAATTGTATAAGGCCGTCCGCAAACCTCCAATGTGCAGGTAACCGGTCGGTGATGGCGCAAAACGTGTTTTGATCATTTTAGTTGCTATAAAGTTGGCTATGATTTCCTATTAAAACAAAAATACATTCTTGATCGCTTTCGCTAATGCTTTTATAAACAGCTCTTAAATCGCCTTTAATGTTTATACTTCTAAAGCCCAAATATTTTCCTTTAAGAGGATGATTATTTAATTGTTCATGAAATGGGCTTTCCAAAAACAAAGCCAGTCGCTCCTTAGTCTGTTGCCGTTCTTTAACTGACAGTTTTTTTAATTGTTTAATAAAGTTTTTATGAAAAGAGATTTTCATAATACCCTATCCAACTCATGAATCGATGTAATTGTCCGGCTGATGTTGCGGCCGCGTCTGATGTCATTTTCAATCGGTCCCAGCATTTTTTCCAGCTCCGGCGACATTTGCCAAGCCGAGGTAAAAACCGCCTTCTTCTCCCGCACAAACTGCCTTAAGTAAGCGTTAACCAAGGTGCTTAAAGGTATGCCTAATTCCTGGGTCAGGGTTTGCGCCTTGGTTTTAATGTCCTTGTCTATTTTAACGCTGATTAAAGTTTTCATAATTTTAACATTTAACACTTATAACTAAAGTATATACAATAGTAATAAGTTTGTCAAGCAGTAATTATTTTCGTATCATTTTAATAGTTGAATCGTATCATAATGATACGATTCTGGCAACAACTCATCATGGCGCAAAACGAGTTTTAATCATTTGTTATATTGTTAAGTAATGAGATTATATATTTTTTTGATCCGAGATTTGCCAATAAAATTCTTTAATTTCCGGGTCATCCATGTTTACACCTTCTAACTTTCCCCTAACAATTGCCTGCCATACATCACGTTCGCTAATTTTTGTTGTTCTACTAATTGATTCAATAATGTAGTTTAATAATTTTATATATTCACTGTAATGAGATTCTTTTTCCAGTCGGTCAATAAAATTTTCAATTTGATTATGTTTTAAATTTTCTAAACTAACTTGTTGTAAGTATTCTCGCAGTATTTCAAGGCTTAATTTTTCTGTTACTGCTTCATCAAAAACTTCATAATTTTTTGTATATTTAACCTCGCCTTTTGGTACGTTATTTTCAGATTTATTTTCAGCATATCCACTTTTAACACTCTTAAAAAGACTCGCGGGCTGTTCACGTACAAAGTTTAAAATTTGAATAAAGATATTATTTTTTTCAATAGAAGCATTTTCATTCGATTCCTCAATTCGAGTATACGAAATTGCGTGTATTTGTTCATGTATAAATTTAGCCAAAGTTGATATTTCTAGCGCGTCTCTATTAATGACTATACCTTTTTCTTCTTTGGGATGGTCAGTTAGAACCCAGGCATCCTTAAGTATGCCCCTGGCACTCAAGGCAATACGATTTGATAAAGGATGGTAAATACCCAAAAGATCTCCCCCTTCCTGCGTTTTATTATTGAGAGTCAAAGTTATCCGATCAAGTTTTAAAAAATTAAGATCTTTTGCCTTAATTCCGCAGCGTTCCCCGATTTTTTCAAAAATGTAGCGAACTTTATTTAAATCGATTTTGCTAAACGCATTTTTTATTAATGAATAATATTGATCACGTTTTTCATCGGATGTTTCAAGGTCGGCATACTCTTCTACTCCAGAATCGATATACGTTTGCTCGGTTTTGAGGCGTTTGCTTTCAGGCATTGGACTACCATCATGGCTTATAAATTCTCTTGGACACATATATCTTTATGCTTTATTTGATATAAAGTTGCTTGAATTTTATCACATTCCAGATGAATCTGACAGTGGCGTTGAAGGTTCTAAAAAAGCGCCAGGGTTGGGTAAATAAACGCCACAGCCATTCAATGCCGATATCCTGATAAATAACCGGCGCGCGCCGGGTTTTACCGCTGATAAAATCAAAGGCACCGCCAACTCCCATGGCCAGTTTAAGCCACGGCGCGCGCCGCAAAATTTCTTTAGCCATAAAATCCTGCTTAGGTGAACCCATGGCCACAAATAAGATATCCGGTTGTGTTTCTTCTATTTTTGATATTGTAATTTGGAAATTATTTGTATCTTGGAAATTGGTGCTTGGAATTTCACCACCCGCTTCCGCGCCCACGATATTTAAATTTAAATATTTATTTTTTAAAACCTCGGCGGTTTTGGCGGCGATTCCCTCTTGTGCGCCCAATAGATATATTTTCCAATTTTTTTGTGAAGCGAGTTCGCAGATTTTTTCCATTAGGTCTACGCCGGAAATTCGTTCCGGCAAAACCTCTTTGCAATAATCCGGCGCAAAAACCAGACTGGCGCCTGAGACCATCGTTTGAATTAATGAGGTCAACAAATGATCGCTTGGCAAAGATAAAAATTTGGCGGCCCATAATAAACCAATGCCGTCAGCCACGACTAATTCGGAGTTGTTGATCAAATCCCGATACTCTTGATTTTGCCAAGCCGCTAAAACTATTTCCGGGTTGGCCGTAATAATTTGTTGACCTAAAAAAGAATCAAGTTTTTCTAAAACCCGTACTTGCGTCACTTTGTCAATTTTTACGCCAAGGATGTTAACTTTATTCATGCTACAGTTTTTCCAGCTTGTTAATTTCTTCTACTGTCATATTAATATCTTCAGCCGTCAGTCCGCCTTCATTTAAGCATTGCTTTACTCTTTTTAATTCTGTCAATTGTCCATTACATCCTTTTAACCGTCGCGCGCAATCCAAATGAAATTCGGCTTGCTGCCGGGCTAGCTCCGCTAAACTGGAATTCATTTCCGCCTCGGTTAAATTCCATTTATGAATATGCGAAACCATTTGTATAAAACTGCTAAAGGCCAGGTCTGAATCGCGTTTCCTTTTGTTAAATTCAGTTGTTGCCAGATGGCCGTTAAAAAAGCGGTCAATCCCCGATTCCCGGCTCTCCGGTCTGTTTAAGGCGGGGGCGTTGGGAATTTGATTAAATTCTTCCATGTTTTAAACAGTTAATTATTTAGGTTATCTTAGCATTTTCGGCATTTTTTTTCAACCTTTTGCCTTGAGCGATATCACCAAAAATGTTATAATTGTTTTAATATGAAAATAAAAAAAATCCTCTCGTTTATTAGCATAATTTCAATTTTATTTTCACCTGCAGCGTCACTTGCCCAGGTGACTTATTATGAAACTTTAAATCCGCAATTCAACCCCAATCGCATTATTGACGATACTTTTATTAATGATTATAACTCTCTCACTTTGGAAGAAATCAAGCGGTTTTTGGATGATCAGGGTGGAACGTTAGGCCGTTATGTTGATCCCTCTACGCAACAGCCGGCCTTTTGGTTGATTTGGAACACGGCGCAGGAATACCGGATCAATCCCAAGTTCATTATGATTATGCTGCAAAAGGAGCAATCATTGATCACTGATGATTCGCCGACCGAAAATCAGTATAACTGGGCCGTTGGTTACAGCTGTTACGGAGGTGTTTGTTTGGATGTTTACAAGGGCTTTGCCAAGCAGATTCAAGCCATGGCCAATAAAATTGTTAACAGCTATTTGAGCGATTTAAAAATCAAAGGCAAATACACGGCCAATTTTTACTGCACCTTTACTAAGTGGTGCGTGGGCGTGGCTAAAATGACACAAGACGAACAGTTGATTATTCCGGAAAATAAAATCACGGCTGCATTGTATACTTATAATCCATATCAGGGCGGCACCATTACCAAGCAGGGACGGGTGGGCGCCAATTATAATTTTTGGAAAATTTGGGACAGGTGGTTTAACCAGCTCACTTTGCGGCCCACCAGCACTTTGCTTAAAACCGCGGGCAGCGACGTGGTCTATTTGATTCAGAACGGTAAAAAAAGACCGTTTGCCAACTTTAGCGCCCTGGCTACCCGCTATGATCCAAAAAAGATCATGATCGTCGGCCAGAATGAACTTGATCAGTATCAATTAGGCGATCCAATTAAGTTCTCGCAATATTCCCTGCTAGCTAACGACGAGGGTAAAATTTTTCTACTGGTTGACGATACTTTAAGGCAAATTGCCGATATGGAAGTTTTTAGAACCTTGGGTTTTAATCCGGAAGAAGTAGAAACCGTTAGCTCCGCCGATTTAGCCGGTTTAAAAATCGGACGGCCCATTACCATAAGTTCCAGTTATCCCACCGGCGCTCTAATTACCGACAGCTCTACCGGCGGAGTTTACTGGGTCCAAGCGGGTGAAAAATTCCCCATCATGGCGCCGGAAATATTAAGAGTCAATTATCCGGATAGGAAAATCTTATCGGCTCGGCCCGAGGAACTGGAAAAATATCCTAAAGGCGAAGCAATTAAATTTAAAGAAGGTACTTTGATTAAATCCAGAGACAGCGAAATAGTTTACTTTGTTTCCGGAGGCAAAAAACTGCCGATTGCCAGCGAACAGGCCTTTGTTTCCCGCGGTTATAGCTGGTCCGATGTTGTAGAAACAAATCAGGTAGCCGTAGAAATGCTGTTAACGGGCCCGGCCTTGGAGCCGATTGATTTATCCGGACTTAAACAAACCGCGCCAGCGCCGGTTTTGGATATTTTGCCCGATTCAGCTACAACTTCAACTTCTACCCTCAATTAAATAAATTTTATGCCCTTGGTTTTTGCCGGCATCATGCCGCACCCGCCTATTTTTATCCCCGGCGTCAGCAAACAGAATTTGACCAAAAATACCAAACTTAAAAAGGCGGTTTTAATGCTGGAGCAGGATCTGTATTCGGCTAAACCGGACACGATTATTATAATTTCTCCTCATGGCGCCGCGGTTGAAGAATCCTTTATGATTAATCACGCGCCGGTATTGAGGTTGGATTTTTCCGATTTTGGAGATTTGGAAACCACCGGTGAATTTAAAAACGATCTGTCGCTGGGCTATCAACTGCGGGAGAAAACCGAATCTTCTTTACCGGTAATTTTAAGTTCGGAAGACAAGCTGGATTACGGCACTGCCATTCCGCTGTATTATTTGACTGCCCACCTTAAAAATATCGGCGTTATCCCCCTGACCTATTCCATTTTGGATCGCGGGGCTCATTTGGCCTTGGGACGCGCGATCCGCCAGACCGCGGATAAAAGTTCTAAAAGGGTGGCTGTTATCGCTTCCGCCGACTTATCCCACCGGCTTAAAAAAAATTCGCCCGACGGCTACGCGCCACAGGGCAAGGAATACGACCAACTGGTGATTGACCTGCTTGGTCGCAAAAAAAATCAGGAATTTATTGAATTGAATGAGGATTTAATCAAGAACGCCGGGCAATGCGGTTATCAGGGAATATTAATGCTTCTTGGCGCCATAAATGAGATTAATTATCAGGCAAAAGTTATTGGCTATGATAATTCCCTGGGCGTGGGCTATCTGGTAATGAATTTTGAACAGTAAATTTTTTGTGGAAAAAGGGGTTTACATTTTTTACTCGTATGCTATTATTTAGTGAATAATCGAACCGGCAAGGCCAATTTGGTAATTGGTTGAAATAAGCTAAAATTGGCCGAATTAACAATTAAAATAAGCAATACATGGGTTCTATACCCGTTTTAGAAGGTTTATTACAGGATTTAGTTGGAAAAAAGTTTACCAAAAAGGTTATTTTGGACTACTATTACACCTCGGGTAAAAAGCCGGAGGATTTTTTAATTGGCATGGAAGTGGAAAAAATCGGAGTTTACCGTAAAACCGGCGAAACCGTTCCCTATTTTGGCGACAAGGGCTTTTTAAAAATTTTGGAAAAACTTAATCACGAATTAGGTTGGAACATTGACGATAAAAGCAATGACGCTATTTTTGCCATGTCCCGCAACGGCACTCATCTTACTTTGGAATCAGATGGCCGGATTGAGCTTTCCGGCAAGACCCATAAAAACATTCATGACTTGGCGCGCGAGTTTCGTCTGCACCAAAACGAAATCAATGAGATTTCTTCAATTTTTGGCGTGACTTGGCTGGGCATTGGTTTTCATCCTTTTAGTTCCAACAAGGATTTGGAAATGATTCCCAAAACCCGCATTAGAATCTCTACCGATTATTTAAAACATAAGGGCAAACAGGGTGAATCATGGTCGCAGCGGACCGCTTCGGTTCAGGCGGCAGTAGATTATAAAGATGAAGCCGACGCCATGAGAAAATTTCAGTTGTTAAACCGAATGACCCCGGCGTTAATGGCAATGTACGCTAACTCTCCTTTAATGCTTGGTAAAAAATCCAATTATTTAAGTTACCGTGGCTATTGCACTCTTAATACCGATAATGATCGTTTTGGCTCGTTCCCCGATTTTTTTACCAAGGGTTTTAATTTTGAAAAATGGGTGGAATTTTGCCTGGACGTACCCATTATTACTATTTTAAGAAAAGGAGAATGGCTACCGATTAAAAGTTTAACTTTTCGGCAGTTTATGAAAACGGGCTTTAGGGGTTACCGGGCCGGCATGGAGGATTGGCTGATGCATATCAGTTTTATGTACACGGACGTGCGCGTAAAAAATTATTTGGAATACCGCGCCTGCGATAGTGTGCCGCCGCATTTAGTGCCTTCCCTACCCGCTTTACTCAAGGGGTTGCTGTATAATGAACAGTCGTTAGCCGCGGCCGAAGAGCTATTTAAGGATTGGGAATTTAAGGATATAAAAAAGTTAAAGCAAGAAGTGGTTAAAACCGCTTTGCAAACTCCGTTTAGGGACAAAAAAATTGTTGACTGGGCCAAGCAGGTTTTGGAAATAGCCACCGATGGCCTAAAAAAACAAGCCGTTTTGGACGTGGACGGCCGTGATGAATCTATCTATCTTCAACCGCTGAAGGAAATTATCATGGTCAGGGGCATTTCTCCCGCCGCTTACGCCTTGGAAAGATGGGAAGGCGAATGGAACGGCGAAATCAGCAAGCTGACAGATTGGTGCGCTTACTAGTCGGTCTGATCCTGATTTTTTATTAAAAACTCGCCGCCTTCAGTTGGCGGCTTGTTTTTTTCGCCAGTCAGCTTAAAAAAGTATTTCCATTTTTCGCCGGTTTGGCAAAGTTCCTTGGTATCAATCAGGCATTGCACCACTCCGTGTTCAGGCAAATCACGGCACACTTTAAAGACCGCGCTTTTTTTAAACGGCGGCACGTTAAGATCCTTGATGATTTTTAGCGCCAAATCTTGCCAGGGGTAAGCAGGGGCTTTGGTTTTAGCGGGACGTTTTAACAGCTCCCCTATTTTTTGAAAACTCGGGTGGTTAGACATTTGTGGTATAATAGTTTATAGAACAAGGTTATTTTAACCCGATGCTTGATTTAATGTCAAATTTTAGGTATAATAACCAACTGAATTAATTATTATCAAATAAGCCGTGTATTCATTATGCTGGAAATAGTTAAATATCCTTCAAAAATATTAAGAACAAGGTCCACTAGGGTGACCGATATCAAATCCGCCGAGGTTCAGTCCTTTATTGCAGAACTTAAAGAAACCATGCTGGCGGCCGACGGTTTAGGTTTGGCGGCCAATCAGGTTAATAAAGATTGGCAGATTTTGACGGTCAGCCATAAAGATGGCCCTAAGGTTTTTATCAACCCCGTTATTTGTTGGAAGTCTTTTAAGAAAAATAACATGGAAGAGGGCTGTCTTTCTTTCCCTCAAGTATTTGGGCTGGTACGGCGTTCTAAAAAGGCCTGGGTTATTTACCGTGATGAAAACGCCCGCTTAAGGTTTATCAAGGCCGACGGCTTGCTGGCTCGGGTGTTACAGCATGAAATTGACCATATCCGCGGGGTGCTGTTTACCGATAAGATTTTTAAATACACCAAAGGCGAAAAGCAGGTCCAAGAATGGATTAAGCAGGCCAAGGATGACGAAAGATAACTCAACTAAAATAGTTTTTTTTGGTACGCCAAAGTTTGCCGTGCCCACCTTGCAAGCCCTTGTTACCGAGGGCTATCATGTTGTTTTGGTTATTACCCAGCCGGATGAACCGGTTGGCCGTAAACAGGTTTTGACGCCGACTCCGATTAAAGTAGAGGCCTTAAAATTGAATGTACCGGTTAAAGAAAATTTATGGGAGATTAAAAATTATAACGCTGATCTGGGCGTTGTTGTTGCTTACGGCAAAATTATTCCTCAAGCGATTTTGGATTTATTTCCGCTTGGTTTGCTAAACATCCATCCGTCATTATTACCCAAATACCGCGGGCCATCCCCTATTCAGTCAGCCATCTTAAACGGCGACGATGAAACAGGCGTTAGCATCATCAAATTGGATGAACAGATGGATCATGGTCCTATAATTTCTCAGATACAAGTTCCAATTTCCAAAGATGAAAGCTCGCCGACGCTGTTTGATAAATTGTCTGTTTTAGGAGCAGAGCTGATGATTAAGGCCCTGCCCGATTATGTGGCTGGTAAGGCCAAATTAGAGCCTCAGGACGATTCTAAAGCCACTTACTGTGAAATGATCAACAAAGAAGACGGATTGATTGACTGGACCAATTCAGCCGATCAAATTGAACGCCAAATCAGAGCTTACGCGCCGTGGCCGGGATCGTTTTCAGAATTTGACGTTAATCACAAAAAAATCAACATTAAAATCATTTCGGCGATTATTTGCGACCCCGTAGAGACGCGCAATTGCGCGTCTCTACCTCATGATAATCAATCACCGGTGGGAAAATTTGTAATTAAAAACAACCAATTGGTTGTTCAATGCGGCCACGGCGCGCTGTTGATAGAAAAACTTCAACCCGAAGGAAAAAAAGAAATGCCCGCCCAGGCATTTATCAATGGTTATTTAAAATAAAATGACCTGTCATTGCGAGCCCCGAAGGGGCGTGGCAATCCCGTTGTACTTGGTATGAACATCGGGATTGCTTCGTCGCTACGCTCCTCGCAATGACAATAGTAGCAAGGTCTTTTTTATTTCTTGGAAGTTACCCAAAAACCCAGTTTGTATTTACCGCCCAGCATGAGGCGGGTTTGGGCTTCGGTGGCTGGGATGGAACCAAACACAATCATGGTAACCGGGAATAACAGCCATTCTAAAAACATTTGCAGATAGTTAAACCATTTATTTGGTCCTTTGGGCCGATGAGGCATTAAAATAGTGCTTAACAAGGCGTTCATAAATAAGCCCAGTAAAGCAAAAGTCATGATTTTTTCCAAAATCAAGGGCGCCATTTGGGCAATGGCCGTTGACTGGACCTCGCGCGAGGCCGTCCACAAAGGCAAACGGCCCATTAAGGTGATTAAAATGGGAGCGGTCGCCCAACTCCACATGCCTTCAAACTGATTGAATAGATGTTTGAATTTTATCGTAAACGGCATTTTAGGGTGATCCTTAAAGCGCTTGATCATATAAGGGATATGCTCCACGCCCCAGGCCCAGCGCCGCATTTGGCGGTACTGATCGCCCATGGCTTTCCAAAATTTACCCGTGGATACGGTATTCATGGAAACCGGAATATATAAAGGTTCAACTTTATAATCACCATCGTATTTTAGCAAACATTGTAAAAAAATTCGCGAATCTTCCGACACAATATCCTTTTCCCAAAAACCCACGTCCACCAGGGCTTTAAAGCTCATGGAATGCGAAGAAAAAGTAAACAACCGATCGGATCTGGCCAAATCGGTCATCAGCCAAAAAGTGGTGGAATTAGCCACGACTCTGGTGAGCGGATCCGATTGCCAGATGTTGTTATGATAAACGGCAATGGGCTGAAAACTGACCCTAGTAGGTTTAGGGTGATTAAGGTATTTAAAGGTAAGATTAGCAAAATACTGGGGATGCGGACAGGTATCAATGTCAAAAGAAGATACAATCACTTTATCATAGCTAATACCCAATTCATCAATCAAATGTTTGGCCTGATGGCCGGCGTAATTGATATTTGATGCTTTGCCCTTGATTTCGCCTGGAAGATTTTCGGGATGCGTGGTAATTAAAATTCTGTTAAAAACACCGTTGTATTTTTGTGAAATTTGTTCGGCGATTTTTGTAAAAAAATCGCCGTCCCTGGCCTCGCCGGCCAAAACTATAATTATTTTTTGCCGGTCGTAAAACGATTCCGATAAGGACTGGAAAGTCCGATCGATTACGTTAAGGGGTTCGCCGTGGGTCGGTAAAAAAATCAACTGGTAATATTCTTGCCAGTTTTTCTGCTTAAAATTCATCAGTTTGCCTAACCAGTCAACTTTTGCTTCGCGCCTAAAAATGGTCCAAGAAGTTATTTGGTTGATAACCAAATAAAAAACCTTAATCAGCCAAAATAAGTCGAATAAAATGATAAAGTAAATCGCCCAAATCGGCAACCACAGGGAAAAAACCACGGCAAAAATAAAAGTCGCCCAGGTAAGGGCACCGGGCAAAATTTGCGACCATCGTGAAAATAACTTTTTAATTTTCATGCAAAGTTACGCTGCCGGAATTATTTTTAAAATTAGACGGGCTTTTGGCCAGCGCTTCGTTTAAAGTGAGAGGTTTTTGTTTGAGGGCTTCCTGTTCCAGATTGGTTTCAGGCCGACTAGTTGAATTGCTTTTGTTGCTGACCCGGCGGCCGGTTTTTAAACAATTTTTGCAGTAAATCGGTTTTTTGGGATCGGGTATAAAATTTAAAACCGTGGCTTGTCCGCAGGCATCGCAAACAGCCGGATACAAAACGCCGGTAGAAATTTTAGCACGATCTGTAACCGGCGCCGGTTTGGAAGTGCGGTAATTAGAATAAGGTTGCGGTTTTGGCTGGTCAATTTTTGGAGTAGTTTGCGGCAAGCGCACCCGTGGTTTTTCTTCGCCATCTTCATCTTCATCCCTAAATTCGCTGGGCGAACTCCAGCGCAATATTTTTTCTTCAATCACTTCCCTTTTGACCGCGTAGCGTTCGCGCGAGACCCGGATAATTTTTTCCATGTTGTCATCCGCTCCCTCCGGTTCGGCCACGGGCGGCAAAGTGGTGGCCGAAAACGGTTCCGAAGCCACGCCGTCAATCATCAGTTTAAGATAAACGTGGTATTTATTGAGGTTTAATAAGTCCACTTCTTCAAAGCGGGGCGTAAATTCCTTGGCTAAAAATTCCGCGTCTTCACCGCCAACTCTAAAGCAGATAATGGTGCCCACGTTGCCAAAAACGGCCGAACGGGTGGTTTCACTCAACTGTTCCATGTACTGGTGCGCCATAATTAAATTAAGGCGGTACTTGCGGGCTTCGGATAAAATATTGCCGAACGATTCGGTGGCAAAGTTTTGAAATTCATCAACGTACAAATAAAAATCCTTACGATCTTTTTCCGGAATTTCCACCCGGCTCATGGCGGCCAGTTGGATTTTGGTAATGATCATGGCGCCCAAAAGCGCGGAATTATCTTCACCGATCCGGCCTTTGGATAAATTCAACAGCAAAATTTTCTGGTCATCCATAATCTGCCTTAAATCAATGGACGATTTTACCTGACCGACAATGTTGCGGATCATGGGCGAGGACAAAAACCGGCCGACCTTGTTTTGAATAGGCGCGATGGCTTCGGATTGGAATTTATCAGGATATTTTGAATATTCTTCCACCCAAAAAGATTTAATCATCGGGTCGGAAATTTTATTAATCACTTTTTTGCGGAATGATTTATCGATCAGTAAGCGCATTACCCCCAGCAAAGTACTGCCCGGATATTCCAGCAAGGCCATAATGGCGTTGTTTAACACGTATTCCAAACGCGGACCCCAGGATTCGGCCCATAATTTTTGAAAAACACCCAGCAGGCCGGAGGCCACCAAATGGCGGTGTTCTTCGCTTACGCTTTCCAAAACGTTAAAAGCCACCGGATAGCCCAAATCGGCGGGATTAATGTAAACCACGTCGTTAATTCTATCAGCCGGCACGAATTTAATGACCTTTTCCACTAGTTCGCCGTGCGGATCAACCACGGCCACGCCTTTGCCGTTGCGGATATCCTGGATAATCATATTTTCCAAAGTCACGGATTTGCCCATGCCGGTTTTACCAATCAAATACATGTGCCGGCGGCGGTCGTCGGTTTTAATGCCAAAACGCTTTTGCTGGCGCCTAAAGTTGGTTTCTGCAAAAATTGTTACTTCTTCGGGCATATTTATTATCGTTATTGCGAACGACCGCAGGGAGCGAAGCAATCTCATCGGGATTGCTTCGTCGCCTTCGCTTCGCTCGACTCCTCGCAATGATATATTATGCAAACGGTAGGTTAGCTGGCGGTTCAATTTCTTTTTCAACCTTATCTAACGGCTTAAGCTCGGGCGGGGCTATAACCTGATCCTTATTTTTGGCAAAATGCCTTTCAAAATAATCGTTGTCAAAATCATAGTTTTCCACGCTTTGATTGATCACAAAGGGTTTAGCGGGTGTTTTTAAGGCGGGCTCAATCGCAGGCGAAAAAATGGATTCCGCTTCAACTGATTCAATTGTTTGGTCGGTGGTTGGCAAGGCCTGCTCGCTGGCAACCGGTTGAAAAAAATTTTCACCCAAGTCCGATTCCGTAGGCAAACTAACCGGCGGTTCGGCCGTTTTTATTTCCGCTTTCTTTAAGAGCGGCGCCTTAACGTTAATGGTTGGGAAATGATACAGCGTAGCCAGCTCCTCCGTGCATAACTGAAACTCGTGCGAGCCCTTGCGCGAGCGCTTCTTGTATAATTTTATCAGTTTTTTGGTAATATGAGCAACCCGTTGCTGTACAAAAAAATAGTCGCGATCGGTGGTTAAACGCTTAAATTTTTTAAAAGCGTTAAGGTTATAGGTGTTAAACTGGTTAATGGCTCCCAAAACGGCGTTGACGCCCCGGCCCTTGGTAAAAATCTCTTTTTTGGCCAGATAGTAAATTCTAAAAGTCGTGCCAAAGCAAAGCTGGGCCAGTTTGTTTTCTATTTGCTCCACATCCTGTTTTTGTCCGGTAGTTAAAAATTGATACTGGCTGGGCGAGGCGTTATCGTCTTTAGTTTTAATGTCGCCCCACATGCTGTATATCGCTTCGCTAAATTTTTCCAAACCAGACAGGGCGGCGTCCACCAACTTATCGCCGGCGTGTTTTTTAACATTGGCCTTGGCACCGATCAGCTCGGCTACGATTGCCTCCCCTTTGTGCTTCCAGCTATCGCTGGAAGGCGCGATTATCAGCTGTAGGCCGATTTGTTCGCCCGGCCCTATTTTGCTCATAACCTCCAAAAGCGAAGCCATGGGGTCAATAAACAACTGGGCCAGCTGGTGCTCAAAGCTTTTGTAGGTTTTAATGGGATAAGCGCTGGATTTGGCCAGGGTAAGTTCCGTACCCCACAGTTTATGATCACTATCAATTTCTTGAATGCCATCGGGTATCAAATCAACGTAATCATTGACCTCGGTAATTTCCGCTTCCGGGTATTGGGCGTAAATTGCCGATTCCACCAAATCCTTAAATTGACCCGGAGTTCTGATTAAAAACTGGATGTAACCCTCCAAAGAAATTATTTCCAAACTGTAAGAAAGCTGGGTTTTACCGTGCCAGTATTTATCCCACAGGGTCGGTCCGGATTTAATGGCGTGCAAAGAGGCAAAAATTTGCTCGACCGCGATTAAGCTTTGTTCATTATCCTTAGGAATATCAATGGCCAGTAAAATTTGTTCAATGCCCTCTAGGTACTTTTTGCGGCGCTCGTACAACCACCACCAGCTAAAGACGGATAAAGATATTACCAATAAAAAAATCCAGCCGACGGTGGAAAAAAAATACCAAATTAACCCCAGCGGGGTTAAATCGGCGATTTCATAAAGAGGACTAAGATCAATAGTGATCTGCATTTTGTTTTTGTTAAATCCCGCGGGCTAACCCAAATTTAAGCAGTTAAAAGGTATTCGTTGGCTTCGTTTTTGGAAAATTTAACCTTATCCATTAGGGCTAGGATAATGGTGGAGCGCTTAACCATCCGCTTGGCCATAACGCGTTCAATAATTTCTTCACGTCCAAGCGGCCGCTTGGCCTCAGCCAGCACTTCGGCAATAACATCCGAAACCACCCCGGGCTTGTAACCCCATTCGGACAAAGCGTAAATGCCACGGCCGACCAGCACGTATTTTTCGTCTAAAATCAGTTCGTTATGAATAGTAGCCGGGTTGGCAATTTTTTTGTCAAAGCCGATCTCGTTGATGCGCTTGGCGATTTCGGTAAAATGCATGGGCTGGCCTTCTTTTTGCAGAACCAGGTAAATCTTGTCGCTCATTCTTTTTAAGGCAATGGTCTGCCAGTGCTCCATGCCCCATTCGTTAAAGGGGTTTAAAGCGACTTTTTTGCTGGTGGAAAGCAAGGAATGAATAATGCTTTCTTCCGGTTCCAAAGCCAGCTCGGCCAGCAGATTTTCCGCCTTAACCAGTTCGGTTAATTCGGCGGCGCTGACGGGCTTGTTTCTTTTTTCAATAATACTGATTAGAGAATTTAACGAGCCCCTAATGCCTTCTAAAGAAACGGTCGGCAAAATCCAGGAATTATGCAGATCTTGGTCGCTATCCAAATACGATAATTTTTCGTTAAGCAGTTTGGATAAAATAAACTGGGTGGCGGCGTATTTGGCCGGGGTTTCACCGGGCAGTTCCAGGATTTTTTTAATCAGTGAATTTTCGTGCATAATGCCGCCGTAGCTTTCCAGCACTTGACCAACTACTTCTTCCACGACCTTAATCACTTCCTGCAAATTATGAGTGGCCTTAATTTTTTTAAGAGCCGAGCTTTCAATCTGTCTGATTCTTTCGCGTGTCACCTTGAATTTACCGCCAATTTCTTCCAGAGTCCGTTTTTGGTTGTCCTTAAATCCGTATCTTAAGCTTAAAACTTCAATTTCACGCTCTTTTAAATTTTTTAACAGCACGTTTAAAATCTCCTCCGGGTTGAACTCCATGGCCACGGCGGACTTTTGACTATCAATAACTTTGTCTAGAATTGAATCGCTCATATAGTGGTTTTTAATAGGATTTTAACAAGTTTTGATTATATTACTGAAAATATAGCATAAATAATTATATTCGTCAAGTGTTGACAAAATAATCAAAAAAGCGGTTAAACCATTAACCGCGTTTGACTAATTTTGCTTATCATGGCCAATTAGTATTTTTTTATTTTATACCAAACCAGCAGTAATGGGCTGGCAATAAAAATTGAAGAATAGGTTCCCACTAAAACGCCGATAATCAAGGCCAGGGAAAAATATTTGATTGTTTCGCCGCCAAATAGGAAAATAGCCAACAGGACAAAGATGGCGGAGGAAGTGTTGATTGACCTGATTAAAGTTTCATTAACGCTCATGTTGACCACGTTTTCAAAAGTTTTATCCTGATGACGGGGCAAATTTTCTCTGGTGCGGTCAAAGGTGACAATAGTATCATGAACCGAAAAACCCAGCAAGGTTAGCAGGGCGGTAACAAAATAAGCGTCAATCTGCACGCCGGCAAAATGCCCCAGTACCGAAAATACGCCCAGCAGAATAATAGTGTTGTGAATCAAAGCGATAATAGCGGAAACGCCGTACTTCCATGATTCAACCGGATAGGAAACTTTTCTAAAGGCGTAAGCGATGTAGGCGATAATTGCCAGCAACACAAAAATAATGGCGTAAACGGATTTGGTTTTAAGTTCTTGCCCTAAAACCGGACCAATGGAATCAAATCTTTGTTCGGTAAAAGAGTTATAACTGTCGCTTTGGTAGATTTTTAAATTTTCAGGAATCTGATCCAAACCTTCACCGCTGGCGGTAATACTAACCCCTTCCAATCCTTCGCCTTGCAAACCCAGGGCCTCCGGCTTAACCAGTACGCCCTCTTGTTTTTTGACTTCGGGATTAGCAATCTGTTCAATGCTTAACAATAGATCCTGGTGCTGTTCTTCGGTTAAGGTAGTGCTTCTGATTAACAGGCCTTTATCGCCCACCGGCTGGAGGTTGATAAAAGGCAAATTTAACGGAGCCAGCGCGGTTTGAACTTTTTCATTGCTAGGGCGGTCGGTATTAAAGCTTAATTCCGTCAGCGAACCGCCGGTAAAATCAATGCCCAAATTAAGGCCCCACAAGGAGAGTGAAATAATGCTTAATAACAAAACCACGCCCGAAATGGAATACCACCAATGCTTGTTTTGAATAATGTTATACATATTTATTTATCCTCCTTGCGCACCAGGTCTTTAAAGGTAAACAGCCATAATCGCTTGGAAAACCAGCGTCCGTTGATTAAACGCAAAAACGTGCGGCTAACGGTAACGGCTGTAAACATGGAAACCAAAATACCAATGGCTAAGCTGATGGCAAAACCCTTAATCAAACTGGAGCCGAACCAGGCCAAAATGGCGCAGGTAATTAAACTGGACACGTTGGAATCCAAAATAGACGCCCAGGCCCGGGTAAAGCCCTCTTCAATGCTGGTGGCCAAGGGCTTGCCGTTCATCAGTTCTTCGCGGGAGCGTTCAAAAATTAAAACGTTGGCGTCCACAGCCATGCCGATGGATAAAATAAAACCGGCAATGCCCGATAAGGTTAAGGTAACCGGCCATAATTCAAAAATGGCAAAGGAAATCATCGCGTAAATCAATAAGGCCAATATCGCGATCAAGCCGAATAAACGGTAGTAGGCCAGCATAAACAAGCACACCACAATCAGCCCGATTAAGCCGGCTAACAATGATTTTTGCAAAGAAATTTTGCCCAAGGATGGGCCCACGGTTTGCTGGCTGATCAGTTCAATGGGCACGGGCAAAGCGCCGGCATTTAAGCGCTGGGCCAGCAGTTTGGCTTCGTTGATATTAAAATTGCCACTAATAATGGCCGTGCCTTGAGTAATTTCATCCTGAACAGTGGGGATGCTAATGGCCTCGCCGTCCAAAAAGATACCAACCGGTTTTTGCAAATTGCGCTTGGTGATCTCGGCGAACAATTCCCTGCCCTCATCGTCAAATTCTAAATTAACCGAGGGCTGGCCGGTGGTGGGATCAAACTGAACGCTGGCCGACTTGAGATTTTTACCCGACAACTTGGTGTTGATCCAGTTTTGATTTTGGCTGTTAGGGTCGGTGTTGTAAATTTCATCTTTGGTCAGGCGCAGAATATGCGATGATTTTACTTCCAAATTTTCACCTTCTCCCCTAACTTCCTCTTTTTTAATGATATGGTAGCCAAAATCGGATTTAATCGGCTCCTGGGTAATTTGGCCCACCTGCATGTCGTCAAAAATGGCTTTTTCAAATTCCGGCACAAAAGTGCCTCTCTTGGCAAAACCCAAATCGCCACCCAGCTCTTTGCTACCCGGGTCATCAGAAAATTCCTTAGCTAAAACGGCAAAATCTTCGCCATTGTTTAAGCGGCCGGTTATTTCCTTAGCTTTTTGGTATTGGTCAAGGTTATACTGTTTGGCCTCGGCCTGCTGTTCGGGCGTTAAGGCGACTGGTCCGGTGATTTCCTGCTCCTTAAATTCCAATAACGGGGTTTCGCCGATTTTTTTAATGGCTTCATTAACATCCTTAATGCCGGCCAGTTCCACAATTAAACGATTTTGTCCGGAGGTTTGAACCAACGGTTCGGAAACTCCAAAAGCGTTGACCCGCCTTTCAATTACGTCCCTAACGCCGCCCAACGCCGATTCCTGGTCAGCTGACGGTATGGATGATAAATCGGCCTGGTATTCCAAGTGCGAACCGCCTTGCAAATCAAGGCCTAAACGCGGAAAAAACTTGTTAAAAAAAGAACTGCCGGGCACAGCCGAGGGCAGATTAGGGTAAACTATCAGGGCGCAAAACAAAGCCACCGCCATAATGGCGGCAAAGGAGGTCCAAACTTTTCTTCTGGTAGCAATGGTTATGGCTTTGCGCATGTGTTTACTGGCTTGTAAATTACGGATATTTTAGCACAATAAAAAAATTTGACAAGACCTGTCTATCAACAGGCATTTTGATTACCGACCGTGGCAATGTTTAAATTTTATTGGTTCGTTGTCAGATTTTTTAGCGCCACAGGGGCAAGGATCATTTCGACCCACCTTGGGGGCGTTGGCAACCGGGTTTGATCCGCTGTTGCCTAAGGTTTTTTGAGCGCCCTGGAACTTTAATTGGGCTTTGGCCATTGGTGATTGCGCCAAGGCGGCGGCCTGACCTATTTTAAAAATAGTATAAACGACTTGATTTTGAATCAAGGACAGGAGTGTTTTGAATAATTTATAGGATTCGGCCTTGTATTCCACCAACGGATCGCGCTGACCATAACCGCGCAAACCGATGCCGGTGCGTAAATGATCAATGGCTTCCAAATGTTCAATCCATAAAGTATCAATTGTTTGTAACAGCAAGGATTTTTCTAAACGCCGCATGGGGTCAACTTGCCCGGTAAACTGATCCTGACTGGCAATGGCCGTGGCCATGCTGTCATATTTTTTATCAAACCACTCCAATAAAAACTGACGCAAGGCCTCGGCTGAAGTTTGATCTTTGATGATCTGTTTTTCATCATCAGTTAAAGGACTGATAGCATTCACGGTTTCAACTACTTCTTCAATATTCCAGGCCTCGGGATTATCACCCAAGGCGTGAACATTTAAAACTTCCGAAAGTTCATTGGAAAGATAGGTTTGAATGATGGTTTTGGAACTTTTGCCCTCGCCATTTTGATTTTGGGCAAGTTCCAAAATCTCCCGCCGTTTTTTGTAAATCACTTCCCTATGCTTGTTAATCACGTCATCATATTCCACCAAATGCTTGCGGGTATCAAAATTATGGCCTTCCACTTTTTTTTGCGCTGATTCCAAGGATTTGGAAATGAGGCCATTTTCAATGGGCATATCGTCCGGAACTTTAAGGGTGGTCATCACCGATTTAATGCGTTCGGAACCAAAAATTCTCATTAAATCATCATCTAATGAAACAAAAAACCTTGACGAACCCGGGTCGCCCTGCCGACCAGATCGGCCGCGCAACTGGTTATCAATGCGCCGTGATTCGTGGCGTTCGGTGCCAATCACGTGCAAACCGCCTAAAGAACGGACTTCTTCAGCTAGTTCCTGATTGTAGGGGTGCCCGCCTAAAATAATATCAACTCCCCTGCCCGCCATGTTGGTAGCCAAAGTAACCGAACCCTTTTTACCGGCCTGGGCAATAATTTGCGCTTCGCGCTCATGGTTTTTGGCGTTTAAAATTTCATGCTTAACGCCTTCGCGAGATAAAAGTTCAGAGAGTAATTCGTTTTTTTCAATAGAAATGGAGCCAACTAAGGTTGGCTGGCCTGCCTTTTGACGGGTCTTAATTTCTTCAATCACGGCCTTAAATTTGCCTTGTTCGGTTTTGTAGATAAGATCGTTGCCGTCTTTTCTTAGTAAGGGTTTGTTGGTAGGAATAACGGTTACGTCCAATTTATAGATTTTGGAAAATTCTTCGGATTCGGTGGCGGCCGTGCCGGTCATGCCGGCCAGTTTTTTATACAAACGGAAAAAGTTTTGAAAAGTAACGGTGGCCATGGTCACGCTTTCGCGCTGAACTTTAACGCCTTCCTTGGCTTCAATGGCCTGATGCAAGCCCTCGGAATAGCGGCGTCCGTGCATTAAGCGGCCGGTAAATTCATCCACAATCAGCACTTCATCATCTTTAACCACGTAATCCTTGTCGCGCTTAAACAATGTTTCCGCTTTTAAGGCCGATTCCAAATGATGAACCGTGGCCACGCCGCCCGCTTCATAAATATTTTTGACGCCTAGGGCGTGTTCGATTTTTTCAATGCCGTTTTCAGTCAACGCCACGGCCCGCATTTTTTCATCAATATTATAATCCTCAACCGCGGTCAAAGTTTTGACCAGTTTGGCAAACAAGCGGTATTTTTCGGTTGATTCTTCGGCCGCGCCGGAAATAATCAAAGGCGTGCGGGCTTCATCAATTAAAATGGAATCAACTTCGTCAACAATGGCAAAATTAAGTTCACGCTGAACCATTTGCGACAAATCCGGCACCATGTTGTCGCGCAAATAATCAAAGCCGAATTCGTTGTTGGTGCCGTAAGTAATATCGGCCAAATAGGCCTCGTGGCGGGAAACGGGACGCAAAAAATTCTCGTTAACCACCACGCCCAAATCGCGCTCCTGCTCCACTTCCGGCGGCGCCACATAGGCCGCATCGTACATAAACGCGCTTTCATGTTGAATACAAGCCACCGATAAGCCAAGGAAGGAATAAATCTGGCCCATCCAGACGCTATCACGGCGAGCCAAGTAATCGTTGACCGTGATTAAATGAACGCCTTTAGCGGAGAGCGCGTTTAAATAAACGGGCAGAGTGGCCACCAAGGTTTTGCCTTCGCCGGTTTTCATTTCGGCAATTTGGCCTTTGTGTAACACAATGCCGCCGATCAATTGAACATCATAATGCCGTTGTTTAAGCGTGCGCCGGCCGGCTTCTCGGGCTAAGGCAAAGGCCTCGGGCAATAAATCGTCAAGAGATTCCCCTTTTTGCAAACGGGCTTTAAATTCTTCAGTTTTTTCCGGAAATTGGCTATTAGAAAAACTCTCGAATTCTTGCTCGAGAGAGTTGATTTTAGCGATAATCGGCTCCAGCGTTTTTAAATACCTGGCGTTGCCGTCGCCTAAAATTTTACTTAAAATTGACATTATATTTATCGGATTTTTTGCGATTTAAATTTTTATCCTTGATTTTATCAAGTTGTCTGGCTAACTGTTCAATTGCTTTATCAATGGCGGAATTGATGCTAAAATCGTTTTCCACCACCCTGACCAGCTTTTTAGGAATGCTTAAATTGAACTCCGCTCTAAACACCGGGCCGGTCTGGTGCCTGCTATCACGGCTTAATTCAATTTCCAGCTTAAGCACATTGCCTGAAAATTTATCCAGTTTAACTAACTTTTTATCAAGATAGCTGGATAAAACCGGAGTTATTTCCAAGTTTTTGGCGTAGATTTGATATTTCATAAACGACGTAGAGCGAGGAATATACAAAAGCCTTGCTTTTGTATATCCGAGCCGAGGAGTTTATATGTACTCATATATGTAGAACGGATTACACTTGAATCTTATCAGATTTTATCCACTTTGACAATTTACCGTAAAACGCCGATAATATGTTCATGAAAGAAAAAAATGAAGCCAATGGCAATGGGTTTGAAATTGTTTCCGGACGGGTTAATCCCGAGCTGGTTACAAAAATCGCCAACAATTTAGGCAAAGAGCCTATTTTTATAGACACCAAGCCCTGGGGCAACGGTTATCCGCGCTGTGTTAGGCCGGATGACATCACTTTTTTGCATAAAAAAGCTTTTATCATCACCAGCTTAAAGTACGACGGCATTGGTTCGCCGGTTGAAGAACTGGAACTAATGGCCGACGCCTGCGCCAGCGCCTCGGAAATTCATATTATTTTAACCTGGTTTTGCACCAAAGACGACGTTTCTCATAATCCCGGACATGTGCCTACTATTACCTGGATCGCTCACCGTTTGGCCAGATTGAACCCCAAGTCCGTCAACTTTTTTGACCTGCACCAATCAAGCCACGTGGAATTTTTTTATCCTATCAGAAGAAGAAGGTTTTACTTTTTGCGGATGCTTATCGATGATGCCCGTAAAACCGGCATCGGCCAGATTGCCGCGACTGACGATGGCTCAACCAAGCGAGCCCGCAAAGTGGAACAGTTTTTGCAAACCGGCAAGCCCTATATTATCGCTTCCAAAGACCATGACCATAAGTCCCAAGACAGTAAGGTCAACTTCCAGCAAATGTACGGCGAAATTTTGGCCGACAAGATTTGTTTGTTTGATGATATGGCTTTGAGTCTAAATACAATCAAAGGCGCGGTTATTTCGCTCAAGGAAAAGGGCGCCAAGGAAGTTTACGCCGCCGCTCCTCATTTTGACCCAACTTCCGGAACTTACGCCAACTTAAAAGAACTTTTTGACAAAGGTTTACTTACTCGCTTTACCACCACCAATTCCAACGCCATAGAACAAAAATATCTGGATTTTGGTCCAGATAAATTCAAAGTTTTGGATGTTTCGCCTTTTGTTTCGGACGTGATAAAATCCATCACCCACGGCGAATCCACCTCTGCCTACTTTGACGACATTTAAAAGCCTACGTACCTGATTTCTTCTTCCAGCTGAATTCCGACTTTATCCCGCACCTGTTGTTTGATTAAACTGACCAGTTGAATCACTTCATCGGCCTTAGCGCCGCCCAAATTGATGATATAGTTCGCGTGTTTTTCTGAAACCTGCGCTTTGCCGATGGTTTTACCCTTAAGCCCTAGGTTTTCAATTACCCAAGCCGCGGGTATTTTTTTATATTCCTTGAATTTGGGCGAAATTTCCCAATCCAGTTTTTTAAGTTGTTGAGCGATTTCATCGGTATAGATTATGTTTTTGAATGTACAACCGGCGCTGGGGCAACCATAGGGCTGGCTGTCCATTCTGTATTTAATACGTTGATCGATTAAATCACGGCTGGACTTAGTATCCCCTTTGGCCAGTTGTAAAATTGAAGACAGAATCAACCAAGTGTCATGCTCTTTAAAAATACTATGGCGATAGGTAAAGTGGCAATCATTATTTTCAATTGTTTTAATATTCAAATCATCATCAAGATATTCTATAGACTTAACGATCTTATCCATGGCTTCGCCGTAAGTGCCGGCATTGCCTTTAATGGCGCCGCCCACTGTGCCGGGTACGCCGGCTTCAAATTCCAAACCAGTCAGACTTGAGTCCAAAGTTTTCATAATCAAGCCGGCCAATGAATAACCGGAGTCAACTTTGACTTGTTCGTCATTGATTTTCAGTTCGCGGGGTTTGATTTTTATTACAGCGCCGTTAAAACCGGCATCGCTGACCACTAAATTACTGCCGCCGCCCAACAGCATATAGTTCATATCCGCGGCTTTAATGACTTTAAGGCATTCTACCAGTTTTGCCGGCTCACTTACTTCCAAATAAATCTTGGCCGGTCCGCCAATTTGAAAAGTAGTATGATTCTTTAATGGCTCATTTTCTCTAACTACCAGGCTTAATTTTTTTAGTTCTTCCAACATGATTGACAGAATTAATTATTTATGTTATCTTAACTTAATTCAAACAAAAACACAAACCCATAGGAGCAGTAATGCACCTTTACATTCTCATCATCATCGCAACCATCTTTCTTGCTGGTTGCAGCAAAGTAGCATCTTACAAATTTTGGGAAGTCCAGGCCGAGGAACGTGGCTTCATCAAGAGCGAAAAATCAATAGCTGTTGATTCCCTAAAACACCACTTGCCAAAATATTTCACCGATGAACGTTTTGGCCCGATCGCTCGCGAAGTGTTCGACAAATTACCCGAATACAGCTTAATAATAAGCAAAGCCTACTCACAGGCAAATTCGGGATATCGAGTGGATGTCATCTATCAAACCCACTCATTTAAAGGAGCGACAAAAGAACAAATCGAATGGGTAAATCAAGCTCAACTTCTGGTTGTAAAAATCCTTCAAGGATTAAAACCGGAACTTGTTTCTTGGGAAGGCGTTGAAGAGGGTCTTACAGACTATTCATCGCTAGCCTATTCAAGGACTGGCCTTTCAGACATTGGGATAAGCGCGCTTCGATCCTTGGGTATTCCAACCGATCAAATAGAAGTGTCTAACGATACAGGAATAGAAGCAAAGACAATATATTTGAAAGACAGTCCTGGTTTAAATATGGGCTTCGAAGATCCAAGTCTGCATTCCCTGCATTCTCAGGCATTGCTTGCTGTGTCTCAAGATAGATCGCTGATTAATCTCTGTATCAGTATTCAATGCGTCCGAGGCGAACTTGCTTTCGCTAAAACGTTCACGATGCTTAAAACCAAAAACTTGCACCATGGTGTAATAGTTATTGGCAATGGCCATCGTGAATTAGACCTGATTACGCTTAACGCTGGCGTAAGATCTTCTCTTTACGATGCTAGTAATGGTTTGAACCTTCAACCGCTCATCCAACGATAATCAATGACATCTCATCAGAGGTGTCTTTTTTTAAACCAGATTTCTGGCAATGTTATCAATATCCCCTGCCCCGACAATGAGGATTAAATCATTGGGTTGGATTTTTTCGCGCAGCATTTTTTCGGTTTGCTCCAAATCGGGCGCGTAATAAATTTCTTTTAAAGGATTCAGTTTTTGAATAGCGTTAACCAACTGTTGACTGCCAATGGTGCGTTGGCCGTCGGCTTCGCGGCCGGCCACATCATAAACCTGACAGATTACCAACACATCGGCCCAAGCAAAACTTTTGGCAAAATCGTCAAACAGTTTGGCGGTGCGATCAAAATGATGCGGTTGAAAAGCCACCACCAAACGTTTATCGGGATAAAAATCCTTGGCCGCTTTAAGAGTACCTTTGAGGGCGGTGGGATGATGAGCGTAATCGGAAATAACCAGAGTATTTTTTTTGCCTTTAACCGGTCCGATTTTTTCAAACCTTCGCCATGATCCGGAAAATTCCGCCAATGATTGTTTAATTATTTTCCAGTCAATTTTAAATTCCCGGGCGCAGGCGGCCGCGGCCAGGGCGTTATAAATATTAAAAGTACCAGGAACCTTTAAACTCAACAAATGCCCATTAACCTTAAAATCGATTTTTTGTTTTTTAAAAGCAATATCAGTAGCCCGATAATCCCCGTCTTCAAAATTAACTGACCAGCTTTTAACCGCGTAGCCCTTGTTTTTGATTAATGATTTTAAGCTAGTGTCATCGGCATTATAAATCAACTTACCTTCCGCTACCGGCAGATTATTGATGTATTTTTGAAAATAATGCTTAAGTTCATCTAGATTTTTATAAAAATCCAAATGATCCGGTTCCAAATTGGTTAAAACAATGGTCTGTGGCAATAAATTTAGCATATGACCTTTCCACTCGCACGCCTCCACGATGAGAATATCAGAATTGCCGTGCCTAAAATTACCGTCAAACCCAGCCACTTGAGTGCCCACAATAATAGTAGGATCCAGTCCGGCGGCAATAAAAATTTTACCCAGCATGGCTGTGGTGGTAGATTTACCGTTAGTACCGGATACGGCAATGGTTTTTTTATCATGGGAATAAACGCCTAAAAATTCCGGATAGCTTTTTTGTTGAATATTTAATTCGGCCGCCTTTTGCCGTTCTGGATTGTTTTCCGGCACTGCAGGTGAATAAACCAGCAAATCCACATCCTCGGCTAAATTTGAAGCTTCATGATTATAATAAATTTTGACTCCCCTTTTTTCCAAATTTTGCGTCAGTTCGCTAGAACTGACATCAGAACCGGTCACGGCTTTTCCTTGTTCCAAAAAAATCTTAGCCACGGCCGAAACGCCGATGCCGCCAATGCCAATCACGTGAACTTTATTGATCTTAGAAAAATCCATACAAATTATTCAGTAAGCTTCAAAATCTCGCGGACCATCTTAGCCGCGCCGTTTGCCGGAGCTATCATCTTAATATTATTAGCTAATTCTTTCAAGGCCGTTTGATTGTTAAACAGTTCATTAATTTTTTCGGCTAACATAGGCGGAGTCAGAGCAGTTTGTTTTAAATTTATGGCCGCTTTGTTTACTTCATAATACCCGGCGTTAACTTCCTGATGGCTGTTAGGCAAGGCCACAATTATAACCGGTTTGGCAAAATAGGACAGTTCCAACAGCGTTGATAGGCCGGCTCGAGATAAAACTAGATCGGCTTGAGAGATTTTTTGATAATAATCCGTAGTCAAAAACTCAACCTGACGATAATTGGGTAAATCACCCTCAAGCACCTTTTTACCCTGACCGGTCACCTGAAAAACGTTAATATCCTTATTAAGCAAAGGTAAGGCCTCAACAATCAGTTTATTTAAAGATAAAGCACCCGTTCCGCCGCCCAAAACCAAAAGCGTTTTTTTGCTGTCCGCAATATGATGTTTTTCCAGCACCGCTTCTTGCCTTAACAAAGGCCCAATGACTACGGTTTTCTTTTTCGGAAAATCATTTAAGGATTTATCAAAAGTGACGGTAATTAAATCGGCCTGACTTTGAGTTAGCTTATTACTTAAAGTGGGTTGAAGATCCAACTGATGAATAATTATTTTATAGCCGAACATCTTTCCTAGCCAGATTATGGGCACGCCGGTAAAACCGCCGGCGGAAATAATTAAATCTGGCTTAAAATTATGCAAAATAAAAAACGATTTTATCAACGCAGCCACCAAAAGTAAGGGCGTGAGTAAATTCAACAAACTAAAATAACGGCGCAACTTAGCTTGCGGAATAGCCGCGAATTTTATGGCCGGATATTGCTGTAAAAACTTTTTTTCCGGGCCAAAGGAAGTACCGACCAACAAGGCCTCTACGCTGATGTTTTGACTGGCCAATTCCTGCCAGACGGCAATCAGCGGACTAACCGAACCCAGCGTACCGCCGCCGGTTAAAATTATTTTAAGAGGCGAATTCATTTAAATTTTTCTAGTTTGTTTAGAAATATTAACTAAAATACCGGCGGCGAAAAACAACACCACTAATGAAGTGCCGCCGTAAGAAATAAACGGCAAAGGAATACCGGTTAAGGGAAATAAGCCGATCATGGTGGAAATATTAATAAACGCCTGCACGCAAATCCATGAAGCAATGCCCAATGATAAAAATTTACCAAAATCATCCGGGGAAGCGCGCGAAATTTTAAAACCCCTAATGCCCACCGTTAGATATAACAATAAAAGAATGATGCAGAAAATAAAGCCCATTTCTTCGGCAATAATGGCAAAAATGGAATCGCCGTAAACTTCGGGCAAATAGTTGAATTTTTGGCGCGATTTGCCAATGCCCAAGCCCAAAATACCACCGGAACCGACCGCGATTTTTGCTTGATTAATATGATAACCAATGCCCTGCTGGTCAATGCCCGGATTAAAAAAAGCGGTTAAGCGGCCCATGCGGTAAGGCGCGATTTGCACGGCAATAAATACCAGCAATAAGCCGCCCAAAATGACCATGGCGATATGCTTGCCCGCGCCGCCGGCCACAAAATAAACAATCAAACTGATGGCTACGATAATCAACAAGGTGCCCAAATCCGGTTGAGCCATAACCAGCATTACAATCAAACCCAGGGAAAAAATAAAGGGCAAAAAGCCGTATTGAAAATCCTTAACCGCGTGTTCGCCTTTTTTTTCCAGCCAAGCGGCCAGATAAATCAAAAAAGCCAGCTTAACAACTTCGGTGGGCTGAAAACTGAACAAACCCAGATTGATCCAGGATTGCGCTTCCTTGCCGTAGCTAAAACCAATGCCCGGAATCAACACCAGCAACAGCAATCCGACCGAGCCCAACATGGCCCAAAACGCCAGTTTTCTGTAATTACGGTAATCAAACTGGGCGGCAATAAAAAAAGCCACCAAACCCGGCAAAAAACCGTTAGTCAGCTGATGCTTAAAAAAATAGTAGCTGTCGCCGAACTTTTGATAGGCCTCCACCGAGCTGGCCGAAGATAACATCATTAGGCCGAACACGATAATCATGCCCAAAGCGCCGATTAAAATAAAATCGGGCTGATGATGCTCGCGCGCGTAGGTAAACGGACTGACGGCAATATTTTTCAGCCAACCCAAAATGTTTATTTTTTTTCTCATGTTATTTTTTTGACTAGTTTGACGAACTTGTCGCCTCTAGCGCGGTAATCGCTAAATTCACCAAAACTTTCATTGGCCGGCGATAATAAAATAACGTCGCCGCTGGCGGATTTTTTCCAGGCCAACTTAACCGATTCGGCCAGATTTTTAGTTTGAGCGATGTTGGGAAAACTCATTTTAATCAAAGGCAAAAGATAATCACTAATCTGGCCGCTGATATAAATCTGCTTTACCTTAGTTTGTTTAATAACCTCAACCAGACGCAGATATTTACTTTTTATTTTTTGAGGATCCTTTCTATAACCCTGTAAAATAAGAATGGTTGTGCCAGGCACGCAGGCCTTAAGAGCGAACAGAGTCGCTTCGGGCCTAGAGGCCGCCGAATCGTTAATAAAGGTTACGCCACGATATTTTCTGATGGGTTCAAAACGCCCTATCCGCGGCTTGAATTTATTAAAAACCTTAGTAATGGTTGAATCGGTAATTTTAAAAATTTTACCCACTTTAGCCGCCACAACCGCGTCGCTTAACAAATGTTCATTATTAAAATAAGGATTAGTCAGCTTGAGTTTGACGGAATTTTTTAGTGAATAAAATTTTGTTCGTTTTGGCCAGTTGATTTTTTTCAGTTCCAAATCATCGGCGTTGACCAAAAAAATATCGCCCGGCTTTTGATAGCGGGCCAGCTCCAGCTTAACTTTTTTATAACGGCTAAAAGAATTGCCGTGATCGTCCAGGTGATGGCCTAAAATATTGGTCAGCACGCAAATTTTAGGCGATTTTTGGCTGTGGCGCGCAAAAGTCAGAACCCGATTATTTACTTCCGCCACCGCGATTGCCTGCTTACCCGCTTTGATTATTTTAGTTAAATCACTGTAATGCCAGCTATCACCTATTAAAAAAACTTTTTTCTTTTTTTGCTGACGTAGAATTTGATAAATTAAATTGGTGACCGTGCCTTTGCCAGCCGTGCCGGTAACCCCGATCATGGTGCCCGCAAAAAATTCCAGCAGTAAATTATACCAACCCAGTAATTTATAAGGCGCCAACGCTTTATTTTCCGGATATCTAAACCACGAAGACGGCGCGAAAATATAATCGGCGCGATCAACGTTTGATAAATAAGTGTTTCTAAAATGAATTTTTTTGAATGACCGTAGTAATTTGCTAAACAAACGATTTTTTTGCGCCAAACTGAAGTTATCGTGATACGCGAAAAAACTCTTCTTAAAATCAGCAGGGCTCTTAAAATCATGGCCAATTAGATTGGTAACGCCCATGCCCGATAAAAACAGAGCTAAGCTGCTGCCTTCGGCTCCGCTAATCCCAACCACGTGCACTTCTGACCTTTTTAATTTATCTAAATCCATCATTAATTTAATTAATGATTTTACCTAATCCCCTATCTAATAAAAACAAGACCAGACCAACCACGGCCGTAACGCCGGAAATAACCCAAAACCTCATCACAATTTTTGGCTCGGACCAGCCAAGGGCTTCAAAATGATGGTGAATTGGCGATGATAAGAAAACTTTTTTGCCTTTTCTTAACTTTTTGGACAATTGCTGAATTATAGTTGATAGCGACTCAATCACTAAAATTAAGCTGATAATAGGTAAAAACAAAGCCGTATTGGTCAGCATAGCCACAATGCCCAAAGTAATCCCCAATGACATCGCCCCGGTATCACCCATAAAAAACCTGGCCGGATTAATATTAAACCACAAAAAGGCCAGCAAGGCACCCACAATCAGGCCGCAAAAGGCAGCTAAATCAAAGCGGCCCTGGATAAAAGCAATGGCTCCTAACGAACCAAAGGAAGTCAGCAACACTCCGCCGGCTAGGCCATCCAACCCGTCGGTTTGATTGACGGCAAAAGAGGTTGCCACGATGATAAAGATAAAAATAGGAATATACCACCAACCAATGGAAAAATCGCCAAAAAACGGAATGTGCAAAACATCCCAATCCAGTTTAAAATAAAACCATAACGCTCCAATAATCGCGATCACCAGGTAAACTAAAACTTTTTGACTAACTCTTAAGCCGCCGCCATTGGGGCCAATACCCTTAACGCCCAACCAGTCATCCAGCAAACCAACCAAGGCCGAGGCAATCAGCGCGCCCAAGGGTAGCAAAGTTTCGGCTCTGGTTAAAAAATTCAATTTTGCCAAAATGCTGTTGGGAAAAAATTCTTTGAAATAAAAAAATAAGACGGCCAAAACCAACACGCTCAACCAGATAATTATTCCGCCCATGGTGGGAGTGCCGGCTTTTTTTTGATGCAGACCGGAAAAGATCGGCGTATCGGCGCCATTGCGGATTTGCTTGCCGATCTTGTTTTTGTATAAAAAATTCGTCAACAACGGCGTTAAGGACAAGGCCAGAATAAAGGAAAAGGTGGTGAGTAAAAATATCTTGATAACTTCAAAATTGGCGGACATAATTATTAGCTAAAGTAATTAATAATAAGAGTGATCACGGTTAATAAAATAAAAAATTGAGCCAAAAATGCGGTCCACAGCAGCCAGCGGATCAGCACGACCTTATCCTCGCCCAAGTAAGAGCAGATTACCAAATTAATGGCCAAAATCAACAGTCCCAAGCCGGGATAATAAACCGAGGAAAACCACGGTCCAATCCAGCCAATGCCAAAATAAACATTGTAATACAAAGGTATCCAATCGGCTGAGGCCGGCAAGCGCCAAACAATAAAAAACCAGCTCAGTCCGTTAAGTATTAAACCCGACAAAACAGGCCAGTAAAACTGCGATTGCTTAAGCGTCTTATTTAAAAAAAATCCTACTTGATGCATGATTGATTTAATGGCTATATTATACCAAATATTATTCAATTTGGCGAGCCCTTGTCAGTCAACAGCCAGACCGGTTATTAACCTCATGGTGATTTTCCTCCCTTGGTTATAATCCGAATTTTATGGTATAATTTAACCGTTACTTAGCCAAGGAAAACAAAAATATGATTGAGGATAAAAAGCTTAAGGAACTTCTGCTTAAAAATGATCTGATTGACGAAAAAAAAGCGGAAGAATTTTTAAAAGAAGCTAACAAAACCAAAACCACGCTGTTTGATTTTATCAGCCAAAAAAATTTACTGCCCGAAAATTCGCTTTACGAATTGATTGCCAATTTTTTTAAACTGCCTTTAGTTGATCTAAAAGATGAGAATATCCGCCGTGATATTCTTTTTTTGATTCCCGAACCCATTGCTTCGGCTCATGAAATTATCGCTTTTGGCGAAGAGGGCGAAAAAATAAAAATCGCTTTAACCGACCCGACCGATCTGGAAACCCTGGAATTTTTAAAAAAACGTTTGGATCATGAATTAATTCTTCATTTGGCTACGCCCGGCACAATCAAAGACGCCTTAAAGCAATATCATCAAAGTTTGGAAGCGGAATTCCAGAATATTTCGCAAAAGGACGACGGCGAAGACAAAAACCACAAACAGCTTAAAGAAATGGCGCAGGATCTGCCCATCGTGCGGGTGGTGGATACCTTGCTGGAATACGCCATTTTTGAAGAGGCCTCGGATATCCACATTGAGCCCACGGAAAAAAACGTGGTCATCCGCTACCGCATTGACGGCATGCTTAAAGAAGTGATGAATCTGCCCAAAAACGTGCAAGCCGGTTTGGTAGCCAGAATTAAAGTGCTGGCCAATTTAAAACTGGACGAACACCGCTTGCCGCAAGACGGCCGCTTTAAAATCAGCTCGCCCCAGTATAAAGTGGCTTTTAGGGTTTCGGTCATTCCTGTGTTTGACGGAGAAAAGGTGGTTTTGCGTTTGCTTAACGAATCGGCCAAGGCCTTGTCTTTGGAGGATTTGGGCTTGCATAAGGATGCTTTTGCCATCTTAAAAAGCAATATCAAAAAGCCGCACGGTATTATTTTGGTTACCGGCCCTACCGGATCGGGTAAAACCACCACCCTGTACACTATCATGAACGTTTTAAACCGGCCGGAAGTTAATATTTCCACCATTGAAGACCCGATTGAATATCGCATGCCCAGCATCAATCAAAGCCAGGTCAATCCTAAAATTGATTTTACTTTCGCGCGCGGACTGCGGTCGTTGTTGCGTCAGGATCCCAATATTATCATGGTGGGTGAAATTCGCGACAAAGAAACCGCTGAAATCGCCGCGCACGCCGCTATGACCGGCCACCTAGTGCTTTCAACTTTGCACACCAATGACGCCGCTTCCAGCCCCCAGCGGCTGATTAACATGGGCATCCCCTCCTTTTTAGTTTCATCCACCACCAATCTGATAATTGCCCAGCGTTTGGCCAGAAAAATCTGCAAAAACTGCATTTACAGCTACAACTTGGAAAAAGAAATGGTCAAACAGCTGGATAAAAGTTTTGACCTCAAAAAGGTTCTGGAATTTTTAATTGCCCAAGGCCTGCTAACTAAGACGCACGGAAATCTTGAAACCACCTTGTTTTACCGCGGCAAGGGCTGTAAAAAATGCGGCCAAAGCGGCTACAAGGGCCGAATTGGCATCTATGAACTAATGGAAATTACTCCTAAAATAGCGGAACTAGTTACCGCCAAAGCGGCAGTGGAAGATATCCAACAGGAAGCGATTGCTTCAGGGATGACCACTCTTACCCAAGACGGTTTTATGAAAGCCATCAAGGGCGTAACTACCGTGGAAGAAGTATTAAGAGTAACACAGGAATAATTAATAATTTTTGAATATGTCTATTGATTTGGAAAAAGTCGACCAACGCCATCAAAGTATGGAAAAAACCAGGGAAAAACCTTGGTTAGCCAAATTTTTAGCCAAGCTGAACGATATTGGCACAGTCAGCGATAAGGAAAAAATCTTTTTTACCCAAAATTTACAGGTGATGATCCGCAGCGGCCTGCCCCTGGACCGGTCCTTAAAAACTTTAGCCGAGCAGGTCAGTAATAAAAAATTCAAAAAAATCATTGCCGATTTGGCTGCCAGCACCGAAAAAGGCCTGGCCTTTACCGATAGTTTGTCCAAATACGAGCAAGTTTTTGGCCATTTGTTCATCAGCATGGTGCAAGCCGGGGAAATTTCCGGCAAACTGGAAGACGTGCTCAAGCAGATTTATCTGCAAATCAAAAAAGCTCATGAGCTTAAAAGCCGGATTATCGGCGCCATGATTTACCCGGTTATTGTTATTACAGCCATGGTGCTGATCGGCATTGGCATGATGATTTTTGTGGTGCCTAAAATTACCGCTATTTTTGTAGAAATGAAGGCCGAACTACCATTGCCGACCAAAGTTTTAATCGGCATTTCCAACTTTATTTTAAACAACGGCTTGTTAACCGGACTGGCCGCCATTTTGTTTATCGGGCTGATTATTTATACCATCAAAAATGAAAAAACCAAGTATTACTATCATTATCTTTTTTTAAAAACCCCCATTTTGGGCGGGATTGTCAAAAAAATTAATATTGCCAAATTTGCCCGCACTTTAAGCTCGCTGTTAAAAACAGATATTTCTCTGGTTAAATCCTTTGAAATTACGGCGCAGATATTAGGCAACAGTTTGTACCGGCGCTCCTTGTTAAGCTCCCTTAATGAACTTAAGGAGGGCGTGGGCCTGACTCAGGTGCTGCAAAAATACCCGAACCTGTATCCTCCAGTCATCATACAGATGGTGGCGGCGGGCGAAGAAACCGGCAGGGTGGATGAAATTTTGACCGATTTGGCGGATTTTCATGAAGACGAAATCGATCAGATCATGAAAACCTTGCCCACCGTAATTGAACCGGTGTTGTTGCTGCTGTTGGGCGTGGGCGTGGGCGCCATGGCCGTGGCCATTATTATGCCTATGTACAGTTTAACCGAACATATCAGCTAGTAGATTATCTATGTTCAGTCAACGCCAAGGCGTATCATTATTGGAACTGACGGTGGCCGTGGCCATCATTTTTATAATCGCCGCCATTTCCTTTCCCAGTTTTAACGGCTACCTCAAATATCAGGATTTAAAAAACAGCGCCAAAATTTTTGTCTCTCGGGTAAAGCAGGCCCAGCAGGAAACAGTTACCCGGCAAATCAAATTCGCCGTAGAACTGGATTTGCAAACCGGCGATTACCGCCAACTAAAATTAATCCAGCCCAATCAAGTTACGGAAGAATACAGCTTAAGCGATCAGGTTTTTTTTGCCTCCACCACCGGTATTTTACTCAATCAGGTGGTGTTTAACCCGACCGGCGCCGCGGATCAAAGCGGCGAAATCATTTTGGAATCACTTCAAAGCGGACAGCAAATCAAAATAACCATTCATCCTTCCGGCTATGTTTCGTGGGAAAACAATTAACCAATCAGGGCTAACTCTGGTGGAAACTATTTTGGCTTTAGCCATTCTGACATTGGCCGTGACTTTTTTGGCGTCGCTGTTTCCTCACGGCCTAAAAATTTCCACGCTTAGCCAGGAAGAAACCATTGCCGCTTTTTTGGCCCAGGCCAAAATTGAAGAGCTGATCAGCGCCAATTATGCCGAAACGCCAACGGCCACGACCGTGGAAAGCAATTTAAGCGGCTTGGACGCTGATTTTTCCGGTTTTAGCCGGACCACCGTGGTCAGTTACGTTGACGGTAATTTGGATCCTTCGGCCGCTGATTTGGGCCTAAAAAAAATCAGCGTCACGGTCAGCTGGCTTAATAACCTTAGCCAGGCCACTTCCAGCTTAAACCTGTTTAGTTTAATCAACGATTATTAATGACGAAGTTGTTAAAAAAATTGATTCGCTCTAAAGCCGGCTTTACCCTAACGGAAATAGTCAGCGTGTTAACTATTTCCGTCGCGGTCATGATTATGGTTTATAATATCTTTATTGTTTCCCAACGGGTTTTTATGGCCGGCGATAATTTTTTGGAAATTTCCCAAAATGCCAGAATTTTACTTGACCGCTTGAGCCGTGAACTAAGGCAAACACCGGAAATCGCCACTGATCTGCCGCCGGATAAAAACCAGGTCGGCTGGCCGCCAGCCGCGGAAATTATGTTTCAAGATGGCCATGATCAGCCGGAAATAGTTTATTTGCGCTATTACCTTGATCAAAGCGCGGTTTACCGGCAAAGATTGTATTACTATTTTAACGAAGAGCCCGGCACTAAGGTTAAATGGAACGCCGTTGATTCCTTCGGCCAGCCGCCCGAACAATCCGTTATTGAACAAAAAATTATCGCCGAATACGTTGAACAAATTAGGTTTTACGGCGCTGACCTGACCACCATTGAAATTAACTTGAAAAAAAACAACAATGCCAGCCATTTTTTAACCAGCATTTGGGGAAGAAATACCAGGAATTGATTGAAGAGGTAGTTCCGGCAAAGTTATTGTTTTTTGAAGCCGAGTGTCCTGCAGCGCGACTGACTTGAATCAACAAAGGATGATCGTGAGCGTTTGGCTAACTTGAACAGAAAGTTGTTGTTGCCCATCTTCATGAGGCGAAAAAAATAATAATTTTGTCGGAACTAAATCCATGCTAATGAGAATGAATTCTACACATAAAAATCAGCCGCAAGGAACGGTGCTCATCCTGGTCATGATTGTCATGTCGGGCCTGGTTTTGCTGTTGAATTATTTTTTTGATTTTATAATCAGCGAAAGAAAAATCGCCAAGAGCCACATTTTAGCCGCCCAAACTTATTATTTAACCGAAGCCGGGGTTCAGGAAGCCATTTGGAAAATCAACCACGACCCGGTCTGGAACGATAACTTTAAAAACAACCCCGCCTGGCAGGCCGCCATAGAGCGCGAAGATTTGTTTGTTACCGGCCAATCATACGAAGTCGGCGTTAAAAACGTGCTGGCGGGCGAAGCCGTTATCCACGCTACCGGCACCATTACGGTCGGCGCCCAAACTTCGCGGCGCGTGGTTAAAACCACTATTTTTCAGGCCCAAGGCGAAACCGCCACATCTTCAATCGGCGTTTTTACCAACAACAACTTTGATTTAAGCGGCGCCAATTTGTCGGTCAACGATAGCGCGGTTTTTTCCAACAACCAAATTAACCTGGATTTTTTCAGCGTTTTAAACGTGGACAAAAAAGCCCTGGCTTTTAATAACGTCAGCGTTTCCTGGCTTTCCGAACTTAACGCTGAAGAAATACTGGCTAAAAATTATCCGCCGCGGCCGGATACCGTAAGCATGCCCCAACTGGACTTTGACTCCAATGATCCCGACTCACTTCTTAATCAGGCCGATTTTGTTTACACGCAAAATCAATTTGCAGATTTACTGGCCGATAATCCCAATTTGGTTTTAAACGGCTCTGTTTACGTAAAGGGCGAAATAACCGTACCGCGCGGTTCCACGGTCAGCGTCAGCGGCTTTTTGGCCGCTAAAAACAATATCAACATCGGCACCAGCTGGTGGCCGTATTGGCTTAATAAGGCCTCGGTTTCCTTAAGCGATCCGGGCAACGGACCGGTCGGCTTGTTTGCCAAACACGATATTAACATCGGCAGTTATGCCAGCCAAATCAGCGTTAACGGGGTTATTTACGCCAATAGCGATATAACCGTAACGGCCAGCGGCCTTGATTTTAGCGTCAGCGGAGCGGTTTATGCCAGAAATTTTTCCTTAAGCAGTTTATGGGAGGCCATATCCGTCAACTACAATGCCAACCGGGTATTTAGAACCCTAGGTTTGTCCGCTGCCTCGCCCTTAATCAACGTCAACCATTGGGAAGAAGAATATTAGAGTAAGATATGGTATAATATATTAATTAATTAACTAGTAGATGCTGGCAAACTTTATTCAAAATTCTTTTGGCCTGGATATCAGCGAACGCTGTTTTAGATTGGCCCGTCTTAAAAAAAACGGCGGCCAGCTGTTTTTGGACGCTTACGGCGAAATCAGCGTTCCGCCCGGCATAATTAAGGACGGTAAATTTGCCAGCCAGGAAAAGGCGGTGGCGCTGTTTAAAAAACTTTTGCAAAACGTAGTGGGAGCAAAATCGTCTTCGCATTACGTTGCCGCCTGTTTGCCTGAACCCAAAACCTTTATTAAAATAATTAACTTAACCTACCCTAAAAATAAAAACGCGGTGGAGGAGGTTATTGCCGAAGCCAAAAACCACATTCCCTATCCGCTGGAAAAAACCTATCTTGATTGGCAATTTACCGACGCCTCCAAAAACAAGGCGATTATCGCGGTTTGCCCCAAAGAAATCGTGGATAATTTTCAAACTGTTTTAAGCAGTGCCGGCTTGACGCCGGCGGTGCTGGAAGTGGAAAGCATGTCTTTGGCGCGGGCTTTGTTTAAACCTAATCAACAAATTGATCAAGCCACAATGGTGATTGACTTGGGTTTTAGCCGGACCGGCTTGTTTATTTACAAAAAAAACAACATCGTTGCCAACTTATCGGTGGCTTTTGCCTCCAATGAACTGACTAAACTGCTAAAAAGCAGTTTAAACTTGAGCTTGGAGGAGGCGGAAACGGCCAAAAGAAAAATCGGCTTAAGCAATGATTTGGCCCAAGGCGGAGTCAAAAAAATTCTGGCGCCCGTTATTGCCAAATTAGCGGAAGAAATCCGCGAAGCCAAATATTTTTACGCCGAACACGTAGAGCCGCAGGGCCTTATTTCCAAAATAATTTTGACCGGCAACGGTTCCAGTTTAAAAAACCTGGCGGAAAACCTGGCCGAGCAAACGCAAACGGAAGTTGTTATCGGCAATCCGCTGGTTAACCTGACCATGGGAAAATTATCCCTGACCGAAGATAAAATCCAATCTTACAACGCGGCCATCGGCCTGGCCTTAAGGCAATTTTACCCCTAGTTTATGATTTCCTTAAACCTGATTTCACCGGAACAACAACATAATCTAAAGCTTAAATATTGGCAAACGCTGATAAAAAATTGCGCCGGTGTTTTATTGCTGGCCGCGGTGGTAACGGCAATCTGGTTAATTCCCTTGGACCAGCAAATCAACGGCCAGCAACTGGCTAATGAGGCCCTAAAAACGGCGATTTTAGCCAGCAACTCCGAACTGACCGAAAAAATAAACGTTCTTAATTCTGAAATCGGCGATTTGATTAAAATAAAAAACCAGCTTTACAGCTGGAGCGCGACCATTAATGAACTGGCCGGCCTGGCACCCGCCGAAATTGCCCTGCTGGAATTTAACGGTTCTGCCTCCAACGGTATTTTTACCCTTAAGGGTTTTGCTAAAACCCGCGACGCTTTGATTGTTTTTCAAAATAAGCTAAACGGGTCGTCCTTTTTTGAGGAAATTGATTCTCCTTTGGAAAACTATTTACAAAAGGACGAGGTTACTTTTCAAATCACAGGTAAATTAAAACGATGAAAAAGATTTTTAACCAATCCGAAACCGTTAAAATAAGCGTAATAAGCTTGCTGCTGGTTTTGGTTGTTTTAATTTACGATCGGCCGATTTTAGGCAAAATCAATAAATTTCACGCAACAGTCAAAGCCGAAATTGCCAATTTGGAAGCAAACAGCGAGCAGGGCAATAGTTTTACCAAGGCCACGCTGGATTGGCAGCAATTCAGCGAAAAACTACCCGTGCCCGCCGAATTGCTTATGCCCCGCGGCCAGGAACTGGAGTTGATTAAACAGCTGGAAGCAATCGCCGCAAAATATCAACTTGATCAGGAACTTACTTTGGGTCAGGATTACCAGGCCTGGTCGGAAAAGATTGATCAACTTGGTTTAAGCGCCAAATTAACGGGCCAGTTTTCCGATCTGATCGCTTATCTCTCTGAACTGGAAAAATTAAATTTTCAGCTGACCGTTGATTCAGTAACCGTAAAACCCAAAGTTTTAACTGAAAGCGCCGGACAGATAGAAGCAATGCTGCTGATAAATACCTATTGGTTAAGATAATAATCGAATGAAAAAAATTACAATCGCCTACCATTTTTTACTGCTTTCGTTTACCGGCCTGATTTTGCTTTCGGCCGGTTGGCTGGTTTTTAGCGCTTATGCCAAGCGCGGTGAAACAAAAATTATGTCCGACCAGGTCAGCGGCCTTTTGGAATACGTTTCCGTCAAACAGGTGGATATAAACAACGCCCGGGATTTGGAAAATTGGCTGGCCCAAGCGCAAAACTCCACCAGCACCCTAACCATTAATCATAATCCTTTTAGAATTTTCAGCCAGGAAGAAGAATCGCCCGAAATAATCATCTCCCCCACCTCAACGCCGCAGCAATAAGGATTATTGGCTAGGTGGTAAAAACGTTTTTTTTAAAAGACGTTTTTTTGTTTAAACTCATTTTATTGACCAACCGATATAAAGTTGGCGCGGATTTAGCGTAATAGGATGTAAAATCATTTTTTAAATAACTCTTAACGGCAACCCGCCAATGATTCATTAACAGCAAATTGTTATCTATCAGCCGGCGGTTAACCAGCGCTTCCGAATCAGGCCGCGCGGCAAAATATTCTTTTTGATAGTAATCGGATTTGACCTTAGTTACTTTTATTTGTTCCGCGTATCCAAGCTCTTCAACCATGGCTTGAGCCACCTCAAAGCGCGAACAACTGCCCTGATTAACCATATGCCACAAACCGCGCTGATTTTTATTAAGCAGTAAATCCAAATTTTTAGCCAAATCCTCGGTGTAAGTGGGCGTGCCCTGGCGGTCATCCACAATTTTAAGCTCCGTTTCACCCAAGGAGATTTTTTTGATAATTTTAGAAATAAATTTTTTATCTTTGGCCTGGCCGCCGCCCATCATCCAACCGGGTCTGATAATTAAATAATCCCGCAAAGTTGATTGCACAGCTAGTTCGCCCCAATATTTGGTTTTGGCGTAAAAATTAAGCGGACAGGGCCGATCTTGCTCGGTAAAACTGGCCTGGCCGCCGCCAAACACGCCGGCCGTTGAAGTATAAATAAATTTAATCCCGTATTTTTTGGCAATTAAAGCACCGTTTTTAACGCCTAAAAAATTATTGCCCAGGGCTTCGGACTGATTTGTTTCGCATTTTTCCAGATCGGTTTCGGCGGCCAGATGAAAAATATAGTCGGGTTTTGTTTTTCTGACCCAATTTTCATAACTGGCAAAATTTTTAACGTCCAAATATTCCAGCCACCACTCGTTTAAATCAATATCCGTGGCCCAAACCTGATTGTTTTTGGAAAAATGCCGGTAGACCGACTGGCCAAGCATGCCGCCGGCGCCGGTAATTAATATCTTATTGCTGGATTTATTATTAACCATATAAATTTGGGTTAGGTTCTTGATGCCTGGCGTAAGGGCGATTTAGGAATCGCTTTGACGGAAACCGCCTTATCCGGCGCCACGACCGAATTGATTAATTTAAAATATTGTTCGGCTATTTTAGGCCAGGCAAATTTGATTCTGGCGGTTTTTTTGAGTTTTACACCTAAGTCAACGGCCAAATGAGGATTTATGGAAATAAAATCCAGAATTTCAGTCAATGAACCGTCGCCTAATTGGTAGTAAATGCCGTCAGCGCCGGCGGCTTGATGATTGGCCCCGGTGTCATTGGCAATTACGCAAGTTCCTAATCCCATAGTTTCCACTAAAGCCGGAGAAATCCCGCCCACTTCACTGGCCCGGATATAGGCCAGGGCGTTCTTCATTAAAACTTTGGCTTTAGCCCCGTAAACCGCGCTTAAAAATTTTACCCGCTGGTCAGCGGTTTTTTTAACGCGGCTAATATAATTTTGAGCGTAAGGCGCGTCGCCCACCATTACTATAGGCATTTTGGTCGCTGATTTTTCATAGGCCTGCCTGACCAGCAAAGGATTATTCTCCGGTTCAAACCTGGCTAAAAATAAGAAGTACTTTTTGGGTTCCAGCCCGTATTCAGCCAATATTTCCTGATCATTTTCGGTTTCCGCCTGTGTAGCGCCGTAAGGAATCATTAAACTTTCTTTATTGAATCTTTTTAAATAAAAGTTTTTAACCTGTTCCGAATCGGTAATTAAAGCGTGAGCCGCCTTAGTGGCCAGCCAGGCGGAAAATTTAAAATAAGCGCGAGCGGGCGGTCCCCATTTTTTTCGTCGCCATTCTAGGCCGTCCACATTGAGTAAAACCTTAATCCCCCTTAATTTTAACAGCCAGGCAAACAAGGCATTACCCACGTTAAGCACTAGAGCGCAATCGGTTGGATGCAGGTATAAGTGGATAGTAGCAAAAAAAGTATGGCTTAAGGTTTCCAACGATTTAAACCGCCAAGCCGGTAAATAAATCAAGCGGCTACCCAGATAGGATTTTAAACCCGTGTTTAAGTAGCCGCGACAGTAATTAGTCACAATCAGCCCATGTTGCGCTAGTAAAGGGCTAATTTCAGCCGCCAGCGTTTCAAACCCGCCGTAACTGGCCGGAATCCCCCGGTGGCCTAAAATGGCAATTGTTTTATTTATCATATACACAGCTTATACACTCTAAATTTTATGCTTGTTTTTACTTAAATCACGCTTAACCCCAAAACTTTTACCTTATAACCGCCTACCTTAGCCATTATCGGGCCGACCGCATTTTTACCCGGATCGCCACTGAAGTTAGTATAGCGCAAATTGATAAAATGTACAAAAGTTACTTATTTGACAATATATACATTAAGTGTAAAATGAAATTGTAAAGATTTTTATCTAATATGAGCGAATTTTTAGAACCTAACAGGAATTGGTGGAGGATTTACCTGGTTTATCCGTTGATCGCAGCTGTTTTAGCGGTTGGTTTAACTTTGCTGCAGCCGTTGGAATACCGGGCTAATTCGCAAATTTTGGTAATTCATAAAATTTTGCCCAATTTGGACGCGTATTCGGCGGCGCGCGCTTCCGAAAAATTAAGCCAAAATCTGGCCGAAATTATCGGCACCGCTTCATTTGTGGCTGTTTTGCAGGAAACCCAGCCCATTGTGCCTTTAAATTTTTTAGAGGTTGATGAAGCTAAAAAAAGACAGCAATGGGAAAGAAAAGTTGAAGCTAGGGCCGTTAATTCCTTGCTGGAAATAAGCGTTTATGACCCGGTGCCGCAAAACGCGGTCAATCTTAATTATGCCATTATCCAAACCCTACTGGCACAAGGCGATGAGTTTCATGGCGGAGGCGAAAACATCCGCCTAAAACTGGTTAACCCTCCCCTTTCCTCGCGTTATCCGGCCCGTCCCAATTTTCTTTTAAATTTAATCCTTGCGGGGCTAACTGGCCTGGCTTTGGCCTATCTTCATATTTACTTGAATTTTAACCGGTCTTTAAAATGATAAGGCGGTAATTTTCATTAAATTGCAATTATGCATAAAACTTCCAATGCGCCATTTGCGGGCGGTAAAATTTTATTTTTTACTACGCGCAAAAAGCACATTGACATTGAGTTGGTTGCTAAACTATTTCTTAGCGTGTCTAGGAGATAGTTAAAGCGATCAACTCACCAAAAACAATCCAGAAAGCGAGGAACCCATGAAAGTTCTAAAAACAGGAGGACTGGTTTGCCTGGCTTTGGCCTTTCTTGGGTCAACAGCTGAAGCAAAGCTTTACCCCTGGAAAGTAGTTGGCGGCAACAAATCCGGCCTGGGCGTAGCCGAGGTCAGAAACTTGCGCGTGCCGCCGCAAATCAAAGCCGAATGGTGCCTAGCCATCGGCCTGGACGCGCCCGACTTGCCTTACGCGCCTAAAAACGCCAAAGACCAGTTAAGCGAACTGGGTCGAGTGGAAAGATACCCCGAGGCGGAAACCAGAGGGTTTATCACCCATCTGGCGCATAGCCAAGCGATCGATTCCGTCTCCATCCCCAACGGTGGCTATTTGGAACAGCTATCGTTTGGGTTAAGGGATGACGGAACCGTCCGTGATATCAAGGACAGCGTTGTTTGCGCCTGGATCAATATTCCTGACCAGAAACTGTGGGCAGTGGCCTATCTGGTCTGGCAAACGGACTCACTTAGGGTGGATAGCGGCTGGGTGGTAAGCAAAACCACTTGGACGTTGCTTCACTTTAAGGCGTGCAACAACATCGGGTGGTCAAAAACCGCCCGAGAAACCTTTTTTGTCTATGTGGCTCCGCCACCTCCACCGCCAGTAATTGTACCCAAACCCGCTATATCCACATTCATTGAACCGCCGGTGTTTACACCGCAGATCAAGGAATGTTTAAGGTGGGAGATGGAATTTTATAACTCTACGGGAATAGTAGGCAACTATCCTTACCTCCAGATTCCTGGCGGTAGAGTTATTTGGTATCCGGTTTGCTCAAGGATTTTGAGTTTGTCGGCTAAAGCTTTTAATAGCGGGCAGGCAAGCTATGATCCCTCTGGCCACCCGGGCGACTTCAGCTACCGGGGTATGAATCGAACCTATGGCTACAAGCTTGGCTTGCGCCTGGAACCGATTCCCCTGCATATTTTCTACTTTAATGCCGGCAAAAGCTGGTATGATGGCAGAAAAAATGATGGCCTGGATACAGAACTTGAGGCCATTATCATTCGCGGCAAGTGGAAACTTGGCCTCATCTTCTTTAAGCTGACCGAAGATCCCCAAAATAACTTTTACGGTTACTTTTGGGATCGCGCCCGCTTAGAGCGCTTGATGTGGCACAAGGCCGGCGGTGATATCTATCTTGGCGCCGAATTCTTTCATGAAGGCGGCGGCAAAACTTTTGAACCCGATTACTCTTACCGCCGAGCGGGAGCATTAATCGAGTACTTTAGGCCTTGGGGCAGAGATAATTGGCTATCATTGATCGGAGAAGCCGGCTACGGCTACTTCGGCGGATACGTCGGCGTTGAATTCTGCCTGGGCTTCCAGTTCTACAAACGAACAGAAATCAAAAACTAAAACTGAAGGAGAACAACATGCGTATATTCTACGCACTCTCACTGGCGTTCGCTTTGCTAATCAGCGGAGCGGACAATCTGCAGGCTCAAAGCCGGCCCGCAACCCCGGCTTCAATCACCTTCGGTGAAATTGGCACTGGAACCGAAGGACCCGTGATCAAAATCACGTTCCGATATGACCTAAAAAATGCGCTGGATAACAAATCACTTCCGGCAAGTTCGGACTTTCGCACAAAGGTGCGAATCTCTCCCGATGGTAAACCGCTGGTAACGGGTTTTGACCCGGCCAAAACGGAAATCTATCTGGCCGGTCATCGTTTTGCCAAACCCGATGGCGTAATTGACGTGTACGGTCTAAATTGGAACAAAGACCGCTGGTACAAACTCACCCACCTGGGTAATGGTCTATACGGGATAGATAACGTGCCAATCTGGTACGATATTTTGTATGACTACCAGATCATAATTTCGGACGGACCAGGCGTGCTCTGGACCCCTGATCCTCTTCAAACGTTGACCGATGTCAACGAACCCGATTCCAAAAACCGACGTGGAAATTCCAGATTCTACTCAAAACCGTCGAATTGACCACCAACCACACCAAACACGAGGTAACAAAATGTTACGATTCACACTTGGACTGCTAATGCTGGCAGTCCTACTCGCAACCACCACCGGTTGCAACAAAAGCGACTGGGGCACGGAGCCGCAGGAGGACGAGGTCGAAGGCATGAAACTGCTGATCGAGGATAAATACGGAAACCCGATCGAAATCAATCAGGCCGACGAGCCGATTGTAATCGCGGGATCAATAACCAATCCCAAATACAGCAGTTATCAACTGCTAAGTAACGGCGGCTATCGCGTCCGCACAGGTTCATGGATCTTTGTCTCTTTAAAGTACGAAGGTCTGCAAGGCGAACTACTAAGAACTATCTACGTCAACTTTGGCGGCGGCAACACGCGCCTAACCAACGAACAGATTGACCGCAACGGCAGTTACTTTAGATTTCGCATCAACAGAGACAGAGAGGTTTTGCGACAGGACGTAACCGGTCCAACTCACGAAGTTACCTTTTTCTGGGATCAGCAAGAACAAAGCGACCGCTGGCAAGGATCCGTTAACAACTGGGACGAATCTGAACACGGCGCCTGGTTCGGCTGTGTACCGGGTAAATACTTTGTAGTGTCTCGGGATGTGGATGAACAGTACCAGGAACCTCTTAATCCTGAAGATCTGCTCATTTACGCTCTGGTCAGGCGCTACAACACGGAAAACATCATCGGGACCTACCAGGTTAGGTGGTACAGTTTGGATGACAATGAAATCATCCAGCCATCATACACCTTTAACGCCGACGGTTCAATTTCCCAGCCAACAGGGCTAATGAATCAGGAAGAAATTACCATCTACTTTGGTGGCGAATAGTCATCTTGAGCAGAACACGCAAGCATCAAGCCGACTGAAAGTTGTTCAACAACAACTTTCAGTCGGCACTTTTTTTCAAAACATATGCTAGCAAACTATTTTACGGAAAACCTTTTTAACAAACATACTTGGTTGATTTTAATCGGCCTGGTTTTATTTAGTTTTATTTTATTTTTTTTGAATGCTGAAGTAAAAACCTTTTTAATCCTATTATTGCTGTTAATTTTTATTACGCGCTGGATAAGCTATTATTTACCCCAAGCGGTTCTGGCTTTAATTGCCCTTTCCCCTTTTATCAACTGGCAGATCCATTTGACCTCAACCGTCAGCGCGCCGCCAGCCGATTTACTAGGCATAGTTATTTTATTAGCCTGGTTGTGGAAAATCATCAGGGAAAACTACGGCCACAATCAACTTAAAACCATAAAAAAAATTAACTGGCCCGCGCTAGGCGCGTTTGGTTTATTTTTGGTAATTGCCGTAATTTCAGCCACTCAAAGCTTTTTTATTCCGGAAGGTTTAAAATACTTAACCAGATTTATCATTTTAAGCTACCTGGTCTATATTTTTTTGATCGTTAACGTAATTACCCAACATCAGCATTTTATCCGCCTGATTAAAATTTATTTCTTTACTTGCCTTTTAATAGCGGTTTTAAGTTTTTTACAATATTTATACAATTTTGACTGGCACAGTATTCCACGCCTAACCCCGTTTTTTTTAAACAACTTCGCCCCTCTGGGCAGCAATCATAATTTGTTGGCGGAACTACTGATTCCCGCCATTCCCTTGGGTATGATTCTGATAAAACTAAGAGGTTACCAACCCAAATTAAAAAACAAACTGTTGGCCGCGGTAATTTTTATAGGCCTAGTCAGTTTGTTGACCCTATCCCGGGGCGGCTGGCTGGCCTTAGCACTGGTAATCGGCCTGACGGTAATTTTGTTAAACATTGAAGCTAAACATCAGTTCAATTTAAAAAACCGCCTTAAAAATGTTTATAAAAAATTGGCCCGGCCGGTTTTGTTAACTTTATTGGTCGTAATTCTAATCGCTATCCCCTTTTTAACCAGCAATGAAGTTAGTTTATCCAACACCAACCGGTTATTGCAATGGCAAATCGGCTGGGACACCTTATCATTTAGCCCTTATTTAGGAGCGGGTCCGGGCAGTTTTATGGAAATTATCAACCGCGATCCGTTTTTTGTAAGGGAATTTGGCGGCAATCTGGAAGCGCACGGCTGGCCGTTAAAAATTTTAGCCGAAACCGGCTGGCTGGGCCTAGCCACGTTTATAATTTTTTTGATCTGGTTTTTTGGCAAAAAGATAAAGATCTTTATTAAGCGAAAAAATTTATCCTGCCAGATTATCATTGGCTACGCCCTAATTGCCGCGGCCAGCGCCGTCACCCTGCAATTATTTACTACTTCATACTTTACCGCCAAAATGTGGCTGCCACTGGGAATTTTAGCGGCCGCAATTAACATATATGGTACAAAAAATGCCCGACAAAATTAAACTTGCTTTTATTGTTTGCGGTTTATCGTGGGGCGGCGCCGAACGAATGGTTTTGGATATTATCAAGCACCTGCCTAAAGAGATCTACGAGATCCATTTGCTGACCGTAATGGGTTCGGGCGATTTGCTGCCTTGGTTTACCAAAACAGGCGTGACCGTAAAAATTTTCCATAAAACCAGCAAACTGGGCCTAGGTACCTTATGGCAAATTAAAAAATATCTGCAGGCCCAGCGCATTGCCGTGGTCCATACCCACTTGTTTGCCGGCGATACCTGGGGCCGTTTGGCGGCCTGGCTGGCTAAAATACCGATTATCGTTTCCACCGAACATAACATTAATCTTGATGAAGGCCGGTCCAAAAAAATCCTCAAAAAAATTCTAAGTTTGGTTTCGGATAAAATTATCGCCGTTTCCGACGAAGTCAAAGATTACCAAATCTGCCACGAAAAAATTAAAGAATCAAAAATAACCGTCATTCATAACGGCATTGATTTTTCGCGCTTCCCCTATAAAAACGACTATTGCCCGCAAAATCCTGTGCGGCTAGGGATCCTTGGCCGGCTGGAAGAGCAAAAAGGCCATGAGGTGGCCTTTAAAGCCCTGCTAGAGCTAAAAAAAATGGGCCTTAAGGCGCATTTAATCATTAAGGGCGAAGGATCATTAAAAGAGCCCTTAACCCAGCTAGCGGCCGATTTAAACGTTCAACGCCAGTTGATTTGGGAAACCCCAGGAGTAAAAGTCAGGGACTTTTTCCACCAGTTGGATTTTTTAATTATTCCTTCAAAATGGGAAGGTTTTGGTTTGGTGGCGGCCGAGGCCATGGCCTGCGGCATTCCGGTTATTGCCGCCAGAACCGGCGGTTTAATGAGCGTAATCAGCGATTATCAAACCGGCTTTTTTTTCAAAAACGGCGATTATCTGGACCTGGCTCGGCTGATTAATAATTTACGCCAGGAAACCGGCCTTCTGGAAAAAGTCAGAAAAAATGCCAGACGCAAAGCGCTTAAGCAATTTGATATTAAAAAAACCGTTAAGCACCACGAAAATATGTACTTAAAGTTATACTATGAAAATATTATTGGTCAACAAATTTTACTACCTTAAGGGCGGTGCTGAAAAATACGTCCTGTCGTTGGAAAAAATGCTGACTGATCAGGGCCATGAAGTCAGAGTTATCGCCGCCAACAGTACAGTTAACCTGCCACACGCCGACAGTAGTTTTTTTATCGGCCATGATAATTTAGAAGCCCTGCCTTTACTCCAAAAAATTGCCGAATTGCCCAAAATTTTTTACCGTTCGGAAATAAAAACCAAGCTTGACCAATTAACCCGCTGGTGGCAACCAGATTTGGCGCATTTAAACAACATCAACTACCAAATCGGTACGGGCATTATTGATTACTTTTTTAAAAAACAAATCCCACAAGTAATGACTTTGCACGATTACCAGTTGATCAGCCCCAATTACAACCTGTACTCCCCTAAACATGATTGCTGGCAGGCCGCCTTAAGAAAAAAATTCGGCGCCTGCTTTACCCACCGCTGTTACCAGTCGTCCTGGGTTAAAAGCGGGATAGCCGCGCTAGAAAGCTATTACAACTATAAGCGGAAAGTTTACCAAAAAATCGACGCGTTGATCGCGCCCAGTTATTATTTGGCTCAAAAATTTACCCAATTCGGTTTTGATCCCGCCAAAATAAAACATCTGCCTAATTTTTTACCGGCCCAAATCGCGGGGTTAAGCTTGGCCCCCAAAGAAAATTTTTACCTTTACGCCGGCCGGCTGACTCCCGAAAAAGGCATTAACCAGCTGATTGATTTTTTTAACAGCCACCCAAACTGGAATTTAAAAATCGCCGGCAGTGGCGATTTAACGGGACCAATAAACAAAAACATTGAGCTACTAGGACACCTGGACAATGCTGACTTAAAAATGATGATCAGCCGCGCCAAAGCCGTAATTATTCCCTCGCTCTGGCCCGAAAACTGCCCCTACATTGTTTTGGAAGCTATGGCCCTAGGCACCCCGGTGATTGCCAAAAACGTAGGCGGACTCCAAGAATTGATCAGGCATAAACACAACGGCTTTTTATTTGCCAACTATCAGGAACTGCCGGGTATTTTAAAACAATTTGATTTTAATCCTAAACTGACAGTTAATTTATCCACCAACAGCTTAAACGCTTCCCGCCAATACAGTGCCGACAAATATTACGAAAAACTGATGGTCATCTATGCCCAGGCCATCAGCAGCAGCACTCTAAAAAATTACTACTAATAAATTATCGGTCCGCTAAATTCAGGTTGAACTCCAAATCCTGTACAAAGTCCACGGGGTCGCCGATAAATTTATTTTGATTCAAGTGATACTGGCCCGGCCAATTGTTCTGGCTCACAGCTTGAGGACCCTGGTATTCCAAACTAATTGTTTGCCTGCCCGCTCCGGGTTGTTTTTGAACCAGCAAAGAATAATTGTCCGGACCCATTTGAGGTAAAACGTAGGTCAAAATTAATGTCTGTTCGCTTTGCGGTTCGGTTGATAAAAAATAGCCAAACACGGTTTTATTAAGTTCCTGACTGACCTTAATCGAGTCGGTAACAACAACATCCTGATTAGCTTTTTTAACCGTAGCCGATTTAAGTTCAACGCCCAAAGGCACGTAAACTCTGACATAAGTGCGATACCGAGTGGTGCGCCAGTCAAACTGTCCGTGGTGGACATAGGTAATTTGCGTGGTCACCAAATGGCCGATATCGCCGACCTCCACTTGATGAACGATTTTTCGTTCAATTTCCGGGTCGGTTTTTAAGCTGGCCAGATTGGCGTCCGCCACCATCAGGTAATCCCCCGTCGGATTTTGCCTTAAAGCGCCCGCCCAATTTTTGGCTACCAAAAAGCTTTGAATGCTCGGCTCCGCGCTGTAAAGCAAAAGATTTTTTTGAGCCGTATTCATCAGCCAAAAATGCTGCCAGTCCTTCCAGTCATCAAGGCTAAAACCGCCGCTTGTGGCCGCGATTTTAGCGATTAACTTATCAGCCAACTCCTGTAAAAATTCCTTGCGCTCCCAATCGCTGACCCTTTTTTCCCTAAAACCGATGCTGGTTTGAAACTGGGTTTTAGCCAAAAAATTATCGGCTTCATAAAGCTGATTATCAATTTCCAACGAACCGTATTTTTTTAACAGCTCGGAAATAAAACTGGGGTTAACGGCAATCACGCCATCTACTTGCAACGGTTGTGATTGAGGCGATTCTTGAATTACACTCCCCCGCGGGTCCAAGTAACGGTAAAAAGCCAAAGCCAAGCGAGCTGTTTGAGCAAAATCCGGCGACCAGTTTAAATCGCGCATAAACCACTGTTTGACCTGTAAATGCTCGGCCAGGGGCTGAGGCGGCTTTTGGGGCAGGGCCTTAACGGTTTTATCGTCCAAATGATAAATATCGTCGATGACCAATGAAGTGATGGCGCCATCTTTAACTTTTAACAGGCCGTAACTGCCCCAAAAGCCGCCGGTGGGCCTTAATTCCGCGGTGTTTTGAAAAAACACCAGATAAACCCGTTCCTTGTCAAACCCCCCGAGCCATTTAATCACGGTTAAATTTTCATCAAACGAATCTACCAGCTGGGCGTAAGTGGCCGCGATTTTAAGAGGTTGTTTAAAAACCTGTTCCAAAAACAAACTGCCGTATTTTTTAGGCAAACCGGCGCTTTGCACAACTAAAACAATTATTAACAGCGCGCCTAAAATCCAGAGCGCTTTAATATAACCGTTGACTGATGTTTTGCGAGAAAACTTGATCGGCATAGGTTGGATAAATTTTAGGATAAATTAAATAATTTGAATGGTAAAATTGAATAACATGCCTTTGCTTCTATCGGTTTCGGTCAGTTCTTCAACCGTATAATTGCCCGAATGCAGATAGCCGGCCGGAATTAGAATGGTTTGCTTTTGTCCGGGATGCAACTGTTCGGTTAAAACATCTAAGCCGGTAATTATTAAACGGTGCGGTTGATTGCCCTTATTGGTAAAAGTTATGGCCAAATTTTTATTCCGTCCGATCAGAATCCGATCGTTTTTAAGGTAAATTAAATATTCTCCGGCCAAAATATCCACGCTTTCGGTGGTAATTACGGTTGGCGTACCGGAATCAGCTGCGATGGGAACTTTAAGCAAGTCGGAGTTGGTAATACCTAGGCCTAAGCGAGTCAAGACGATAAAGGCCTGCTCGCCCGTACCCAGATAATACCTTTTATTGTCAGCCGGCCAAACGTACCAGGCCTCGCCGTGATTTTGATATTGCAGTAAAATATAACCGGCTTTGCTTTTGGCAAAATTGTCGTCGGTAATCATTTTACCGGCACCCAGCGGACTGTAATTATTGGCAATTTCGGTGCCGTCGGCATAGCCATCGTTATCCGAATCGCCGCTGTTTGGATTCATACCCAAAGCCGTTTCCTGACCGTCCCAGATGCCGTCAATATCGGCGTCGGGCAACCGGGAATCCTTAATAATGCCGATTTTTATTTTAGCCAAATCGGTATTAGTCGTTTTTTGGCCGGTTTTTTGCATCACACCCAGAGTAATTTGGCCATTGGCTAAATAATAGCGCTGGACGCTTTTGGGCCAAACGTACCAGGCCTCGCCCCGCTGATCCACATTAATTAAAACTCGGCCGTTCACCGTGACCGCTAAGGGCGCGCTTTGCGCCATAACCAAGCCCGGACTTAAAAACAAGGCCAGACCGGCTAAAAACATGCTTAATTTATTGTTCATAGGTTTATTTGTCAGGCAAATATTGCCTGATTTGTTAATTAGTAAAAAGATATCCACAGCTTCTTTTTTGATTTGCCCATAATTTTAATAAAAATGAAGGAAATTATTTAAGACATTACTGATAATAGACATATTTGACATTATATACAAAACGGACTATACTGGAGTTGACTTTTAAAAACATTAACCAAGATAACCATATGCTACAAAATGCCGCAACCGAAGCGAGAAAACGCTTCCAAGAAACAATCGATCATGTGCATTATAATCAGGAAAATATGATGATTACCAAGCATGGCAAGCCCTGGGTGGTAATCCAACCCGTTATCAATAACACGGCTAACAAATTTTCCAAACACTCATTGAAAGGTGAAACCTTTAGTCAAAAAAGACATGTTATGATTAAAAAAGCAAAATAATTTGTCTCCGGATGCAAGTATCAAACACCCCGTTTTCGGGGTGTTTTTAGTTTTAATGAACTTAAAAAATCACTTTATGGTTAAGCTGGCGCGCTCAATATCATGCTTGGCTTGGGCGCTGACGTATAACCGGCTTAGCTCAGCTAGCTGATCCTTGGCCGCCACGTACAACCTTTCCCAACTGCCGCTTTTTAACGATAATTCATTGATTTTTTTGTAAGACAGGAATAGCTGTTCAGCTAATTTTTCCTTGGCCCTATCCCATTCTTCCAGAACCTCAGGGTTCATGCCATTGGTTCTGGGCTCCACCCTCACCAACAGGCCGGCTAGATTTTCCTTGATTTGTTTTAAACGGGCCGCCAAAGCGTTTTTACCCATAATCCTAACCTCCTGATCAACCGGTTGAATCTTTTTTGCCTCGCCGACATTCTGGTTGAATTTTACTAATGAGTCAAGATAAGTTTCGGCCAACGCGTTTAAGGCCAGCTGGCCTTGGCTTTTAACTTTTGCCCAGTCCGGACCGCTGGCCTGCTCCAGCTCAACCGCGCTTAACCTGGCCTCGTTGATTTTATCGGCCAGCTCGGATTTAACCAGATCAGTTTTTACTATGCCGGCTTTGGCGTCTGACGCTTCCATTTCAACCATCAATGAACTTGATAATTCCAACAATTTGCTGATTTGGTCCTTTAAGCGCATCTGTTCCGCCACCCGGCCGTCTAAACCGGCCTCCGCCAGTAATTCGGGTTCCGGTTCCATAATCAAGCTTAAGTCGGCCTTTTGAGTACAGCCCGCCCCCAGCCCGGTTAAACCGGCCAACAAAACCATTAAATATACAAGTGTTTTCATAGAATTTCCTTAATTTCATAGCTTTGGTCCGTCTTTGGCGCTAGGCGCTGTGGATAACTATTGCTGATACTGTAATTATAGCACTAATTGACAAAATGTATATATTTTACAAAATATACATTTTATGGTATGCTAACCGTGTTAAGCAATAACCACTAAACATATGGGCAAAATACCGGCCTTCTTTATCACCTTAGTCAACGTGCTCTTTGGCATTATGGAAACAATTATCGGCCTGAGAATTATTTTAAAGCTGTTTGGGGCCAATCCGAGTACGCCCTTTGTATCTTGGATCTACGAAACCAGTTCGCCCCTGCTTTATCCGTTCAGCAATATTTTCCCCTCGCCCCAGCTGGATGGACGGTTTACCATTGAATTTTCCGCGCTGTTCGCCCTGATTATTTACTATATTGTCAATTATCTGATTGTGGAATTGATTAAGGCAATCAACCGAACCACCAAAGGCGCGGGCGCGGCCTGACGCTTTACACATAGGCGGTAATTAAAACAACGTAGAGACACAAAATTTTGTGTCTCTACGTTTTAAAATCTATTAATAATTTTAACAATGCGTCAGGCCGCGCCGTAATTACAATTCCAGATTACCGTTAACGTTGCCTTCCAGTTTTAATTCCAAATCGCCACGGTCATCTTCTTCATTATCGTCTTCATCCTCTTCAACATCATTCTTGTCATCGTCCATTTGGACGTTAACGTTGGCATTAGTATTGCCTTCGGCGTCAAACCTTAACTTCAGCATATCCCTGAATCTTTCGGAAATGCCTTCAAATCTGGCCTTGTCCTGGGGGTCGCCTAAGGCGGCCTTAATGCTTAAACCAGCATGAATAATGGCCTTGGCTTCCTGGGCGTGCCTAAAGGCGGAACGATATAAAACTAAAGCTTCGGCATACGCCTTGGCTTCCAGCTTGCTATCGCCTTCCAATTTGGCTTGATCAGCCAAATCCAGATGCATACTAACATCTGCTGCTACTTCGGCGGAAATATCATTGGACTTAAGTTCAAGGTATTTTTTAACCTCGCTAATCTTGTTGTTAGCGGCCACCTTAACTCCGGCCGTGGCCTCCATTTTACTGTCATCAGAAGACGCCTCCAACTTGGCCTTTAATTCCGCTTCTTGACCCACTAACGCGGACAGACCGTTAACCACAACCTCTTTAATTGAATCCAGGTTGGTTTTTAGGGCCAAATTGCCGTCCGCCTCGGCCTGAACTGACAAGGAAGCCAGCATTTCGTTATAGGTGCTTAAAGACGCGGACGCTTTGGCGTTAATTCGCAGAGCCGCTTCCACTCGGCCTTCCGCCGACAACTTATCGGACAATGAATCAACCTTGGCCAAATAATCTTTTAACCTTTGAGAGATTAAAAGGGTTTCTTCAGCGCTCAACTCGCTGTTGGCCGATAAATTGACCGTTTCTCCCAAACGTCTCATGGCTTGTTCAATGGACCAATGGGCTTCATTTTCCGAGCCAAAGGTCAGGGCCGATTTAACCTGTTCATTGACCCCTAATTTAACCGGATACAGGGTTTGGCCGGGCAAAGAACCCTCGGCCGCCAAGCTGATGCCGCCGGTTACGGCCAGCAGAGTGGCGATAAATAAAGTAATTAACATAGTTTTTGATGGTTAATTTTAAACATGAAATTTAGTAATTTTACGGTAGATCGACCTTTAAAACCTGATAAATTAATTTAATAAAGATGCTAGCAATGTAACTCTGCCGTTTAAAGCATTCCTAACAAAGTAAGTATAGCTAATTAGTACAATTTAGTCAAAATGTACTTTTTATGAGCCAATAAAAAAACGCCAACAGCTGTTGGTGTTTTTTTATTGGCTCGGGGACAGGGAGTCGAACCCCAATTGACGGGACCAAAACCCGCTGTCCTACCATTAGACGATCCCCGAATAATTGCCTACTAGGATAAAATGATAAGGTATTTTAAGGCAAATGTCAATTGACAAAGGCATAAAAAGGAGTATACTATAGTAAAATTAACTTTATAGTCATATGTCAAAACGCAGAAAGGCCTTTGGCCGCAAGCAAAAATCCAGCTCGGACAAAACCACCAAAAGGTTGGCGGCTAAAAAAGTAATGCTGGAAGCCAAGGCCGCCAAAAAGCGCAGATAATCAAACTTTATATTTTGATCAAAAAACACCTTCAGTTACAACTGAAGGCGTTTTAGTTTAAATGCTTTATTTTTTCTTAACCGCGCAGGCCTTGATAAATTCCCTAAACAAGGGATGCGGCCGTAAAGGCCGTGATTTAAATTCCGGATGGAACTGGGTACCCAGCATAAACGGATGCCCTTTGATTTCCACGATTTCCATTAAATTATGTTTGGGCGAATCGCCGGAAATAATAAGGCCGGCTTTTTCCAGTTGGGCGCGGTAATCGTTATTGAATTCATAGCGATGGCGGTGCCGCTCATCAATTCTGGCGGTTTTATAGGCGCGGTAAGCCGTGGTCCCCTTTTTAACCACGCACGGGTAAGATCCCAAACGCAAAGTTCCGCCCTTAGCCCGGCCTTCGGATTGGCCCGGTAAAAAATGCACGACTAAATTTTTGGCCTTGGGGTTAAATTCTTCCGAGGTGGCGTCGGCTAAGCCGACTACATTGCGGGCAAATTCAATGGCCATCAGTTGCGCGCCCAAGCACAGGCCAAAATAAGGCGTTTGGCTTTCGCGCGCGTACTTGGCGGCCAAAATTTTTCCTTCCGTGCCCCGCTTGCCAAAACCGCCGGGAATCAGCAGGCCGTCCATGGACTTCATTAAACCCATTTCTTTTTTATCGTGCTTTTCAATTTTATCGGCATTAATCCAGGTCAGCTCCAGTTTAACGTTGTTATCGTATGAGGCGGCTTTTAAGGCCTCGGTTACGCTTAAATAAGCGTCGTTATTTTCGGTATATTTGCCCACCAAACCGATGGCAATGGTTTTTTTGCCGTCCTTAATTTTTCTAACCAGATTTTCCCAGTCCTTTAAATCCGGTTTTTTGTAATTAAGGCCAAAATGCTCGGAGATCTGCCGGGTTAAGTGGTTGTTTTTTTCATACATCAGGGGAATTTCGTAAATGCTTTTGACGGTTTTGCCGTCAATAACCGCTTCTTTTTTGACGTTGCAAAACAAGCTGATTTTTTCCACCTCGGCTTTGCTTAACTGGTAATCGTTGCGGGCAATGATGATATCGGGGTTAACGCCGCGGTGCTGAAGTTCTCTGACCGAAGTTTGGGTCGGTTTGGTTTTAAGTTCATTGGAAGCGCCGATGTAGGGCACTAGAGTGACATGGATAAACATCACGCCCGCGTTGCCCAGTTCATTATGCAGCTGTCTGGCCGCTTCCACGTAGGGTTCGCCTTCAATATCGCCGACCGTACCGCCTATTTCAATCATCAAAAAATCCGCTTTAGTGGCCGCGGCCACTTTGTTAATATATAATTTGATGGCGTCGGTAATATGCGGCACAATTTGAATAGTTTTGCCTAAAAAGTCGCCCACCCGTTCCTTGTTTAAAACATCCTGATACACCCGGCCGGTGGTTAAATTGGATAGTTTGGATAAATTAACGTCAATAAAGCGTTCATAATGCCCCAGATCCAAATCCGCTTCGGTACCGTCGTCGGTTACAAACACCTCCCCGTGCTGGTACGGGCTCATGGTTCCCGGATCCACGTTTAAATACGGATCCAGTTTAAGGGTAAACACGCTATACCCGCTGGCTTTAAGCAAAGCGCCGGTAGCCGCCGAAGCCGTGCCCTTGCCCAAGCCCGAGCAAACGCCACCGGTCACAAAAATCAGTTTGGTTTTGATCTGTTTATTCATTTTATTTAAAAAGCGCGGAAACAATTATTTGTCGCCGGGCAATATTTCAATGTTTAATTTAACTTTTTCATTATGAAATTTTAAACCGACCGAGTGCTTGCCTACTTCCTTTAAGGGCTCCTCTAAAATTACATAATCAGCGGGAATCTCCTGCTTAAGCTGATCCGCGATTGCCTTAACGATTTGCTGGGCGGAAATTCCTTTATACAAAGTTCCCTTGGCTGAAGCCGGTCCGCTTACTTTAATGGTTTTACCTTCCAGCTGGCCAAGTACCGATTTAACCGAGGCGGTAGCGGCCACCGCCTTGTTGGCCTGCGATTTTTGCAGGGCCTTTAATTGTTCGCCTTGCTTGGCCGAAACGCTTTCGGCTGACTTTTGCGGCAATAAAAAATTGCGGGCATAGCCGTCAGATACGTTTTTAATTTCGCCCTTTAAACCCAGACCCGCGATGTTTTTTAATAAAAAAACCAGCATATTTTTAGTTTACAGCCATCTTTAATATTTTACTGCTTTGCGTTAAGCGTGGCAATGGCCTGATCCAATTGCGGATCTTTATTGGCCTCGTAATCCTCTTCTTTTATTTCCACAATCAAATCCGGAGTAATACCGTTTTTTTCTATGGTCCGGCCCTGGGGTGTCAGCCAGCGGGCAATGGTAATTTTAATGGACGAGCCATCGCTCAATTTTTCCAGTTCCTGTACCGAACCCTTGCCAAAAGTGGTGGTGCCGATAATGGTGGCCAAGCCGTAATCCTGAAGGGCGCCGGCCACGATTTCGGAAGCCGAAGCCGAACCGCCATTAACCAAAACCACGGTGGGATAATCTTTAAGTTGCGCCAGGCCGGATGAATTATAATCCTGATTTAATTCGGCGTCGCTAAACTCCTCCTTAACCACCACCTGGCCGCGCTCCACCCAGTAACCAGCAATGGCCACGGCCATATCCAAATAACCGCCCGGATCGTTTCTTAAATCCAGAATCACGCCTTTGGGCGAAGTTTTAACCAATTCGTTTACGGCTTCCAAAAACAAAGCGTTGGTATCGGAGTTAAAATTGCTGATTTTTATGTAAGCGTAACCGTCCTTGTTTTGATAAGTGACGCTTTTAATTTTAATGGTATCGCGGGTAATGGTGATTTTTTTAGCTTCGGTTTGACCCTGATGGATGATGCTTAAGGTAACGGTGGTGCCTTTATCACCCCTAATCAGCTTTACCGCTTCGTCCAAAGCTATACCCGTGGTATCTTTGTCGTCAATGGCGATAATTTTATCCAATGCCTTGACGCCGGCTTTTTCGGCCGGTGAATCAGGTAAGGGCGCGATCACGGTCAAGCGCTCGTCACGCAGGCCGATTTCGGCGCCAATACCCTCAAATTTGCCCTGCAGTTCATCGTTAAACTCCTTGGAGGTCTCGGGGTTAAAAAACACCGAGTAAGGATCACCTAAGGCGTCAACTACGCCCTTTAAAGCGCCGTAATACAGCTGGGTATCGCTGATTTGGCCGCGGTCAATATGTTTGTTCTTGATAATATCCCAGACCTTCCAAAAATTTTTAAAATTAACATCCTTGGCCAGATAATCCGGCAAACTGTCGGTGTTTAAAACCTTACCACCGTTGGCGTCGGTATTGACGCCGCCGTTATTTAAGGTGACCTGCCGGTTTTGGCCAAACATGACGCCGATAAAAAAGGCGATGATTACAAAAACAATGACCGCGATCAGGCCGGACGGCCGGCTGCCTTTTTTAAACTGATAGCCGGCCGATTCAGCCGGTTGGTTATTTGTTTCCATCATAAATATTAGATAATTATTTTGCAAAAACTATTCCTTCTCCGCTATCCGCTCAATTTTGGCTCCCAGCTGTTTTAAGCGCTCGTGCAAATTTTCATAACCGCGGTCAATGTTGTAAGTATTCCTTAAAATGGATTTGCCGCTGGCGGCCAGCATGGCGATTAAAATGATTACTGATGGCCTAAGCGAGGGCGGACAAACAATCTCGTTGGCCTTAAGCGGGGTGGGTCCATCTATATAAACACGGTGCGGGTCGGCCAAAGTGACTTTGGCGCCCAAACGATTAAACTCATTATAATAAATGGCCCGGTTTTCATAAACCCAGTCATGGATTAAAGTCCGGCCTTTGGCCTGCGTGGCAATAGGCACAAAAAAGGGCAAGTTATCAATATTTAAGCCCGGGTAAGGTTGGGCGGAAATTTTATCTTTGGGAGCAATTAAGCGAGAGGGCAAAGTTTTAATATCCAACAGTTTCGTTTGACCGTTGTTGGAAAAGTATTTTTTCAAAATCTGGTAGTTAAAGCCCATTTTTTTAAGCTTCAGCAATTCCAGTTCCAAAAAATCAATCGGACAGCCCTTAATGGTTATTGAAGAATTAGTCAGGGCGGCTAAAGAAATAAAGAGCATAGCTTCAATTGGGTCTTCGGCCAAATGATACTGAACTTTTTTGTTGATGGATTTAACGCCATGAACAGTGAGAGTGGTAGTACCCAAACCTTCTATTTTAACGCCCAGTTTTTGCAAATAATAACACAGTTCCTGAATCTGATAATTGGCCGAGGCGTATTTAATCACGGTCGGCTCGCGCGTTAAGGCGGCCGCCATTAACACCGCCGCGGTAGCCGTATCGCCTGATTCGTACATAATAATTTCCTGATTGTGGATCCTAGGATCGCGCTTAACCTGAAACCAGCCGGTTTTGGACTTAATGGTTACGCCAAAATTTTCCAAAGCAAAAATATAAGGAGTAATGGTGCGGGAACCCAGTTTACAGCCGCTTGATTTGGGCAGTTTAAAACTGGGGAAAAAATGGATCAGCGACCCGAGCAGCATTAACACGGCTCTGGTTTTAGACGCTGCCTTAAAATCTATTTTATTTATTAATAATTTTTTTGGCGGTTGTATTAGCAGGCGCCTGTTGCCGGGCCGGCTGAATTTAACCCCCAAACTGGATAAAACTTCAATAATCCTTTTGTTTTCCTCCAAATCCGGAAAGTTAAAAAGCTCTGTTTGGCCGCGGTTTAAAAGCGAGGCGCATAACAGAGCCAAAGTGGAGTTTTTGGTGGAATTTACCTTAACCGAGCCATGTAACTTGCTTTTACCTTGAATTATATAATAAGACATTGTATGATACTGGTAACCTGATTTAACTCCAAATTATATACATAGTATTCTAATACTTTTTCCTTAAAAAAACAAGTCATTATGAATTTAAGAACGCGCCGCTTTTTAGTGCTGGGACTGGCCCTGATTTTTCTGGTTCTTTCGCCTTTGTTGATTTTGTACGGCCTGGGCTATAAATACAACTGGCAAAAAAACCGTCTGGAAAAAACCGGTGTTTTTTTCATTAAATCATTCCCTAAAGACGCCGACGTTTTTTTAAACGGCGACAGGCACAAAAAAACCACGCCCAGCCAAATTACCCGCCTGTTGCCAAAAATATACGAAGTTAAAATTTCTAAAGAGGGCTTTTTACCTTGGATTAAAAATTTGGCCATCCAGTCGCAAACCGCGACTTTTATTGAAGACGTTTCTTTAATTTACCAAACACCTAAAATAACGGCGGTGGTCGAAGGAATCTTTACGGAACTTTTGCCGGATTCCAACCGGGAAAATTTTGCTTTAATTGAACAGCTTGGCGACGAGCAAATTTTATGGCATTACAACGCGGGCGATAATAAAATAACTCGGCTTTATTCTTCGGCAGAACAACCACTGGCGTTGGTCGGCTGGTCAAGCAGCAATAAAAAAATCCTTTTTAAGGCCGGTAACCATTTTTTAACAGTCCATAAGGATTCGCCCGGCCTAACAACTGATCTGCAAAACCTAACCAAAGGCGTTTTGACCGATGTTAAATGGCATAGCCAAAACGATAATTTGCTATATGGCCTTACAGGCAGCCAACTATTGCTGATTAATTTGCCCGCCAACACCGCAACACCCGTTAACACCGAAATGAATTTTACTTTTTTGCCTTATAAAAACGGGGCTTTAACCTTGGTTAAAAATCCTGACGGCTTTTTTCTTAAATCATATTTGCCCGGAGAAAACAGGATTATTTTCAGCTTGCCGGAACAAACCGATTACAATTTTAGCCAAAATCAGGCCGGCGACGTGGTTTTGCACGATCAAAATGAAAAACAGCTTTACCTAATCAGTCCGGAAGATAAAAACCAGCCGGTTAAAACAATTTTGAAAAACGTTGCCGGTTTTGGCTGGCTGGGACGGTCCATGGTCTACTGGGACAATGCAGAACTCTGGGTTTATTATCCAGAGTTTAACCAGCAAGTTTTTTTGGAACGAACCAGCCAAAAAATCAGCCGGGCGTTTTGGCATCCTAATGCCGTTTATGTTTACGCGGAAGTCGGCAACCAACTTAAGTTATACGAACTGGACAGCCGCGATGCCAGAAACGTTTATGACATTTTAGAAATTGATCCGGAACAGAGCGGCCTGGTTTCGGCAAATAAAAAAGGCGACTGGCTGTTTGCCAGCGCCACGATTGACAATGTTCCCGGCTTTTATAAATTTGAAATTCAACCTTAGAAAGTAAAAAAATAAACGACCCGCCGAATCCTGCCTGCCGGCAGGCAGGCGGCGGGCCGTTTTTTAGATAATCAATTTATCTTGCAATCGTTCTTTAGCTAAAATTTGCGCTTTCAACAAACTGTCAAATGTACCGGCATCAATCCATTCACCCTTAACAAAACCGACCTCCAATTCGCCTTTAGACAAATACCAATTGTGCAAATCCACTATTTCCAGTTCGCCTCTGGGGCTGGGTTTAAGGCCCTTGGCCGCCTCAATCACGCGGTGATCGTATAAATACAAACCGGTAATAGCGTAATCGCTGATTTTTTCCTTGGGTTTTTCCACGATTTTAATCGCCTTCATCTTGGCGTCAAACTGAACCACGCCGCTGCGTTCCGGATCCGGCACCTGTTTGGCAAAAATCTTTGCTCCCTTTTTGAAGTTTTTAATGTCTTCCGTAAAATCGTCTTCAAAAATGTTATCGCCCAAAATGAGGGCGACGTTTTGATCGTCAATAAAATTCTCGCCGATCATAAACGCCTCGGGCAAACCGGCGGGATGATCCTGAATTTCATAAGTCAGCTTAACGCCGAACTGCTTACCAGAACCAAGCAGGTTTAAATAATCCCCCGCCCGTTCGGGCGCCACGATGATCAGAATTTCCTTAATCCCCGCCTTAATTAAAGTATTTAAGGGATAATAAATCATCGGCCGGTTGTAAACGGGCAAAAGTTGTTTACTGGTAACGGTGGTGCAGGGTCTAAGCCTGGTAGCCAACCCGCCTGATAATATTATTCCTCTCATAATATCTTTGTAATCATGGATTAAGGTGCTTTTCAATCATTGCCACTCTGCCCTTAAACATTTCAATCCCCTCTTGCCACTCGGGGTTTTTTGTTTCTGACGGCGTTAAACCGTCTAGTTTTCCTTGATAGTAATCTCTTAATTCTTCTAAATATTTTCTAACCGGGTGGTTGATTGGCAATTGATCGTCCGGCAGTTCAGAAAATTCAGCATCGTCGATTTGTTGGCCCTTAAGCCATTCCGCCCATGGATCAAGCGGTTCGCCCTTGGCTTGTCTTTCGTCCGCAACCTCTTTTTTGGCTTTATCAAATAAACCTCTTAATGCCTGGTCGACTAGTTGCTTGTCTAAAAATTCACTGTTATGAGCAAGATAGCCCTCGTTAGACGTATCATGTTTTACTAAAGGTTGTTGATTGGTTTTTTCCGGTAAATTTTCTTTGATCATGGTTATTTTTTCAAATACTCGACCAAGGCCTCCTGCCAACTCCTCAAAGGAGTCAACTTAGTATTGATTAAAATTGAATAATTAGGCCGTTTGGCCGGTCTAGGAAATTCGGCGGAACTGACCGGAGTGATAACGGCCTCAAAACCCTTGATTTCCTTAATCCTTAAGGCAAAATCGTACCAACTACAGTTATTGGCGTTGGTTTGATGATAAACGCCAAATGGCTTTTTGTCAATCATAAGCTGACGGGTGGCTTTGGCCAAATCCGGCGCGTAAGTTGGGTTGCCGAATTGATCGTTAACCACTTTGATTTCTTCCTGTTTAACTGACAGATCGATAATCGTGTCCACGAAATTCTTGCCGTATTTGCCGTACAGCCAGGCCGTTCTGATTAAATAAAAATTACAACCTGATTGTCGGATCAATTCTTCGCCTTTGGCTTTGCTAACGCCGTACGCGTTTACGGGATTAATCGGCTCATCTTCAGCGTAGCCGTCTTTATTATCCCCATCAAAAACATAATCGGTGGAATAATGAATCAGAACGGCCTGCTGTTTTTTTGCCGCCGCGGCCAAATTACCCATGGCCAAACCGTTAACCGACAAACATAATTCTTTATCCGTTTCACAGCCGTCAACATTGGTGTAGGCCGCGGCATTGATAATCACTTCGGGTTTAATTTGATCAATCTTTAAATTAAGATCGTCATAATTTGTAATATCATAATCCGGCAGATCGCCCAGCACCAAATCTTCTTCCACAAAAACATCGGCCAACGCGTGGCCGAGCATGCCGTTCGCACCAAGTAATAATATTTTCATAATTAAAGACCGTACTGTTTTTTGTAATACTTAAGATACTCGCCGGACTTAAGTTTTTTCCACCACCACTCGTTTTTTTGGTACCAGCGGATTGTTTCCCTCATTGCGTCGTCAAAATCATATTCAGGACTCCAGCCCAATTTTTTCAATTTATTTGAATTAACGGCATAGCGCCAGTCATGGCCCGGCCGATCCTTGACGAATTCAATCATTTTTTTATCCAAACCCAGTTCAGCCAAAAATATCTGAGTGATTTGTATATTCTTTTTTTCCACGCCCGTGCCGATATTGTAGACCTCGCCGTTGACGCCCTTATGCAGTAAAAAATCAATGGCCCGGCAATGATCCAATACGTAAATCCATTCGCGAGTGTTTTCGCCTTTGCCGTACAACGGCACCTTTTTGCCTTCCATCAGGTTGGTAACAAACAAGGGAATCATTTTTTCGGGATACTGATAGGGCCCGTAAAAATTACAGCTATGCGTAACAACCACCGGCAGTTTATAGGTTTTAACATATGACCGGCACAGCAAATCGGCGCCGGCTTTGGAAGCGCTATAAGGTGAATTGGGTAAAAATGGCGATTCTTCTGTAAACTGGCCCTTGGTTAAACTGCCGTAAACTTCATCGGTAGAAATTTGCACGAATTTTTGAAGCTTGAATTCCTTGACCGCTTCCAGAATGTTATAAGTGCCGATGACGTCGGTTTTAACAAAATCAGCGGGATCCAAAATGGATCGGTCCACGTGGGTTTCGGCGGCGTAGTTAAGAATGGCGTCGATTTTATTGTTGCGGCAGATTTTAAACACCATGCGCTGATCAACAATGTCGCCTTTAATGAACTTATAGTTGGCGTTGCCTTCAATATCTTTCAGATTGTCCAAATTGCCGGCATAGGTCAGTTTATCCAAATTAAAAATCCGGTAGTTGGGATACTTCCGCAAAATATACCTGATAAAGTTGGAGCCGGCAAAACCGGCCCCGCCGGTTACTAGTAAATTCATAACTTGTTAATTAATGCGAGGAAGGGCAAGAAAACTTTTTGAACCGAGTGAAAAATACCGGGCGAGCCGCCTGTCGCGGCGAAGGCCGGAGACGAGGGCAAAAAGTTTTCTTGCCCGACCGAGCAGTTCAAACTACGTTCCCATTTCCCAACTGGTCAAATACTTTTGCTGTTCAGCGGTCAACTTATCAATGCTGACGCCCATGGCCTTAAGCTTGGCCGTGGCAATGTAATCATCCGTTTTTTGCGTCACATCGTAAACTCTTTTTTCCAAATGCTTGTAATTTTTAACTACAAATTCGGCCGCCAAAGATTGGTTGGCAAAACTCATATCCATAACCGAAGCCGGGTGCCCTTCGGCGGAAGCCAGGTTAATCAAACGGCCTTCGGCTAACACATTAACGGCACGGCCGTTTTTTAAAGTATAGGCCTGCACAAACGGCCTGACCGTTTCCACCTTTTTGCTGATTTTTTTAAGGCCGACCAAATCCAGTTCCACGTCAAAGTGGCCGGAGTTGCAAACCACGGCGTTGTTTTTCATTTTGGCAAAATGCTCTTTGCGGATCACGTGAATATCGCCGGTTAAAGTGCAAAAGATATCGCCGACGGAAGCCGCCTGCAACATGGTTTTAACCTCAAAACCGTCCATGACTGCTTCTAAGGCCTTAACCGCCTCAACTTCGGTCACAATCACCTTGGCGCCCATAGCTTTGGCCTTAAGCGCGAACCCACGGCCGCACCAGCCATAACCGGCCACCACCACGGTTTTTCCGGCCAGCAAAATGTTGGTGGCGCGGATAATGCCGTCCAAGGTTGATTGGCCGGTACCGTAACGATTGTCAAAAAAGTGCTTGGTTTGCGCGTCATTAACCGCCACAATGGGATACAATAATTTTTTTTGTTCCGCCAACGCTTTCAATCTAATCACGCCGGTAGTGGTTTCTTCGGTTCCGCCAAAAATATGCTTAACCAGATCTTTTCTTTTGGTATGAAGTAATGAAACTAAATCAGCGCCATCGTCCATAGACAAATTCGGCTTAGTGTCCAAAGCTGAATTTAAATGACGATAATAACCTTTTCTATCAATATTATTTCTGGCAAAAACCGGAATGCCAAAATCTTTAACCAGCGAAGCCGCTACTTCATCCTGCGTGGATAAAGGGTTGGAAGCACATAAAACAACGCTGGCACCGCCGGCTTTAAGCGTTCTCATCAAATTAGCTGTTTCGGCGGTTACATGCAAACAGGCGGCCATTTTTACGCCTTTTAAGGGCTTTTGTTTGGCAAACCTAGCCGAGATTTGGCGCAACACATCCATCTGCTTTTCGGCCCAGAGGATTCGTTTCTTTCCCGCTGGAGCTAGTTTGACATTCTTGACGTCGTATTTCATTTTTTAGTTTATTATTTGATTAAAGTTAAAATTATAATCTTTTTTAAACTGATTGTAACTGTATGAATGATTTTGGGTGCCGTATTGTTCAACGGCATACTTTGCCGATAAACTGCCCAGCTGGCCGATTTTAAGCCATTCCCAGTCAAATAGATTGGCATGGCCGATTGCTTTTGTCATCAATAATCCTTTGATTATACCCGCTCGATAAGCATCGCCCGCGCCAGTAGGGTCAACAACTTTGTTTGGCTTAACCGCCTTAACGCTAAACGCCTTAAACTGATTATTATGATAAATTTCAATACTGGAACCTTTGGCGCCCAAAGTGGTAATTAGCACCACTGATTTTTTTAATAATTCTTGTTTATTTAAACCGGTTATTTTTTGGGTTAAAGCCAGTTCATAATCGTTAACAATATAAATATTGCAGGAAGTAAGCGCTTTAGTCAACTGCTGTTTATTAAATTGGCCGATCTGCTGGCCGGGATCAAAAATAAAAAAGATTTTATTTTTAAAATAGTAATCGGCCAAAGCCAGCATCTCATCTTTATTTCCCGGTGCCACAATGGCAATATCCCCTTTTTTCAATTTTGGCCGAGCGCCAAAAAAATTCATCGCGCCCGGAAAAAATCCGGTAATCTGATTATCATTTTTATCGGTCATGATGTAAGCGCTGGAAGTGTATTGCCCGGGATAAACTTTAACTCCGCTTAAATCAATCTTATATTTTTTTAACCTCAAAGCGTAAGGCGAAAAATCCTTGCCCACCGCTGAATAAATCTGCGGCCGTTCATTAAGCAAAGCCAGATTATAAGCGATATTAGCGGCCACGCCGCCAAAAGTTTCTTTAAATTCCTTCACCAAAAAACTGACATTTAAATTATGGATCTGATCGGGTAAAATGTGATCGCTAAAAGCGCCCGGAAAATCCATGATCCTATCATAAACCACTGAACCTGAAACTAAAATGCTCATATTGATTTTCTAATAGTCATGGTAAATCTTTTCATTTCCTCGTCCGAAAAAGTTTTGCCCGGCCAATGATGCAAATGATCGTTGGCAAAGCGCGGAATAACATGCCAATGGAAATGTTCCACCTGCTGGCCGGCTTCCTTGCCGTTGTTGGCGGTTAAATTAAAGGCCGTGGCTCCTACGCCGTCCATAATGTTCTGCGCCAAATCCTGCGCCAAGGAGGTTAAATCCTTTAGCAAATCCTTGGGCAAATCCAAAAAATTACGATGATGTTCCTTGGGAACAATCAACACATGACCTTTGTTGACGGGATTGATATCCAAAAACGCCAAGGCACGCTTATCCTCATAAACCTTATAGCACGGCAATTCCCCTTCAATTATTTTGCAGAAAATACAGTCCATATATTTTTTACTAGCCACCACTTTTAACTTCAGCGGGCCACTGATAATTAATATTCGGATCATTCCAAGGGAAGCGGATTTCGTCGGGCTGATCGTAATTGTAATGCATCGTGGGCACATTGACGATTTTGGCCTGATCGCATTCAACGGCCGTAAAACCATGCGCCACGCCTTTGGGGATTTTAACTAACAAATGATCGCCTTCAACTTCCGGAGCTGACAAAACAAAATCCTGCGCCTCGCCGTAGGTTGGTGAATCTTTACGCATATCATACAGCGCCACCAACGCCTTGCCTTCCACGCAAATAAAATAATCATCTTGCAGTTCATGAAAATGCCAGGCCTTAACCGTTCCCCTTTTGACTAACGTGAGATAAACCTGACCGAATTTTTCAAACACTTCATCATCATCACGCAAAAACTCCATTAACAAACCCCTTCCATCGGTAATGGGCTTTAATTCTTTAATTTTGACGCCGTGAATCATACATTTGATCAATTATGAGATAAACGCTGATTGAACCGCAAACGGCCGTAAACAGGCCGATTTTACCAAAATCAGCCAGGTATTTAGCCAAAAACAGTCCTAAAATTATAGCAAAGAACAAGCTAAAGAGATAGGGCTTATTTTTTCCGCTTAGGTTAGCCCTGTTTTCATAATAAAAGATGGCCACTAGGCCGCTAGCCAGCGCCACCAGCATTAATAAATTCAAATCAAAATAATTACTGATTAAGCCGACTTTAAAATTTTCCAAAGCAAAATAAACAATAAAAGAAAGCGACGAAACAATAAAAAACGTCGGGCTGATATTGGCGATGTATTCGCCAAGGTACTTAATGAAACTGTTAAACTGTCTACTCATAAATTCATCGAGATTGCTTCGTCGTCGAGCTAAGCTCGACTCCTCGCAATGACGGTTTAGTCGATTAAATCCTATCTTTAATGTATTTAATTATTTTCTGAAACAGCTCGCTGTAACTCATTGGTTGGCGGTCAAAAATAATTTTTATGCTTTGGATGGGAATAAGGTCATGAGCCGTATTCATTTCCGGCGCGCTTAAGCCAAAGCGCAATTTGCGGTTAACGATCTGGGCGTTTTGCAAAGAAAAAGTTACCTGACCCTTTTTCCAACCATGCTCGAGCGGCGCGGGCGTTTGATAGGAACTGATAATGTATTCAATATCCGGCGTTAAAGTTAAATCGCGCAAACTGTAAATTTCCGGATTAAAAAACATGTCTTGCGAAAAGGCCATTAAGCCCCGGCCGAAAATTTTAAGATCGTTTTTGGGCGAGTAAACAATTGCCGGCAAACTGTTGGCCGTAATAAAATAATTCTGGTGGGTGGCAATTAGTTCAACACTCTGATCTTTATTAATGCCCACGGTCTGCAAACCCTGCGGATGCGAAGTGTAAAAACCCAAACGCGGAATATTGCTGTAAATCGCGGTCGGCTGATAAGTTAAGTCCAAAAAACCGTCCGAATACTCGGGATTATCAACCAAATACAAACGGTTGATAAAAGTTACATACTGTTGCTTGGTTCTGATTGTTCTGATAAAAATATCATCTTCGGCCTTAAGTTCCAAACGGTACACGCCTTCAGGCAAACCAGCCACTTTAACGGCTAAATCACGGCGGGGCGTTGAGCCGTCAAAATTATTAACTGTGCCGTCATCTTTAAGTTTGGCGTCATAAACTTTTTTATTGGCTTCGTTGTAAACTTCCACAACAAACATATCCGGCCCAAGCGTGCGGTTAATATCCTGGATGATAAAAGTAAAATCCAGGGTTTCATTTTTTAAGTAAGTATAAAAACTATGCGAACCGCGCAAGGCCTTGGTTATAACCCGCTCCTCGTTGGACGGACGGTAATTGGGCAAAAAGAATTTTCTGGGCAAGGCGTAATCATAAGCGGCCAGATTGTTTAGCGAAGGCACGGCTGCTGTAAACTGCTCCCGGGTTAAAAAATTTTTCTTTTTCTGCCAGATAGTACCCTGTTCGTCAGTTAATTTGAACCAATCCAGCTTGTCCAATAACTGATTTTCCAAGGGCTTAAAATTGTAATTCCATTCGTCATTGCCGAGGGTTCTTAAACCCATTTGAATCAGGGGCTGGTTCTGATTTTGATATACAACCTCCACTCTGGCCGTATCAAACTTTTGCGGCAAACGCGCTTCAAAATAAACCGGTTCCTGAATCACGGTCTGCCAATGCTGTTTTGAAGTTTGGTCAAAATTGACTTGGGTCAAACGGTTGGCCGGAAACAAGTTGGTAATAACCGGCGAGTCCTGGTTAAAATCATAGTTGAATTCCAAATGACCGCTTAGTGCCAGATCCTTTTTTATCAGCCAACCAAGGACAATAAAAGGAACAATAATGATAATCACTCGGCTGACTTGATAAAGATTGTTAAAAAATGTTTTCATTTTACAAATTGCTTTTCAACTTAATCTGAAACAAACTTTGCTTACCAAATTTAAGCAGTTCATCGCTTAAATTTAAACCATAAGCGGAGTAAACGGTTTGATTAAGATACGCTACGTCAGCCGGCTGTAAAGTAAAATCAAAATAATAAACCGGATAACCGCCTTCAACTAATCCTTTTATTCTATCATAATCCCCGCTATTGTTTAATTTAAAAATCACCGAACGGACCGGAAAAAAAACTTTATCCAGCCGACCGGCGATAATTATGGCATTAGCTTCAGTTTTATCAAAAACCGACTGGCCCAAGCGTTGGTATTCCTCTAAATTTTTTGCCACCTGATAAACCCCCTCTTGCGAGCCCAGCATGACGGTGGGATAACTGACTAAGAATAAACAAGTGAAAAGAAAAATTCCAAAAGCGGGTTTGGCAATGGTAAATTTTTTCAACAAATTTGAAATGAACCAGCCGATAAAAGGCAAACTGAACAAATAAATCGGCAACCAGTATCTGGCGTAAGACGTACCGATGGTAACGGCATTTGGATCGGGATTATCGTTAAACCTCCAACTGCCATAATAAACAATTAAATACGCGCTAAATAAAAGGAATAAGCCGGCATAGGCCAACAATCGCCATTTTTTTTGAACAATAAACAGGAAGATGGAAAGCAAAAAACTGACGGCTGCTAAAATTGTCCACAATGGGAATAAAACGTAAGTGTAGTGATAAAAATTAATGGCTGAAGTTTTAAAATCGGCTCCAAAAGGCAAAAAAATCTGTTTGACCACCGAAAGCCCCTGTTCAACCGGAGTTTGTCCAACCAATAAATTATTTAAGGAGTAACCGACGGATAAAGGCGAGCCGTAAATCTGTTGGTTAAAATACAATACCGGCGTAAAAAACAAGATCGCCATAACCACCGAACAAAACAAATAAAGCCAACTAACTCTTTTAAGGTTAAACAAAGTCAAAAGTAAAAACAACGGACCGAGCCAAACAACTTCCGAAGTTCTGATCATTAAACTTAATCCCAAAAATACGCCGAAGAACAGATAATAAAATAACTTTTTTTGGTCAAGCGATTGAAGGAAAAAATACAAAGAAATAATAAAAAATACCAAAAAAGCGATGTTAGGCATTAGGCCTTTGGCGCTGTAATACCAATAAGCCGGTAAAACATAAGCAAAAACGGACGACCATAAGGCCGCTTGGTGCCCGAATAATTTTTTAACTATCAGGTAGAAAAAAATAATCCCGATTATGGCTAAAATCGGGGTAAAAAGCGGGATGGCGTTTAAGCCAAAAACTTTGGCTAATGTTCCATAAACAATAGGCAAACCGATAAAGCCGGCGGGCACGGTTTGGCCGTTAATCACCCGCATACTGCGCGGGCTGACCAATTCGCCGGCAATGGTATTGGCTGGGTCAGTAAATGATAAACTGCCTGTTTCTGCGAAATGTCTGGCAAAAAACAAATTGGCTGTTTCATCGGGCGAATTTAAAATCAATTTGGGGTCGTTCGACCAATCAGCGGGCAGTTGGCGAGCAAGATATGAATAGGTGCATAAAAAAAGCAGTCCTAACAAAATTACAACAAGCAGACCCCAATCAATCTTAATTTTTTTAAACCAATAAACCATATGAGTACATATAAGCTCCTCGGCTCGGAAGCAAAAAAGTTTACTTTTTTGCTTCACTCGCTCTATGTCGCTTATAAAGTTATACAAATTATACCAATTTATAGGTTATTTTTCAACACGCGGCAAACTGCCCAAAATGCCATTTTTATGTTAAAATAAAGAAGATGTTTTTTACCTTTAACCATTGGAAACTAATTTTGACCTTGCTGATTTTAAGCGTGGTCAACAATGCCAGCTGGACTTGGCTATGGTTGAACACTTTAAGCGGAGCGTTGTTTTTATTGTTGGCCGCTTTGGCCATTGGCAACTGGCTGTTTTTAAAAAATTCCTGGGTTTGCAAATTTATTTACGGCTTGTTGTTCAGCGTGGTGATTGCCTCATTGGTGGGCACGGCCTGTTTTTATTTATGGCAATTGGATTACCAGGCCTATGCGGCCGCTTTAACGGGCGTAGCCCTATTTGCCCTCTTGGGTGTTAAAAAACACCCATTGATCATCAATATTAACTTTAAATTTGAACTGCCGCGGGTTAAGGTGATTTTTTTGGCCCTGACCTATTTATTGTTTGTGGGTCTTATTTTTTACTTATTGCAATCCGCGCAAACTGACCGGGCGATTCGCAGTCCGTGGGAAGTAATTGATGCTAAAATCTTCTTTTTATATTTTTTTGCCACATTTTTGTTGTTCTGTCTGGTTAAACTGGCTAAAACAGCCAGCACTCTTTGGCTAGTGTGCCTGCATGCTTTAATCAGCTTTAGCGTGGCTTTAATAATTTACCGCCTGGGCTTTGATTACGACCCGTTTATCCACCGTTTAAATTTGGATTTGATTCTGCGCGACGGCACGTTACTGCCTAAACCCTTTTATTACATCGGCCAATACAGTTTGATTATTTTTTTGCACCGTTTGCTGTTGGTTTCCGTTGACTGGCTGGATAAACTACTGATCCCAATTATGGCCGCGATTTATTTGCCCGCCACCATTTATTACGCTTTTAAAGATAATTTTAAAACCATTCCGCAAAACGTGGTTTTAACCGCCTTAAGCTTATTGTTATTCCCCTTTGCGGGCTTGATTGTAACCACCCCTCAAGCCACGGCCAATTTATTCTGTTTGCTGGCGATTTTACTGTCGCTTTATTACATCAATCATCCTAAGGTATCGTTATGGCCGCTGGGCTTATTAGTGTTGATGGCCTTAACCATTCATCCTTTGGCCGGCATTCCGGTATTTTTCTTTTTTGTGATTATGGCTTTTTACCAGCACCGCCAGCAAAAATTCCCCCTGACGGGGACAAGCAATTTGCCTAAAATTCTGCACCAGTCCATTTTATGGGAAATTGCCATTTTGGGAATCCTTGCCCTGCCGGTCGCTTTTATAGTCAACTCACTGACATTATCCGAACTTAAGGTGGGCTTGCAAACCAACTGGCTGGCCAAGTTGAGCGAACTGGTGTTTAGCCACCCGCCTGATTTTTATTTTAGGCCCTTTATTTCTTTGGCTGATTTGATTTATACCTACGGCAAAAACATCGTTTTACTGTTATTTATCCTATCAACCTTGGGATTGATTTTTGTCTGGCGCCATCAGCAGTTTAAAAAATACTTTGCCTACTTTTTAGGTTTTTTAATGGTAGCCGGCAACTACCTGCTACTTAAAGCTATGGTTTCCTTTTTCTCTTTGGTTTCGTACGAACAGATAAATTATCCTAATCGTGTTCTGGAAATCAGTTTGTATCTGCTCTCCCCTTTTATTTTGATTGTGCTATACCTGTTTTTTAAAAAACTTAATGAACAGTCGCGGCCGGTGATTATTTTATCGTTAACTCTGTTGGCCATGGCCATGACTTTTTCCTGGTATCTTTCGTATCCGCGGGTGGATAAAATTACCGAAGATCATGGTTACTCCACGTCTTTAACTGATGTTAAAACCGTCAACTTTATTGAAACTATCCAACGCAACCGGCCGTATGTGGTGCTGGCTGCCCAGCCGGTTTCGGCGGCCGCCCTCAAAGAACTGGGCTTTAAATACTATTACAACAACCTCTTTTTTTACCCCGTTCCCACCGGCGGCCGCCTCTATGGCCTGTACGAGGAACTGGCTTACGCCAAAACGCCGGTGGCTGAAGTAATTGGCACGGTCCGCTTTTTAACCGGCGTTAACGATGTTTATTTTGTGATCAATGATTACTGGCTTAACGCCTCTGATGTTATTGCCGAACAACAAGAAACCGCCGATGACTGGCAGGCCATTGACGGTAAAAACTACATTTTTAAATACGAGAAATAACCGCTATCCAATGCCAATTGAGTTGATTGATGATGGGGATTTTTAAGAGAAGCTCGTCAATTATTAATAATGGCCATTCAATAAAGAGAGGAAGTTTAATCCTCTTTTTTAATTTAAAAATTCTAAACAGGGCTTCAAGACCATAATGCAAAAAACCTTGTAACAGCCAGACCCTTTTTAACCTGACCATTGATAAAGGATTATCAGCGATTATTTTTTCCCAATCGCTTCTACCGTAACCGGGATGGGTTTCATCAGCTTCGGAATGGCCGTCATGGATCCGTAATCCTTTGGCGGAGCTGAATAACTTGGTAAACCACATCATGAATCTAGACGGCTCCATGGCCAAAATAATCTGTCCGCCCGGTTTAAGCACGCGGGCGATTTCGGTTAAAGCCGAGTGCTGATTTTCAAAATGATGCAAACAAGCCACCAGAAAAACCGCGTCAACCGAATTATCAGGTAAAGGCAGATTTTGTCCGTCCGCCACCAAATATATTATTTTATCGGCTAATAAACTGAACCTAACGTCAACCTGTTTTTTAATAAACCCAACGGAAGCCGGGCTGATATCGGAAGCAATCAGATTATAACCCTGTTCCAAAACCGAAAACAAATCATAACCGCTGCCGGAGCCAACTTCCAAAATTACCGAACTTTTGGGTAAGCGATATAAAAACTTCTTGAAATAATTATGATAATAAACGTTTCTTAAGGCGTTCAATTGATGAACCTCTATCTCATCCTGATGAATGGCATCGTGAAACTCCATTTCCTGTTTTTGAAAATCGGTCAAGTTGGGTAAATACAAAAAAACTCCCTGGGAATTTTGTGACTTGGTTTTTATAAACTCGATTATTTCTTCAAATTCTCGCATAAGGCGATTAACTTAGTCAAATAATTATTCAAAAAAAACTGCTGAACATAAGCGCGGCCGGCCTGGCCCATGGCTGACAGCGAATCTTTTTTAGCCAAAGCCAGTTTGAGCTTGGCTAGCAAATCGGCTTGATTGTTAGCTTTAAAAACCCAGCCGGTTTCACCTTCCTTAACCAATTCTTTGGCTCCGCCCGCGTCAGCAACTAAAACAGGCAAGCCGTGCTGATAGGCCTCGTAAATTACCAAAGGCGAATTTTCCTGCCAAATTGATGGTAAAACCAACAGATCGCACCGGGCAAACAGTTCGGCTAAATTTTCTCTAGTTACTTTGCCTAAAACCTTAATTCGCGGACCGGCCATTTTTTTTATTTCCGCCAGCTGGCTGCCTTCACCGGCTATGGTCAGCTCCACCCGCGCATCATCCCACTGGCTAAAATTCTCTGCCAGCCATAACACGCCTTTGGCCGGTTCCAACTGACCAAGATACAACAAGCGTAATTTATCAGAAGTTAATCGCGGCTTTATTTTTAACTGATCATGGCCGGCCGCGGGGTTAGGCAAAACCATTGTCTTGGATTTTTTAAAAAAACCGTACTTAAGATGCAAATCCAGAGCAAAGCGCGAAGGTGAAATAACCACTCCAGGATTTTTAAAAAAATAACGGGATAGCCAGCGGTATAAAACATAAGCCATTCCTTTTAAATCCACGTTTTGGCCGGACCTAAACATGGAACCGTGCGGCTCCAACAACTGATAATCATGCAAAGTATGGATGTGCGGCAAACCCAGTTTTCTAATTACTTTAGGCAGACCTAAGCTTAGACCCTTTAAGTTATGGGTTAAAACCACATCCACCCGGCGTTTTTTTAACAAGTGATAAATTTCTTTTTGCACCCAGGGATTAAAAAAATCACTCCAATGCCATTTGATTTTATCCCAAACCGAGCGCGGCTGTTCATCCAACAGATAATAGCTGTTTAAGGGATTGATGCGGTAAATTTCAAAACCCTCTTCGGTGGCATCGTCTAAAATATCATCGGGCTGAGTGGTAATCAATAAAACTTCGCCCCTAGCCCTTAAGCCCTGAACCAGTAATTCCACTACCCGCTCGGCACCCCCTCGCACGTAAGGCGGATATAAATTAGTTATTAGGCAAAATTTCATGGAAAATATATTTTTAACAAATTCTGGGTAATTTTATCCCAGCTGTATTGCTGTTCCACCTTGGCGCGGCCATTAAAACCGTACTCTCGGCATAAGGCAGTATCATTAAGCATAAAGGTCAGCTGTAACGATAAACTATTAACATCTTTGGGCTTAAAAATGCGGCCGTTAACCTTGGCTTCCACAACTTCCCGCACGCCCGGCAAACTGGAAGCCAGCACCGGCTTGGCGCAGGCCATGGCCTCAATCAGCACCATGCCAAAGGCCTCGCTTTTATCAATAGACGGCAACACAAAGATATCGCATAAATTATAATGATCAACCAGCTGGGCATCAGGCAGATAACCGGTAAAAATTACCCGCTCCGCCAGGCCGTACGATTCGGCCATGTCTTCGTAGATCGGCCGCAAATCTCCGTCGCCCACAATCACCAATTTAACGTCCGTCCGCTTGAGCAATTCCACGGCCTTGATTAAATAGTTAACGCCCTTAAAGTAATGCTGGGCATCCAAAGCCCCCACAAACAAAATTGTTTTTTTACCGGCTAGCCCATACTGATCCACCAAACCCTGATTTTTTGGCGCTGGCTGAAAATAATTGATGTCCACGCCATTAGGAACTATGGTGAATTTGTCCAGATTTTTTAAATAATGCGGATAAATCAAGGACTTGCGCAAATAATCTTCGGAAGTAGCAATCACCTGATCGGCCCGGGCCAGCATACTTTTTAAAAAAATCGCGTTATAAATTTTGTAAACCCAGCTTTTCCAGCCCTGACCCACCAGGTCCATATGGTAATGAACGATTAATTTCATTTTTTTGCCGCGAACTAGCTTAGCCAGCATCACCGCCAAAGCCGCGCCCATAAACGGATAATGAAAATGCACGATCTGGAATTTTAGCAGTCGCCAAAATGCCTGCAAAACTATGGCCGAGTTGCCAAACTGAAATTGCGGCGTCAGCTTGTGGATATTAAAAAAACTTTCTAAATCTGCTTCGTCCCAGTGATAACGCGGGGTAAAAACCGTGACTTCGTAACCCAAGCGGCTTAGCTGATCGGCCAAATGATAACAAACATTGCCCATGCCGCCGCGATAGGGCGGAAAGGTGTTAACCACTTGAGCGATTTTTATTTTTGGTTCAGTCATTTTACCAAATAATCAATAATCTAATAATCTGCCAATAGGCGTTAAAAAAAATGTTGGCAATTTTATCCACCCCGCGGGCCGGGCTGTCCTGATGCTCAATTACACCGCTGAATTTTTTAACCGCCGCCCGATCACTAACCACCCGCTGTTTTTGAATTTGCCTTCGGGTTAGCCAAAGTTTTTTCCAACTTGAAACTCGTAAAAAATATAAATAAACCCTGAATTTTTCCTGATGCCAGCCGCCTAAGATGGAGAGCAAGACCAGCCCTGCTTCCATCATAAGCAATGCCGGCAAAATCAGCAAGAGGGTCAATAATTTGTAATTTTGCAACATGACCAGCCAGCGGTTCCGTTCCATATAATAATACTTTTGAATGCTGCGGCTGAATTCGTATTTATGGTAAACCACGGCCCGCGGCTCAATCATGTTTTTATAGCCCATGAGCGAAAAACGCCAGCCCAAATCCAGATCTTCATGATACATAAAAAATTCTTCGTTAAATAAGCCAGTTCTGGCCAGCGCTTCCAGTTTAATCAAACACGCGGCACCGGAACAATAGTTGACTTGGTAAATCGAGCGGCCTAACTGATGGTTCATAGTAGGAGTTTTATGGCCGTAAGTATAGCCAAAGCCCAAATAATGAATAACATTTCCTAAGCTGTTGATTAAATCGGTTAACGGCCATAACAATATTTTTGGCTGAATAACGGCAATTTTATCATCCTGTTCAATAGCGCTGACCAGTTTATCCAAACAACCGGCTTCCATAAGCGTATCGCTATTAAGCAAAAAAACGTAATCACAACCATTGGCCATGGCCCAATTTATGCCGATGTTGTTGCCTTTGGCAAAGCCGTAATTTTCCGTTTGCGCCAGTACGGTAACTTGCGGATAATTTTGCTTAAGCCAGTTAAGGGAATTATCAACCGAAGCGTTATCAACCAATACCACCTCCTGTAAAACGCTATTTGGCTGATTACTAAAAATACTCCCTAACAAATCGGGGAGGTATTTTTGGCCGTTATAGTTGACAATGATGATGCAAACTTTTTTTCGGCCAGAGGCCGACCCGCCTTTGGCGGGCATTATGTTATTCATTATTCAAGGATTATTCAAATAATCTATTTTTTAATTTGACTTTTGTTCCTTGTCCTCGTTTGTTTCCGATAACGCCAGATGGCGGACGATTTTGGTAATTTCTTTCTGCTGTTTATCCAGTTTAAGATACAGCCGGAAAATGAGGTAAAAAATCATCAGTACGGCCGAATAAACGGCTAAATCCACGCCACGGCCGATGCCCAGTAAAGTTGCCAGATAAGAAGTGGTTTGAGGGAGCCAAAAGACGACTAAAACAACGGTCCAAATCATTAGCCAGCCCACCAGTTCGGAAGTTTTTAAAATATTGTCTTTGTATTTTTTGGTCAGCCGAAACACAACTAACACCACAAAGATGGTAACAATAATTTGTAAAGGCAGATAAACCATAGTTATTTATTTATTTTACCAAAAATCAAATCCTTTAAAATCTTCAAGCCCGATAAAAATCCTTGGCCGAATTCGTGGTAAATAACGGTTACCGGAACTTCCTGATAAGTTAAATTATTGGTTTTAATCTGCTCGATAATTTCGGTAGCATGGGCCATGCCGTCTTGGGTAATCCTGATTTTTTCCAAAGCATGACAGGATAAGGCCCTAAAACCGTTGTGCGCGTCGGTCAGTTTAACGCCCAACATGGAATTCTGAAAAAACACAGCGGGTTTTAAAATAAAATGCTTTTTAAAAAACGGTATGGCGCTGGTGGGCTTTAAAAATCTGGAACCCAAAACCGCGTCTGCCTCGTTATTGACTATCGGCTGAATCAACAGTGGGATTTCTTCGGCCACATGCTGGCCGTCGGCGTCAAAATGAACCACAATCTCGGCACCCTGGCTACGGGCAAGCCTGTCCCCTGTTTCCAAAGCCGCGCCCATGCCGCGGTTGACCAGATGTTTTAAAACCAGGGTGCCGCTACTTACGGCAATTTGAAAAGAATTGTCAGTTGAACCGTCGTCAACCACTACTACCCGGCCGTACGGTTTAACCGATTCAATCACTTTAGCCAAATGTTCGGCTTCGTTATAACACGGAATGATAATAAAAACATTATTCATTATAACTTGTTTTTAAACCTCTCGTATTCCTGATTGATAAAGGATTCAACTGAACATCCGCCTTCAAAATCATAACGGTTAAGCAGTTCTTCGGGCACGGTACTGCCAAAAATATGGCTCAAATAGCAATTGGTCATAGCGTCCATGCCGAACTCGCCGTATATCTTATGTTTAAAATCAGAACATCGTCCGCTAAAACTTAAATCATTTTGCAGTTGGTATCCGCTACTCATCTCATAAAATTTATTTCGAAGATCGGTAAACGTCTCACGCATGGCCGGGGTTATTTCCAGCACAGGCAAATGCTCCGTTTCTGCCTTAACGGGGCCAGGAATAATAATATCCTCAAATTTTGACATTGTTTGATTATTCATATTTTTAGCTGCGGCCGACGGAATAATATGAAAAGCCGGCTTTTTTAATTAGTTGATGATTTAATAGGTTCTTGCCATCAAAAATAATCGGCTGGCGTAATAATTTTTTGACTTTTTTAAAATCCAATTTGGCAAACTGCGGCCATTCAGTGGCGATAATTAGGGCGTCGGCCTGCTCCATGGTTTCATAAGCGTTAGCGCAATAACGGATCCGGCCGTTTAACACCAAACGGGCGTTAGCCACGGCTTGCGGATCAAAACAGCTGACCTTGGCTTTGGCTTTAACCAGCTTTTTAATCAAATCAACGGCGGCCGATTCCCGTACGTCATCGGTGTTGCCTTTAAACGCCAAGCCCAAAACCCCGATTTTTTTGCCTTCCAGCGAACCCAAAACTTTTTTGATTTTTTCAAAAAACAACTGACGCTGTTTGTTATTTACTTCAATAACCGCCTTTAACAAACGGAAGTTGTAACCATTACCGCCGGATAACTGACGGAGAGCTCGCACGTCTTTAGGAAAACAACTGCCGCCATAGCCGATACCCGCTTTTAAAAAATATGGATTAATACGTTTATCCAGACCCATACCTTTGGCTACTTCTTCCACGTCGGCGCCGGTTTTTTCGCAGACATTGCTGATTTCGTTGATAAAGGAAATCTTGGTGGCCAAAAAGGCGTTGGCCGCGTATTTGATGAGTTCAGCGGTTTCACGACTGGTGACCATTTTATGGGTTTTAACCGCGCTAAATAAATTTATTACCTTAAAGCCGACTGACTGCTTATCGGCGCCCACTACGATTCGATCCGGATGAAAAAAATCATAAACGGCCTGGCCTTCACGCAAAAATTCCGGACAGGAAACGGCTTCAAAAACCCGGCCGGGTTTTTTATTTAAAATCTGCTCCAGCATGGCGCCGGTGCCGATGGGCACGGTGCTTTTGGTAACCACTATTTTGCCCTGCTTGGATAAAGTTTGAATGCTGGCTGCCACCTGTTTAACGTAAGTTAAATCGGCACTGCCGTCGGGCTGGGGCGGCGTGCCCACGCAGATAAAAATAATTTCAGACTGATCAATAACTTGCGCTAAACTAACGGTAAAGCTTAAACGACGATTGGCTAAATTCTTTTTTAAAAGCTTATCCAAACCCGGTTCATAAAAGGTTGCCCGACCGCTTTTTAAAATTTCAATTTTTTGAGGATCGGTATCAACGCAAAAAACCCGGTGCCCCAGTTCGGCCAAACCAACGGCCGAAACCAAACCCACATAACCCGTGCCAACAATAGTAATCTTCATAATATAAATTAAAATTAAGCGGTTAAACCCTTAAAAATAGCATCCATTCTACCAGCAATATACTCCCAATTGTATTTTTTTTCAATCAACGCCATGGCGTTTTGATGAAGCGCTTGTTTTTCCTGAACAGACAATTTGGACGCTTTAACAATCGCTTGGCTGATGCTTTGCGGATTACCCGGTTCGCAAACCAATCCGGTTTGGCCATCCGTCAAAAAATCCGGGATGCCGCCAACCAAAGTTCCGATGGTGGGCAAACGCGTAGCCATCGCTTCCAAAAATGCGTTGCCCAAGCCCTCGCTTAACGATGGCCTAATAAATATATCGGCGGCGGCCAGCAAGCGCGGCAGTTCCTGATGATCATGATAACCGGCAAAATAAATTCGTGAAGATAATCCTAAATTATCGGCCAATTGACGTAAATTTTTTTCTAACCGGCCTTCACCGATCAACACCAGACAAAAATTTTCCGGAAGCAACGGCAGGGCCTTAATCAGGTCAGCTAGGCCGTTTTTTAATACCAAGCGGGAGGCGCTGACTAAAATGATCGCTGACCGATCAAAACCCCAACTATCTCTAACTTTTTTTAATTCCGACTGCTCATAAACTTTGGTAAAATTTTTTACGTCCACGCCGTTGGGCACCACTTCGGCTAGGCCCTTAAAACCCATGGCTGTACCCCAGTTCAATAAATAATTGCTGATGGCTTGCAAGCCGTCGGCTTGGCTGAAAATGTTGGCGAATTTTTTTTTGACCAGCCAAATTTTGCGCTTGGTTTTTAAATTAAAATCGCCCTCCTGTAAAGTCAGTAAATATTTGACCCCTGTTTTAAGTTTAAAGGCCAAGGCGGCAAAACCGCCATAACTGGCCATAATCGCCCAAACCAAATCATATTTTTTTTGGCGCTGAAGTTTTAAGCCCAGCCAATAGCCGCAAACAGCCAAATAAATTTTATCAATTTGAGGCAGGCCCCAGCCCACTCTAAAAACATTGACCTGGCCGATTTTTTCCTGTTGAGGCAAATTTTTTTCCAATCGGGCGCAGATCAAATCAAATTCATAACCCGGCAAACGGTCGGTAATTTCCTTAACCGCCACTTCCGCTCCCCCCACGTGAGGGTAATAGGCAGTGGCAAAAATCAAAATTCGTTTCATGGCAAAATAAATTTAAATTCTGGCGGATAAAATTTCCAGCTCCTGAAACATTTCCTTGGTTCTTTTGGCCAGCAAATCAAAATCTTTTTCAAATTGCACCACCTGAACGCGGCGTTCGTTTTCCAGCCAGGCGCGCTGTTGTTGGTTCATCTTGGCGATTAACTGCCAGCGATGCGCCTTGCTGAAAATCATTTTATAGACCGGGCTTAACAACCTGCCTCGGCTGGTCATTTTAGCAGTCAAATCGCCTTCATAAACGCTAAGTAAAAACGGCACGCGCTTGTTAAATGAAGAAAACAAGGAAGCCGCGACCGCGCCATAGCTAGCCATAATCGCCCAAGAAAGCTGGTAACTATTTTGGCGATGAAGTTTTTTGGCCAAGCTGACCGCTCTTAAGGGCAGCAGATATTTATCAACGGCAGAGCCCGCTCCCAAACGGTAAATATGGACGTTATCGTAATGCTCTTGATCCTTTAACTTTTTATCGAGCTTGGCCGTGATAATATCAAATTCATAGCCCGGCAATCTTTTAATTATTTCCGCCACTGTTTCTTCGGCCGGGCCTTTAAACGGCAGATAGGCCGGGGCAAAAACCAAAATGTGAGGTTTATTGTTGAGGCGCTGTTTAAAATCCGCGATGGTTTTTTTAAGCCCCTCGGCAAAAACCGTGGTCGGCTGCCAATTTAATTCTTTTTTTATTCTGGAAATATCAGCTCGTCTTTGCTTAACATCGCCCTGCCGGCCGGCAAGCTGTTGGTAAGGAATAAAAACCAGCCGGCTTTTGGAATGGGTGGCCTGCTTAATAGTTTCAGCCAATGTCAGCATGGACTGCTCCTCGGGATTACCGATGTTAACCGGCAGATAATCGGTAACGTGTTCCATCCAGCCGGTCATTGCTTTAATAAAATCTTCCACATAGCAAAAACTTCTGGTTTGCCCGCCCGTGCCGTGAACCGTAATATCTTCATCAAGCAGAGCTTGCAATAAAAAGTTGGAAACAACGCGGCCGTCATTGAACATCATGCGCGGCCCATAGACGTTAAAGATTCTGATTATTCGCGCGTCAACTCCATATTGTTTGTGATAATCCTTGCATAAGGCCTCGGCCGCGCGCTTACCTTCATCGTAACACGCCCGCTCGCCCAGCGGATCCACGTTGCCCCAATAAGATTCCGTTTGCGGATGCTCCAACGGATCGCCGTAAACTTCGGAAGTTGAGGCCTGCAACAACCGAGCGCCGGTTAAACGCGCCAATTCCAGCATATTTTGCGTGCCTAAAACGCTGGTGTTAAGGGTTTTAACCGGATCAAACTGGTACTGCACGGGCGAAGCCGGGCAGGCCAGATTGTATATTCTGTCGAGGTGGCCGAACTTTATCTTTAACGGCAGGGTCACGTCATGTTTGATGAATTTAAATTTGGAGTTGCTAAGATTGTGGGCGATGTTTTCCTTTTTGCCGCTAAAAAAATTATCCAGGCCAATTACTTCGTGACCTTGATTCAATAAAAAATCAACCAAATGAGAACCGATAAAACCGGCGGCGCCGGTAACTAAAATCTTCATGCTTTAAAATACTTAATGGTTTTTTTAAGACCGTCCACCAGCTCAACTTGCGCCTGCCAGCCCAGGTCGCGTTTGGCTAAAGCGTTTTTTAAAACACTGCGGAAAACATCGCCCGGCCGCGGCGGCACGAATTTGGGTTCGCGCTTGGAAATAAGGCCGGCAATTAAATGATACAAAACTTTGATGGAAGTTTCCTTGCCCGTGCCGATGTTGTAAATCCCCTGCCCCGCTCTGATGGATTTTAAGCAGGCCTCAACCACATCATCCACAAACACAAAATCCCTGGTTTGTTTGCCGTTGCCCGTGATAAAACACTGTTTATTGGCCAGTAAATTTTTGACAAAAATCGCCACCACGCCGGCTTCACCGTCCGGATCCTGCCTGGGGCCAAACACGTTAGCTAGCCGCAAACTGACAAAATTAAGCTTGCGCAACGGTTGGTAATAATTCAGCAAATAATTTTCCACGGTCAGTTTGCTAAGGCCGTAAGGCGAATCAGGTTTAGGCGCCACAATTTCCGGAGTCGGCATGATTTTGGTGGCACCGTAAATGGCCCCGCCGGTGGAAATTAACACAAACTTTTTTACCCCCACCCTAATTGACTGCTCAATGGTTTTTAAGGAACCCCAGATGTTGGTAGTGGCGTCGGCCAGCGGATCATTAACCGAAAAAGGCACGCTTTTTTGGGCGGCCAAATGAAAAACAATTTCCGGTTTAAATTTGCCAAAAACCTGTTTCAACTTGGGACTGGTCACGCTGACCTTGTAAAATTTGGCCCGGCGGTTAACAAACCTAAGCTTGCCGGTGGATAAATTATCAACCACAGCCACCTGATGATTTTTGGCGATTAGGCGGTCAACCAAATGGGAGCCGATAAACCCGGCTCCTCCAGTGACCAAAATTTTGGACATATTTATTTAACCAAATACTTCTTCAACTTGCTTACTAGATCTGTTTTTTCCCAGGTAAACTCCGGTTCGGTTCGGCCAAAGTGGCCGTAAGCCGCGGTTTTTTTGTAAATCGGCCGCTTCAATTTTAAGTGTTTGATTATCTCGGCCGGTTTTAGAGGAAAAACCTGTCTGACTATTTTTTCCAAATTTTCGTCCGGCAATTTGCCAGTGCCAAATGACTTAACCAGCACGCTAACGGGTTCAGCGCGCCCAATCACGTAAGCCAGCTGAACTTCGCACTTATCGGCTAAACCCGCGGCCACAATATTTTTTGCCACGTAGCGGGCCATGTAGCAAGCGCTTCGGTCAACTTTTGAAGGATCCTTGCCGCTAAAACAACCGCCGCCGTGAGCGCTATAACCGCCGTAAGTATCCACGATAATTTTACGCCCGGTCAAACCGGTATCAGCCACCGGGCCGCCTTTAATAAACTTGCCGGTAGCATTAATAAAGAATTTGGTTTTGGCATCAAGATATTTGCCGCAAACCGGTTTAACAACTTTATTGATAATATCGCGTTCAACTTTTTTTTCCGAAACCGTTTCGTTATGCTGGGCGGCAATTACAATCGTATCAACCCGGCGGGGCTTGCCATTTTCATACTCCACCGCGATTTCGGTTTTACCGTCGGGGCGCAAATATTTTAATAATCCGCTTTTGCGGACAGCCGCCAACCGCCTAGCCATTTTATGAGCCAGCATAATCGGCAACGGCATCAATTCTTTGGTTTCACGGCAAGCAAATCCGAACATTAAACCCTGATCACCGGCGCCCTGCTCTTTGTATTTGCCTTTGCCCTTATCCACGCCCTGGGCAATATCAGCCGACTGTTCATCAATCGCCACCATCACCCCGCAATCCTCCGCCGAAAAACCGGCCGAAGCTCCGTTATAACCAATGTCTTTAATGGTTTGGCGGGCAATACCGGCAATATCAACATAATGATTGGTTCTAATTTCACCGGCCACAACTACTAAACCCGTGGTAGCAATACACTCAATGCCGGCGCGTGATTCAGGGTCATGCCTTAGCAACTCGTCTAAAATAGCGTCCGAAATCTGGTCACAGACCTTATCAGGGTGGCCTTCGGTCACCGATTCGGATGTAAAAATGTATTTACCCATGAAATTTACTGATTAATGTTTTTATTGATAATTTAAATTACAAAGATTCACCATTCGCTAGCTCATTCAAAACTCTCTTGTTGGCCCGGGTATATTCCAAAGTTTTTTCCAGGCCCTTATCCAAAGTGGTCAACGGATACCAACCCAAACTGACTTTAGCCAAATCAATATCCGGCAACGGCAGAGGGGTGATAAATTCCAAAGCGCCCTGATAAATGATTTGGGAAGTGGAGCCGGTCAGGTCAATTATTTTTTGCGCCACATCCTTAAGCAACACATCCACGTTGCTGCCCAAATTTACCGACTGGGCCATGTCGCTCTTCATCAGCTTAATCAGGCCGTCCACCACATCGTCCACATAACATAAAGAGGTGGAAAAATTTTCGGTGCCGTAAATAACCAGATCTTTGTTATCCAAGGCGTTAAAAATAAAATCGGAAATCATCTGCCCGTCGTTTAAGGCCAAACGCGGTCCGTAAGTTCTAAAAATTCTGGCAACCTTAAAAGGTTTTTTGTAGAAGTTCCGGTAAGTGGCGATCATGGCTTCGGCAAAACGCTTGCCTTCATCGTAACAGCTGCGCGGTCCGTCAATTTTGACCGAACCGTGAAAAGCTTCATTAACATAACTATTGCTTTCGCGCGGTCCGTAAACCACGGCCGAGGAGGCGTGCACCAGCTTGGCATCATTGGCCAAAGCCAAATCCAAAACATTTTTAATCAGGATGGAATTAGCCAGCGCGGTTTGCACCGTTAGTTCATCAAATTTTTTGGCTGAAGTGGGGCAAGCCAAATTGTAAATTTCCTGAATCCCGAACACTTCCACCTCGAACTTTTTTAATTCGGGCAAGGTTTTTAAATCAAGCGGTTCGTTTAAATCATGCTTGATAAATTCAAAATTGGGATTTTGCAGTAAAAAACGGATATTTTCCAAACTGGAGGTGATTAAGCTATCCAGGCAGATGACGTTATTTTCCCTGACCAGTTCTTCGCACAAACGGCTGCCGATAAAACCGGCGCCGCCGGTAACCAGAATATTTTTCCGTCCGTTTAAGTTAGCTTTATTTTTTTTCATAAATTCCTCTTAAGTCATTAAATTTGATTTTAAATAACTCCCCTAAAGTTTTAAAATAATCCAAGGGTTTTACTTTGGATTGCTTGTTATTAACCCAGGTAACGGGCAATTCCAATACAATCAGTCCCCTTTTTTTAGCTAAATATAAAAGTTCAAAATCAAAGCCCCAGCCGTTAATGGTTTGTTCCTGAAATATTTTTTTCGCTTTTGTTGAAAAAAGCTTGAAGCCGCACTGGCTATCATTAACCTTTAAACCCAAAATTAGACGGACGCCCAAATTGCCGGTTTTGCCCAGCCAAATCTTAATCAGGTTCTGGCTGACTAAAACCCTAGCACCGCGAATGGCGCGCGAGCCGATCACCAAATCATAACCCTGCTCCAGTTTTGGCAAAAATTTTTCCAGTTCCTCCAAAGCGGTGGAATAGTCGGCATCTAAAAATAGTACGGCCTCTCCCCGCGCTTGCCGTACTCCGGTTCTAACGGCGGCTCCTTTGCCAAAGTTGCGACCGGTGCCGATCAGCTTTAGATTTTTTTCCTGTCGTGCCCGGACGATTGCGGCGGTATTGTCAATGCTACCGTCATCAATCACCAGTACCTCCGTTTCGCCGCTTAAGCCGGATTTATCCAAATAGCCAAAAACTTGGTTCAGAGTGTCTGGCAGGCGTTCTTCTTCATTAAAAGCCGGAATAATAACGCTTAATTTCATGTAAATAACTTAATAAATTATACAGGGTATAATTTATTCGCTCGCTCGGAAAGAAAGCTTGCTTTCTTTCCTCCCTCGCTCCAAATTATAACCCAAACAACCTTTATAATCAAGGTTTGGGAAATTAATCGGTTTTTTTAAAAATCCACAGCCGGCTTAAGCTGAAATTGATAATCGCGCTGACCAGCAAAATCAGGATTTTAGCGTACAAATCATAAACACCCAAATTGTTGACCAGTTGATAAAGCAAAAATTCAATCACGGCCAAGGTCAGCAGTCCTAAGCCCAGATACTTAAAATAAATACCCGCTGAGGGCTTAACCGCCCGTTCCTTAAACGTCCAATGGTTATTTAAAAAAAAGCTACAGGTTACGGCAGCTAAAAAAGCCAGAGCGTTGGCCACGAGGTAATTTTCTTTAAACCAATCTATACTTCTTGTTAAAGAAAAATAGATCGAAAAATCAACAATAGCGTTAAGGCCGCCCACCAAGGAAAACTGAAAAAACTGCTTTAAAGTGGGCTGGTTGCGGAACATTCTATCTAAAATAAAATCAGCGATTTTAAAAATCATTTGCCTGCCAAGTTAGCGCCGCCCGTAATGCCCTCGCTTAAGGCAACAAAGTTTTTTAACAGCTGGCCGCGATAATTAAACGCGCTTATTTGAGGCCGTTGATTGCTGTCGGCTAAGGCAATCAATAATTTAGCTTCTTCGGCGTAAACGCGCGGCAAAGCCGTTATGCTGATTTTATCCTTAGTTGTTTCCCCGGCCGACCATTCCAGTTCCAGTTGGCCGGAAGCGGAATAAATCCTGACCATGGGTTTGGCGCCGGCTTGCGGGATGGTGATGATTTCGGTCCGCGAATCCAAATACAAATCGGCAGCGCTCACTTTAACGCCGCCGCGCCAGTTTTTATCGCCAACCAAAAACTCCTTAACCAATTTTCCCTGCTGGGTAAAAATTCTGACTAGCGGGGCTTGGCCCGGACCGCTGGCCGCGATAATTTCCGGCTCGTTATCGCCGTTAATATCGCCTAAGGCCAAATTAACGCCGCCCGTAAATTTGGCGTCAAAAGCCAGCCATTCCTTAAGCAATTCGCCGTCAACGTTAAAAATCCTGATTAGCGGCTGATAGTTGCTTTGCGGGGCGGTAATAATTTTGGCCTGTCCAAAGGCATCAATATTTTGCGCCGCGATATTAACCCCGCCGTTAAATTTGGCATCATAAGCAAAAAATTGTTTGAGTACCGTGCCGTCGTTATTAAAAACCCTAACGTGCGGTCCGCCGGTTTTGCCGGCCGCGGTAATAATTTCTTTAGTGCCGTCGCCGTCAATATCGGCGCTGGCCAAATTAACACCGCCTTTAAAATTTTCGGCGTAAGCTAAAAACGAGGAACGAAGCTCACCGTTTAAATTATAAAGCGAAACTAAAGGAGCAAAACCGTATTCCGGTGCCACCAACAGTTTGGCGGCCGAATCGGACGCGGCGGCCGCGGCCGCTAACGCCGCTGGCAAATTAAGCCGTCCGCCGCCCAGCAATCCCACATAATTAAGGTTACGAGCGTCAATATTATCCGCCGATTTTATTAAAATCTCATAAATCTCGCTATTCTTAAGATCCGGCCGATAGGCCTTTAGCAAAGCCGCGGCCGCCGAAACTTGGGGCGCGGCCAAGGAAGTACCCGACCACCAGCCGCCAAAATATTCCTTAAATTCCGGTAACACCGGGGAAAAATAAAGCGTGCCGTAAAAACTTTCGCCGGGCGCCACCAAATCCAAACATTTGGAACCAAAATTAGAAAAACGTGATTTTTTATCCTGACCGTTAACCGAACCCACGCCCAAAATAAAATTATCGCCTTCCTTGTATCCGTCATGGCAAATCGGATATTGTGGATGAATACCCAAATTCAAACTAAAGTCGTCGGTTTGATACGCGTTGTTGGTTTCATTGCCGGCCGCCGCCACAATGATCATACCGGCGCGGTAGGCCTCGGCAATAATATCCTGCAACGAAGGATCAAAGGCCTCGCCGACCATGCTCAAATTAATTATGTCGGCCTTATTATCTATGGCGTACCTAATGGCCCGGTAAACGCTTTTGGTATTGCCGGCTCCCTGGGCGTCCATGACTCTTAAGGGCATAATCTTGATTTTCCAGGCCACGCCGCTTAAGCCAAAGCCGTTATTGCCAACAGCGCCGATTACGCCGGCCACCAACGTGCCATGGTTAATGCCCAACACGCTGTAAGGAGCGGCTACTTTTGGCCGGGGGTCAGACGAATCAACAATAAAATCCCAGCCGTTAACGTCGTCAACATAGCCGTTATTATCGTTATCAATTTTATCGCCCGCGATTTCATCCTGATTTTTCCAGATGTTGGCCGCTAAATCAGGATGGTCAATATCCACGCCGCTATCAATTACCGCTACCACTATTTCCGGCGCGTCGGCAATAGTTGACCAGGCCTGCAGGGCCTTAATTTGAGCTAAATAATACTGGCTGCCCAGCTTGGGATCATTAGTCACTTCCGAAACAGTCAGGCCCTGCCCCATAACGCCCGGTGCCCCGTAAAAACTTAAAACAAAAAAAGCTAAAATAAAAATAGCGATTTTTTGTTGAAGCTGATATGTTATCATAGTTTTTTTATCCGGTTGGCTGCTGCGCTAAATTTTTCACTTCTTTAATTCTGTCCAGTATCTGCTGCTTAGAGCCGGCAGGCACTTTTTGCAATAAAACATTGAGGTATTCCAATGCTTCCGAATATTTATTAGCGCGCACCAGATAATCCGTAAAGGGCTGCAACAGCTGATAATCGTTATTGGTGTTTTTTAAACCTTCCAAATAAATCTCTTTTATTTTATCGGATTTGGCCGGCAAAAAATCTTCATAAAGCTTGGCTAAATTAAAATAAACAAAATGATAGACCGGGTTGACTTCTTTTGCCTTTAAAAAGGCCTGCTCCGCTTGACGGTAATCTCCCAGCCGGATGTAAATATTGCCGATATTCAGCCAGGGCGTGGAATTGCTCGGAATAATTTCCCAGGCCGTTTGATAATATTTTATCGCCTCCGAAGCGTTACCCAGATTGGCGGATAAATTGCCCAGGTCCATGTACACATTGTAATCATTAGGAAACAGTTTTAGCATTTCTAAATTTTGCGCGATTCGTTCGTTGGTTTTAATTCTGGTTTCTTCATCCAGCTGAACCGGCAAATAAAGCTGTTCTTCCTTATTTTTTAAAAACAGCGTCAGCCCGACTGCCAGCAGGATAACAAACAGTCCCGTAATCATCAAAACTTTATTTTTACCAATTTTATGAATTAAAGGAATCATATTAGTTTGATTATTGATTGGTTGAAGTGGCAGCGCCTTCCAAACCGTCTTTTAATTTTATAATTTCCTGATAACGAGTATAAGCGCGGCTGGAAAAGGCCGGAATTTTTTCCGCGGCCTTCTGCAATACCAGCAACGCCCGGTCGTACTGCTTATCCTGCACCAGCAAATCAACATAATCCTGCCAATAATTGGCGTTATTGGATTCCAGCCGGGTTAATTCATCATAAAGCTGAATCAGCCGCTTAATGTCGCCTTGGGCGTCGTAATAAGGAATGGTTTTTTTAACCAAATCGGCGGAAAAAAACGAAAAACCGCGGTCAAGCATTTCTTCCACCACTTCCCGGTATTTTTCTTCATTACCCATACTCTGGTAAACCACCGACAGATAAAAATAGGTTTCGGGCAAACGGTCATATAATTCGTTGGCCTGGTTAAGATATTCTAACGCCTTTTCGGGCTGACTGCCAAACAAATAAATTTGCGCTTTCAGCCAGTAAGGACGGATCTCGCCAGGCCGCAATTCCTGGGCCTTGTCGGCCATAGCCAGCCCCTTGTCCAAATATTTAGCATCGCCGGAAAGTTCCGCCGCCAAAGCGTAATTTTTGGCCTGCAAATAATACAAAAACATATTACGCTGATCCAAGGCAATGGCTTTATCCATCCAATCAATGGCTTTATTTAAATCCTCCAGGATCCATTCCTTGGAAGCGTTTTCCTTGTTTGATTCCACTAACTCGCCGATACTGGACGACCTTAAAATAGCCGGGTCAATTTTATGAAGGCCATCGTTGTAGGTTTTATCGTACCAATACATTGATTCGGCGTAATTGCCCAATTTGCCGGCAATGTAAGCGTTATAAACGTAAAGATTTTCCTTGATTTGCTTTAAATCAACCGCAAAAAACAACAGTAAAAATAACAGCGTCAAAACCGGCAAACTAACTAGCGGGCTGATCCGGACGCGGCCAGCCAAATCCCCTTCTTGTACCGGACCGACGTTGTTGCTGGTGTAAAGAAAAGCCACATAAGCCAGCAAGAGATAAAAAATAATCAGGGTATTTAAGGAGTCAAAAACCGCCAGGTTTTGCACGGTATAGGAAAAAAACAATAAAATTATCACCACAAACGCTAATTTGGAAATTTTCTGCTGACGATACAGCATGGTCAGAGCGTGAAACACCGCCCATAAAATTCCTAAATAAGAAAGCAGGCCAAAAATGCCCATGGTAGACGCCATATCCACTAAATTATTATGAGCCCGGTCAAACCAGATTTCCGTAGCCGAATAGCGGTAAAAATCCGGCTCAAAATATTGGTTAAAAGCGATGTGGTAATTTTCGGGCCCCAGGCCGAAAATAAAGTTATCCCTAAAACCCTGCAAACCCCAAGTCCAGGTGCGCAGACGAGTTTGCACCGTGCCGTCATTAATGGAAAAACTGGTTAAGCGCCTCAGCCAGTAATTGCCTTTAATCAGCGGGGATTCCTTAAAAACCATGGCCAAACCGCCTATCAAAAATACAAACAAGGTTAAGCCGACCAAAATCTTGACGCTTTTCTTTTCCCACAACTTAAGGGTAAACACCAAAATAATAAACAAAACCAAGGCGCCTGCCAAACCCAGCAAACCGCCTCTGGTGGCGGTCAGCTGCAAAACCAGAAAATCAAGGATAAAAACCGACCAATACCAAAATTTTAACTTTAAGGAAACTTTTTCCGTAATAAACAGCAAGGCGATAAAAACATGCATCAGCATGTAGGCCGATAAAAAAGAAGCGTTGCCCATGGTAGCGTTAACCCGTTGCAGACCGCTTTCAAAGGTAATGCCCAGATCCATTCTTTGAGCCACGGCGTAAAGCCCGATTAAGGCGCTAACAATCAGAGAAAAATTAAGCAGATAATACCAGTATTTTTTTTCTTTAAAAACACCGAGCAAAGCGATAAACCAAGCAAAATAATGGAGGTAATTAAATGTGCCAAAGCTTCTTTCCCAGTTGCCCCACCAGCTTCGGTACACGCTTTGGCTGGTAAAGGTGGTTAAAATCATAATGCCGGCAAAAGCCAGCACCGCCCATAAAATAAAAGATTTTTTGGGCCGGTATTCTGCTTTCCATAAAGCCAGCGGTAAATAGGCCAAAAAAATCAGCTCAATTAAAATCTTTAAAATGTTGGTTTTTTGAATGATGTAAGGGAAGTAAGAGCCGGGTACAATCACGATAGGCAGCAACACCACCAAAAAACTGCCAAAGATGACAATGTTTTTTAATATCTTTTCCACCAAGTAAAGCGTTTTTTGATTCATAAGCGGGTTAATGACAAAATAAGTGGTTGTATTATATGATATTTTAGAATTTTTGACAAACGCGGTTGGGCGCTTAAACAGCGGTTCTGGCTTGTAAAAAAACAGATTAATCAGTATAATCATTTACAATTATATATGAAAATCTATAATGGTCTAAAAATCAGAAAAATCGCGGCTTTTTTAAGCACTATTGGGCTGTTTTACTTAAGTTTATGGCTAACCCTGATTATCCGCTATCAAAGCGACTATAACGTTAACCTGTGGCAGTTGCACTTTGAACCGTTTACCTGGCTGTTCGCTTTATGGCTGATCATTTTTTATTCCTTCAACCTGTTTGACCCCGCTTCCACCCAATCGGGCGTGCAGTTTTTAAACCAATATTTAAAAGTTACGGTTATTAACCTTGGGCTGGGTTTTATTTATTTTTACGCTTTTTACCCAAAAAATGAAATTCGGCCGCGCACGGTGCTGGTTATTTTAATCGGCGTTTTTACCATTTTTTACTTTGTTTGGCGCAAGCTGGCCCATCGGATCAACTACCAAAAAAAGTTGTACCCGGCGGTTCTGTTTATCGGCTACGAACCGCTGATCAAGGAAATTCTGCCCAAAAGCGGAGCTGAACAGCGTTACGGCTATGTTTACAAAGGCATTGTGACTAATACTCCTCTTGACCCGGAAATAACCAACTTAACCACCTACCCTTTTAACCAGCTGACCGAGGCCATTAAAAATGAAAAAATAAGTTTACTGGTTATTAATGAGCCGGGCAATGAAGAAATTATCAATCTGCTGTTTAAAATTTTGCCCTTGCGGGTCAATTTTGTCAGCTTAACCAATTTTTACGAAAACATCACCTACCGCGTGCCCTTAAAAATCATCAGCCGCGGCTGGTTTTTGGACAATTTGGCCGAAGGCAGTAAAACTTTTTACGAATCCGGCAAGCGTTTGCTGGATATTATCCTGTCTTTAATCTTCGGTTTCGTGGCTCTGCCCCTTTCCCCTTTTATCGCTTTGGCAATAAAAATCTCCAGCCAAGGACCGGTGATTTTTAAGCAGATCAGGGTAGGCAAAGATGGCAACAATTTTGTGGCCTTAAAGTTTAGAACCATGTACCAGAACGCGGAAAAATCCGGAGCAACCTGGGCCAAGGAAAACGATCCTCGCGTTACCAACATCGGCAGGTTTTTTAGAAAAATCCGACTGGATGAAATCCCTCAACTGATTAACATCCTTAAAGGCGATATGAGCTTTGTGGGCCCGCGGCCGGAACGGCCGGAATTTATTGACCAGCTGGAAAAAGAAATTCCCTTTTACCGCGAACGATTATTAATTAAGCCGGGTTTGACCGGCTGGGCGCAAATAAATCTGGCTTACGCCGATTCAGTGGAAGCCACCTTAAAAAAACTGCAATACGATCTGTATTACGTTAAGCGCCGTTCTTTATTTTTTGACTTAAGCATTGTTTTAAAAACCATTAACATAATTTTTAAACGCGGCGGCAGATAAACGGACATTCAATCTTATGAAAATTTTAGTCACGGGCGGAGCGGGCTTTATCGGCTCAAACCTCTGCGAACGCTTGCTCAAAGAAAAACACGAGGTTATTTGTTTGGACAATTTTAACGACTACTATTCTCCGATTGTCAAAAAAAACAACATCGCGAGCTTTTTGAATAATCCCGATTTTGAACTGGCAACCGAAGATATTTTAAATAAAGCTGGCCTGGAAAAAATCTTTACTCAACATAAAATCGATACAGTCATCCATTTGGCGGCCAAAGCCGGCGTGCGGGCTTCGCTTATTGACCCTGAGGGCTTTAGCGTTAATAACATCATTGGCACCTTTAATGTTTTGGAGGCCTGCCAAAAGCACGGGATTAAAAACCTAATTTTTGGCTCTTCCTCCTCCGTTTACGGCAACAACACCAAAGTGCCTTTTGCCGAAACCGACAACGTGGATTACCCTATCAGCCCGTACGCGGCCACCAAAAAGGCCTGCGAGCTGTTTTGCTTTAATTACCACCATCTTTACCATTTAAACGTGATTTGCCTTAGGTTTTTTACGGTTTACGGGCCTAACAACCGCCCGGATATGGCGCATTTTAAAATGTTGGATAGTATTATAAACGGCCAGCCCATTACCAAGTACGGCGACGGAGAATCGCGGCGCGATTACACATTTGTGGATGATATTGTTGACGGTATTATTGCCTGTTTAAATAAAAATTTGGGCTTTGAAATTATCAATCTGGGCGGCTCGCAAACTATTACCCTAAACCGGATGATTGAAGTTTTGGAAAAAACAACGGGCAAAAAAGCGATTATAGAAAATTTGCCTTTTCCCCCGGGCGACGTCAATCAGACCTACGCCGATATTAGCAAAGCTAAAAGCTTGCTCGGCTGGGAACCAAAAACTTTATATCAAGAAGGCGTAAAAAAACTGTTTGACTGGTATCAAAAAAAACTTACACATATTTAAACCGCATGATTTTTTCAAAAGCCAACTCGTTAAACAACGGCCAATTGCCATTAATCCCCCTTCATTTTCAGCGTTTTGAATTTAAATATTATTTGCCCGAAACAAAAGCCGATAAAATTATTCCCGCCTTGCTCAATTACATGGACTGGGATCCTCATACGCTTGGTTACGGCCAGGATTATTATCAGGTGAATTCATTGTATTATGACAGCCCGGATTACGGTTGTTTTTGGGATAAGGAAAGCGGCATCAGCGACCGGAAAAAACTGCGTTTTAGATATTACAGCAATGATTTAGCGCCGGATTCTCCTGTTTTTTTGGAAATTAAAAGAAAAAACGACGCGCTGGTCATTAAAGACCGCCTGCAATTAAAGTTTGCCGATTGTTTAAACAGCCGGCTGGATAATTATTTAACCGCGTTAAACTCTTCCGTTGAAACCGCCGGTTTGGCCTCTGAAATCAGCTGGTTTAAAAAACGCAACTGCTTAAAGCCCAAGTTATTCGTGTCTTATCAGCGCAAAGCCCTGATTAGCAAACGGGACAAAAAATTCCGCGTAACCTTTGATTATAACATTACTACCGGTCTGCTTGAAAATTTTAATCAGGTTCCCCGACAACTTAAAAAAGTTTTTCCGCGCACCGTGGTTTTGGAACTTAAATTCAATAACATTATGCCTGGCTGGTTCCATAAAATTATCCAAAAATACCAACTCCAACGCTTGGCCTATTCCAAGTATTGCAATTGTTTGCGGATTGCCAAACCGGAATTTGATGATAATAATTATAATTTAAATTAACTAATAACTTAACAAAAAAATGGAAAACCTTCTCAATTTGGGACTGGCCACCAGTCCGCTCAATTTTAAGCAAATATTAATCAGCATAGCTTTTGCCCTGATACTATCGCTCGTTGTGGCCGTGGTTTATAAAAACACCCACAAAGGCCTTTCTTACTCGCAATCATTTACCTTTACCCTGGTTTTAATCGGCACGCTGATTGCGGTGATTATGATGGTGATCGGCAACAGCTTGGCCATGGCCTTTGGCGCGTTTGGCGCTTTTTCCTTGATCCGCTTTAGAACCGCCATTAAGGACACTAAGGATATCGCCTTTATATTGTTGGTGGTGGCCATCGGACTGGCCAGTGGCACCGGCAATTATCTAATTGCCCTGATTACCACGGTTGTTGCCGTTAGCGCTATTTATTTAATGACCAGGTTTAATTTTGGCTCAATCCGCAAATACGATTACCTGTTGAGTTTTTCGGTCCGCGCCAGCCAATTTTCCAACGACCTGGTTCAACCGCTATTTAAAAATTACCTGCTTTACAACAACCTGCTCAACGTAGTGGCCCGCGATAAGGGTGAAGTTTTGGATTACAGTTTTAACGTTAAATTTATTAAAACATCCGAAATTAAGGAATTTATCGGCGACCTTAACAAAATTGAAGGCGTGTTTGACGTGGAAATATTAAGCGCCAAAAACGATATTGAATATTAAAACAACCAAGTTATGTTAAGAATAATCGTCAGATATAGAAAAATTTTAATCATAGCGGCGTTGCTGTTAATTTATTCAGCCGGGCTGGGTTACGCGGGCGTAAAATTCCAGCGCTCCGGCTTGGCCAACAAGACCACGTTGCATAAGATTGTCAGTTATTTTAACCTTAGTCATTTTTTAGAGGGCCTGGCGGCCAAGCCGGAAAAAATTTCCTTGGAAATAAGCGCCGAGGCTTTGGCTACCCTGCAAAAAAACCGCGACCAGGCCATTGCCACCGGCCTAATTTTTACCTCAACTATTGATGAGGTGCCGGTCATTGTAAATTACAACGAAAAAAAAATGGAAGCCAAAGCGCGTTTAAAAGGCGACTTAACCGACCATATCAGGGAAGATAAATGGTCCTTAAAAATAACGCTCAAAGGCGATAACCGCCTATTTGGGCTTAAAGAATTTTACATCCAGGACCCCAAGGCCAGAAATTTTTTGAATGAATGGGTTTTTACCAAAATTTTGACGGAAGAAAACATTATCAGCACGCGTTACGATTTTGTGGACGTTACCATTAATGACCGACACATGGGTATTTACACGTTAGGCGAGCACTTTGACAAAATCCTCTTAGCCAACAATCAACGCCGCGAAGGGCCGATTCTTCGCTTTAACGAGGATTTGCATTTTCAAGAACTTCTGCAACAGCAATGGTCGGGCGTTTTCCCTAAATTGGTTAAAGCCAACGGCACCGGAACTTATTTAGCCTCGGATATAGAACCCTTTAACACTAAGGAAATTTTAGACAATCCGGCTCTGGAAAAAATGTTTACCAGAGGTAAAAGCTTACTGGAATCTTTCAGGATCGGAGAACTAACCACCAGCCAGGTTTTTGACGTGGATAAAATGGCCGCCTATTTTGCCCTGACCGACCTGACCAGTTCCCAGCACGGACGCTGGTGGCGCAACATCAGATTTTATTACAACCCGGTTACGGACAAGCTGGAGCCGATCGGCTACGACGGCAACAGTTGGGAAAAAATTACCGCCATTTCCGCCGACGAAGTGGATAAGGGCATCGGCCGCTTTGACGATCGTTTTTACTACCAAAACCTGTTTGCCGATAAAAAATTCTGGACCAAATACACGCAAAATTTGGAACGATTTTCCAAAAAAAACTATTTGGACGGCTTTTTTAAAAAAATTGATATTGAGCTAAAGGAAAAATTAAAAATTATTTATTCGGATTACCATAATTACAGTTTTTCTTCCGCGATTTTTTACAGCAATCAGCGTTATTTAAAAACCGTTTTGGATCCCGTTAGGGGCGTGCAGGCCTATTTTTCACAAGTACAACCCGGCAAATTGGAGCTTACCGTAGCCAATATCCAGCAATTGCCGGTGGAAATATCCGGCATTAGTTATAAAAAAAGGGAGTTTAAAGTTGTGGACGGTTTGGCCTGGCTTGACCCTAAAGTTGCTGACGTCACTCCCGAATTTAAAAAAATCCAATTTGTTCTGCCACCTGACGTAACTTGGTCTGAAGAACTTTTGACCGACCTGGAAATTAATTATCAAATCGCCGGCTTAAGCAAAAACCGCCAGGATTTTGTTTTGCCCTATTTGTATTTACCCGATAATTTTATTGAATCCGCCTTGGCCAACAAGCAGTCCACGCTGGCTGATTTTGGCTTTTTGATTATTGATGAACAAACCAAGGAAATTTTTATTCGGCCCGGTTTATGGCAAATCCATAAAAACCTGATCGTGCCCAAAGGCTACACGCTCATGGCTAACTCCGGCACCACTTTAAATCTGACCGGCGGCGCCAGCATCATTTCCTACTCTGCCGTGGAATTTAGGGGCTCCAAAGAAGAACCGATAATCATCAAATCATCAGATGGCACAGGCCGCGGCCTAGCCATTATCAATGCCGGCGGCCTTTCATTGTTGGATAAAGTGATTTTTGACAATTTAGCCCCGCCGGAGCAGGGTCGCTGGAACTTAACCGGAGCAGTCACCTTTTACCAGTCGCCGGTGGATATTTTTAACAGCCAATTCCAAAACAACAGCGCTGGCGATGACGCCCTCAACATCATTAGTTCGCGTTTTAAAATGGACAATGTTCATTTTAGCAATACCCTAGCGGACGCGTTGGACGTGGATTTTAGCCAAGGCACAATTATCAACAGTTCCTTTATCAAATGCGGGCTGGCTAATAGCGGCGGCGATTGTTTGGATTTTTCCAACAGCTTGGTTAATCTGCGTGATCTAAACATTAATGAAGCCGGTGACAAAGGCATCAGCGTCGGCGAAAACAGCCAGATTACGGCGGAAAACCTAATCATTAAAAACGCCCGCTTTGGCGCCGTGTCTAAGGATTTAAGCGTTTTTACCCTTAATAAATCAACAATTGAAGGGGCTGAAATCGCCCTGGCGGTTTATGTTAAAAAACCGGAATTTGGTCCGGCTAGCTTAACAGCCACCGGTTTAAAAACAAAAAATAATAAAACAGAATTTTGGCTGGAAAAGGAATCTTCATTGACCATCAACGGCGCGGCCAAAAAAGCCAATAAGGAAGGGGTGGCTGATTTGCTTTATCCGCAAAAATAATTATGACGATTTACTTTTTTACCAAAGGCGGAGAAAACGTGCCTAGTTCCAGAAGGCGCGTCTTTTACCTGACCGAATATTTAAAAAAGCATTTTGGACTTGATAGCGTTATTAACGTGCCCGTCCACCGGGCCTGGTGGAATTTTTCCGTAACGCGCTGGAATGAATTTTGGCAAAACTTTTTCCTACTGTTAAAAATTAAAAAAACTGACGTTTTGTATTTGCACCGCCCCATTTACCAGGCGGATTTTATTTTGCTGGTTTTATTTTTTCGGCTGTTAGCGGACAAAAAATACATTTTTGATTTTGACGATCCTATCTTTTTGCATTCTCCCGTTAAAACCTGGCTGTTAACCA
>JAUYIT010000008.1 GCA_030688315.1 Candidatus Komeilibacteria bacterium | reverse complement strand
GTTGTGCGAAATAGTAAAATTTTTATACTAATTCAACTTAACTATTAATTAAACAAAACCATGAAAAAGAGTATATTTTTCTTTCTTATATTAACCTTTGTCCTTTCGGGCTGCTCATTGAACCAAGTCAAAAACGACCTTCCGAGTCAACGGGATAATGTAAATAAAAACGAACAAAAAGAAAGTGTTAATATTAATTCTCAACCACAAAATATTCAAAATAATAACTCAGAACAACAAAATAATAATACAAACCAAGAATCTAAAAAACCAACAACTTTAATAAAAATTAAAGATGATGGCAAGTTAATTTATTACGAAGGTAAGATTACGTTAAGTGGTGAATATTTTGAATATCGCCCAGAAACCTTAGCTGGAGGAATCCTATGTTTTAATGCCGACGAAGAAACTGGTTATTTAATACCTAGGGATCCAAATATTTATGACCGTAGAAAACCTTGGTTCTGCTTTAACAACCAAGATGAAATTAAAAAAATTTTTGGTATAAATGATACGGAAATATTTAGCAACCCAACAGCTTCAGAAATTAGAGGCAAAGCAACGGTAGTAGTTTCTGAATATGTAGTTATTAATTGGGGTGTTTCAGGCGTTTACGATACTGCTACTCTTGTACAACTAATCTTAAAAGAAAAATATACCATAAAGAGTACCCCAAAATAAACCAAATTTTACTAAATCGCACAACACCCCATATGCGGTTCCGTGCCCTTGCTAGGGCACTCCACCCAAATTGCTTGTCCGCTTAGGCGGTTGGCCTGCCGGCCAAGTATACCGCCACGCGGCCTACGCAACTTCGCATATGGTGGACAGTTAGCTGAAATTTGTCTTAAACAGGAAAATTTTATTCAAAATTAACTAACTTAAAAATATGATTCAAATTAACCAAAATTTAGCCAAAAGGCTTACTCAAGAACAAATAGACATTTTAATAAAATCTGTTGAAGAAAAAAATGAGATACCGATAAGGGTTGTATATACTCAAGAATACTGGGACAACATCGCAAAAGACTCTGACTATCAATTAGCAAACAGGGAAATTTCTGCGCTAAAAAATTCCATGACTAAATTAGCTGAACAACTGGGTGAGAAAAAAATAAATATAATACATTTGGGTGTTGGCAATGGTTTAGAAATTCCTATGATAATTAATGGAATTGGTGCTAAAAATATAGCAAACTATTCTATTGTTGATGTAAATCCAACAATGCTTGAAATGTCTGAAAAAAAATTGCAACAAAATTTTCCAGAAATTACAACTAAAAAATTTCTTACCGATATAGAAACTTATGGCTTTAAAGATGTTTGCAAACAAACAAAAAAAGATGGTGCCGAGATAAACATTATTTTCTTAATTGCCAATGGCGTATTATTTTCCAATGATGAATTGGTAAGGGAAATTTATAATAATTTGGATGAAAATGATTATTTTTTTCTCACCCTAGAATTGTACCAAGAAGGTAAAGATAAGGAAATAATAAAACCATATTTAATACCAACTGTTTTAGATTTACTTGGTAATGGCATAAAACTAATTGGCTACGAACCAAAATATGAGGAATTTAGCGCAGAAATTGATAAAATTAATCACCTATTAAAAATATATTACTCACCGAGCAATGATAAAACGAAAAAATTATTAGTTCTTCATTCTTACAAACCAAACGTTGAACAACTAAACGAGAGAATGGGTAATTTTGGATTCGTCAGAGTCTTTTGCGAGGAGTATTCAAATATACATACTTGCGCTGGATTATATACAAAGTAAATTTTCCTGTTTAAGCCAAACTCGTTCGCTCCTTTTAGTCGCTCACTATCCGCTAACACCCCATATGCGGTTCACCCTTCGACTCGCTACGCTCGCTCAGGGTTCACCCAAATTGCTCGTTCGTTCGGGGGTCGGCTCCGCCGATATTTTACCCCCTCACTCACTTCGCAACTTCGCATATGGTGGACAGTTATATGAAATTTCGCCCAAATATTTTAAATACCCATTTGTATTTTCATTCTTATGAATCCCGAACAACCAATAAAACCTGAAGCGGAAAAATCAAACAAACTTCTAACAGCACCAGAAATAATTTTGCCAGAAGATATTGAAAAAATGGATAAAAGCTGGGATGCTACTTTTTTTAGCGATTCTCATGGCTATACTTTACGATACAAAAACGGACAAATGTCTTTCACAATTGAATATCCAGACCGCCTGCCTGACGATTTAACAGAAACAGAAAAATCAAAATTTTCAGTCAATGACAAAATTGTCGATGGAAAAAATGTACCAGTTTTTACTTACCAATATGGTAGTTTTAAAGAGCCTGAGCAAAAGGAATCAAATGTTGGTTTTGCGCCAGAATATCATGTTGCCGAGCCACGTGACTTTGAAACAGATATGCCTGAAGTTCAACAAATGACCGTTGAGGATTTAACTGAATTTATCAGTAATAAAAAGGTGATATTCTATACTGGCGCAGGCATATCTGCAGAAGCTGGCGTTTACAATATGGCTCAGCTTAAAGAAGCTTTGGGCATAGATCAAGCAGTGCCAGTTGATGGTTTTGTTCGTACGGTTTTAAATGATCCTGAAACGGCGCAAAACCAATTTCGACAATTTTGTCAGTCCGCATTTGAGCATGAGCCAAGCCCAGCGCACCAATCATTAGCGGAAATAGCTAAATTAAAATCAACAAAAATATTGACTGAAAATTTTGATTTATTACAGGAACGTACAGGAATTAAACCTTATCACACTGAAGGAGCGTCGCTAAAAAAAGATATTGACCCAAAATGGTTTAGCGATATTGACGCTATCGTATGTGTAGGATTAAGCTTTGACGACAGAGGTCTGCTCTCATGGTATAAGGCTAATAATCCGTCTGGCAAAATTATTTCTTTAGATTTAAGTCAGCCAACCTATTTAGGTAAAGAAGATGCTTTAGTTAAAGGTGATTTACAAAAGATATTGCCGGAAGTTGAAAAACAAATAAAAATACAAATGGGAATAAATTAAGGATTGGGCGAAACTCCATATAACACCCCATATGCGGTTCCGCTCGCCACTCGCAAGCTCGTGGCTCACTCCACCCAAATTGCTTGTCCGCTTAGGCGGTTAGCTCGCCTATCGGCTCGCGATTATACCGCCACGCGGCCTGCGCAACTTCGCATATGGTGGACAGTTAGGCGCCATATTTGGCTAAAATTTTACCTTGAAATATTCAAAAAAATATGTTAATATTCATATATAAGTAACCTACTTTCTATGAAAAATACATCCATAAATACTAAACAAATCCATAAAGCCGTAGCACAATCTTCAAAGATGGAAGGATTGAGTTTTAATGAAGCAAAAAAAGATAAAAAGCTTATTCAAACTTTAAAATCTTATGGCAGAGCATTCTCGGTATTACGTAAGCGATGAAACTGCAAGTGTTAGTATGGGGATTTTAAAAAATAAGCTTGGCATTAAAAGTAAAAAACGATTAAATCGTGCCGAGACCTTGCTACTCTCTGATACCTACACACATTTTTTTGAATTACTACAAAAGAGAAAGGTTAAATTTGACCTTTCTTTATTATTTTCAATCCATAAATACTTTCTAGGTCATTTATACGACTGGGCTGGAAAAGTAAGAACAGTAAATATTTCAAAAGATGAGATGTTTTTTGCTCCAATTAAATATATTGACCAGGCATTAGCAGACTTTGACAAGCTGCTTAAAATAACATTACCTAAACAATCTGATAACCAAGACGAGCTAGCTAAAAACCTAGCGATTATTCATAATGAATTTAATATAATTCATCCTTTTCGGGAAGGCAACGGCAGAACTATCCGTTTATTTATTGATTTAATTGGCGTAAAATCAGGCTATGACCCGATTGACTGGAGCAAAAAACCAAAATCCGAATATATTAAAGCTTGTATTAAAGGAGCAAAAGGAGAACACGAACCAATGGCAAAAATAATAAAAAAAGGTCTTAAGAAATAAAGGCGACACAACGCGCCAAATACAGCACCTAACACAGGATTGCCGATTCCCCTCGTAAACTCGGGACAAGCGCAAGGCGAAAAAACTCATTATGAATGATTATCCTAAATATATAAGTCAAATAGTTAAGGTTATTATGGATAGGCCAATGGGCACTACTCATCCTAGAATCCCTGAAATTTACTATACTCAAAACTATGGTTATATCCCTAATACAATGGCTCCTGATGGTGAAGAGATAGACGCGTATATTTTAGGTATTTTTGAACCACTGACTGAGTTTACTGGAGAATGTATTGCGGTAATCCATAGGTTAAACGATAATGATGACAAGCTAATAGTTGTACCAAAAGGGATTACCTTTACTGATGAGCAAATTAAAACCTTGACCGACTTTCAAGAAAAGTATTTTAAAAGCGAGATTATCAGAAACTAAGTTATTTTTTCGCCTTGCTCATACAAATTGCTCATTCCCCCTCGTCGCTACGGTGCTAGGCCTCCGGCCAATTTTAGCACCTTCGCTCGCTCGGGATCACGCGAGCAACTTCGGCAATCCACGCACGTTATATGAAATAAATTTTAAATCTTTTTAATACTTTTATGATAAGTTTTGAGCAGCCGCAACAAATTCACCCAGAAAAAATTAGCACAAAAGAACAAATTTTATCTAATCCTGCGTTTATTCGATTCGCCGGAGGCTTTGAGTCATACCGAGATTTACTCAATATAAATAGTGATGACAAAAACAAAGAGGCAATAACTGAAAGAATGCTTGATTTTTATACTTCTAGATTAAATAATGTAAATAAAGAGACACAACGATCAGCAGTTGAAGAAGAATTATTTCAAATAATAAACATAGCTTTACAGGAGTGCCGGGAAAATAATTTTTCCAAAGATAACTTCGCCAACAGATTGGCTACATCATCAGTTATCAACCTTTTTTTATCAGAATGGAACAGGCAAGAGAGTGAAGTTGAAGAAGGTTCCGATATGATTCACGTAAATGAGCTCATCGCATATAAAAAAGAGGGTGAAAATGAAATTTCATTACACATCCGACCGACTGGCACAGAAAGTACAGAATTAATTTCCAAAATTTTTGATGGTTTTCAAAAGATAGGGTCTAAATTAGAAACAGGTGAAATTAAGGCAGATAGAATTATTATGAAGTCATGGTTATTTAATAAAAAAATGGAAAAAATAACTAGATTGATTTTAGGTAATAAAATTTCAATAGAAAATACTTTACCAGATGACAATGATGTAACAGCTACTCAACACCTGGCTTTGCAGTATAATAAAAAGTCTCTGGAAAAATTTTTAAAAACTGGAGAGAAGCCAGAAGTCAGACAAGTAATTATGACGAGAGATGAATTTGTCGCAAGATTTAAAAAGATTTAAAATTTACATCCCCTAACACCGCTCATGCGGTTAAAGCAAATTTGCCTTATTTTTTAACTTTTGATAATATAAGGGTATATTAACATATAAACTCCTCGGCTCGGAAATACAAAAACAAAGCTTTTGTATTTCGCTCGCCCTACGTCGTTTATGAAAAACCTTAACTTTACAGTATATATTGAAAGAGACGAAGATGGCATATTTATCGGTTCTATTCCTACCATTCCTTCTTGTTATGCTCAAGGTAAGACCCAAGAGGAAATGCTTAAAAACCTTAGGGAAGTTTTGTGTCTTTGTTTAAGGAATAACAATAAAAATACTCTAGAAAATACTAAATTTGTAGGCATACAAAACCTAGAAGTTGCTTATGCCTAGATTAATTCCCATTAAACCCAAGAAATTAATTAAAATCCTCTTGGGTCTTGGTTTTATAGAACGTGATGCCGAAGGGTCTCACGTCTTTTTTAAACACCTAGATGGCAGAACAACAGTAATACCGATGCACGATGAAATCAGTAAAGGACTTTTAAAAAAAATACTTAATGACATTCAGCTCTCAATAGAGGAATACGATAGATTAAGATAATAAGGCAAATTTGCTTTAACGCAAATTCATTTTCCGTAATTTGCTAGTGCTCCGCACAATTTTAGCAAATTACTCCAACTGAACTTCGCATACGCACGCACGTTATATGCGGTTTGCCCTTGACTCGACTTTACCTCGTTTGGGGCCACTTAAATTTTCTGCCGCCTAAACGGACAAGCTTAAACTTTAAATAAAATAAATAATCATTAAAACTTAATATGAATCAAAACTATATTACTAATCAACCTATGAACACCCCGGGTTACTATATTTCATTAAAAAGAAAGGTATTGGATTTTATGATTGGGTTGATTACAAACTTACTTTCCATACCATTATTTATTTTGTTTCTTTTTGCCATGGGTAACATGGCTGACATGGGAGTATTTTCCGTGGATTTGCATAGATTGCTCGGCATGAGCAAGGATCTTTTTTTACAAATAGGCACAGCTGTGATTATAATACTCGTACTCGGCCTGGAGTATAAGGCTATAAAGCGCTTTTATCAAAAAAGACATTACATTGCCACAGGCATGCTGCTGCCTTTACTACTACTAGTAATAATCATGTTTGTGATGCTACGCTGGGCCATTGACAGCGGTTATGGCATATAATATAGCCCACTGCGCCGAAACGAGGAGTAATAATATTACCGATAAAAGTGGTTCCACCCGATTGAGGAACCGTTATACCTAATGAATTTGAAAACCAAAATTTCCGCATTGATTCAGGATTATGAAAATCCCGCCAGGATCGCCTTTTCCAAAAAGTACCCGGCCATAAAAACTCCGGTTATTTTTTTGCGGCATTTGGCCAGAAACCTTGAAAACGTTTTAGACCCGAGAATCACATACCAAACCAGAGTTGATTTTTTTGATTGCGTGGTTGCCCGGCATCAATCCGTGTTAAGGCGCAAACTGGGCGAAAGCGATCCAAAACTGCAGGAACAAAAAATAATCAACCTACAACAAGCCATCCGGCGGCTGAACGGCGTAGTGATAATGCCCGGCGATATTTTTTCCTTTTGGAAAATTATCGGCCGGCCCAAATACCAAGACGGCTACGTTGACGGCATGCTGTTATCGAACGGCAAAATCATTGAAGGGGTGGGCGGCGGTTTGTGCCAGCTTTCCAACTTTTTATACTGGATTTTTTTGCATGCCCCTCTGCAAACGGTGGAACGGCATCATCATTCCATGGATGTTTTTCCTGATTCCGGCCGCACTCTGCCCTTTGGCGGCGGCGCGACCATTTTATATAATTTTATCGATCTTAAAGTAAAAAATGTTTCCGGCCAGCCCCTGCAGTTAAAAATCTGGCTGACTGCCAATCATTTGAAAGGGCAAATCCTAACGCCCGAACCGATCGCCGAAAAATTCCATGTCTTTGAAAAAAATCATTGTTTTATCAAACGCGAGCAAAAATATTTTAGATACAACGAAATATATAAAGAAACAAAAATCAGCGGCCGAACGATAAAAACGGAAAAAATTACGACCAATTTCGCGCCAGTTCTTTACCGGGTCACCGAAGAATATTTACGGCAAAATCATTTTAAGGTTTTGGATTTTACCGCCCCAGATACTGCCGGTTAATAAGTTCCAGCGCCGGCAAAGGCGCGATTTGCTGACCGGAGAAATTTTGAGAAGTAAGGGTATTTAAAGAAACAGCTGAAGACAAATTAAAGCCGCCGATGGCGGTTCTTTTTAATTCCTGAAGCAAAGCGCCAGTACCTAATTTTTGACCAAAATCATGAGCTAAAACGCGGATGTAAGTGCCGGCAGAACATTGGACTTCGATTTTTAATAAATCACTGTTGAAATTCAAAAGTTTGATAGAGTAAATTTCAATCTCACACAATTTTCTAGCCACTTCAATCCCCTGACGCGCCAGATCATACAATTTTTTGCCGTTGATTTTTTTTGCCGAATACATGGGCGGCAGTTGTTCCTGCTTACCTAAAAACGAAGACAAGATTTCTTGTAAATTGGAATTTGAAATTTCTTTGGCTTGTCCCGGCAAAGCCGGGGAAATTGGATTTTGAAATTTGGATATTTCCCCCGTCCGATCAAAGGTATCTGATGTTTGACCAAGCTTAATGGTTGCCTGATAGGTTTTGGGCAACAGATCAAATAACCCCACCATTTTGGTGGCATTACCCACGGCGCAAATCAGCAGACCGGTGGCAAAGGGATCCAAAGTGCCGGTGTGGCCGATCTGTTTGATTTTAAGGATTGACCGCAGTTTAGCCACCACGTCATGCGACGTCCAGTCCCCTTCCTTATTGATCAACAAAAATCCGGCCTGCGAATCTTCAATAGCTTTTCTGATATTTTTGCCTTTGCAAATATCTTCTTTAAACGCTTCCAGCCGTTCAATTTTAAAATGCGCCGCTGAATTATTGCGAAACTCAATTAAGCCGTTCACAAAAACCTGCTGATCGTAGCCCAAAGCAATAATGTCCGGCTCTTCTTTTCTAATCACCTCATAGGGGTCGTCCAAGCCGCCTAGAATAACACTGTCGGCCAAGGCGAGTAGTTGCAAATTGGCCAATCGCTGATGTTCATTGTAAAACGGTTCGCGGCCTTTGATTTTTACCACATTTTGATCGCGGGCAATGACCACAGTCAAAAAATCGCCCAGTTTTTTGGCCTGATTGATTAAATGAAGATGTCCGGGATGAATAATATCAAAAGTCCCCGTGATTAAAACTTTGGTCATGACAATGCTATTTATTTCTCTTTAATAATTTAATTTGATCCCTGATGGCGGCGGCTTTTTCAAATTCTAAATTATCAGCCGCGATGGCCATTTGCGCTTCCCAATCGGCCAGCAGATGCTTAACTTCGGATTTGGGAATTTTTTTGAAATCCGAAATTCTTTGGACGCGCTCTTCATCCGCCTTGTTTCTTAATTCGCCTTCCCGAATGGCTTTTTGAATGGTTGTTGGCGTAATGCCGTGTTTTTTATTGTACTCTTCTTGAATAATCCGGCGGCGCGCCACTTCGGCCAAAGCCCGCTTCATAGAACCGGTCATATTATCGGCATACATAATGACGCGGCCATCAAGATGCCGCGCCGCCCGACCCATAATTTGAATCAACGAAGTTTCACTGCGCAAAAATCCTTCCTTATCCGCATCCAATATGGCCACCAGTGATACTTCGGGCAAATCCAAACCTTCCCGCAACAGATTAATGCCCACTAAAATATCAAACTTACCCAAGCGCAAATCCCGCAAAATATCCAAGCGGTCCAAAGTTTGCACTTCGGAATGCAAGTAAGCGACCTTCATTTTTTTGGCTTCAAGATACTCGGCAATTTCTTCAGCCAAACGCTTAGTCAGCGTAGTCACTAATACCCGTTGTTTTTTCTTAACGGTTATTTCAATTTCGCCGATGAGATCCAACAGCTGGGCTTTGCTCTTTCTTATTTCAATCACCGGCTCAATCAAGCCGGTGGGGCGAATCACTTGTTGAGCCACGGCTGACTTGGACTGATCAATCACCTTTTTTAAATCGCTCAAATCCACCACTTCCTTAACCAAGGCACCAACCAATTTTTTGTCAGTTTTTACGCCGGATTGTTTGTATTCCCAAGCCGCCGGCGTGGCCGAAACGTAAATGGCCTGATTAATATGATTCTCAAATTCTTTAAAACGCAACGGTCGGTTATCCAAAGCCGAAGGCAAGCGGAAGCCAAAATCCACCAAGTTTTGTTTGCGCGCCCGATCGCCGTTATACATGCCGTTAATTTGCGGAATGGTCATGTGCGACTCGTCCACAAACAGCAAAAAATCATCGGGGTAATAGTCCAACAGCGTAGCTGGCTGTTCGCCCGGCTCGCGCGAAGTTAAAAAGCGAGAATAATTTTCAATGCCGTTACAGTAGCCGGTCTGCTCAATCATTTCCAAATCAAAATTGGTGCGCTGTTCCAAACGTTGGGCTTCCACCAATAATTTTTTCTTGGTTAATTCCTTTAAGCGCACTTCCAATTCGGCCTGAATCAAACCCATGGCATTTTTTAATTTGGCCTCGGGCGTTACAAAATGTTTGGCCGGAAAAATATTTACGGATTTTATCTGGTTCTTTGGTTCTTTTAATTTGATAATTTCCGTACCCGTTAAATAATTAACCGTTGAAACCTTCTCAATCTTATCCCCGTAAAACTGGACTCTAATGACTTCATCCTTGGCTTCAATGGGAAAAATATCCATGGTATCGCCTTTAACGCGATAGTTGCCGCGGTAAAAATCCAAATCGTTGCGGCTGTATTGTAAATCGGACAACTGACGAAGCAGCTTATCCCGCTTGCGGGTTTCGCCTTCGGTAATGGTAATCTTCATGGCTTCATAATCCGTAGGCGAACCCAAACCGTAAATGCAGGAAACGGAAGCGACGATGATGGTATCGCGGCGGGTCAAAAGCGCGTTAGTGGAAGCATGGCGCAAACGATCAATTTCTTCATTGATCTGTGTTTCTTTTTCAATATATAAATCCCGTTGCGGCACATACGCTTCGGGCTGGTAGTAATCGTAATAGCTGACAAAATAGTGCACGGAGTTGTTAGGGAAAAATTCTCGGAATTCGCTGGCCAACTGGGCGGCCAAAGTTTTATTATGGGAAATAATAAGAGTGGGCCGTTGCATTTGTTGAATCACATTGGCCATGGTAAATGTTTTGCCCGAACCCGTGACGCCCAAAAGCGTTTGGTGCTGATAACCGGATTTTAAACCCCTGACCAATTTATCAATAGCTTGCGGTTGATCACCGGTGGGGCTGAATTTTGATTTAAGTTGAAAATCCATTAGTGTTTAAAAAGTTGCTCAATATTTTCAGTTGGATAATAATACAATTCCCGGCCTCTTTTTTTAGTATCAAGAAAATCCTTTTCTTTTAGAAACTTTAGATCTTTTATCGCTGTAATTTTAGATATTTCATTTATTTTCATATGTAAACTAGTCGTTGTACTTTCCTCGTGATTTTTATACAAATATTGTAATAATTGTATTTGCCTATCATTTAAATTATATTTAGAATGTGCCAGGGAACTCATTTTTTTATTAAGTGATGCCTTGGCACTAATATAATCTTTGAAATCTTTCGAAGCTAGTTCTATTTTTTGCACATTGTAATCAATGAAATAAGTTAAATCAAAGTCGTCCTGTTCGCTATAAATATAAGCATCTCTATATTGAGCCCAGGATTTCTTAATCATTTTTGATATTGGCAGATAAACTATTGCCCAATAACCTTTTCTTATTAAATACCAGTAGAATAAGGCTCTAGCCAGTCTTCCATTGCCGTCAGTAAAGGGGTGAAGATAACCTAACCAAAAATGAATCATTATAGCTTTAACTACAGGATGGATAAATTTTGTTTCCAAATCATCATTAATAAATTTAATAAAACGCACCATCTCTTGATTTAAGAAATTTATTTTAGGAGGCGTATGATATATTGTATTTTCATTATTACCAACAATAATATCCTCTTCATCTTTTCTGAATCGACCCGCTTCATTTTCCGGAATAGTGTCCTTAACTATCATCCTATGTAGCTCAAAAATATTTTCTAGATCTAAATTTGATTTACCATATTCTTCTTCAATTTTTTTCATGGTCACATAACTATTCAATATCATGTGTTCAGATTTATTACGCGGCTTCCTGCCACTTCTTAATAACTCTTTAGCCACCTTCCTTGTAGTGATAGCCCCCTCTAATTGGGATGACGCTATCGCTTCCTCCATAACACCCCTAGTAATAAACTTAAATTTATTACCTTGATTAATATCTTTTGAAAAATCAAAAAGACTGCCGCCAGTATTCATGTCCATTTCATGAAAAAACTCTTCTAGTTTAGGTAACTTTATCCATGAAAAAAATTTAGAAGACTCACTCTTTATAGGACTATCAATTGACTGAGCCTTACGGACGATCTTTATTGCATACCAAAACTCTTCGGCAGTCAAATCTTTTGGCTTAGCCTTATATCTAATTCTATCCCAATATAAATACTTAGGATATGAGGTTTTATTTATATACTCTAATACCCCGTCATAGTTTTTAAATAAATATTCATAAACCTTTTTTGGTTTAATTTTTTTCAAATTTGGTTTATATATCCTATATTCCATATAATTTATGATTTTTAATAATAGGTAAAGTGTTTACCTTTACTATACCTATTATATACCTATTTTGATAATGTGTCAAATAATAGGTAAAGTGTTTACCTTTACTATACCTATTATATACCTATTATTTGCTTTTTAAGGATAAAATTGATACATTATACTAATATGATCTCCTATTTAAAAGGTTCAATTTTAGTCAAAAAACTCAAATACCTGATTCTCTTGGTTAACAATGTTGGTTATGAAATTTTTGCCAGTGAAAAAACATTGTCACTATTGAATGAATCGGCTGAAGTCGCGTTATATATCCATCATCACATTTCCGAAACTTCCCAGGATTTGTACGGCTTTATTAACCAGCCGGAACTGGAAATGTTTAAAAACCTAATTTCCATTTCCGGCGTGGGCCCTAAATCGGCCTTGGGCGTTATGGCCAGCGCAAGTGTTGAAGATATTATCCAAGCGATTTTATCCGAAGACCCTGCCCTCTTAAGAACCGTTTCCGGCATTGGCCCTAAAACAGCAGAACGAATCGTAGTAGAGTTAAAATCCAAAATCGGTAAACTAGGCAAGGAAATGAATATGAAAGATTCTTCAGTGGCACCCAGAGATATTGAAACCATTGAGGCCCTGATCGGGCTCGGATATTCCCGAAGAGAAGTAATGGAAGTAATTAGGCAAGTGCCGGCGGAAATTACTGATACTTCGGAAAGAATTAAGGGAGCATTAAAATTATTAGGAAAATAAAAATTAATTAGAATAATCTATCAAATTTATGCCCGAAAAGCGATTGATAAAATCAAACGAATTAACCACTAGCTTTGATAACGCCCCCGTGCGTAGAGCTTGGGACGCCGAAAAAGAACAATGGTTTTTTGCCATTATTGATGTAGTGGAAGTATTGTCTGAAAGTTCAAACCCAAGTGGCTACATTAAAGATATGCGTCGCAGAGATAAAGAATTATCTAAAGGGTGGGGGCAAATTGCCACCCCCCTTACCATTAAAACAAGAGGCGGAAAGCAAAAAGTAAATTGCGCGAATGTTGAGGGTATATTAAGGATTATACAAAGTATACCCTCTAAAAAAGCCGAGCCCTTTAAAATATGGCTAGCCAAGGTTGGTTATGAAAGATTACAAGAAACTATAGACCCGGAATTAGCGGTTAACAGAGCCAGAGGAAACTGGCAACATGCCGGTCGGTCGGAAAAATGGATTGAGCAAAGAATGAGAGGCCAAGAAACCAGGAATAAGCTAACTGATTACTGGCAAGAAAACGGCGTTCAGAAAGGCCTTGAATATGCTCAGCTGACGGATATTATCCATCAGGAATGGAGCGGTCTGACCACTAAACAGCATAAAAGAGTCAAAAATCTAAAGGGCCAAAACTTAAGAGACAATATGACGGAGGCCGAATTGATTTTTACCGCTTTGGCCGAATTATCAACTAACCAGATTGCCAAAAGCGACGAAGCTAAAGGTTTTACCCAAAACGCCAAGTCAGCACAAAAGGGCGGACGAATCGCCGGTAACGCCAGACAAGCCTTGGAAGAACAAACAAAAACCAAGGTAGTTAGTTCGCAAAATTTTTTACCGCCTAAGAGAAAAATTAAAAAATTACGGAGTTAGTACAATGGAGCTTAAACTAGTCAGCCAACAAGAATTAGACGATTTCGTAGCCAGTCAGGAACACGCTCAATTTCTGCAATCCTGGAGCTGGGGCGAATTCCAAAAAACGCTAGGGCGTGAGGTCTGGCGTTTTGGTATAGAGGAAAATAATGAAATTATCGCCAGCGCGACCTTGATTGAGATGCCGCTCGGATGGCAAAAATCTTATTTGTACTGTCCGCGCGGGCCGATTATTAAAAACGGTCTTTTGGCCGAGCAAAAAACTGAAATCTTAAAATTGATTTTATCCAAAGCCCGCGACCTAACTATCCAAACAAAACAGGGCGAAGAAATATTTTTCAGACTTGAGCCGACCTTCCCCTTACCAACTTCCCAGATCAAACTTAAATCAACCAAATCCATTCAACCGCCCGACACGCTGATTTTGGATTTACAACAATCAGCCGAACAATTGCTGGCCGATTTTCATCCCAAAACCAGATACAACATTAAATTAGCCGAAAAGCATGGGGTAAAAATTGAAAAACTTGAAGCCGGCCAATTTGACCAATGCTGGCCGTTGTTTCAACAAACGGGCGAACGCGACCAATTTGGCCTGCATCCCCGGGGTTATTATCAAAAAATGCTAGCGCTGGATGAGGTGGAATTATGGGTTGCCAGAAACGCTGAAAATGCTATAATAGCCGCGAACTTAATGGTTTTTTACGGTAACACCGCCACCTATCTGCATGGCGCTTCGGACTACAATTTTAGGCAAATGATGGCGCCGAATCTACTGCAGTGGATGTTAATCAACGAAGCCAAAAATCGCGGTTTTATAAATTACGACTGGCATGGCATTGCGCCCGACGATAGCGTTAACCATCCGTGGCTAGGGGTAACCAGATTTAAAAAAGGTTTTGGCGGGCAAGCCATCAGCTACCCGGGTACTTACGATTTTATTTACCAACCGGGCTGGTACCAAGCCTATCAATGGTTGAGAAAAATTAACCTTCTGTTAAAATGATCAACAAAGTAGTAGTAGCGGCGGCGGGCCGAGGCACGCGCATGCTTCATCTTAGCCAGGAAAAACCCAAGCACTTGATTGAAATCAACGGCCATCCTTTTTTGTATTATTTGTTAAAAAACTTGAAAGAAGCCGGCTTTACCGAAGCCATCATGGTGATTGGCTACAAAAAAGAGATCATGGAAAAATTTTTAAACACCTATCAAGGCGAATTTAAAATTACCATCGTTAATCAATTTGATATTTTAGGCGATAAGTACGGCACCCTCTGCCCCATTGAATGCGTTAAGGATTTAATCGGCCATGACGAAAGTTTTATCACCGTTTACGGCGACAATTTGTATTCCGTCGGGGACCTAAAAAAATTCTTTATTGACGACGACTTCAACTATATTTCCGGCCTGAAGCATCCGGAGCCGCAAAAGTACGGCGTACTGATCCGCGATGGCGAAGATTACTTGGATAAAATTATTGAAAAACCCACCACCTTTGTAGGCAACCTGATCAACACCGGCTTGTATAAATTTACGCCGAGCATTTTTAAAAAACTGCCTTTGATTGCCAAATCCTCCCGCGGCGAATTTGAACTGACCGATGCCATTAATTTACTAGCCAAAGAAAAAAGAGTCAAAATCAAAGAGATTGAAGATTTTTGGTTGGATTTTGGCAAACCGGATGATGTGCAAACCATCGGTGAGTTTTTGAACAACAATAATAAATAATGAAGGCACTATTAAAAAAACTATTACCATCCTTAATGATCGGCTGGTACCATAAAGTACTGGCCATTTTAGCCATGGTGGTTTACGGCAATCCCTCCGGCAAACTGATTGTAGTTGGCGTAACCGGCACCAATGGCAAATCCACCACCGTCAATTTGATTGCTAAAATTTTGGAAGGGGCGGGTGATAAAGTCGGTTTTACCACCACGGCCAATTTTAAAGTGGCCGATAAAGAATGGCTAAATGATAAAAAAATGACCATGCTGGGTAGAATGCAGACCCAAAAATTATTAGCGAACATGGTTAAGGCGGGTTGTAAATATGCCGTGATTGAAACTTCTTCCGAAGGCATTAAACAATATCGGCACATCGGCATTAATTATGACATTACCGTGTTTACGAACTTGACGCCCGAACATTTGGAAGCGCACGGCGGTTTTGAAAATTACAAAAAAGCCAAAGGCGAGTTATTCCGTCATTTGACTAACAGGTCTCATAAAATTATTGATGGTAAAAAAATTAACAAGATTATTGTTGCCAACGCTGATGACGAGCAGTCCGATTATTTTTTGAATTTCAAAGCTGATAAAAAAATAACTTATTCAATTAACAAAAATTCTGACTTTAAGGCACAAAACATTCAAAGCAATCAAGCTGGCTCGTCTTTGGAAATTGGATCTTGGAAATTGGAAATTAATCTTATTGGTGAAGTTAATATTTATAATTCTTTGGCCGCTGTTGCTGTGGCTAAATCACAAAACATTGACGACCAGACAATTCAAAAAGCTTTAGTTGCTTTTAAAAGCATGCCCGGCCGATTTGAATGGATAAACGAAGGGCAAAATTTTAAAGTGATGGTTGATTACGCGCCCGAGCCGGAATCAATGACCAAATTATATGAAACTTTAAAATTATTCAATTTTAATAACATCATCCACGTTTTAGGTTCCTGCGGCGGCGGCCGCGATAAAGCCCGTCAACCAATCTTAGGAAAAATGGCCGCTGATAACGCGCAATATGTAATTGTGGCCAACGAAGATCCATATGATGACGATCCTCTGATGATTATTAATAACGTCGCTGACGGCGCGATTCAACAAGGTAAAATATTGAACCAAAATTTATTCAAAATTGAAGACCGTCGCGAGGCCATTAAAAAGGCACTGTCGTTCGCTAAAGCCAATGATCTCGTTTTAATCACAGGCAAGGGTTGTGAGCAATACATCTGCGTCGCTGGTGGTCAAAAAATTCCCTGGGATGACCGAGAGGTAGTTAAAGAATTACTTGCCAAAACATAAAAAATATTGTGTAATGTAGTGCTTCTGTGGATAAGTGCTGAATAAACCCTTGCTTTGAGGGTTTATTTTTTGCTAAATTAAGCATTAAACTTGGTTTTTTAGACCTTAAATTTGACAAAATTACTACTTTGATTATCTCACTTTTTGGCTAATTACAGCTAAGATACCGAATTTTTACACTAAACCCTTGACAAGCCCTTTTTTTTAAGGTATCATCCGCCTATGTTTTGTTCTCTGGCTGTGTAAAACTTCAGCCCTAAAAAACCCTTCCTTAAGACCAAAGGGTTATATTTTTGTCTAAAATTTATAATATTTTATAATTTTCAAACATAACTATGCGAAGTTCCATCGAGCGCAAGTATTTTTCCTCCTCTAAAGTCGCCTTACCCCTCCCCGACTTGATCGAAATCCAAAAAAGGTCTTACCAATGGTTCTTTGAGAACGGTCTCAAGGAATTGTTTGAAGAGGTTTCGCCAATCAAAGATTTTATCGGCCGCAACCTGGAACTGTATTTTGAAGACTACTACTTGGACGAGCCAAAGTTCCACGAACGTGTGGCTCGCGCCAAAAACATTACTTACGAGGCGCCGCTTCGCGTTAAAGCCCGTTTGGTTAACGAACGCACCGGCGAAGTCAAAGAACAGGAAATTTATCTGGGGGACTTTCCCCTCATGACCAACCGCGGCACGTTTGTAATTAACGGCGTGGAAAGAGTCGTAGTTTCGCAGCTGATCCGTTCAGCCGGCGTTTTTTTTACTTCCGAAAACTTTAGAGGCAAGCGTTTATACGGCGCCAAAATCATCCCCAACCGCGGCGCCTGGCTGGAACTGGAAACCGATCAGAACCACGTTATCTATGTAAAAATCGACCGCAAGCGCAAGGTGGCCGTAACTTCGTTACTGCGGGCTTTTGGCGTGAGCTCCAATGAACAAATCAAAGAACTGTTTAAGGACGTTGAAACACTGCCCGACATAGATTATATAGAAAGCACTTTGGCTAAGGATTCATCCAAAAACGAAAGCGAAGGTTTGATTGAAGTTTACAAAAGAATCAGGCCGGGCGATTTAGCCACCCCGGATAACGCCAAATCCTTAATCCACGCCATGTTCTTTAATTTTGACCGCTACGATTTTGGCGTGGTGGGCCGTTACAAATTAAATAAAAAGTTTAACGACAGCATGGCCATTACCAAAGAAAATCGGATTTTAAGAGTGGACGACTTAGTTAGAATCATCAAGGAAATCATCCGTTTAAATACTACCCAGGACCAGCCCGACGATATTGACCACTTGGGCAACCGTCGCATTAGGGCCATCGGCGAACTGGTGCAAAACAAATGCCGCATCGGTTTGGCGCGCATGGAGCGCATCATTAAAGACCGCATGAGCACCATGGATATTAACAGCGTTACCCCCAACCAGCTGATTAACGCCCGTCCGGTGATTGGCTCCATTAAGGAATTCTTTATGAGCTCCCAGCTTTCCCAGTTTATGGACCAGACCAATCCGCTGGCCGAGCTGGAACACAAGCGCCGCGTGAGTGCCATGGGCCCGGGCGGTTTAAGCAGAGAACGCGCCGGTTTTGAAGTCCGCGACGTACACAGAACTCACTACGGACGTATCTGTCCGATTGCCACTCCTGAAGGACCCAACATCGGTTTAGTTGGCCACTTGGCTTCGTACGCCCGCGTTAACGAATACGGCTTTATTGAAACCCCGTTCCGCAAAGTTCTGCATGACGTAGCTAATGATGGCAAACTGGCGGTAGGCCAAATTGCCCGCGAAGATGTTATGGAACCGGACAGCAAAAAAGTTTTAGTTAAAGCCGGCGATAATATTGATGAAAAAACAGCCAAAGAACTTCATAACTTTAAAAACATTTTAAGCGTGCCGATTAAGCCCAGAGTGAGTAAGGAAATTGTTTATTTGGACGCTTTTACCGAAGAACGCTTTAACACCGCCGCCGCCACCACCCCGATTGACGACGAGACCGGCTTCTTTATTAAAGAGTACGCCGAAATGAGAGTCCACGGCAAACCTTCATTTGCCGCCGTTTCCAAAATCGACTTTTTGGACGTGGCCCCTAATCAGATTATTTCTATTGCCACGGCTTTGATTCCCTTTTTGGAACACGACGACGCCGTCCGCGCTTTGATGGGCACCAACATGCAACGTCAGGCCGTTTCGTTAGTGCGGCCCGAAGCGCCGATTATTGGCACGGGCATTGAATTTAGGGCGGCCAAAGATTCGGGCCAGGTGATTGTGGCCGAACAGGACGGTGAAGTTACCGCCGTGCAGGGCGACAAAATTATTTTAACCGACAAACAGGATAAAGAGCACGAATACGTATTGGGCAAGTTTATGCGCTCCAACGCTTCCACCTGCATGAACCACTATCCGTTGGTTGATAAAGGCGACAAAATTTTGGCCGGTGATGTGCTGGCCGACGGCGCCGCCACCGATCAGGGCGAACTGGCTTTGGGTCAAAACGTGTTGGTTGCCTTTATGGCCTGGGAAGGCGGCAACTACGAAGACGCTATTTTGATTTCCGAACGGGTAGTGCAAAACGGCAAATTCAGCTCTATCCATATTGAAGATTATTCCATTGACGTGCGCGACACCAAGTTAGGACCCGAAGTGGTTACCCGCGACATTCCCAACGTGTCTGAAGAAAAATTGAAAGATCTGGACGAAGAAGGCGTTATCCGCATTGGCGCGCAGGTTAAGGCCGGCGATATTTTGGTAGGTAAAATTACCCCTAAAGGCGAAACGGAGCTTAGCGCCGAAGAAAAACTGCTGCGCGCCATCTTTGGTGAAAAAGCCAAGGACGTGCGCGATAGTTCGCTTTACTTGGAACACGGCGAACACGGCAAAGTGATTGACATTAAGGTCTTTTCCCGCGTCTCCGGCGATAAATTACCGGCCGGCGTAATTAAAAGCATTCAGGTCACCATTGCCCAGTTAAGAAAAGTCCAGCCCGGCGACAAGTTGGCCGGCCGGCACGGTAACAAAGGTGTTATCTCCCGCATTGTGCCAGCGCAGGAAATGCCTTTCTTAGCCGACGGTACTCCGGTGGATATGATTTTGAATCCTTTGGGCGTTATTTCCCGTATGAACCTAGGGCAGTTGTTGGAAACCCACTTGGGCATGGCCGCCAAGCAATTGGGCTACACCGTGGCCTCGCCCGCCTTAAACGGCGTGAGCGTGGAAAGCATTCAGCAGGAACTTAAAAAAGCCGGTTTTTCCGAAGACGGTAAAATCCAGTTGTTTGATGGCCGCACCGGCGAACCCTTTAACAAAAAAACTACCGTCGGCATTATTTACATGTTAAAACTGAATCACTTGGTGGAAGATAAGATTCACCAAAGAAGCATTGGGCCATACTCACTAGTTACTCAACAGCCCTTGGGCGGCAAGGCCCAAGGCGGCGGACAAAGGTTCGGCGAAATGGAAGTTTGGGCCTTGGAGGCCTATGGCGCCGCTCACGCTTTGCAAGAAATTCTTACTATCAAATCCGATGATATTCCCGGCCGCAGCAAGGCCTATGAATCAATCATCAAGGGCGAACCGGTCACCAAGCTTAATATTCCCGAATCCTTCAACGTGTTGGTTAGGGAACTTAAAGGTCTGGGCTTGGAAGTGGAACTGTTAAAAGACGATAAGCCGCTCATTAAACCCAGCCGCCAGGAAGAAACGGAAGCGCTGGAACACCGCAAAGAATAATCAACCGGCTAATCGTTTAACTTCATAATCTAAATTGAGCTTAAGCTCGATAACCTAAATTATGCCAAATCCTTCTTCTTCCAAAACCGCCTTTATGCCCGACAATAACGTGGCCGCTACCGACTTTAACGGCATCCGTTTGCGTTTGGCTTCGCCCAAAGAGATTCTGGTTTGGTCCACCGGCGAAGTGTTAAAGCCCGAAACGATCAACTACCGCACCCAAAAACCGGAAAAGGACGGCTTGTTCTGCGAACGCATTTTTGGCCCGTCCAAGGACTGGGAATGCTACTGCGGCAAATACAAGCGCATCCGCTACAAAGGCATTACCTGCGATAAGTGCGGCGTGGAAGTTACCCGGGCCGTGGTGCGGCGCGAACGCATGGGCCACATTGCGCTGGCTTCGCCCGTTTCGCACATCTGGTTTTTGCGGGGCATCCCTTCCAAGATCGGTTTGGTGTTGGACTTGTCAATTCAGGAACTGGAAAAAGTTATTTACTTTGCTTCCTTTATTATTTTGCGCGTGGATGAAGATTTAAGAGCGCAAACTTTGGAACAGATTAAAGGCGAACAAAAGAGCAAACACAAAGCCATTGAGCGCGAATTTGAACAAAAAATTGCCGAGCTGAATAAGAAAAAACAGGAAAACAGCGTGACCGAAGGCGCGTTCCAAAAAGAACTTAATATCATCAATAACGCCAAGCAGAATAAAACCGAAACTTTAGAGCGGGCCGCCGAAGTGGCCAAAAAAGAACTCAAGGATTTAAAGCCATTTAAAATAATTACCGAAAGCGCGTATCAGGATTTGTCTTTAAAGTACGGCCACGTGTTTGAAGCCGGCATCGGTGCTGAAGCCGTCAGACAATTATTGACCGCCATTGATTTGGAAAAGGCCGCCACCGCTCTGGATTTGGAAATTACCCAAGCAATTCCTTCCAAAAAGAAACGCATGATCAGAAGATCCAAACTGATCCGCAGTTTGGTAGCCAACAACATCCGCCCCGAATGGATGATTTTAACCATGGTGCCGGTTATTCCTCCGGATTTGCGGCCGATTGTTCAGCTTGATGGCGGGCGCTTTGCCACCTCGGACCTTAACGATTTGTACCGCCGCGTTATTAACCGCAACAACCGCTTAAAGCGCTTGCAGGAATTAAACGCCCCCGAGGTCATTCAAAGAAACGAAAAAAGAATGTTGCAGGAAGCCGTGGACGCCTTGATTGACAATGGCGCCCGCCGCGGTAAAACCGTGACCGCTTCCACCGGCCAAAAAAGAATGCTGAAAAGCATTGCCGACATTTTAAAAGGCAAGCAAGGCCGTTTCCGCCAGAACCTGTTGGGTAAGCGTATTGACTATTCCGGCCGTTCCGTCATCGTCATTGGCCCCAAACTGGAAATGCACCAATGCGGTTTGCCTAAAACCATGGCCTTGGAATTGTTCCGCCCGTTTGTTATTTCTAAACTTATTTTAAGCGAAGCGGTTCATAACGTCCGCTCCGCCAACCGCTACATTGAACAAGATCACGAAGAGGTCTGGGCTATTTTGGAAGAAGTAACCAAACACGCTCACGTGTTTTTAAACCGCGCCCCCACTTTGCACCGTTTGGGTATTCAGGCCTTTCAGCCGATTTTGATTGAAGGTAAAGCCATCCAGATCCACCCCATGGTGTGTAAGGCCTTTAACGCCGACTTTGACGGCGACCAAATGGCCGTGCACGTGCCCATTACCGAAGAGGCCAAGCGTGAAGCCGCCGAAATCATGCTTTCTTCAAAAAACCTGCTTAAGCCGGCAACCGGCGAACCGGTTGCTTCGCCCGACCAGGACGTGGTGTGGGGTTGTTACTATCTGACCTTTATCAACCCTTCCCAAACCAAACCCGTTAAATATTTTTCCGACGAAGCCGAAGCCAAAACCGCTTACAACCTCAACAAGGTCCGCCTGCACGATCGCATCGGCGTCAGCATTAAAAATGAAATTGTGGAAACCACCGTGGGCCGTTTGATTTTTAACGAAATCATTCCGGAAAAACTGGGTCTGGTTAACGATGAAATGAATTCCCGAACCTTAAAGCAGTTGGTGGCGCGCTCTTTGGAAATTTACGACTGCGAATTTACCGCCAAATTTTTGGATCAATTAAAAACCATCGGCTACCGCACCATTACCGCTTCCGGCTTATCCTGGGGCATGAATGATATTCCTACCCTTAAGGAAAAACCGGAGATTATTAAAAAGGGTGAAAAGCTGGTGGAACAAATTCAGGAACAATATGAAGAGGGCTTGCTGACCAACAAGGAACGCTACGTTAAAGTGGTGGAAGTTTGGACCGGCGTTAAGGAAGAAATTACCGAGTTATCCAAAAATTCCTTTGACAGCGGCAGCTCGCTCTTCTCCATTATCAATTCCGGCGCCCGCGGCAGCTGGGCCCAGATGATTCAGATTATGGGTATTAAGGGCTTGGTGATTAACCCCTCGGGTGAAATTATTGAACTGCCCATTAAGGCCAACTTCCAAGAAGGTTTGGACGTGTTGGAATACTTTATCTCCACTCACGGTACCCGCAAAGGTTTATCCGACACCGCCTTAAGAACCGCCAACGCCGGTTACCTTACCAGAAGATTGGTGGACGTAGCCCAGGATTTGGTAATTATGGAAGAGGATTGCGGTGATACCGAGGGCTTTACCATTACCAAAGCCGATTCCGAAAAAATGGGCGAAACCATTCCCAACTTAATCTGGGGCCGCGTAACCATGCACGATATTGTTCATCCTAAAACCAAAAAGACGTTGGTTAAAACGGGTGAAATTGTTTCCAAAGACGCTCTTAAAAAACTGGAAGGCATGGAACTGGAAACCGTAACCATCCGTTCCAACATTACTTGTAAATCCACTCGCGGCTTATGCCAAACCTGCTACGGTTTTGACTTGGGCTTTAACGCCCCGGTGGCCATGGGTACGGCCGTCGGCGTGATTGCCGCGCAATCCATTGGCGAACCCGGCACCCAGCTGACCATGAGAACCTTCCACACCGGTGGCGTGGCCGGCGCCGACATTACCCAGGGTCTGCCCAGAGTTGAGGAATTATTTGAAGCCCGTCCCCCTAAAAAGAAGGCGATTGTAGCCGAAGTGCACGGCCAGATTATGATTGACAAGAATATGGCCGGCGGCACCCGCAGTCAGCGTTTAGTCAAAATTAAATACAACGGCGAAGTTACGGAAAACCTGACCATTAACGAGGACTTTGACCTGCTGGTTAAGGACGGCGCCGGCGTTAAGCCCGGTGACAAGCTGATGAAGCACAAGCAGAACGAGAAAAAGGTAATTAAATCAACTCATAACGGCATAGTTAAAATCCAGGGCGACAACCTAAAAATTATTGCCGATACCGAATCCATCATGGAAGTGATTGTTCCGCCGGGCTACGCCTTGTGGGTTAAAGATGGCGATTTGGTCAATGAGGGCGACCCTCTCACCGAAGGCAGTATGGATTTGCATGAACTGCATTTACACAAGGGCCAGCTGGATGTGCAAAAATATATTATCAAGGAAATTCTTTACATCTATTCTTCACAGGGTCAAAAACTTAACGCCAAGCATATTGAAATTATCGTGAGGCAGATGTTCTCCCGTTTAACGGTTAAGGATGCCGGCGATACCAATTTACTGCCCGGCGAAACTGTGACTCGCTCCTTGCTCACCGAAGAAAACCAGAAAGCCAAAAAGGTTAAGGGCAGGGAAGCCACGGCCGATGTGATGCTGTTAGGTCTAATTAAAGCGTCGCTTTCTACCGACTCCTTCCTCTCGGCCGCTTCGTTCCAAGAAACCGCCCGCGTGCTGATTGACGCGGCCATTACCGGCAAGATCGACCATTTTCGCGGCTTAAAGGAAAACGTTATTATCGGCCGCCTGATTCCGGCTGGTACAGGATTTAGGAAAAAATAATGTCATTCTGCCAGCCTCGCCTTGCGAGTCAAGGCGGGGAGGGAAGGAGCGAAGCGACTGACCGATAGAATCTCTGACTAAAAACAAAAACGGCCCGCCGAATCGGCGAGCCGTTTTTTGATTGAAAAAATCCGCCGATTTTATTTTCGCGGAAAGAAAAAGATCCCCCGCGCCAGACACAATTGCTTGTATACTAACGCGGAGGATCAAGGAATCAAAAGGATTGAGACCTTAAGATTCCATCTTCAACTTCCGGGCAGAAACAACCGCCAGAGCGCCATGGCGATCGACATCCCAGCAGTCGTTGATGGCCAGACCGCTGGCGCCGAAAAGGCCGACGGGCACGCGGTTGCCGAGGGCATCCACTGATGATGTACGAACGTAGAAGTTCGGCATCAAGTAAATACCCCTCACGGCCTTATAGGTCGTGACTGCCCATGCGACTTCGGCAACGTTGGGCACATACTCAACCTCCAAGAGTAAAGCCGTTTGTTCGGTCCAACTTTTCGAGAAGGAATCTTGGACGGCCTCTTTCCTGACCATAAGCCAAGTAACATCGACTTTGTCGTCCCGAGAAAACTTCTCGGCATCGCCCGCATACCAATCTCCTGATTTCGCGTAAAAGAAAATGGGATCCAGATCCCTTATCTCTAAAAGCGAAAGTGGTTTTGCTGGACCGGCGACCAGTATAAAGCCGTTCGACTTTGCCCATTGGATTATGTCTTGCGTCGGCAGAATTCTTTTGAACTCTGTGAGTTGTTCCGGCGTGTAGACCACGCCGCGACGAGCCCGCATGACTTCTTCAGGCGTGATAAAAGCACGGCCCAAGGTTAGACGAGCGAACTCGTAAGCGGAGGCATTTTCCGACAATGCTGGCGCCAAAAGTTCCCGAGCCGTGTCCGTAACCGCCTTGATAATGGCGGCCTTAAATACGTGGCCATTGGCGAGCAAAATTTGTAAACCCGCGCGCGACGGCTTCATCTCTTTCAAGATAATTTTTGCCGCTTCGCTGACGGCTGACTTTAGCAAGCTGAAAAACGAGTCCTTCTGCTCGCGAGTTCCTTTAGATGTGGTCAATGCTGACATTGCCATCATCCTTTCATGTAAAATGTGCTACCGGTAACCTGCCGGATGTTCAGGTCTGGCTTAATTGTTTGAATCAGGCCATATTTTTGAATATTTCCCGTAAAATACTCAATAATCTGACTTTATTCTGGAATAAATTAATATATCATATAGTCCTTAATTTGTCAATATTTACAAGATTCCTTAGCATGGTATTATAAAAAAGTAACGAGGCCCGCGACAAATCCCCCGTAAGGGGAAGGGCGGCTAAACACCATCTAGCGGTGAGCCTGACCTCCCACTTCCAAGTGGGAGGTTATTTTATTTATTAAATTTTAATATTGTTTTTATCTGTCTGCCAATTGACCGGATTGTTTTTGATATATTTACGAACGCGGAATAATTCCATTTCATCGCGAATGATGCGTTCATAATAATTCCGTTGCCATTTAAAATATTCCATATTATTTTGTCGGCACCATTTGGTAACCCCGATTTTATAACCACGTATGATTGAACCCAATGAACGCGGCATAACCTGAAATTTATTTTGTGAACCCCGTAGGGGCGCAAAATTTTGCGCCCCTACATTGTGATTATGATTAACGATTTCAATTAAACCATGGACGTGGTTCGGCATAATCACGTATTCATCCAATATAACATTGCGAAAATGTTGTGATATATCCAACCAACATTGTTTGGCGATTTGACCAATTGGCGACAATAACATTCGCCCATCATTAATTTCACCAAAAAAATGTTGTTTTTCATAACAGCAAATCGTCACAAAATAAATTCCCGATTGGGAATAATCGTGTTCAGGCAATCTAATAGAATGTCGGTTATGATTTCTAAAATATAATTTCATAAAATAAAACAGGGCAGCATTTGCTCAATAATAAGCAAAGATGACCCTGTTACGCCGTATATCTTAGAAAAAAACAGCTGGTCTGTCAACTACCCCTGCCTTCTTCCAAAAAACGCTTAAAAGTGTTAAAATAACCGATATCATAAGAACGTAAATGGCCAAAAAAAACAAACGAAAACAACGTCAAGAAAAAGAGGCGGAGGAGAACGGTTGGGAGCGCGGACCCATGCTGGCGTCAGAAACCAAAAAAAGCATTTTAATCATTGTTTTGTTCGCTTTGGCGGCCCTCTCCATCCTCTCCTTTTTTGATTTGGCCGGCGATTTGGGGCTGGCCTTAAAAAACACTTTAAACCTCATTTTTGGCTGGGGCGCCTTAATTGCCCCGGTGGTGCTATTGATTCTGGGCTACTTTTTGCTGTTGCCGGAAAAATACGCCATTACCGCCGGCAACTACATTGGCGTCTTTTTTTTGGTGATGGGCTATTCCGGCATCTTCCAGTTTATCAAAGATGCGGGTGTGGAAACTTTTTTGGAGAGCGGCCAGGGCGGCGGCTACCTGGGCTATTTTGTTTATCTGCCTTTGCAAAAAACCATGGGCTCCTGGGCCTCTATTATTGTTTTGCTGGCCATCTTTTTAATCGCCATCTTGCTGACCTTTAATACAACTTTAAAAAGCGTGGCCAAAAAAATAAATTTCTTCAATTTATTCAAAAACCGCGTTAGTTCGGAAAAAGAAGAAGAAAACTGGCAAGAAGAAAATGACGACTGGCAGGAAAGCGCAACAGAGCCGGCGGCCGCGGAAGAGGACGTGGAAGAAACAACCGAAGCGGAGCTGGGCGAAGCAACCTTTGCCAAGAAAAAAATCGGTGTCGCGGCCGCCGCGGTTAAAGATGCCAAAAAACCGGATGTGGACAGCGTTCACGTCACCTTTTCCAAAAACCGCAACCGCAAAGTGGAAGTACCGTTAAACCTGCTGGAAGGCCGCAGCGGTAAACCCACCTCCGGCGACATTAAAGCCAACGCCGAAATTATCCGCAACACTTTGGAAAAATTTGGCATTCCGGTGGAAATGGATGAAGTTAACGTGGGTCCCACCGTGACCCAGTTTACCTTAAAACCGGCCGAGGGCATTAAGCTTTCCCGCATCATCACTTTGCAAAACGATTTGGCCATGAGTTTGGCCGCCCACCCCATTAGAATTGAAGCACCCATCCCCGGTAAATCCTTAGTTGGCGTGGAAGTGCCTAATCAAAAAATCGCCATTGTAAAACTTAAAGACATTATTGCCAGTTACGAATTTCAACACAAACGCGGCAGTTTAAAAATTGCTTTGGGCGAAGATGTTTCCGGCAAATCCTGGACCGTCAACCTGACCAGCATGCCGCATTTGTTAATCGCGGGCGCCACCGGCAGCGGCAAATCGGTTTGCATCAATAACGTTATTATCAGCTTGCTCTACCAATACACCCCCGATCAGTTAAAGATGCTGATTGTTGACCCTAAAAAAGTAGAGCTGACCAACTACAACGGCATCCCCCATCTGCTGACCCCCGTTATTACTGAAGTTGATAAAACCATCAATGCCTTGCGCTGGGCAGTTAAGGAAATGGAAGAACGGTTTAAGCTGTTAAACTCCGCCGGCAAAAGAAACATTGATGCCTACAACGAAGCCGTTTTGGTCAACCGCCTGCCTTACATCGTGATCATCATTGATGAGCTGGCCGACTTGATGGCTGTTTCCTCCCGCGATGTGGAGGGCGCCATTGTCCGCTTGGCTCAAATGGCCAGAGCCGTGGGCATCCATTTGGTGGTGGCTACCCAGCGTCCTTCCGTTAATGTTATTACCGGCCTCATTAAAGCCAACATTCCCGGCCGCATTGCTTTTGCCGTGGCTTCTCAAGTTGATTCCCGTACTATCCTTGATGTTTCAGGCGCGGAAAAACTACTGGGCAAGGGAGATTTATTGTTTAGTTCAGCCGAAATTTCCAAACCGCGCCGCATTCAGGGTGCTTACCTTTCCGATGCGGAAATTGAACGAGTGATTGATTTTTGGAAACAGCAGGGCGAGCCCGATTATAATGACGAAGTGGTGGAAGGCCGTTCGCACGGCGGCACTTCGGCAGTGGGCGGTTCTGAAAACGGCGATGAGCTATTGGAAGAAGCCAAAGATATTGTGATTAAAGCCGGCAAAGCTTCTGCGTCGTTGTTGCAAAGAAGATTAAGAGTGGGTTATGCCCGGGCAGCGCGCCTGTTGGATTTACTGGAAGAACAGGGCGTAATCGGGCCCGGCGACGGCGCTAAGCCCAGAGAAATCTTAATATCCGACCAGGATTTTTACCACATTCCTTCCGAAACAACTAACAAATATGTAAGCGAAAGCGCGCCGGGTGCGGATGAGGTTGAAGAGGAGGAGCCGGAAGAAGAAGCTGAACCAGAACCTGAAGAGCCGAGCGAAACAGAAGAAGAATCCGAAGAGACCGACGAAGAAATGACAGAAGAAGAAAATAAAAAAAATTAAATCATATTACTACGAGATTGCTTCGCCCCGATGTTGCTTCGCAAATCGGGGCTCGCAATGACCAATCGCTATGACAAGTTTCATCGCTAAAAAACTGACTGCCGCCAAAGCCCTGCCGGAAATTTTGCGGGAAGAACGGGAAAAATCCGGCCTGACTTTGGAAGACCTCTCCTTAAAGATTCAGGTTTCCTTAAAGTATTTAAAACTTTTGGAAAACGGCGATTATGATTTATTACCGGGCGAAGTTTATGCCCTAGAGTTTTTAAAAAAACTGGCCAAGCACTGGCATCTTAATGAAAAGGCGATTCAGCAGATTTACCGGCAGGAAAAAAACGCTCAGCTGGTTTTGCCGGCCTTTAAACCGAAAAAGAAATTCCACGCCGCTGCCCACTGGCTTTCGCCTCGGCTGATTAAACAATCGGTCGTCGGTTTGGTTTTGATTTTATTGGTTAGCTATCTGGGCTGGGAAATTCAAAACATTTACTCCAAGCCAGCTTTGACCATTATTTCACCGCAAAGCGAAACCGTAACCACCGGCAGTTATTTGGCCATCACCGGTCAGACCGAACCGGAAACAGCCATTACCATTAACCAACAAGAAATTTTGGCCGGCCCGGACGGCAGTTTTAACCAGACCGTGGATTTGACAGTCGGCCTAAATGTCTTTAAAATATCAGCCAGTAAAAAGCACAGCCAAGCCAACACCGTTACCATTTCCATTTTGCGCAAACCGGTTACAGCCGAGCAGATTAATCAGACCGAACAGCCGATATTATAATTGATGATTGCAGACGGTTTTTTAATTAAAGCATCAATAAACAGTCCGTGCTTGTCAATTTAGGGTCACGATAAGCAGCCCCGATGTTTGCTTCGCAAAATCGGGGCAAGGGTCACAGGGTCAGCCCGCCGATTCGGCGGGTCAGAAAAAAGGGTCAAACAGCAGGGTCAAATTTATCATTAAAACTTAGAAAAATATGCCAAAAGAAGCTAAAACTCCCGCTCGGGACGAAGACAAAGAACAAAAACTGAAAGACAATGCCACCAACCAAGCCATTGACCAGATCAAGCAAAGATTCGGCGAGGGCTCCATCATGAAGCTAGGCGAGGCCAAAAAAATGCAGGTAGAAGCCGTGCCGACCGGCTGTTTATCACTGGATATTGCCTTAGGCGTGGGCGGCGTGCCCAGAGGCCGGATTATTGAAATCTACGGACCGGAGGCCTCGGGTAAAACCACTCTGACGCAACACATCATTGCCGAAGTGCAAAAGCTGGGCGGTACCGCCGCTTTTATTGACGCGGAACACGCCTTGGATCCGGAGTACGCCAAAAAAATCGGCGTCAATATTGATAGCTTGTTAATTTCCCAGCCCGACACCGGCGAACAGGCATTGGAAATTGCTGAAGCTTTGGTTAGATCAAACGGCGTGGATGTGGTCGTTATCGACTCGGTCGCGGCTTTGGTGCCCAAAGCGGAAATTGAAGGCGAAATGGGCGCCCCCCAAATGGGCTTGCAGGCCCGCTTAATGAGCCAGGCCCTGCGCAAACTTTCCGGCATTGTTAGTAAAACCAATACCGTAGTGATCTTTATCAACCAGATCCGGATGAAGATCGGTGTTTTCTTTGGCAACCCGGAAACTACCACCGGCGGCATGGCTTTAAAGTTTTACTCTTCGGTTAGAATTGAAGTGCGGCGCGCCGCCCAGATTAAAAAGGGCGAAGAAATCATCGGCAACCGCGTTAACTGCAAAGTGGTTAAAAACAAAGTCGCCGCGCCGTTTAAGAGCACGCAATTCGACATTATGTACAACGAAGGCATCAGCGTTTCGGGCGATGCATTGGATACTGGCGTCCAGTTCGGCATTATTGAAAAATCCGGCAACTCCTACAACTTTGGTGAAAACAAGTTAGGGGTCGGGCGTGAAGCAGTCAAAGATTTCTTGCGCGCCAATCCTAAAATGATCGCGGAGATCAAAAAAAAGGTTTGGGATAAAGTTAAAACGGCTTAACACTGATTACACGGATTCAAAAAAGGATTACACTGATTTACGGTCGGTGTAATCCTTTTTAAAATCTTGATTTTATAAGTAGCGCGGGGTAAAATAGCTTTAATATATGCCAAACCTTACTAAATCCATTGCCCATAACACCTTTTGGCAAGTGCTTGGTAAAGCCGTCGGCACTGTTTTGGGCCTAGCCACCATTGCCTTGCTAACCCGCTATTTGGGCAGTGAGGGTTTTGGCTATTACTCTACTGCCCTGGCCTTTATGCAGTTTTTTGGCGTGCTGGTAGACATGGGCCTGTACATAATTTGTTTAAAGGAAATGGCGGCCCAGCCGGCCAACCAGACCAAAATTTTTAATAATATCCTAACCTTGCGAGTGGTTTCGGCTTTCATTTTACTAGGCGGCGGCTCCTTGTTAATTTTTGCCTTTCCTTATTCAGCCGAAGTTAAATGGTCGGGCGTAATTGTGGCGGTCTCGTTTTTCTTCATGTCATTGGTACAAATCCTGACCGCGGTTTTTCAAAAATATTTAAAGATGGGCTTAGTGGCTTTAGCCGAAGTGTTTGGCCGAGTGGCCTTTTTGGCCTCCGTAATCTTGTTGATTTATTATAACAGCAGTTTAACGGTAATCATGTGGAGCAACGTGGCCAACACTTTGGTCTACTTTTTAATCCTCTGGTTTTTAATCAAAAAATACGTCATTATTCAGTGGGCCTTTGACTGGACGTATTGGAAAACGGTGTTGCAAAAAACCTGGCCCATTGCTTTGGGCATTGCTTTTAACCTCGTTTATTTCCGCGCCGACATGATAATTCTTTCTTTATACCAAAGCGCGTCTGACGTAGGTATTTACGGCGCGCCTTACAAAATTTTGGAAATTATCGTGACTTTTCCGCATATGTTTATGGGCATGGTCATGCCTATTTTAACGGTTGCCTGGGTCAGCCAAAATCTGGAACGGTTTAAAAACGCCCTGCAAAAAACTTTTGATTTTTTTATGATGCTGGCCATGCCCATGGTGTTAGGCTCTATTCCTTTGGCTCATAAAATTATGCGCCTTATTGCCGGGCCGGAGTTTGAAGCCTCTGGCAAAATTCTACCCGCCTTAATGCTGGCTACCGGTATTATTTTTGCGGGCATTTTGTTTACCTACTGTTTGGTGATTTTGGACAAGCAAAAAACCATGCTCAAATATTATTTTACCGCCGCCGTGCTTTCTTTAATCGGTTACTTTATTTTTATTCCCCGCTATTCCTATTTTGGCGCGGCCTGGGTAACCGTGGTGGTGGAGCTTTTTATCGCCGTCAGCGCGTTTATCTTAAGTTACAAATTTACCCGGCTCAAACTTTCCTGGAATGTTTTTGGCAAAAGCTTAGCCGCTTCTATCATCATGACTGGCATTATCTATATTCTACCGAATTGGCCAGTAATTCTAACGCTAATTTTTGCCATTGTCATTTACGCCCTACTGATGCTGCTCTTTAAAGCGTTTGACAAAAAACTCCTAGCTGATATATTTAGATAAATTGATCCCAAACAACGCTCATCTGGAGGATAAAAAATGAGCCAAATATCCTTGTCCGAATACGACCAACCAGGCCGTCCCTTCCCTTGGTCACTAGCGATGCTCACCTTTGTATTAATGGCCCTTTGTGGTTTAACTGGCTTTAGCATTATTGTTATGCCGACATTAATTGCCTGGTTTTGCCTGGCCGGAATTAGCGTTATCGCCTGCATTGAGGCTAAGGCCTATAAACACATTGGTCATAACAATCTAGAGACAGCAATATTATCAGACAGACTGTTTCAAGTCACCATCGGCATTTCTTTGGGCCTATGCACAAGTTTCTTCTGGGCTAATGAAATTTGTTTAATCAGTGCCGCGTTAGTCGCATTGCTAACAATGATTATTCAAGTAATCAATAGATGGTTCAGGAACGTTTAAACGATCCTCAAAGAATCCGGCAAATGTGAACCACTTGTCGGTCCACACAAACCGTTCAATTGCGAACGGTTCTTTTTTTACCTAAAATCTGCTAAAATATGCATATGATTTACGGTTTCTTAAACATCATTTATCTCCTACTTTTCACCGTTATAGCCCAAAAAAATCTAAAGTGGGGCTTGTATTTGATTGTCGCGCTTTTACCGACATATCTGATTCGCTTTACCGCTTTAGGCGTACCCATGACTTTGCTGGAAAGCATGATTTTGATTTTGTTTATTGTCTGGCTCCTTAAAGAAAAAATCAGTTTGAATCCTCTGGTTTGGCTTAAGAATATCAAAACCGGAAAGCTGAATAATAAAACCAACAACGCCGTTCCTAAAATTTTACGCTTGCCCATTATCCTGCTATTAATTGCTTCGACAATCTCTGTTTTTATCTCGCCGGACTTTAATTCAGCGGCCGGAATTTGGAAGGCCTACTTTATTGAGCCACTGATGTTGTTGCTGGTTATAGTTTACAATATTAAAACAACTGACGAAATTAAAAACATTATTCGCGCCTTAGGCGTTACCGCCATTGCCATCGGCATTTTTACCATTATTCAAAAACTGACCGGTGCGTTAATTTTTAATCCCTTTTGGGCGACCGAAGAAACCAGACGCGTTACCACTTTTTTTGGTTATCCCAACGCTAACGCTTTATTTTTACTGCCGATTGTTTTTTTGAACTTAAACAATCTGCTGACGGAAAAAAAAAAATTGCTCAAACTTTTTAATTTGGCCGTTATAGTTCTTTCAATCCTGACGATTTTTTGGACCGGCTCAACCGGCGCGCTGATTGGACTGGCCGCGGGATTATTAGCATTATTGATAATACATAAAAAAACTCGCTTACTGACTTTACTTGCCGGCGCTACAGTCATTTTAATCCTGTCCTTGACCCCGATTGTCCAAAACAAAATCAGTAAATCGTTATTCCTCGCTTCACAAACTAAACTGCCGTTGGTACCGACTGACTTGGCCATCCGCACGCAGCAGTGGCGCGAGACCACGGCCATGCTGGCTGACCGCCCACTGACTGGCGCGGGCTTAGCGGGCTATCAAGCTTTAGTCGCTCCGTATCATGTTAACCGGCATATTGAGATTTATCTTTACCCGCATAATTTTTTCTTAAACTTTTGGACCGAAACCGGCTTGCTGGGTTTAATTGCCATCATCTGGCTATTATTCGCCTTCTTAAAACTGGTCGCCAAACAGCCCAGTTTATTGACTTTTACCGCTATTTCGGCTATGATAGCCCTTCTGGTTTATGGTTTAGTTGATGTTCCTTACTTTAAAAACGATCTGGCTGTTGAGTTTTGGTTGATCATTGGGATAGTAATAGCGTTACTCAACGAATCGAGGAGGCGTGCGAGAGTGGTTTAATCGGATAGTCTCGAAAACTATTGTGCCCGCAAGGGTACCGAAGGTTCGAATCCTTCCGCCTCCGCCAGTACAATTTAGTATCGATAGACCCGAGAGCCTAAGTTCTTTTAAAATTTAATAAATCGTTTGCTATGGCAATTAGGGTTGGTATTAAGTTCAACTCTTACCTATCTCGCACATACGTTAATAATTAGATTAATTCAAAAATTACTAACACATACTCCTATGATAAATAAACTATTCCCTTTAGATTGCCTTAAGATGAAGATAGCCCCGGTGGGGATCCTACTGACCATAGAAAATGCTTTACTATAAGCCGTCCACAAAAGGGCGGTTTTATAGTAAAATAATAAGATATGAAAATAGGAAGAAATGATCCCTGTCCATGCGGTTCGGGAATAAAATATAAAAAATGCTGTTTAGATAGGGATGGACAAAAAAGTATTCCCAAGAAACAAGTTATGACTATAACTCGTAAAGATTTTATTTCAGAACCATATAAACAATGCCCTGACCTAAAATGCCAAGCGGAAAATTCTTTTGGCGTATCCTTTCTAATGTCCGGTCAAGGTTCATATACGAGAGAGTGTATTAAGTGTGGGTATAAAAAGGATTATATTTTGCCTAAGATTAAAAAGAATATTTTGTATCTCGATCAATTTGTTATTAGCAATTTGGTAAAATTATTAGACAAATCGCATCCGAGCCATGAAAGAATAAAGGCAGATCCTTTTTGGGAATCTTTATTCATAAAACTTGAGGCTGCTTCAAAATCTCAAGCGATAGTTTGTCCTGACAGTTTTTATCATGTAGATGAGTCATTAATTGGAAATATAGATTTCAGATTAATGAAAAGATTATATGAACATTTTTCCAATGGAAAAACTCTTTATCCTAGCGTGATAATAGAAAGAGACCAAATTACTAAACATTTTGAAGGATGGCTAGAAGGCAGAAAAATTAAATTTGAGTTGAAGCCGGAAAATATAGCATTTGAAAAAGACTTACATTCTTGGTCGGCTGGCATGATGATATCTGTCGGAGGAAGACCATATCCAGGACAATTAGAAAATATTCAAAAAGTTAATACTTTCACAAAAGAACAATTAAAAGAAGTCTGGACTAGGTGGCAAAATGAAAAAAATATCACTTTTGTGCAAAGAGTAAAAGAGGAAACATTGGGCATGGGGAAAGGGTTAATTGAGGTAGTAAAAAAATTTATTGAAAGAAGATCTTTAGCTATGACAAAAATAGTTAGAGAAGAAAATTATAATTTTGATTTAGATGATTTATTACCGCCGCCAGCCAATGATACAATTGAAGATTTAGTCAAAATTGCTAAACAAAAAGGCTTATCAGAAGAACAAACACAAGAAACAATTGCTCAATACTTTATTGACGTAAACGCGCTACTTGAAATACCTCAGATCAGAATTAATGCCGTCATGTTCGCTGGATTAGCGCATCGGGCAAGGAACGGCAAAAAGAATCCTCCAAAATCTACAACGGATGTTTCCTTTATAGCTAGTTATCTGCCATACTGTGACGCACTTTTCTTAGATAAAGAATCAGCTTTACTGCTTAGGGAATTTCCTGAAAACACGCCGTCATATTTAAGGTTAAATGAATTTCCTGCAAAGATATTTTCACTTAACAATAAGCAAGCTTTCTTGGACTATCTTGATCAATTAGTTGTAGAAATTCCACAGGATCAAATTGATGTATTAAAAGATATGAGAGGGGGAAATTACGCCGAGCCGTATTGGAGCATCATAGAACAAGAAAAAAAACTAGTTAATGAAAGATAATAATTTTATGTGGACAAAAGAAGAATGTAATTCATTTTTTAAAAAAACATTAGGCCTTGAGCTAATTGATGAAGAATTAATTAATGCTCTTACTTATTTACAGGCTCGTAATTTAAGCCCTAACAGTTCCCATGGCGATTGGAATATTGGTTTTACTCCATTAAAACTAATTGAATTAGTCAATTTCGCTTTAGAAAAAACTAAAGGCAAGCTCCAGGATACTCGATTTAAAAAAGTTAGTGAAGAAATTTTTCCAACAATATATTTTACTTTACTACTAGCAAAATTAAATTACGGGAAACATTTGATAGTATCAAGCGATGTGCCAGATATTGCATTGGTACCCATTGAAGCACTCGGAGATAGAAGAGGTAATACAATAAATGCATTCCCTTTAGAGTGCATTTTCCTACCGCCAGAAGTAATTAATAATACAGCGGGAGAAAATGATTCACAAAAAATTGCTAAATTAATAATTGAAAAAAAATTTATAAAAAGATACGTTCCTCAAACCACACTTTTAATAAGTTTAAATAAACCAATAGAAAATTTAAATATTACTGAAATAAGCGATTTATTATTAAAAAATGAAGCTCAACCATTTCATCAAGTATGGATTTTTTGTAATCTTGGCTCTGATGATATTTCATTAACTCAACTTTGTCCTAGTTTATTAGCTTACAATCTGAATATCCAGACTGACTTAAACCCATTACTGTATTAATCATATGGACTTCAAACAATCAACATTAGGCGATATCCTTGAAAGCGAAAAAGAAATGGTTCTTGCTGGAGCTGAACGCTTTGGTAGGCATTTTATTAACTCCGCTGAATTAAATCATCTACTAAACGAATTTATAAAATCCGTGGATCCTGATAGGTTTATTTTCACTATGTTTCTTTCACAAATTAGAAAACACCATACTTTGGCCTTATTTTCAACAGTAAGACTCCACCATGTTCAGGCTATGATGGATTTAAGGCAATCCCTGGAATCAGGTGCCTGCGCAGCCTATGCTATTGGCAATATAGATATTAAAGATTTTGCTGATATAAATGAAGAGGAAATAATGGATCCATCTAAAGAATTAACTAAAAAAAGATATGATTGGCTTGAACAACGGTATCCGCAGGCTTCTTTAGCAATTAAAAATATCAAACAATCAATTAATTCTTCGACCGCGCATGCAAATATAGTTTATGCCCAACAAAATTTTTACTTAGATGAAGAGAGAAAAAAATTTGCCACTCCATTCTTTGATAAGGAAAATGATTTTTTGGTTAAAACTGATCTATGGACACTAGGCCTTTGTGCCGGTAACTTCATGGATATTTTTGGGGGAATAAACAAAGATTTTGAAGTAATTAATTTTTCCGATGATTTTATTACAAGACTTAAGGAGCTTAGAAAAGAAAATGAATCTTTAAAAGAAGAGCTTATGAAAACTGAGAATTTTCAACGCGCGCAGAAAAAATTCACTACTAATACTTTTAAAGGAGAGTAATTTTTTTATCCTTATAAATTAGCTTACTCTGTAATAAAGCCAGTAGCTCTCTCTTTTCAGTAATCACTCCATTTTGTAATATATACTTGGCATACGTTCGTACGTCAATTTTTTTAGTCGGGATATTTTTATCGGGACTACTCCCTAGTACCGATTCTTGAAATTTATTATATCTTTCAACTTCGGCTTCTAGCTTATACCTCATACCGAGTTTATCTATTTCCACTTGGTCAATAATTTTAAGCAGCTCTACGATCAACTCTTCTTCTCTAATGTAGATACTTTTACAATTTTTATCCTTGCCCCGGGTACAACCATAATAAATATAGGTAGTTATGGTTCCGTTTTTAAGATGCTTATATTTTTCTTGCCCAGTTACCCCTGATCCGCAGTAGCCACAAGTTAATAATTTAGTGAAGGCAAAATCCCTATTCTTACGTTCTTTTTCTGCTCTTTGAAGTTGTTCTTGGACTTTTTCAAATAACTCTTGGGTTATTAGTGGCTTATGCTGACCTTTATACCAAGTACCGCTACCCTGCGGCCTCTCAAACATCCCGTAATAAAATGAGCTGTTTATTACCCTGTATATTCCGCTTAGTGTAAGATTTTTATTACCCCTGGTTTTAAAATTAATATCAAACTTCAGCCAGTGAAACAATTTCCTGCCGCTATAATATTCATAAGCAACTTTTTCAAACATCTGTTTAATAATAGGCGCTCTTACCGGATCAATAATGACATCGCCCTTTTTATCTACTCTATTCTGGTTTAAATACCCAAGCGGAGCAAGTCCTGTCCAAAAACCCATTTCTGCTCTGGATCTTAAACCACGTTTTACGTTAATGCCACGATTATCGTTTTCAAGTTTAGCCTGACTACCTAAAATCATCAGCAAGAATTTTTCATTTGGGTTGTTACTAAAGCTTTGGCTAAACGTTCGTATGTCTATTAAAAGTTTTTCATCCATCAGATCTACTATCGCTCCGAGGTCGCCAGCATTCCTGGATATTCTATCAGGAGCCCAAGTTAGGATACCATTAAACTTGCCTTGCCTAAGATCAGTCAGAAGCTCGTTAAAGATTGGCCGTTGTCCGGTTGCTTTAGCTGAATGGCTTTCCCGCTTAATCTCTACAATATCCAGTTTTTCTCTTTCAGCTAGCCGGATCATCTCTTTTATCTGGCTATCTATAGAGAGGACTTGGCGTTCCTCTGATTCCGTTGATTTTCTTGCGTAAAGGCAATATTTGACCTTTACTGGGGCCTGAACTTGGTTTTGGATAGAAGCCCCTTTAAACCCTTGATAATTTGCGTATTCCATATAACACTATTGATGACGCTGATCCCTAAAGGAGTCCAGAGCGTCCCGAGTAGATAACTTTTAATCCTAAAACTTCTAAAAAATGACTTTACTTTGATTTAAAATAGGTGTAAAGTAATGTTAAGTTAAATATTACTTCTTTTATGACAATAAAAAAGAACGATGAAATCATAACCTTAAGTGAAGCGTGTGAACTTCTACATTGCCATCCAAATACTTTACGAAAGTGGGATAATAAGGGGGTTTTGAAAGCCATTAGATTTGGAGTTCGTGGCGACAGAAGATATAAGAAAAATAACATTCTAAATTTATTAAAAAAATAATATGAATTCTGACTTAACATTTATAACAAACGAAAAAGGTCAAAGTCTTAAACAGAGATTCGAGGTATTAATCAAAGACACTAAATTTTTTGATTGTCTGGTTGGTTATTTTTATACTAGTGGTTTTCATGCTTTATACAAATCTCTTGAAAGCACCGACAAGGTTAGAATTCTTATTGGTATCAGTACTAATCAGCAAACATATGATTTGATGCAGAAAGCAAATCCAGCCGAGCAATCCGCTCTGCAATTTTCCAGTGCCGAAACTAAGGAGCAATTAGGTACTGCGATTGAGAAAGAAATGGAGGAAGCCGAGGATAGCGAAAAAGTGGAGGACGGTGTCTTCAAATTTATTGAATGGATAAAATCCAGCCGCCTTGAAATTCGTGCCTATCCAACAGAAAAAATACACGCCAAGGTTTATATTATGACCTTTAGTGATGAGGATAGGGATAAAGGCAGAGTAATCACCGGATCAAGCAATTTTACTCAAGCCGGCCTCATGGATAACTTGGAGTTTAACGTTGAGCTTAAAAACAGAGCCGACTACGATTTTGCCTTAGAAAAGTTTAACGAACTCTGGCAAGATGCTGTTGATGTCAGCCAAAAATATATTGAAACTATTCAGACAAAAACATGGCTTAACGACAGCATTACTCCCTACGAACTTTATCTTAAGTTTTTATATGAATATTTTAAAGATGATCTAAACCAGCAAGATGAGATGTTTTTGAAATATCTCCCAGAGGAATTTAAGGAATTTGAATATCAAAAGCAAGCCGTTATAAACGCGAAAAAGATTCTTGAGGAATATGGTGGAGTTTTTATTTCCGATGTTGTTGGTCTTGGTAAAACTTATATTGCCTCCATGCTTGCAGGGCAGTTGGATGGCCGAACTTTAGTAATCGCCCCTCCTGTTTTGATTGATAAAAAGAATCCTGGATCATGGGCTAATGTGCTACTTGATTTTAAGGTTTCAGCAGAATGTGAATCCGTCGGTAAACTTGATGAAATTATTAAGCGAGGGGTGGAGAAATTTGATAACATTATTATTGATGAAGCTCATAGATTTAGGACTGAAAATAATGCTACGTATGAAAAATTAGCGGAAATTTGCCGGGGTAAAAAAATTATCCTTGTTACTGCTACGCCCTATAACAACTCGCCAAAAGATATTTTGAGTCAAATTAAACTTTTCCAAAAAGCTCGAAAGAGTACTATTCCGAACCTCCCAGATCTTGAACAGTTTTTTGCTAGTTTGGAGAGGAAACTAAAAAATCTTGACCGTCAAAAGGATTATGCAGTTTATATAAATACAGTTAAAGAAAATGCTAAAGAGATTAGAGAAAAGGTTTTGAAATATTTAATGGTTCGCCGAACTCGTTCGGAGATTAATAAATACTTTGTTGAAGACTTGGCTAAGCAAAAATTGAAATTCCCTGAGGTTGAAAAACCCGAGGCAGTTTTCTATGAGCTGAACGAGAACGAAGATTCGGTATTCATCAAGACGATTGAACTAATCGCCAAAAAATTCAAATACTCTCGTTATACCCCAATGCTTTACTATAAAGGCGAGTTGAGTCAGCCGGAAGAATTGGCACAAATGAACATGGGTAAGTTTATGAAGATTTTGCTTATCAAACGTCTGGAGAGCAGTTTTTACGCTTTCCGTAATTCTCTTGATAGATTTATAAATTCGTATATTTCTTTTTTGTCTGAATTGGAAAAAGGCGATGTTTATGTCAGCAAGAAGTATACTAATAAGATTTTTGAGTATTTAGAAGATGATAATGATGAGGCTGTTGAAAATTTGATCAGTAAGGGTAAAGCTGAAAAATTTCCAAGTAAGGATTTTAAAGATGGTTTAAGAAAGGATTTACAAAACGACTTAGATATTTTGAAAGAAATACATGCTATGTGGGTCGGTATTAAACGAGATCCAAAGCTCGTAGCTTTTATTGATAAACTTTCTACTAATCCGATTCTCAAAAAGAATAAACTAATTATCTTTACTGAGTCAAAAGAAACGGCGGAATATCTAACTCAGAATATTGAAGAAAAAATACCCGGCCAAGCGGTATGTTTTACCGGCGGTTCTAGCGAATTAGTCCGTGAACAAGTTATTGAAAACTTTGACGCCAAAGCTAAATTTCCCAAGGATGATTATCGCATTCTTATTTGTACTGAAGTCTTGGCTGAAGGTGTAAACCTACACCGTTCTAATGTGGTCATTAACTATGACATTCCTTGGAACCCGACTCGCATGATGCAAAGGGTTGGTCGTATTAATCGTGTTGATACCAAATTTGATAAAATTTACACTTATAACTTCTTCCCGACAAAACAAGGAAATGATCAGATCAAACTTCGGGAAGCCGCTGAAGCCAAAATTAACGCCTTCTTGGCTCTCCTTGGCGGAGACGCTCATCTTTTAACTGAAAACGAACCAATTGGTTCACACGAACTGTTTAATAGGTTAACTTCTGAGAAATTTATCACCGGTGAAGACGATGGTGAGGAAAGCGAATTGAAATATTTGCATGCAATCAAAGAATTGCGTGATAAAAATCCAGATCTCTTTGAGAAAATAAAGCATTTACCCAAAAAAGCCAGGACCGCAAGAATAGATAAAAATTTGGCTGGCCACCTTATTACTTATTTCCGCCGTGGTAAAGTGCAAAAATTCTTTATAGCTAATACTGGCAACGACTCTAAAGAATTAGACTTTATGTCGACGGCGAAAATTCTTGAAACTGCTGAAAAAACTAACCAAGAAAAAACAGATAAAAACTTTTACGGATTACTGGATGAGAATAAAAAGGCTTTTATTTTTGCAACTACTGAAGAAATTCCGGAAGTAAAAATGAGAGGCGGCCGAGACAGTGCCACTCAGATTTTGCGAATTATTAAGGCAACAATGAAAGATCGCCGACAATTTACCGAAGATCAGGAATTATATCTCAAAAAGATTATTATTCAACTGGAAGAAGGTGGCTTGCCAAAACAAACCACTCGAGTCACGCTTCAGGTCTTAAATAAAGAATTGGAAACAAATAAAGTACCAAGTCCTTTGCGTATACTTGGCATACTTGAAACTAACATTTCCAATCGACTCCTAAGTGGTCATTTTGCCGAGTATAGTGCAATCAATATCGGCAAGCGAGAAGTGATTCTGTCTGAATATTTAATCAAGTAAACGTATGGAGAAAAAGCAGTCACAAAATCTGGTAAAGGATGTATTTCAAAATTCTTTTGATAAAACAAAGTTTATCAGATTTATCCGTGAACTCCTTAATTCTTACGAAGAGGCTTCTTTTGTTTATCGCGGAAACACTATTCCCGACGCATACGATCAATATATAAGCACATTTGAAAGAGTCGGTAAATATTTTGATGGCGAAAATAGCATTGATGTCCTTATTGTTCATCTAAAAAAGAATTCAACGCTTGAACGAGCAAGGACGAGACAAAGGAATTTTATTGCTTGGTATTTAAATGGTAGTCGGGGTGGAAAACAAAAAGATGCGGCCTTAGTTGCTTTTGTGTCTCCGGATTCCGGCGATTGGCGTTTCTCGTTGGTTAAGATGGAATATAAATTTGAGGAAGGCAAAAATGGACGCGCCAAGGTAAAAGAAGAGTTTACCCCAGCCAAACGCTGGTCGTTTTTAGTTGGTACAAACGAAAATAGCCATACTGCCCAAAGTCGCCTCTCTCCCATTGTTGAGGACGATAGCCATAATCCTTTGCTTAAGCGACTTGAAGAAGCCTTTAACATTGAAAAGGTTACCGAAGAATTTTTTGAAAAATATCGGGATCTATTCCTTAGAGTTCAAGAGACGTTGGAAGATATTGTTAGTAATGATCCGGCTATCAAAAAAGATTTTACCGATAAGAATGTTAACATCGTAGACTTTTCTAAAAAATTACTTGGTCAAATTGTTTTCTTATATTTCTTACAGAAAAAAGGTTGGTTTGGTGTTCCGATGATCAAAAGCTGGGGCGATGGTGATAAGTGGTTTTTGAGGACTTTATTTACCAAAGCTTGCGACGCAAATAAAAATTATTTTAACGATTATCTTGAACCGTTGTTTTATGAAGCTTTAGCCAAAGAAAGAGACGATGATTTTTATAGCCGTTTCGAATGTAAAATTCCATTTTTGAACGGCGGTCTTTTTGACCCGATCAATAATTATGATTGGGTTAACACAGCAATAAATATTCCAAACGACTTATTTTCAAATGATCACAAGAATTTAAAAAACTGGCGACATTGGTGATGGCATTTTGGACATCTTTGATCGTTACAACTTCACTGTTAAAGAAGACGAACCTCTTGAAAAAGAGGTAGCCGTGGACCCAGAGATGCTTGGCAAGGTGTTTGAGAACTTACTGGAAGTTAAAGACCGTAAGTCCAAGGGCACCTACTATACGCCTCGGGAAATAGTTCACTATATGTGTGAACAAAGTTTGATCAATTATCTTGCAACCGAGCTTGAGAGTAAAGTCTCCAAAGAAGATTTAGAGGAGCTTATTAAGTTTGGAGAGAATGTCGCCGAGCACGAAGCTACCTATCTTGCCAAAAAAGAAGACGATCCGGGCTATAAAGGCACGTATGAATCAATTTTACCAGAATCCATTGGTAAGTTTGCCGAGGAAATTGATGACAAACTAGCTACTATTAAAGTTTGCGATCCGGCCATTGGCTCCGGGGCTTTTCCGGTTGGTATGATGAGCGAGATAGTAAAAGCTCGGACTGTGCTTTCTAGTTATATTAAAAATACCGACCGAACGGTTTACGGCTTCAAGCGTGATTGCATTCAAAATTCTCTCTATGGTGTTGACCTTGATCCGGGAGCTGTTGAAATTGCCAAGCTTCGTTTATGGCTCTCTTTAATCGTTGACGAGGACGATATTAAACAAATCAAACCATTGCCGAACTTGGATTATAAAATAATGCAGGGCAATAGCTTGATTGAGGATTTGGTTATTGGTGATACGATTATTAAATTTAATCTTGATGATTTGGTTAAGGTTGATCATCGTACCAAAGAGATGAAAAATCTTTTTGAGAAAAAAACGCAAGAAAAACTTTTTAGAGATAAAAGTGAAGATATTTTTACTGAACTAAAAAAATTACATAGCGTTTATTTTGAGGAAAATAATAAAAACAAGAAACTCATATTAAAACAGAAAATTGATGAAAAAGAGCAATCCTTTATAACGGCGAAATGCGATGAAGAAATTAAAAGATTAAATACTGTAAAGAAAAATACTCAAGACGAAAAGAAAATTAAGGATGCCGACCAACAAATAGAAGCTATACAGTCAACACTCCAGAAGCTAGAAAGAGAAAGCTCAAGACCATTCTTTTTGTGGAAACTACATTTTTCCGAAGTCTTTCAAGAGAATGGCGGTTTTGATGTGGTTATTGCAAATCCGCCCTATGTAACTACAAAATACGGAAAAATTAGCGACACTCAAAAAAAGATATACTCAACACTTTTCGAATCGGCTTATGATAAACTCGATTTATATGTCTTGTTTTTTGAGATGGCAATTAAAATATCAAAAACGTACGGCTTCATAACTTTTATAAGCCCGTGGAATTTTGTATCAAATTTTTATTCTTTTAAGATAAGAAAGTTTTTACTTGATAATGTTCGGATAAAGATATTCAATAAACTTCCTCCTAATATTTTTAATGGAATTATTGTTGATAATATAATTTCTGTTTTTCAAAAAGATCCAAATAATTCAGATAACACTATTTTATTCGATGATTTATTCGATAAGTCAAAACGGGTACTTATTAATCAGGATAAATACAAAAGTAATGATAAATATGTTTTTGATTTTCCAAAAGGAAGTATAGCAGATTCAATTTTGGAAAAGATGAAACAAGGATCTGAACTATTAGGTAAAATAGCTTTAAATTACATCGGGATTATGACTGGAGGTCAGAAAGAAATGATATCCGATAGCCCTATTTTTAAAAATAGTAAGCCGATATTGTCAGGTAAAGATATTTTTAAATGGTTTTATATTGATAGGGGTAATTATGTAAATTTTGATAAGGAGAAAATTCATAGTAATGATAATGAAAAAGTATACTTATCGGATAAAAAAATACTTCTAAGAAAAACTGGTAAAGAATTTACAGCTTGTCTTGATACAAAAAAGTTTTTTACTATCCAATCTTTATATAACATTGTCATTAAAGATAAGGACGTGCAAGAAGAATATCTATTAGCCCTATTAAATTCTAAACTCTTCACGTATATTTATAGTCAATTTTTTATTACCAACAAGGAAGTGTTCCCATATGTTAAAAGAAGGCATTTAGATCAGTTCCCTATAAAGAAAATATTGCCCGATGAGCAAAGATCATTTACTGATCTTGTTGAAAAAATTTCAGAAATCGCCAAGCTTCCGGAATATAAGAATAATTCTGCAGAACAAGCAAAGGTCAAAGATCTCGAACATCAAATAGATACATTGGTGTATAAACTTTATGATCTCACTGAAGACGAAATAAGAGTCGTTGAATCTTGATAATTATAACCCCACTTATAGTTACTTGCGATCAATGCGGAAAAATAATTAATCCGTAATCAATAAGCCCCTATTTACGGGGGCTTTTGATATTATGATTTTGCCCAGTTGGTAACCTGTCGGTAACTAGGACTTCCATTTTTTCTTATTTTTAGCTATTATAAAGGCACAATTTAGATAGCCTAAACTCGTTGAGTTTCAACGGGCATGGTTGTAAATCCGCAAAGGTTACGAGGAGTTCCTCGTTTAGCTTACCTTTGCGGTCATATCTGGAAACGGGTATGGGGCCTTAAACAAGCCTGGGCTAGCGGGGAACTTTTTGGTTTTCCGCAAATTTATTAATTAACCAAAAATGTATTATGAATAAAAAATACATCGCATCTAAAATTCTAGTGAGTTTGCTTCCAGCAATCATTTTCACTCAGAATTACGCTTGGATGACCTTAAATAAAGGAGCAGGCATTGCCTTTATCCTTTTTTGGGCATTCACAGCGGCTTTAGTTTTTAACATCGGTAATAAAAACCGCTTGTTAAAAGAACTGTTCAGGATCTCGGAAATTGGTATGTTTTTATTACCGATTTCGGCAATAGTATTCACGGTTGCCTTTGGGTCAAGTGTTGTTACTCAAACAAATGGTGGTGCCGCACAGGCAGGTGCCGCTTTAGGAGCCGCCATCGGTGGAACTATGGCCATTGGACTCGGCTTTGTCATCGGCTTATTCGGAGGATTGATTTTCCACCTTATTGCCAATAATTTTAATAAGAAGCTGGAAAAATCAGGCAGTGACCAAGATGAAGAAAAAGAGGACAAAACTTTCTATGAAAAACATCGTTCGCTAACTATGATTATTGCCTTAATCATAATGGCGATCATCGGTGGTTCTATTGCAATGTCCAGTTCAGTAAAGGAAATAGTAAATTCAAACAATCCCGTTAAATCAGATAATGATTCGGAGCAGCAAGTTAACGTCATTGATAATAAAGAACCATCGCCTGTTGAAATAGTTTCAACCAGCGTAACAAAAAATATTATCGACACCCCTGTCGCTAATTTAAAAGTCAAAAATATTTCCGAAAAAATTATAGATGGACTCAAAGTTAACATTAAAACTTTTAATAATTTTGATGAGCCAGTTAATGGATTTTTGTCCGATAATAATTTTGATGGCATCGCTCAAAAAACAATAAACCCCGGAGCTACTATTGATATATCTTGGGAACTTTTCGGCTATGATACCGCCACTAAAATTACAGCTGAAATTTATGAAACTCACTTTGCTGATGGAAATAGTTGGCAGAAATAATCAAGCACACTTTATTGAGGTTAAAACTAAAAACCCCGGCTTACCACCGGAGTTTTTAGTTTTACAGGTCATTGATTTATCATGACTATAACCAAAGGCTCGATCCCGATTCTTGATTTAGTCATCATCTTCATCGATAAAATCAGACAAACCTCTTCTACCTGAATGACCATGATTTATAAACCAAATTTCTGGCACAGCAGGTTTTTTCATCTCTTCTAACGCCTTGTAAACAACCAGGGTAAAAGCATCAACCAAATCGTCATGCTTTTCAGCCCCAAAGTAAACCAGCTGATTGATCAACTCTTCGGCTCCGTGCCTTGGAAACACAATCCTTCCGGTAGATATAAACTGCGAAGTCATTCTTAACCGGGCTCGTTTATCCATGCCTAAGGGAATCGTTTCTTGAGCTGGAATACCAATACTTACAAGCATTTGAGCTAACACCTTTTGATAACCATACCCTTCAACCAATATTCGTCTGGACTTTCCGCCGTCCTTAAAATCGTAAAGTCTTTTAAGTTCCGCAACGGCTTCAGGGAACCCCATCTTTCTATTAATTGGATTAGGTAAAATTACAATTTTCATATCCGCCCCATAGCCGAATATCCTAGCCGATACGATACCTGTAAAATCAGCGTGGGTTTTTTCAGACGCCGCCGGATCAACTCCAGTAAGAGTATGACGATAGGCCTTTTTGTCATGAGGAATCTCGTCATAATAGTGAATCCACTCCGGCAGAATTTCTTGCCCATCATCCGGCATGATTTTCAATAAATATTCCCTCATCCAATCAATTTCGCTGGGAACGTTTTTCTTGAATTCCATCAAGGCGTTCTGATCTGGAAATTTCCCCGGCCAGTAGATCTTGCCATCATCGTCAATTAATGGATACATTTTGAAGGTGGCATTAAAACGCCCCTCTTCAATATCCTTTTTTAATCTCATTATTAACGAATCGTGGTGCAGAAGGTTCCCTGTGATAATAACCTTGGTATCAAGGTCGCCTAAGGGCAATATATCAGCCATTAAAGTGCGATACGTCTTATCCCTGCCTTCTTTAGTTTTAACCGAATCCAAATCCTCAACGTCATCACAAATAATCAGATCTGGTCTTGTTTCAAGGTACCTGATACCTCTAAAACTTTCTTCAATGCTGACGGCCATAATTTTGGCATTATAGCCGGGAATTATTAAGCTATATGACCCCCACTCGCCGCGATCCTCTGTAAACGGTCCGAGGTCGGTCTTCAACAATTCATTGCTTTCGAGCTCCGCTTTAATGTTGAGCAGGTGCTGTTTAGCCTGACGTTGAGTTTGGCTGATTATTACGACAAATCTTTTAGCAGGCAACCCAAGTATTGCCCAGATGGGATAAGAGGTAGTGATAATAGATGACTTAGCGGCCCCTCTGAAGGCCGTGATTACAGCTGTCTTAATCGTTGGATCTTCAGTAATCGCAAAGATTTCTCTTTGGAACTGTGCTGTTGGGTATTTAATATACCCAGCGTGGTAAATATTAAAGTGCATGAAGTGGCTTTGACGAGCAATAGCCTTGCGCACTGCACCATCTTCGTAAATGCGTTTTAACATTTCCGAATCAAATACTTGTTCCATATAGTTGCTTACTTTCTTCCCCGGAATTTTCAGCATTGTTAGTAAAAGCCAAAGTTAAGGCTTTCTCAACAACGGCCTGTTGTTCCGGTGTTAATTGTTGATTAGAGTTATTAATATTAGCTACCACCTCCAACTTATTGGAGTATTTAGGATGATGATGGCGAAGCCAGAAGGCGATGCTAGGCATGCTTCTATCTTTAATTAATGAAATCAATTGTGACTCTGACATGTCATTAATCCTTTTCTCGCCTTCGGCGATTGCTTCATCAGCATTTTTACAGAATTCCTCATCTTCGTCCCGCCAACGATAGTAAGTAGCTCGACTGATTGACGCTTTACTACAAGCCACCTCAATAATTGGAATTGATTTAAGATTTTCCAGTAAGGCGAGCTTATCCTTATTCTTTCTCACCTGAATAGTTGCCTTTTTCTTTTCATCCTTACTCATAACTTTTTAGCCTTTTGGCCGGTTAATTTTTGCCACCTGGCCTTTATCACTTCGGCGTAGACAGGAGATTTTTCCATTAAGAAACACTTGCGTTTCATTTTTTCACAAGCAATCAACGTGCTACCCGAGCCACCGAATGGTTCTAGTACTAGTTGGTCACGCTTAGTTAGTACCTTTAAATAAGGAATCAGGATTTCCAAGGGCTTAGTGCCGAAAATAATTCCTTGTCCAGAAGATTTTTCATCACTAGCTTTGTATTCAATAAAGTCAGTCGGGCAGTATTTTTTACCTTTCTCGTAAGATTCCCACTGCGGATGACCGGAAATGGCGTACAAAGCGGTCTCGTATTCGTTTTGCAGTAATTCTTCTTCTGTCTTTAGGTTAAGGCCGCCTTGCTTTTCCGAAGTTCCAACCATGGCAATATCATGTTTGGAAAAGAATTTGTATCTACCGGCAAAACCCTGAGTTCGATTCTGTAAATGCCAAACGATCATGTTTTTGATTTTCCAGTATTTCTCCATCTCACCCCAAATGGTTCTGATGTTTTTCCAGTTTTCGTAAATAATAATACTGAAATCATCTTTAGCTACTTTAGCCACGTTGCCGATCCATTTTTCGGTAAAATCAGGTGGCAAAACATCGGTTTCCAAATACCTACGGTCACGCTTATAGCCGAAACCAGTTGTTGCTTCGCCTTTTTTCTTCTTGCCCTTGAGGTAGTCCAAAATATATGGTGGATCCGTGAAACACATATCGGCTTTTTGGCCATCCATAAGTTTCAACATGTCTTCTTCTATCATGCTGTCGCCTATAAAAAGGCGATGATTACCAAGTAGCCAAACATCGCCTTTCTTTGCCTCAACTTTTTTAATGTCCAATTTGGCCAATTCCTTGTTTAAATCAAATACTTCCGGTAATTCATCAATCTCAAAGATAGAATCCAATTCCTCACTAGAAAAACCAATGTCTTTAAGGAAACTCTCGCCAAAGTCTGCTAAGGCATCCATATCGAACGCGCCGACGTTTTTGTTTAAGCGGACACACAGTTCCATTTCTCGCTCAGGATCAGGTATATTGACATACACCACTGGAACTTCAGCAATGCCCATTTCCTTTGCTATTGAAAGTCGGAAGTTGCCTCCAATAACAAAGTTTTTACGATTTGGCGCTGAATTAACTAAAAGAGGATCGACCATTCCGAATTTACGGATACTCTCTTTTAACTGACCTATGGCATCCTTAGACCAAACCCTTGGATTTAGATCGATGGGCTTGAGTATCGAGATGGGGACATAGTTGATGTCCAACTTGTCCCTACTAAAATTTTGCTTTTTGGGCATAAATTTTTTTGGTTAATAATAAAATACCGTGAAGTATATTTTCACGGTATCATATTACGCTTTTAGCCAGTCGGGATTTTATGGTTCAGTTTTTCCCGACTGTTTAAATCGTTTTTTTCTGAGGTCTTTCAACCCTTTTATAGCATCATAAATGCTCTTGACCTTTTTTGTGCTACCAAGTTTATCTTCCGCTATTTCGGCCACTGTTAAAACATACTCTTCATCGTAAGAGGATCTTTGCCGATTTTCCTCTTTTAACCATTCTTCAAATGCTAATTTTTTATCAATATCTTTTAAAGGATTAAACACTGGCAAATTTTCGCCAACCAGGTCTATTTCCTTTTGAAGGTCTTTAATTTCTTCCCTAGTTAATTTAGCGTAAATGGTAATAGGGACAAACCTAACATCGCTCATTTTTTTAATATTAATATAAGGTCCAACAATAAAATTATTGTAAGGTGCCTCTATTTTATTCAATAAAATATACCGCCTTATGCTATCTTGGTAATTTAAAGGTAGATAAAATTTATCAACAATAAATTTAACCATGTTCGTTAAGTAATTAATTGGAATTTGCTGGTGTAACAGCTTTAACTGCTCATTAGCGATATTTCTAGTAATTTCCCCTGACTTTAATTTTTCACTTATCTTTTTACACCGCTCATTAAAGCTTTTAGATTCTATTATAAAATCGCTCTTTTTAACAAATCCCTTATGCCATTTTTCTGAATCTTTACCATTTAATAATCCTTCTTCTGGAATATCCAAAAATTTTCTTGCCTCGCCAACTAAAGTTTGAAATTCACTAAATGAGGCCAGGAGCTTCATGTTATCCATGTTTTTCTTGTAAGAAAGATGCGGCTTATTTACCCTTTTATTCATATATGTTGACGGTTGATTGACAAAAATTGATTAACATTATAAGCTTACACTAGTTAAACTAAGCTGTAAATATGGAAAATCTAGGCAATATAATTAGGGATTTAAGGCAGAAAAAAGAATACTCTTTGCGTGAATTCGCTGATAAATTAAAGTTATCCGCTCCTTTTATCTCGGATATTGAATTAGGAAGGAGATTTCCATCCAATCATGTATTAAGTAAAATTGCCGATTTATTAGAAGTAAAGGTTGATTATTTATTAACTTTTGACACACGGCCGCCAGTTGAAGAATTAAAACGCATGAATGAACTTCATCCTGGATTTGGCTTTGCCTTCCGGCAAGTAATGGGTGATATTAAAAATAAAGCAGACGCTGATGATATTATTAAAAAATTAAATAAAGGGCGAAAGAAATGAAAACCTTTAAAGCGCATACCGGGCCTTTCAAGGAAAGGCCTTATTTTACTCCGCAAGAGATCGAAAGTATTTGCCTTAGCGAGCTTCAAGCAAACGAATTATTACCCCTTGAACCTGCTCCGATTAGAATAGATAGGTTTATTGAAAAAAAATACAACATTACTCCTCAATATGAAAACATGGAAAATAGTATCCTGGGTTATACTATTTTCAGTCAAACAGGAGTTCAAGCGATGATGATAAACAGATGTTTGGATGAAGAAAATAGCCAAGCCTCAGAAAGACGGATTAGAAGTACTTTGGCGCATGAAGCCGGGCATTGTCTGTTGCATACCCATTTATTTTCCAATCTTTCATCAAGCAGGCCATTATTTGCGGATTATCAAAACCCTCGGAGGCCAAAGGTTTTATGCCGAGACGTCCCAGGAAATGACCATTCCGGATCTTTAAAAACTTACGATGGACGATGGTGGGAATTTCAGGCTAATTCTGTTATAGGATCTTTATTATTACCTCGGCCGTTGCTTGAAAAAGCATTAGAACCTTACAAAATAAAGGCCGGATTGTTGGGCATTAAACAACTTGATCCCACTAAAAGAGCGTTGGCAATAAATTCAATCGTTGATATTTTTAATATCAATCCAATCGTGGCAAAAATAAGGTTAGACGGCCTATATCCTGTCGCTAAAGAGACACAAATGAGTTTATAATTTTTTTTGCTTGACAAATGTACAGCGTTAGCTTACAATGTCATATGAATGCTTCGCCAAGGATAACGTCGTAATCGCCTAAAGCTAAGCTACTAAAAATAACAACCGAAAGGTTAAGAAAAACAACCGATATGGCTAAGTACAATCGCAATTCCGGCAAACCATGGACGCCGGCAGAAATCCAAAAGCTTGAAAAATTGGCTGACCAAAATACGCCAACTAGGGTTATTGGATTAAAGCTGGGTAGAACAGAGGGTTCAATTTATAGCAAAGCATCAGAGGAAGACATCACCCTTGATCCCGTCAACCAGTCGCCCTATAATAGGAAATAATAAATAATTGTTAGGCCAAGGCGATGTTTTCGCCTTGGCCTACGACTATTCATGTCAAATCAATATAGAAATAATCATTATGTTCCGGTTTGGTATCAAAAACGCTTTTTGTCGGTCGGACAAAAGGATAACGAGCTGTATTATCTGAATTTTAAACCAGGTCAATTTATTGATCCCCGAGGCATAGCTCATCCAAGTAAACCAATTAAAAAGCAAGGTTTTAATTTTTGCTTTGCCAAAAAAGATCTTTATACTACTCAATTTCAAAATGTTGAATCTACAAAAATTGAACAATACTTTTTTGGCAAAATTGATAGAAATGGCAGAAATGCCGTAGAATATTTTACGAATTTTCAACACCCTTCTGTTGACGGCAAAGCTTTTGAAGATTTGATGCTGTTTATGAGTACGCAGAAACTTAGAACGCCAAAAGGATTAGCTTGGCTTTCTGAACAGTCAAAAACTGCTAGTAAAAATCAAATATTGGAATCGATGTTAAAACTCAGGCAGCTTCATTGTGCTATATGGACTGAGTGTGTTTGGCAAATTGCTGATGCAACCCAATTAAATGTCAAATTCATAATTTCTGATCATCCTGTTACTGTCTATAATCGAGTATGCGGCCCACGTTCACAATGGTGTCGGGAAGCCAATGACCCGGATATTTGGCTCAACGCAACCCACACTATTTTTCCTTTATCATTAAATAAAATACTTATACTCACTAACTTATCTTGGGTTAGGAACCCGTACCAACCCGAAAGATCATTAAGGCCTAATGCTCAACCATTCCGAGGAGCGATTTTTAAATTTACCGAAATCCAAACTTTACGCCATTTAACCGAACAAGAAGTATGGGATATTAACTATATTATAAAACGCAGAGCTTATCAATTTATAGGGGCAGCTAAAGAAGCTTGGCTTTACCCTGAAAAATATGTATCCACAACCCAATGGAATATGTTTGGCGATGGTTATTTACTTATGCCTGACCCTCGTCCAATCCATTGGGGAGGTGAAATAATGTGGGGGAATAACGATGGAACAGGCGGCGCCATGGACGAATATGGACGGTTACCCTGGGATCCGGATTACAACAAAGAAACCAAGAACCATAGTGAATTTAACAGCCTTGATAAATTTAAAGGCGAATTTGCAAGATTGTATGGCCCTTATCGACGCGGCAGAACCTTTGAAATTATGACTCTAGATAAAGAGCGCGATGATGATAAATTTCATCAATATCACTTAAACTTGGAAAAGAAAAGAAAAAAGCGTTAATATTAAATGAGACGCGCGGTCTACCCCTTAAGGACAGTCTCATTTGTCTCATTTAGCCTTTTTAGACCCCGACCCGAGTACCTCTAAGGCCATCTGGACAGAAACTCAAAAACCCCTTATAATGTCCTTACTTTCGGTGTACCAGACCTTAGTACACCGCCAGAAAAATTTAGCGTCAAGAGGATCACAAACAGCATTAATGGTGTCAAAATTACTAAATCCGTTATTAATAAAAATCATTCTCATAGAGAGCTAAAATTATTTTATGGATGAATCCAAGGTTAAACAAATCATTGAGGAAACAATAAGATTAGGCTCGGAAACATCCAATGTTGAGTTTAAAGATGCTCGTGGCGGCTTCCCTCATGATACATGGAAAACCATTTCCTCTTTTTCTCATCATCCTGGCGGGGGTTTTATTGTATTTGGTGTTACTGAGGAAAGGTCAAAAAATTCCATGGAAGCTACGGGAATTACTGAGCTTGCGGTTTTACAAGAAAAAATGAGTGATGTAGTAAGTAGTCAGATGAGCGTTGTCATTCGTCCGGAGTATTTTCCAATAACCATAGGTGATAAAACTATACTAGCTATATATATTTCTGAATGTTCGGATCAGCATAAACCTTGTTATCACAAGGATGCGGGTATGCCTAATGGCGCTTACATACGCGATGGCAATACCGATAGAAAAATTACACATGAGGAAATGCTACGATTTCTTGATAACGCGAAGCTTTCAAAATTTGATAGCACCAAAGCGCCGGATACACAACTTAGTGATTTATCGGAAAAGAAAATATATGACCTTCTGTCTAGAATGGGACAAAGGACGAGCCGCGATGCTCGAATTGAGGAAATAGATTTTGATTTGCTTAAAAATCTTAATATAGCCGATACATTTGATGGTGGAAACTTTCCAACTTTCGGTGGTTTTCTTATTTTTGCAAAAGAGAAGCCTCAACTCAGACGATCATTCAGTCGCTATACTGTTCGTTGTGTGAAATACAAAGGATCAAATGTAGCAACAGATATTATAGATAAGGCGGACATAGATGGAACGTTAAATGAACAAATTGACACGATGCAAAAATTTATACTGCGTAATATACGTACAAGTGCTCAAATTGTCGGTACGAAAAGAGTTGATAGATATGAATATCCGGAAAAGGCGATCCGTGAGATTATCGCTAATGCTATTATCCACCGTGACTATAGAATTACCGAAACATACGCCCAGGTCAATGTATTCGAGGATAGGCTTGAAGTTTTTAACCCGGGCTGTTTGCCACCTGGAGTAACTATAGATAACATCCGCGATGCCCAGGTCAGCCGCAACGAAACTATAGCTGCGCGCTTAAAAGATCTTGACTACTTAGAAGAATATGGCAGAGGTATTGATATTATTTTTACAGAAATGGAAAAATGGGGATTGATTCAACCAATTTTTAAAAATACCACTAATAGTTTCAAGGTGATCTTACCTGGTGAAAAATTAAGCAAGTTAAATGAGCGACAATTTCGTATTTGGGATTATCTTGTTGAAAAAAAAAGAATCACAGTAGGGATATGTGATGAAATTCTTTCCTCTGTTCCACGACAGACAATCAACTATGATTTAAACAAGATGCAGGAATTAGGCCTTATCCACTCAGGCGGAGCAGGAAAACACACCTACTATGAAGCAAATTTTTAGGGGCAATTAGAGGAGCCGCTATTTTAATCAATAAAATAAAGGGTTTAGGAGGGATTTCGACCCTACAATAGTTAGAGGAAATTAGAAGTAAGGAGATTGGGTGTCAAAGAATGAGTTCACAGTGGCATCTAGAAAGCTTACGCCTCCGCAAAAATTTATATTCAGCGAAATTAAAAACCATGACAAAATTCGTCATAATCATTGCAGTGTTAATAATAATCACTGTCCTCGCCAAGCTTTCACATGGCTACAAACATAAGCCCCCTCAATACCAATATAAGCGGAAAAAGTTTTTTATGTCTCGAGCGGAACATGAATGCTATGACGCCTTGATTATCGCCTTAGGCGAAAAATACTTCATTTTTCCCCAGGTTCACTTACCATCAATCATAGATAACAAGGTTAAGGGCCAAAGCTGGCGGGCAGCTTTTCGTCACATCAATCAAAAATCAGTAGATTTTGTTTTGTGTGATAAGGTATATGTTTCGCCAAAGCTGGCTATTGAACTTGACGACCGAACCCACGAACAGCAAAATCGAAAGGATAGAGATGCAGAAGTTGAAAGAGTTCTAAAAGAAGCAAATTTACCACTGTTGAGATTAGAAAATCATGGACATTTCAACCCAACCGAGATTTTAGAGAAAGTAAACTCTAATATCAATCAGGGTTGAACTATAAAGTAAGGTTCTTAATCTTTAAACTCTAAAATATCTCCCGGCTGGCAGTTTAGCGCCTTACAAATCGCTTCTAAAGTTGATAAACGGATGGCCTTGGCCTTGCCGTTTTTTAAAATGGAAATATTGGCCATGGTTATGCCCACTTTTTCCGCCAGCTCCGTGACGCTCATTTTTCTTTTTGCCAGCACCACATCAATGTTGATTATAATGGCCATAATTTTAAACGGTTAAATCGTTCTCTGATTTAATATCAAGCGCTTCCCGCAACAATTTTTGCAAAATAGCCGCAAACACAGCTACGGCCACGGGAGCACAGGCCAGCGCCGCGGCGTAAACTATGGCCCCAGGCGCGTCATCCGCGTCGGCAATCGGAACTACCAAAGGCACGCAAACAAAAGCCAAAACCGCGTAAATACTCGCGCAATATTTAATATTGTTCAAGGCCTGCACGGATAAATCGGAAAAGGCCCGATTATGATCAATATAGCTTAATAATTTTAAGGTCTGCCACAGGGCGATAAAAAACGGAATGGCCATAGCGTATAAAATACAGACGATTATTAATAGAGCAAGGCTCGCCATTGGAAATTCCGCGGATCCGCCTTTATAGATCGCGGGCAAGGCAAAAATGTATAAAGCCAGGGCCACCAATCCCAAAAAAATGACGGCTATTCTTAAAAAAATGGTTGAGGCACGTTTCATAAAATAATTTGATTATTTGTTATCATTAAACCGTCAAGTCGTTTTCGGACTTTATCTCCAAAGCGCTTTGTAAAGTTTTTTCAAACACGGCCGCGGCAGTAGCAACTACGACGGAAATAAAAATCAGCACCAACCCCATCATCACGCCGCCGGCAATATCCTCCTCCACTTTGCGCTGAACAATTAAAAAGTATCCTTCCGCTCCCACAATAAAAGCGACAAATATCATAGCGCAGTATTTTATAGTCCGTAAAGCTTTTACGGATGCTGCCGAAAATACTTGGTTTTGCCCTACAAACTCCAACAGTTTAAATGCTTGGTAAAGCGCCACAAAAAAGGCAATAGATGCCGTATAGGCATACGCCAAGAATGGATCTTTAAAGTACATTTCAAAGTTAGTGGCGTTTATATTTCTGCCCTCAAGGTGAGGTTCCCAAAGCATCAAAGCCAGTGCGCCGATGCCGATTAGCACAATAACTACCTGAAGAAATATTATTGAACTTCGTTTTACCATAGGTTTTTTAGTTAATTATTAAACCCACCTCTAAAGTTTAAACCATTGTTTATCGTTTGTCAATATATTATTATCTTTAGTCAATGTAAATATCCCTTGGAAAATATGATTTTTTATAAGTTTGAATACTAAACTTATAAAGTTTACTTGACTTTTATAAGTTTATGCTGTATTCTTATAAAGTAACCTAATCTAAGTATGAATGATAATAAAGTCAGGATAAGCGAAGCGGCGCAGATACTAGGCGTATCCGGTCAAACTTTACGTAATTGGGAAAAATCCGGAAAACTTCAAGCCCACAGAAGTCCCGGAAACCAACGTTATTATTCACTCATAGATCTTAAAAAATTCGCCTTAGATATCAAGGCGCTGGGATTAGTTTGGGCCACAAGTGAAATCCCGCCGGATCTTACGGATGAATACTACTGTGAGCGTCCTGATCGGTTTACAAGCAGAGCGCAAAAAATGGCTATAAATTTACAACAAGCTGGAAAATTTTCTAATGACCTGGTTTCTCTTATTACTCTTGTGGCCAGTGAGATTGGCGATAATTCCTTTGCCCACAATGTGGGCAATTGGCCGGATATACCGGGAATCTTTTACGCATTTGATCTTAATAAAAAAACTATCGTCATAGCCGACCGAGGCCGTGGTGTTAAAGCCACTCTCAGGCAGGTAAGGCCGTCTATTGATAATGATCTGGAAGCATTGCGGGTCGCTTTTACGGAGATTCTGTCAGGCAGAAATCCGGAAAAAAGAGGCAACGGACTAAAGGTTGTTCGTAAAACACTAGAGTCACGCGAGATTGGACTTATTTTCCGGTCAGGCATTGGGGTGGTAACTGTCCCAACTAAAAAACCCGGAACTCTTACTATAGCTATGTCTGATCAAAATGTCCGCGGCACTTATTGTGTTATAACCTTTTAAATTAATTAATATGCAAATTATACAACTTAAAAAATTCGGCAACATCCTTGTCTCACGCCCCGCCGGCCAAGAAGCTTTTAATGCTATTCGGCCTCAATTAGACCCCAACACTCCGGTGCAAATAAGTTTTGATGACGTGCTGACGGTAACGCCTTCCTGGCTAGATGAATTTCTTACCCGTCTGACTGATTTTAATCAAGGCAAAGTTGAACTTTTACCGACTGATAATGCTTCCGTGATTATTACGCTTCCGATATTAGCAAAGGCCAGGCAGGATCTTGTTGCGGAGGTTGTAAATCGGTATCTTGATAAGATGGGCTTAAACAATTAACCTTGACTTGCGGAAGTAAACACCTATTTTAAATATATGAAAATCACTGCTAAGGCGCCGCATAAAATGCCCGCCGATTTAAAAAAGGCCCTGATTGCCTTGCCAACAGCTGGTAAGGCCTGGAAAAGTATTACTCCGCTCGCCCGCAACGAATGGATCTGCTGGGTTATTTCCGGCAAAAAAGCAGAGACAAGAACTATTCGTATCAACAAAACGCTCTCTAAACTTAACGGCGGAATGCGCCGGCCTTGTTGTTGGGCCGGTTGCCCTCATCGATAAAATATTTATGATAAATTCCACGGAAGAATATCTTGACCTGGTTGATGTTAACGACCTGGTAATCGGACAAAAGAAAAGGTCGGAAGTTTACGCCGAGGGCTATCAAAACTTCGGTTTTAGGGTAGTCAATCTTTTTGTGGTAAATTCTGAAGGAAAAATCTGGCTACCCAGAAGGCGGACTGAAAAAGCGCACTGTCCTTTGCATTTGGATTGCAGTATGGGCGGACACGTTAGCGCGGGCGAAACTTATGAAGAGGCGTTAAAAAGAGAAACGCTGGAAGAATTGAATCTTGACGTTGAGCAAATTAATTTAAAATTTTTGGGTTATCTTACTCCGCAAGACGGCGTTTCGGCTTATATGAAAGTTTATGAAACCAAAATGGAAGATGCGCCAAATTACAACCCCAACGACTTTTTTGAATATCTTTGGCTTAAGCCTCAAGAACTGTTTGACCGCATCGCGAGCGGCGAAAAAACCAAAAGCGATCTGCCAAAAATGGTAAAAATATTCTACGAATAAAAAGATTACCACATAAAACCCTTATTTTAAAGGCATTTTTGGTTAACTATTACAAATTGCTTGTTTAGTAGCAATTTGCTATACTATAATTATGAAAATTTTCCAAAGAAACATCGAACCGCGTATTGCTTCAGTCCTTTTTAAGCGTAAAATGGTGGTTATTTTAGGTCCCCGCCAATCAGGAAAAACCACTTTGGCCAAAAAAATCATTGACGCCTATGGCCAACAAGGCGCGTATTATGATTGCCAATTGGCTGATATCCGCACTCATTTTTCGCTGGGCGAACCAAAAAAGTTATTACCACTCACCCAAAACAAAAAAATAGTTGTTTTTGACGAAGCGCAAACTATTCAAAACATCGGCAGTATTTTAAAAATATTTCACGATACCTACCCGGGGGTTCAAATTATCGCCACCGGTTCATCCTCGTTTGATTTGGCGAATAAAATAAAAGAGCCGATGACCGGCCGGGCGTATGAGTTTTTACTTCTGCCTCTTTCTTTGCGCGAAGTTGGCTTGGCGTATCCAAATATTAGCGAATCGGACTTATTTTCTTTACTAAAATTCGGCTCATACCCGGCAGTGGTTGCCGCGGAGACAATTGATGAAAAATTATTTACCATTAAAAACATTGTAACCAATTATTTATACAAGGATGTTTTTGTTTTTGAAGCTATCCGCGATTCCAAGATTTTTGAAGATTTGCTAAAAATGCTGGCGCTGCAGGTTGGGTCAATGGTTTCTGTTAATGAACTGGCCCAAGGATTGGGCGTTACCAGAGCAACGGTAAATCGCTACCTTAGATTATTAGAGCAATCATTTATTATCAAGCGCGTCCATTCATTTTCTAATAACCCGCGGACTGAATTAAAAAAAGCATTTAAAGTTTTCTTTCTTGATAACGGCGTTCGTAACGCCTTGGTGGATATTGCTTCCTCGATGGATACCCGGACGGATAAGGGCGCGATTTTTGAAAACTTTTTTGTAACGGAACTGATGAAAAAAGGAACTTTAGAAATTTTTCCGCCGGAAATTATGTTTTGGAGAACACGGACTGGGATTGAAATTGATGTGATAGAAAAAAATGGCCTAGAAATTTTTGCCTATGAATGTAAGTGGAAAGAAATAGCCGCGATACCCATTCCATTCAAAAACAAATACCCAAATGCTCGCTTTAAATGTATTACTACCGATAATATCGCGGATCACTTTGTTAAACCATAATTTAAAATACTTGAGTGAATCTAAAAAATAAGGTCATTGTCATCACAGGCGGTAGCAAGGGCTTAGGTAAAGAACTGGCCCGCTTTTTGGTCTTGGAAAAAGCCAAAGTGATTATCAGCGCCAGATCCAAAAATGAATTGTTAAAAGCCAGTCAGGAAACAGGCGCCTTAACTTGCCTGTGCGATGTTAGTAAGGAAAATGAAGTCAATAAATTAGCCGCCTTTGCTTTAAAAAAATTCGGTAAAATTGATATTTGGATTAATAACGCCGGCATAACCATTCCTCATATGGACGTTGAGGACATTAATCCAAAAAGCGCTCACGAGGTAATGGAAATCAATTTTTTTGGCACGTTTTACGGTTCCCGAGCCGCTTTAAAAATAATGAAAAAACAAAAAGGCGGAACTATTTTAAATATCGTTTCCATGAGCTCTTTGATCGGCCGGGCGCAGTCATCCGTTTACGCCGCCAGCAAATGGGCCGCTCGCGGTTTTACCGAATCTTTGCGCATCGCCTTGGAACCTTACAATATCTCCGTTCTTATGGTTCATCCGGGTGGTTTTAAAACCACCATCTTCGGCAAGTTTAAACCGGCTGGTTACAAAACCTGGATGGAAATTGACTATGTGGCCAAAAAAATAATCCAAAATTTAAAAAAGAAAAGTCCTAAAAAAGAAATCATCGTAAACAAATGAATTTAATCAAAACCAAATCATTTGAATTAGCCGTTATTATTAAAGGAAATGAAAACGCTAAAAAATTAGCTATTTTAATTCCCGGCAGGTTAGATACCAAAGATTACGCTCATTTTGTCAGCCATCTTGATTATTTGGCGAACAAAGGATTTTTAGCTGTATGTTTTGATCCGCCCGGAACATGGGAAAGTCCCGGAGAAATTAATCTTTGCACAACTACTAACTACATAAAATCCACTAACGAACTGATAGAGTATTATGGTAATAAACCAACATTGCTGCTGGGTCATAGCCGCGGTGCCACCACAGCGATGCTCGCAAGTTCTAATAACTCTGTTACCGACATCGTCCTGATTATGGCTACCTATGGCGCACCCACTCCTCCAACCAATAAGGCCTTACAAGAAGGTTTTGAAGTTAGCTACAGAGATCTGCCGCCCGGTGAATCACCAAGCGATGAAAAGAAAAAATTTCTATTGCCGCTTAACTATTGGAAAGATGGTGAACTGCACAATCCTCTCCAGGCCTTGCAGGAATGTACAAAGCCAAAACTTTTAGTCTACGGCACCAAAGATAAGTTTACTGCCGTTGATGAAGTTAAAAAAATATACCAAAATCTTTTGGAACCAAAAATGATACAGGAAGTGGAGGCGGAACATGATTATCGTTATAACTCACAAGCTATTAATGAAGTTAATCAAACTGTAGGACAATTTTTAGATAATTACGCTGAATCTAAAAAATAAACTATGCGTTTATACTTATCCTCATACGGCTTAGGCAATCATCCGGAAAAACTAACCGCCTTATTTAAGGGCAATAAAAAAGTCGCTCTTATTTTAAACGCGCGCGATGGTTATAGTAAAGAAGAAAGGCAAATGAAGTGTTTTGAACACCTTGAAGGTTTAAATAAAATCGGCCTGATTGCCTCGGAAATTGATTTAAAAAAATTCTTTGGAAAAACTGCTGAATTAAAAAATGAATTGCTAAACTATGAAGGTTTGTGCGTTTCTGGCGGTAATACATTTTTATTGCGCCGTGCCATGCGCGAGAGCGGCTTTGATATAATCATTAAAGAATTACTGGCTGAAGACAAAATAATCTACGCGGGTTATAGCGCCGGCGGTTGCGTGCTATCACCCACTTTGCGGGGTTTAGAAATTGTTGATGACGTTAACGCCGTCCAACAAATCTACGGGCAGGAACCTATCTGGGAAGGCCTAAATATTTTACCCTACTCCTTTACGCCTCATTATCATTCAAACCACCCCGAATCAGCGGCGATTGATAGAACAGTGGAATTTTTTAAACAAGAAAAAATGCCTTTTAAAACTTTAACAGACGGCCAAGTGATAATTATCAACGGCGCTAAAGAGGAAATAATCCCATAAGTACTTATTTCTCTTCAAACAACAGTTTTTCCTAGCAGAGCTGTTTTTATTTTAGGTTATATATTGAATAAAACTACTTTTTAGCTAATGTTAGGTATAAATATCAGAAAATTGCGTTTAATTCATACTTTAGCTTGACAAAATTTAAATAATTTGATATAGTTTTAAATCAAGTTATCCTTTTTGATAAATCTTGATAACTAGCCAGCAAATTCAATGCTAAAATACCTGGTTTTAGTAGGCGCGGTCGTTCAATTAATCGGCATTTCCTACTATATCAAAGAAACTTTACGCGGCCACACCAAACCCAACAAAGTTACCTGGCTGTTGTGGACCATTGCTCCAATGATCGGGACCTTAGCCGCCCTGTCTAACGGAGTTACCTGGGCGGTGATACCCACTTTTATCGCCGGCTTTGGCCCGTTGCTGGTTTTTATCGCTTCCTTTATCAACCGTAACGCCTATTGGAAGCTGGAAAAATTTGATTACTTGTGCGGCTTATTTTCCGTTTTGGCCTTAGTGCTCTGGGCCATTACCAAAGAACCGTTGGTGGCCATCATGCTGGCCATTGTCAGTGACGGCTTTGCCGCCATTCCCACTTTGATAAAATCCTGGAAATATCCGGAAACTGAAACTATCAGCCCGTATGTGGCAGGTTTGTTTAGTTCGCTGACCAGCTTTTTTGCCATCACCACCTGGCAAGCTTCCGCTTACTCTTTTCCGTTTTATCTCGTAATCATGAATATACTATTAATTACTTCTTTAACTAAACATAAATTCAAAAAATCTTTATGAATCAAGAACCACAAACTACGGCTGTCGGCTTTTCCGGCCTGGGCATTGCCCCCTCTTTACTGGAGGCCCTGGCCAAATTAAAAATCTCCTCCCCGACTCCCATTCAAAAACAGGCCATTCCTATTGCCATTCAAGGCAAAGATGTGATGGGCGTGGCCCAAACCGGTACCGGCAAAACCTTTGCTTTTGGCATTCCTATGATCCAACGCCTGCATCAGCTTAAAGGCCGCGGCCTGATTGTTTTGCCCACGCGCGAACTGGCCACGCAGGTGGATGAGGCCTTGCGCCAGCTAGGGCACGGCCTGGGCTTAAAAACCGCCGTATTGATCGGCGGCACTTCGGCCTATCCTCAAATTAAGGCCTTAGCCCGCAACCCTCATATTATTATCGGCACGCCCGGCCGCTTAAACGATCATCTTAACCAAAAAACTTTACGCACCGATGATATTAAAGTGGTGGTGTTGGACGAAGCCGACCGCATGCTGGATATGGGTTTTGCCCCGCAAATCCGCCAGATTTTCCAAAATCTGCCCCATGACCGGCAAACCATGCTTTTTTCGGCTACCATGCCGAGCGAAATTATCAAGCTGGCTAGCAGTTACATGAAACTGCCGATTAGGATTGAAGTGGCGCCCACCGGCACCACGGCCGATCGCGTAACGCAAGAAATTTTTATCTGCCCTAAAGATGCCAAGATTCCTTTGACCGAAAAATTGTTAAAGCAATACACGGGTCCGACTTTAATTTTTACCAAAACCAAATACGGCGCCAAACGTTTAAGCCAACTGGTCCGGCAACTTGGCCACAGCTGCGTGGAATTGCATTCCAACCGTTCCTTGGGCCAGCGTCAGGATGCCATGAAGGGTTTTAAATCCGGCAAATACCGCATTTTAATCGCCACCGATATTGCCTCGCGCGGCATTGACGTGGTAGGTATTGAATTGGTTTTAAACTTTGATCTGCCGATGAACACCGAGGATTACGTTCACCGCATCGGCCGGACGGCCCGCGCCGGAGCCGGCGGCCACGCTATTTCATTGGTTACGCCCGAACAGCGCTACGAACTTAGAGAAATTGAACGGCTGGTTAAAACCGCCTTGCCAATTTCTAAACTGCCGGATCTGCCTAATGTTAAAATAACGGCTGAAGATGACAAGCGGATGTCCGGCCGGCCGCGCTCAACTTACAACAGCCGGCGTTCGTTTAGAAAACGCTATTAAAATCTTAAAACTAAATAACTGGTTAAGGCCCAAATCCGCATCATGGACAATGGGCCTTAATTATTGGTAGAATAATATAAATAATAAAACATCAATGGGCTTAACTGAATTTTTAGCGGAACATATTACCAACTTTATCAATGCCCTTGGCTATCCGAGCGTTTTTTTATTAATGACGGCCGAGAGCATGATTTTCCCCATTCCCTCGGAAGCGGTCATGCCTTTTGCCGGTTTTTTAATTGCTTCGGGCGATTTTACCTTTTTAGGCGTGATTTTTTTTAGCACCTTGGGCAGTTTGGTGGGCTCTTTGCTTTCATACTGGATCGGCCAATACGGCGGACGGGCTTTAATTGCCAAATGGGGCAAATATTTTTTGCTTAATGAAGCGGACTTAAACAAAACCGAAAACTTTTTTAAACAAAAGGGCGAACTAACTATTTTTGTCAGCCGCTTTATCCCCATCGTGCGGCATTTGATTTCTTTGCCGGCGGGTTTGGCTAAAATGAATCTGCTTAAATTTTGTGTTTATACCGTGATCGGCGCCGGTTTATGGAATACTTTTTTGGCCGCGGCCGGCTTTTATCTTAAAAACAACTGGGACTCGGTGATTAAATACACCGAGGTCATTGACCTGCTCATGCTCGGCCTGCTTATTTTAGCCGCGCTTTATTTTGTTAAAAAACACTTTTACCAAAAATCCTGACAATTTTAAAAGCGGCCGGCTTAAAAAAGATTGCTTTCTTGTATGAGATAAATGTTGAGAAAGATCTCTTTAAGCCGGCCGCCTCATTCCCCGATCGGGAAAAGTCTATTCTTTATCATCTTCTTCGCTTTTTTTGTCGTCCATCTCCGCGCTTTGGTCTTTTTTGTCATCATCAGCGCCATCAATATTGGAATTAGGACGGTTGGTAATTTCATTTTTAAATCTCATATGATTGTTCCTTAGCTGTTATTTTTAATCATCGACCTTTGGGCAATCCAACCAACCCGAGGATACCCTAGTTATACTATTTCATGGCCGGCAATTATTGTCAAACTGTACAAAGTGTATAAACTGTTTATAAACGTTTTTTGGGGCTTAGGTTAGGATACCAAATGTTGATAAAATAAAATGTGCTATAATAAATGATGTATGAATACGGCTAAATTATTCTATTTGATTACTGTTTTGCCTTTGGTATTAAGCGGTTGTCTGACTGCTAACGCGCCTCTCGGACAAAACAAAAACATAATACCTACTTCCGCGACCCTAGCTGAATCAGTTCAAGCCAAAATTAGCCATGCGGTTTCTTTGCCGGCCTTATTTGACAAAGAAATCATCGGTTCAAATTTAAAACTCGGCCAAGTGTTGGCGCGAACTTCCTTATATACCCGCTACTATATTACTTACCAAAGCAATCAGCTGACTATTTCGGGCATTATGAATGTGCCCGTCGGCGCCGGATTGTTCCCTGTTTTAATTTTAAACCATGGCCATATTGATACCGCTATTTACACCAACGGACGCGGTTTAAAGCGAGAACAGGATTATCTGGCCAATCAGGGCTACGTGGTCTTGCACACCGATTACCGCAATCACGCCCAATCCGATAAGGATAACCGCGATGAACTGGCCGTGCGCTTAAGCTATGCCGAAGATTCTTTGGCCGCCGCCGAGGCAGTAAAAAATTCCCAACTGGCATTTATTGATCCAAACAACATCGGCACGCTGGGCCATTCCATGGGCGGCGGCGTTACGCTTACCTCTTTAGTGGCCAAGCCCGGTTTAATTAAAGCGGCCGTTTTATACGCGCCGGTTTCCGGCAATTACGCTTTGAGTTATGAAAGATGGCTGGCTAAAAGGCCGGAAACCGTAGTTAAACTGGATCAGCTTTACGGTAGCCCAACCAACAACCCTGATTTTTGGTACGATTTATCAGCGGAAAATTTTTATGACCGGATTATTGCGCCCGTGGCCATTTTCCACGGCACGGCCGATGACTCGGTGCCCTTGGAATGGTCAAAGCATACTTTGGATGCTCTAACTAAAGCCGACGTGCCTGCCCAACTGACGATTTATCAAAACGGCCCGCATGAATTCGGCGTCCATTGGACTGACTTTATGCAAAAAACAACCGCCTTTTTTGATCAACATTTAAAAAATTAAAGATGACTCAAGCTACCCCGCAAGAGGAAGAGGCCTTTAAACAAAAACTAACGCCCGAACAGTACAGTGTTTGCCGTTTGGGCGCCACCGAACCGGCCTTTAACAACAAGTATTGGAATCATCATCAAGATGGCTCTTACCATTGCGCGGCTTGCGACGCCCTCTTGTTTTCTTCCGCCACCAAGTTTGACTCCGGTACGGGCTGGCCCAGTTTTTCTGACGCGGCCGATAAAATAGCGGTGGAGTTTAAGGAAGATAACAGCTTTGGCATTACCAGAACTGAAGTAATCTGCAAAAACTGCGGTTCTCACCTCGGCCACGTTTTTCCCGACGGCCCCGGCCCAACCGGACAACGCTATTGCATTAATTCCGCGGCTTTAAATTTTACTAAGAATGAGTAACAACAAAAGGCCTTTTATGGTTGCGAAAGTTAAACAATGATTGTATAATATTACTAACATATGTCTAAAATCCGCAAAGCAATAATCCCCGTGGCCGGGTTTGGCACCCGCTTTTTGCCAGCCACCAAAGCCCAGCCCAAAGAAATGCTGCCGGTGGTTGATAAACCCACCATCCAATACATTGTGGAGGCCTGCGCCGAAGCAGGTATTACCGAAATAATTTTTGTTACCAGCGGCAACAAACGCGCCGTGGAAGATCACTTTGACCGCAGTCCGGAACTGGAAAAATGGGTGGAAAAATCCACCAATCCCCAATTATTAAAGGAATTGCGGTCAATCCCGCGCCTAGCTAACTTTGTTTACATCCGGCAAAAAGGCGGCTATGGCAATGGCACCCCGGTCTTAAACGCCGAGCAACTGATTGGCAATGAGCCCTTTGCCGTATTTTGGGGCGACGAATTTTTTATCCCGCAAACCAAGGGCGGCAAAAGCTGGATTAAGCAGATGATTGAAGTTTACGAAAAATACCAAAATCCGGTTTTGTCGGTTATTGAAGTAAGTAAAGAAGACACTAAGCGCTATGGCATTATTGACGGCCAACGGGTGGAAAAAAATGTTTATAAAGTCAAGGATTTTACCGAAAAACCCGGCCCAGCTAAAGCCAAATCCAATTTGGCACTGGTAGGCGGTTACATTTTAACTCCGGAAATTTTTACCATTTTAAAAAAAACCAAGCCCGGCCAGGGCGGTGAACTTTGGCTGGCCGACGCCATCAGCGTTTTACTCAAAAAAAGGCCATTTTACGCCAAAAAAATAGAGGGCAAGCTTTATGATGCCGGCACCATTTTGGGTTGGCTTAAGGCCAATGTGGAACTAGCATTGGATCATCCCAAACTTAACGGGGAATTTAAAAAATACCTTAAAAACCTCAAAATTTAAGCATTTGTCAGTTTAGCGGTTTACCAACCATGACTAAACATTTTCAAAAAAAACTTTTACTCCTGCTTGTGGCCGTGATTCTGGCCACCGGCGGTTTTTCCTGCAAACTTTTTCCGACCAAACAAGCGCCGGCCGCTTTAACCAAAACCATTCAGCTTAATTACTGGGGCGTCTGGGACGAACCGGCCTTTTTAGCGCCATTAATCAAGGATTTTCAAGCCCTGCATCCTAATATTAAAATCAAATACACCCGCTTCCGCTTTAGCGAATATGAGCAAAAACTGTTGGAGGCCTGGGCCGCCGACCGCGGTCCGGATATTTACAGTTTACCGGCCAGCTGGCTGACCAAATACCAAAGCTTTATTACACCCCAGCCCGCGCAAGTCCAACTGGCGTTTGAGCAGATAACCAAAACCTTGGGGCAAGAGGAGCGGACTACCGTGGTTAGGGGCGTGCCGATTTTTAGCGCCGCCGACATAAAAAACAAATTTGTGGATCAGGTTTATGAAGACGTGGTCAGCAACGGAAAAATTTACGGCTTGCCCTACAGTTTGGATTCCTTGGTTTTACTATACAACCGCGATTTGCTGGATAAGGCCGGCATTGCCACTGCCCCCACCAACTGGGACGAAGTGGCTGAAGCGGCCGCTAAAATCAGCCAAATTGACCTTAACAACAACCCAATCCAATCGGGCATTACCCTGGGTACGGCCGATAACATCAATAATGCCGTGGATATCGTATCTTTATTAATGATCCAAAACGGCACGATAATGACCGATAAAAACGGACGAGTGGCTTTTGCCAATAAAGCCGCGGGCAAAGACAGCTACTACCCCGGTTTGGCCGCCTTAAATTTTTACACCGATTTTGCCGACCCCTTAAAACAGGTTTATTCCTGGAACGCCAAACAGGCCAATTCTTTAGACGCCTTTGTGTCCGGCAAAGTAGGCATGACCCTCGGCTATACCTATCAATTAAGGGAAATTAAAGGCCGGGCTCCTAAAATCAATCTGGGCGTGGCCCCTCTGCCGCAAATTATAAACTCCACCAAAGCCGTTAATTACACCAACTACTGGGCGGAAACGGTCAGCCATAAAACCGCCAATGTTGACGCGGCCTGGGGCTTTATTAACTTTGCGGCCAGCCAAGAACAAGTGGTTAAATACCTAGCTCAAGCCAAAAAGCCCTCCGCTTTAAGGGCCTTAATCAACGGCCAAAAAGACGACCCGGAAATCGGCGTCTTTGCCAATCAAACTTTAACGGCTCAAAACTGGTATCAGGGCAAGGATCAACTTAAAATGGAAGAGATTTTTAAAGATTTAATTAAAAATTTTGCTACCACGCCGAACCAGCTTAAACTGTTACAAAACGCCGCTGACAAGGTCAACCAAACCCTCTAATTCTCAAATCAAATGAACAACAAAAGGTTCTTGATTATAGCACTGCTCTGCCTAACAATATTTAGCCCGGCCATGGTTTATGCTCAAGATCTTCTGCCTGAATGCACAAAAGACGGTAATTGCGGCCTGTGCGATTTTGTTCAACTGGGCTTAAATGTTTTTAGGTGGATTTTGGGCATTGTGGGCGGCCTTTCCTTATTACTGTTTGTCTGGCACGGCTTTGGCTGGCTAACCAGCATGGGCGACAGTGAAAAAGTTAAAAAAACCAAAGACGCTTTAGTGCATACCGTCGTCGGCATTATGATTATTTTAGCCAGCTGGCTGATTGTTAACTTGGTGGTGGTGTTACTCACTTTTAATCAGGCCGATCCCCAAAATTCCGTTATGCCAACCGAAAAAGGCGTTGGCAGAATTTTTTCCGGCCAGGCCTGGAACGAAGTTTGCCCCAAATAATAACTTTTAAAAGTTTAATTTAAAATTACCGATATGAATAAAAGAGGACTAATTGCTTTTTTATTACTTGCTCTATTTTTATTTGCCGGACCAGTTATGGCGGAAACAGTAGCGGCCTGCAAAGCATCGAAATGCACTATGGCCGACGAAGTGGCCAAGGCGGCCTGCGATAAAACCTGCGAGGACGCAGGCGCCGCTAACTCGGGCGTCATTAAATTGGATAACCCCTTAGGAGAAAACATTAAAACACCGGCTGATCTGTACTCCCGCCTGATTTTTGGCTTTATGGGCGTAACCGGAGTTATTGCTTTATTAATGTTCGTTATTGGCGGGCTTCAATGGATGACGGCCGGCGGCGCGGCCGATAAAGTCAAAAAGGGCAAAGATACTCTGATTTGGGCCGCGCTCGGGCTGGTGATTATTTTTTCCAGCTACGCCATTCTGCGAGCGATCTTTGAAACATTAAACTTTTCATAAAGATATACCCAGCTAACTTATAGCGGAATAAATAAAATTATTGTATAATAAATTGAGTTATTATTAAACAAGTAGTTTATTGGGGTCGCAGCCAAGCGGCGTCAGTAAATGAAAGGGGGTGAAGTATGAAAAAATTCTTATTAAAAAAGAACTTAGTGGTTTTTGGCCTGTTGTTGGCTTTAGCCATGCCCATTGCCATGGTTGGGACACAAGTTTGGGCGCAAGATGATGAGGGAGGAGTAGCAGGAGATAATTTTAACCCCGAAGGCGATGAATTCGGCATCAATGCTTTGACAGATACCAATTTGGGCACCAAACCGTTAAAGGAAACCATTGCCGATATTTTAAACGTGTTGTTGGGATTTTTGGGCGTAATCGCGGTGGTGATCATCCTGTTGGGCGGCTTTAAATGGATGACAGCCGGCGGTGAAGAGGAAAAAGTCGGTGAAGCCAAAAAGCTGATTTCAGCGGGCATCGTTGGCTTGATTGTGATTTTATCGGCTTACGCCATTGCCAGATTTGTACTCGAAAACCTTCAACAAGCGACTGTAGCTAATTAAGGATAACTGACTCATTGATACAATTTAAATTGTAATCCCGAAGTGTCGCGAGCAAAACGCGAGCGTCTACTTCGGGGTTGAGGTCTAAACTGTATCTTCAAATAATTAAACGGCTATTTTAAGCCCTGCTCATCCGAGTCCATATATGAGTACATATAAGCTCCTCGGTTCGGAAATAATAAAGCTTCGCTTTATTATTTCTCTCACTCTACGTCGCTTATGACCATTGCCCGTTACCATGGACAATTTATAATCAAGGGCATTTGCGCCCTATTTTTATTATTCGCTCTCTTTCTGCCATTTAATTTTTTAATGGCGCAAGCCCAGAACGACCTGGAATGCCTGCCCACCGACTCGGCCATTGAGTGCGCCCAAAAAACTCTTGATAAAGGCGCGCGAAACAGCGGGGCCGTTTCTGAAAATGCCCAAGATAGCCCGCCTACGACCGCGGCCATTATCGGCGAATTTGTGGTTATTGGCCTGCAAATTGTTGGCCTGGTCTTTTTTCTCCTAACGGTTTACGGCGGCATTGTTTGGCTGACGGCCGGCGGTAACAAGGAGCGGGCCGATAAAGCGATCCGCACCCTGCGCCAGGCCACTTTGGGCTTGCTGGTAATAATTTTCGCCTATCTGGTGGTTAACTTTGTGGTTTTTCAACTGGCTGGCATTGCCAACCCTCCTTCGCAAAGCCAAAATCCTTAAGATGAAAATATTAACTGCAAAAATTATTTCCCTCTCCTGCCTGCTGGCTTTTTTTGGCTTTACAGCCGTTATTCCCAACGGCTTAATTTACGCCCAGCAGGATTTGGGGGCCAACAATGTGGGTGATATCATTAAACGCCTGGATGATACCGCCAAGGACTCAAATATTTTTAGTGACGATAAACCGGCGCCAACCGTTTTCGAATATGTCGGCCGGTTCATCAATTTATTTTTGGCTTTTTTGGGCGTTATTTTTTTAGTCATCGTTATTTATTCCGGCTTTACCTGGATGATGGCCAAGGGCAACCAGCAAATGGTTGATGACGCGGTCAAACACATTGAAAGCGCCGCCATCGGCATTATTATTATTCTTTTGTCCTATATTTTTATTAACTTTTTGGTCTTTAGAATCATGGGCATCGGCACCGGCCTGCCCCAATAAACTTTTATGATAAAATTTATAAAACTTTATTTATTATCCCTTACTTTAGCTGCCAGTTTATTTTTACCCGGCTTGGCTTTAGCCCAGGATGCCGCTGCCAATTTGCAAAGCTGCGACCCAAACGAAAGCTTACAAGATTGTCAGAAATGGATTTTGGAGCAAGCGGGCGGTGGTCCTTCAGGTTACGGATCCAATACTGTTGTTAGCGCGGAAACCTTGGCCCAAAAAGTCGGTCAGGTTATTGGCATGGTTTTGTCCGTGTTTGGCGTGGTATTTTTCGGCCTAGTGGTTTACTCCGGCATCCAGTGGATGACGGCCGGCGGCAACGAGGAAAAGGTTACCCATGCCCGCGAACGCATTATCCGCGCCGCCATCGGCTTGGGCATTGTAATGATGTCCTATGCCTTAACCAGCTTTATTGTAGACAGAATGCGGATTACTCCGAGTGTAAATGAAGTTGACCCTGGCTCTTATACCTGTCCACTTGATGAGGGGTACTCATGTGAAGACGCCTGCGGTGAAGGAATTGAGCCGACCGATGAAACCTGTCCGAATAACAAAAAATGCTGCCCAATGAATGCATAATTAACAAACAATAAAATGAAAAACGTCAAAAAAATATTAATTGGTCTTTACCTTAACTTCCTAATTTTGCCATTGACTGCCTTGGCCCAGGTCAACTCTGGTTTAATTGACGATGCCGCCGGCATTAACGGAGCGGGTTACCCTGCCGGCGCCGGTACTTCTGATACTATCCCCCAAACCATCGGCACTTTGATCAGCATTGTTTTAAGTTTTGTGGGCGCGATCTTTTTTATCTACATTGTTATTTCCGGCATCCAGTGGATGACGGCCGGCGGCGAAGAGGAAAAAGTAACCAGAGCCAAAACCAGAATTATGAACGCTATCGTTGGTTTGGCCGTAACTGTGGCCGCCTTCTTTATCACTTGGTTTATCAGTAAAACCTTGGGCGCCGCCTAATCCTGTCATTGCGATCCCGCCGATTCGGCGGGCGAAGCAATCCCGTTTAGTATGACTAAAACTTTTTACAAAACTTTGACCGTGATTATCGCCGTAGTAGTTTTATTTTCCCCGGCCGTTTTAATGGCCCAATCCATTGGTTTTGGCGGAGATAACGGCGGTACCATCAACATCATTGCCTCAACGGGTTTTTATAACACCGACGATGTGGCCAGCGAAACGTTTTTGGATACCACTTTTGGCCAGTTGATCGCTATTTTTTTGGGCTTTTTGGGGGCACTATTTTTGGCCTTAATTATCTATTCCGGCTTTCAGTGGATGACGGCCGGTGGTAACGAGGAAAAAGTGGAAGAATCCAAAAAACGCATTTTAAACGCCTCGCTGGGCTTTGGCCTGATCTTTTTTGCCTACATTATTACCAATCTCGTTTTTAACTTTATCTTTACCCAAGGAGGAAGCGCTGACGCGCCGGCAAATAACGCTAATTATGAATGCCAAAGCAACGCTGATTGCCTTGATGCTAATATGCCGATGTGCGAAACGTTTAGAACGGCAGACGGCCAAGCCAAATGGTGCACTTGTTTTAGAGAACGCGGTCCCGCCTGTCCGCAAGGCAAAACCTGCAACGAAAATATCGGCGGGCGCAACAGCTGTGAATAAAATCAAATTAAATGACTAAAAAAAACCTGATCAAAATCTGCCTGCTAATTTTAACGGTCAGCGCGGTAGCGCTAGTGGCCAATGTTGTTTTGGCCCAAAATCCCGGTACTTTTCAAACCTACCAGGATTTTTTAAATAAAGCCGGCCGCGAGGGCACTTATAACGTGGATTTGCAGTCCGATGAAAGTTATTTTGACACTTTGCTGGGCCGGATCATTATGACCGTGATCAGCTTTACCGGTTTATTTTTTTTGGGGCTGGTCATTTACTCCGGTTTCCAGTGGATGACGGCCGGCGGTAACGAGGAAAAGGTGGAACAAGCAAAAAAAAGGATTTTAAACGGCGTCATTGGCGTGGCCATTACCCTGCTGGCTTTTATTTTAACCTACGCCCTGTACAGCTATTTTGACCAGCGCTTCCTAAAAGATCCTGGCACCGGCATAGAAACACCGCCCACGGGCGAGGAGCCATATCAAATCAGCTGTGACGAATTAAATAATGACGGAGCCAACGGCCGATTTGCCTGCGTTAATAATCCGAGGGTTTGCGATGGTCAGGACGGAATAATTATTGACGCGGAAGACGCCTCCTGCCCCAACCAAGCAACCTGCTGTTTTTATGAAAATACGCCCTGCCCGGACTTTAACGATAGAGGCCTTTGTATTGCCAATCTATGCTTTTGGGAATTTACCGGACCAAGAACGGGCATCTGCCTAGCCGATAGCGCCTGCCGAACCTCCTGTAATCCCAACGTAAAATATTGCATAGACGGCGAGTGCAAGGAATGCCAAGATGACGGTGACTGCGCCCCTGGCAGGTGCGTTAATAACGAGTGTCAACCTTAAGTATGAAAATTTTAATTGCCATTTATCTACTTTTGTTAACCCCCTTGTCTTCGGTTTTGGCTTTAACCACGCCCTTGGATCGTTTTAAGAGTTTAGCCGATCAGTCGGGTTTTGATACCACAGCGACCGGTACCAAAATCACGGTGGTGCTGGGTATTATTGCCTACGTTTTAACCTTTGTGGGCATCTTCTTTTTAATTATGATCATCTATTCCGGCTTTCAGTGGATTACGGCCGGCGGCAACGAAGACACCATTGAAAAAGCCCAGACCCGGCTTAAAAACTCCGTCATCGGCTTTTTTATTATTGCCATTGCCTACAGTTTGATTTTGTTCGTGCTGAATTTTTGGCAGGTGGGTTTGGATAATCGTTATCTATAAATATGATTAAATTCATAAAAAATTTGGGACTGGCGGTTAACTCGCTTTTACTGTTGGCTTGGACCAAAGTTCTGGCGCAGGATGGCGGAATTTTGGATCGTGTTAACCGCGCTAATAACGAAGCCGGTTTGGCCACTACCGAGGCCTCCCCCCAGCGCATTATTATAAATTTTATTAATTACGCCCTGACCTTGGTGGGTCTGTTCTTTTTAATCAGCATTATTTACGCGGGCTGGCAGTGGATGAGTTCGGGCGGGGAAGAAGACAAAATAGAAGACGCCAAAAAACGCCTTAAAAATTCCATCATCGGCGTAACCATTATTGCCGCTTCCATGGTAATAGTTGTTTACGTGGATAACATAGCCCAGCGCAGTACCAACAGCGGCGGTTATTACGATTTTAACGCCGGTGGCAACCCCAGCGGCAAATGCAATCGCAACGTCGACTGTTTAGGGGATTTTGGTTCGGGCTGGTTGTGCCAAGAGGGTTGGTGCAGTTTTAACCAAGAATGTGATAATACTGAACAATGCCAGGAATGGTACGGCAACAGCTATGAATGCAAAAGCGGGCCGATTAAAAACGAGTGCGCCAGAAATTAAATGACGGTCGGGGCCTTTTGTTAACAATGAAAAAAATCCGCCATTTCATCAACAATAAACCCGGCTTATGCCTGTGGCTGGCCATCGGTTTATATTTTTTAGTATTTTCAGCAATCTGCGTTTGGAAATATTGGCAGTTCGGCTACAACGGTTTGGATCTGGCCATTTACAATCAAGTGCTGTTTAATTCCGCCCACGGCCGCTGGTTTGAATTTACTTTTCATCAACAATACTATCTGGGCGACCATTTGGAACTACTGTTACTTGGCCTGCTGCCCATCTATTACTTTTTTCAGCATCCGATTACTTTGTTGATTTTACAAACAGCAATTTTGGCTTTATCGGCCTGGCCCTTGTTTTTAATCGCTAAAACCCGGTTAACGCGTGGCTGGCCTTTGCTGATTGCCCTGCTCTGGCTGTTAAATCCGTTTGTCCAAAACATTAATCTTTTTGAGTTCCATTTTTTGCCCTTTGCCATTTTTTCTATTTTCTGGGCTTTCTATTTTTACCTGCGCGATAAATTTCCCTGGTTTTTGCTTTTTATTGTTATCTCGTTATTGATCCGTGAAGACGTGTCGTTAGCCGTGTTCATGTTTAGTCCGCTAGCAATCATGGACAAAAAATCTCTAAAGTGGATTATCTGGCCCATGGCGCTGGCCGCGACCTGGTTTATTATTGCCGTAAAAATCGTTGCTCATTTTAGCACCAGCGGCCTATTTAAATTTTTAACTTACTACGGCTGGCTGGGCAACAGTTTTTTGCAACTGGCCGTAAATTTTTTTGCCAAACCCTGGCTGGTTTTACAACGCCTGCTAACGCCGGGCAATTTGTTGCTGGCCCCGTTGCTATTTTTGCCGGCGGGCTTTTTTTGCCTGCTTAAGCCAAAATATCTGCTTTTGGCTCTGCCAATTTTTGCCCAGCTCATTTTAAGCCAAACCAACAACGCCGTGATTGTAGTCAAGCTTCATTATGTGAGCTTATTATTGCCCCCGCTTTTTATTGCCCTGATTTTTTCTTTGGACCATCTGCAAACCGGACAAGTCAAAACCAAACTGGCGCTTTACTTAAAAAATAATTGGGCCATAGTTAAGCTGATTTTAATTGTCAGCGCTGTTTACGGTTTGCTGGCCCTGGGGCCGTTGCCGGGCTTTATCGGCAAACTAGCTAACCCGACTTATGACGCGCAAGCTAGGCAAATCAGGCATGAGCTGATTGAAACGGTGGCTGATCAGGAGGCCGTGGCCGCCACCTATGAATTGCTGACCAATCTGTCGGGCCGGGAAAAAATTTATTCCCTGCACTACGCTTTTATCGGCAAAACGCAATTATCCCACATTAATTACCGCCTACCTCAAGAGACTGAGGCGCTGGCCGTTGATTTTAGCGATTTGCTGGAATATCAAATTCAGTTCCCGAATAATAAAATGTGGAGTAAATACTACGACCAAGGCGACGACAATTTAAGAAACATTATTGCCGAACGCGGCTTTAAGGCAATCAAAATCATTGATACTTTGGCGCTGTTTAAAAAAGAAGCGGGGGATGGCCTTGAGCTTTATCAAATTGACGCGCCTACAACCAAAATCACCAACCGCCAAAACCTAAAACTGAACCAGCTCCTGACTTTTCTGGGCTCCACGCCGCTCCCTAAAACCGAGCAGACGGCCGAAAATTTAAGAATTTTTCCGCTGGCCTTGTATTTTAAAGCTGATCAAAAAATAAACAAAAATTATCAATTTAAACTTAGTTTAAAAAACAACCAAGATCAGGTTGTCCACCAAAAACTATATCCCCTGGCTTACGGCCTGTACCCGACTTCCGAATGGCAACCGGGTCAGGTTATTAAAAGCAACTACTGGTTTTTACTGCCAAATAAGCTTTCTTTGGGCAATTACCGGGCGGAATTACAGGTCCTTGATTACGGCGGCTCCTTAGTTTTAGACGGGCAAAGGTCAGCCGTCATGAAGATTAGTAAAGAAGAAATGCTTTGGCCGATAATTGACTTGGGTGAAATTTTTGTCAACTGAACTCATTAACCTCAATCGCCTGATGAACTCGGCAATAACACCGGCGCAGACCTAACCTGATAAATTTTAGCTTCGCTGTCTTCATAAACCTTGATAAAATCGCCGCTGTATTTTAATTGTTTTTCCAACAGCCAGTGCTCATGGTCAAATAAAACATAATCGGCCTTAAAATCATCTTGGATGATTTTTTTTAAATTTTGCTGTACCTTGCCCAAGGTGATGTCTACGTATTGTTGGTATTTAACCGGGTTCAGCTGATACATAAAAGTCGGATCCAAACCGGTCAGATAATAATTATGACTGTTGTGGTAAAACAGGGCGGGAAAATCGGACCAGTTGGCGTTAAAAACCACGGCCTGTTTGGGCGAGTTGGCTGTAAGCCAGGCGGACGCTTGTTGATAATAAGTTAAAGGTTTACCGTTATCCAAATAGGATTTGGCTCTGTTTAAATCGCCGGGTATTTTAAAAATAAAAATTAGTCCGACTAAAATCAAAGCCAGACCAAAAATTGCCTGCCAGGCCACGTTTAACAACAATTGCAAATGCAGGCGGGAAAGCTTTCTAAAATAATCGTTAAAGGTAAAGCCGGCAAAAATTACGGTTAAGGGCGTAAAAAATTCCACCTGCCGCCGTGATTTTAAGGTTAAAATAAAAAAGGCCACAGCTAGCAAACCCCAGGTCCAGGAATAAATGGATTGTTTTTTTACGGTTAAAATAAACAACAGCACGCTAACCACCAGCAAAGACATAATCAAAGGCGCGTCGGCAATCAATTTATAAATATCATAAGGATACCACTCGGAACCCACGCTGATCACATGCTGATAGTTAAATAAGGCAATATCAATAATTTGCTGATAATAAAATTTTAAATTCTGCGGGAAATAGGGATTAATAACCAGGCCGGCCGTTAAACCACCGACCACGTACAGCAACCCGCGCCAGGGAACTTTTTTATTTAATTGGAAAATATTTTTTAGTTTATGCCAAATTGATTCTTCCTGCCGATATTTTTCCAACAGCCAATAAACAATCAAATAAGTAATGGTCATAACCAAAATAACCGGCCAGGAACCGTACAGCCAAACCGCGGCAAACGAAAGCAAAAACAAACGCAGCCAATGCTGATGCGCCAGACAGTAAAACGCGCAGAGCAGAAAAATAAAACTGATGGCCGGCGCTTTAACCAAACTAGCCCTAAACAGCCAGGGCGAAATAGTTAATAATATTAAAACAAAAACCAAGGGGTATTTAACTTCAAACTTTTTAAACAGCCAATAAATTGATAAAACCAACAGAGAAGCGAATAAAACCGTGGCCACTTTAACGCCCACCAAAGGATCAAACATGTTAACAAAAGGAACCAGTAGAGCGTGGTATAAAAAATGGTGGTTAACATACTGTTCCGGCAAATTGGTTTCTTGCAGCCAAGGGAATTGCTGTAAAACTTTGCCTTCCGACATAATTACCGCCATCTTGGCGTGATAAAATGAATCGGGCTCGGCCAAAGTCGGACCGGCTTGCAGCCAGCCGAATAAAATTAAGGCAATAAAAAAAACAGCTAGATAATCAAAATAGTATTTGCTGTTAACGTGGCGGAAAAACAGCCAAAATTTGCTATGCATGCGTTTTATTTTCCTAACTGTTCTTTAAAATAATTTACCCAGGGAATCTGATCCGGTTCAACCTTATTGATCTTGGTCAGTTCGTAGGAAAGCAAGCCCCCCAGACCCAATAATTTAATAGCTTCCTGAACTTTATTGCCGCCCACATCAATTTTAACCGAACCAATGCCCTGCTTGTTAACCACCTGTTCGGTTAAAGCAAAGCGTTTTTTGTTGCGGGCAAAATAATTTTTAGAATTCAGAAAAACAAAAACCAGATTCTTTTTGGTGGTGGAGGGGAAAGACAATCCTTCCAATAAATGATGGTTGAGCTCGGGCAAAGCAAAGTAATAGCACCTTTGTTTTGACGATTCATTAATCTGATTGGTCATAATGTGGGCGTTGCCAAATAAATGCTCAGCGCCAATGATGATCGGTGTTTTGCCTTTCAAGGATTTCGCCAATTTTTTGGCCTGAAGTTTTACAGCTGAAGTCAGCTTAGCACCAACAATCATTTGGTTGGCGGTTGAATCATTAATGGCCAGCAAATTCAGTTTTTTCAAAATCGCCATGACCGAACCGACCAAATAACCGGTGCCCATCCGCGGCTGACCCGAAGGATTGTACCGCGGATCAAACTGATACATGGGCCAATGATTTTTCTTGGAAACTTCAGATAACTTTCCGCCAACCGTGATAACCACAACCTTATTACGGCTCGATAATTTTTGACTGACGGCCAAAACTTCTTCGGTGGTGCCGGAATAACTAAGTAATAAAACCAAAGTATTAGCGTCAACAAACCCGGGCACGCTATAATCTCTGATTTGAATAATCGGGACCTTTAATTCCTGGCTAAATAAGTTATTGATCAAATCCGTGCCTAGTTGCGATCCACCCATGCCAAACACGGCGATTTTATTAATCTGACGATAAGAAGCTGGTAATTTTAGCCGCCCAGCTTCAAAATATGACTGCTTAATTTGCTCGCCCAATAGCTCAATTGATTTAAGATAGTTTTGTTCGTTTAATTTCATAAAAATGGTTAATTTATTGCCTCTATTATACCAAAATCCTTGTTTTTAAGCGAAAATCTTAATTAACGATTGGTATGGAAAATTATACTATGGTATAATTTGTTTGACAAAAAATTATACTATGGTATAATTTTCTATATAACTTAATTACTAACATTAGCTAAATTATGATTATTAACCGTTATTTGAACGATAATATACTAGCCGATCTTAATCAAAAGATGGTTTTTATAGGCGGACCCAGGCAAGTGGGTAAAACCACTTTAGCTAAAAATTTGGGCCAAAAAAACTATGCCGGTTTCACTTATCTTAACTGGGATAACCGCGAACATCGCCAACTAATTATTGGCAATACCCTGCCTTTAAACGAGCCCTTAATAGTTTTTGATGAAATCCATAAATTTAAACGCTGGAAAAATTATTTAAAAGGATTGTATGATGTTCACAAAGAGCGATTAAAAATCTTAGTTACCGGCAGTTCCCGTTTGGATATTTATCGCCGGGGCGGGGATTCGCTGTTAGGCAGATACCATTATTACCGTCTGCATCCTTTTTCGGTAGCGGAAGCCATAAATAAAAAACCTCTGACCATTTCTGAATTTAAAGAATTAACCTTTTTAAGCACGGCTGAAGTTAAGGAAGCATTTGCGGCTTTATGGGAATTCGGCGGCTTCCCTGAACCGTTTTTAAGCCAAAACGCGACAATTGCCCGACGCTTTTACCGCGAACGCTTAGACCGCTTAGTTAAAGAAGATATCCGCGATCTGGAAAAAATCCATGATTTATCGGCTTTGCAAATTCTGGCGGAGCTATTGCCGGCTAAAGTCGGTTCGCTTTTTTCCGCGTCTTCACTAAGAGAAGATCTGCGGGTTACCCATAAAACCGTAACATCTTGGCTGGATATTTTGGAAAAGTTCTACTATCACTTCCGTATTTTGCCTTTTCATCAACAAGCCATAAAATCATTGCGCAAACAGCCCAAGCTTTATCTGTGGGACTGGTCGGAATTGCCAAACGAAGCGGCCAAATTGGAAAACATGGTTGCTTCCCATTTGTTAAAATTTGTCCACTATCTGGCTGATAGCCAGGGCTACCAAGCCGAGCTGTGGTTTATTAGGGATACGGCCGGCCGAGAGGTTGATTTTTTGGTAACGATCAAAAAACAGCCGTGGTTTGCCGTTGAGGTTAAAAGCCAAACGATGGAAGTTTCTCCCAACTTAATCTACTTTAAGGAAAAAATGAAGCTGGCTCAGGTTTACCAGATTGTTAAAACGTCGGGCGTGGATCAGCTTAAATCGGGCGTTAGGGTAATGAGCGCTGATAAATTTTTAAGCTCCTTAGTTTAAAAAAAATATAATATTAAAATCTTGATTTTTTCAATTAAAGGGGCTAAACTTGGCTTATCAAATAAAATAATCCATAAATATATGTCCGGACATTCCAAGTGGGCAACAACCAAACGCAGAAAAGAAGGCGTTGACGCCAAAAAATCAGCCAATTTTACCAAGCTGGCCAACGTTATTGCGGTAGCGGCCAGAAGCGGTGGCGACCCCGAAACCAACTTTAAATTACGCATGGCCATTGATAAGGCCAAAGAATTCCGTTTGCCCAAAGAAAACATTGATCGCGCCGTTAAAAAAGGCACTGGTGAACTGGGCGGTGAACAAATGGAAGAAATTATTTACGAGGCCTACGGCCCGGCCGGTTTGGCCTTGGTGATGGAAATTGTGACCGACAACAAAAACCGCGCCGCTTCGGAAGTTAAACATGTTTTAAATAAATACGGCGGTAATTTGGCCGGCCCCGGCGCTACTATGTGGATGTTTGACCACCGGGGCGTAATTACTTTGGACAAGGAAAAACTGACCGATGATGAAGAGCTGGCCTTGATTGACGCCGGCGCTTTGGATATTAAAACCGACAGCCAAGCTGAGCTCGGAGATGGCGGCGTAACCGTTTATACCGCGCCCGATCAATTTGAAAACATCAAAAAGAAAATTGCCGAACTCAATATTCCTATTTTGGAATCAAATATTGAATACGTGGCCAAGGATTCCGTCAAAGTCAGCAACGAGGAAACCATTTTAAAATTCTTTGATGACTTGGAAGCGTTAGACGACGTCAGTAATTTTTATTCCAATGCCGACCTCTAAAATAATCCTGGGCATTGACCCGGGCATTGCCGATACCGGCTGGGGCGTCATCAACAAGGAGGCAGGTGATTTAAAATTTGTGGCCTGCGGGTCCATTGTTACTTCCGCTAAAACCGATTTTATCAAACGCCTGGAAAGCCTGCATAACGAACTCAAAAAAATCATCAAAAAATATAAACCAAGTTCCGTAAGCGTGGAAGAACTGTTTTTTTGCAAAAACGTTAAAACCGCTTTAATGGTGGGACAAGCCAGAGGCGTAGTATTAATGACCATTGCCCAAAACAAATTGCCGATTTTTGAATATACGCCTTTACAAGTTAAACAGGCGCTTACTTCTTATGGCGCGGCTGACAAAAATCAGGTCGGACAAATGGTTAAAGTCATGCTGAACCTTAACGCCGTACCCAAACCCGATGATGCCGCCGATGCTTTGGCCATTGCCATTACCTGCGCCAATTCCACAAAATAATTTAAATCAAAAAATCGCTTTAATTTCTTAGAGCGATTTTATTATTTCTAACTATTTAATTCTGGCAAACTTCCTCTTACCCACCTGGACGATTATGCCCGATTTAACCTGAATTTCAGCAAGGTTAGCGGTTTTTTGAGAATCAATTTTTACCCCGCCCTGCTCAATCAGTCGTCGTGCTTCAGTTTTGGACGAAGTCAGGCCAAGCTCAACCAATAGGTCATCAAGCTTCCAACTTCTTAATTCAATTTTTTTTTCTTCAATATCTTCCGGTAGCTCCTTATCAGTAAACTGCTTGTTAAACGCTTCTTCGGCCAAAACCGCGGCCTGGTCACCATGATACATTTTAACAATTTCTTTGGCCAGCAGCGCTTTAATGTAACGGGGATTGGCACCGCCGAGCAACTGAGCTTCCACGCCTTTTAAATCGGTCAAATCGACCCGAGTGGCTAAAATAAAATACTTCATAATCAAATTATCCGGCACAGTCATAATTTTACCAAACATTTCCGACGGAGCGTCGGTAAGGTTAACGGTGTTGTCCCAGCTGGAACTCATTTTGCGGCCGTCCGTGCCTTCCAATAATGGCCCCATAATCACGTCCTGCTGATTCTGCTGATAATGTTTTTGCAATTCCCGGCCGGCCAACAAATTAAATCGTTGATCGGTGCCGCCCAATTCCACATCCGCCTTAACCATCACCGAATCATAGGCCTGCATTAACGGATACAGCATTTCCCTAAACGAAACTCGCTTGCCCGCGTCCAACCGTTTTTTAATATTTTCCCGGGCGGAAAATTCAGCCACCGAAAACTGATCGGCCTGCGCCCCCAGTTCGGCGTAAGATAATTTTTTCAGCCACTGGCTGTTGTAGTGGACTTCGCATTTTTTAAGATCAATAATTTTCCCGGCCTGCTTAACATAGTCCTTCATATTTTTTTTAATATCCGCCGGGGTCAGCATCGGCCGTTCCGCATCCTTATCGGAAGTATCGCCAATGACACCGGTAAAATCGCCCACGATAAAAACCACCTGATGACCAAGTTCCTGAAAATCCCTCAACTTTAACAAAGGAATGGAACGGCCCAGATGAATGTTCGGACTAGTCGGATCAATGCCTAATTTAACCCTTAAACGCTCGCCCGAAAGCAACCGCTGGCGCAAATGGTCCAGTTTAATCACCTCTTCCACGCCGCGTTTTAAGAGCGCTTCAATTTTTTGGGGATCAGTATTTACCTTTGACATATTGCGTAAATTATAGCATAATGCTCATAGAATACAAGATAAAATTTAAACATAAAAGAACCAAAGAACTTAGTTATTTTGATTTTTTAATTTATTGGTTCTTGGATCTTTTGGCCTCTTTTCATGCCTATTCCTCATTTAAACCACAAAATCCATTCGCCCAAAGACAAAAACGACCGGCCGTCCAAAGTGATCGGCTTGAACCACCAAAAAAAGCGTTTTTTGGATATCCGCTTTAACCCTAAAAACGAAAAGTTCAGTTTGTTGGGCTTATTCAAAAAATACTGGCGCCACGGTTTGGCGGCTTTTTTGTTTGTGCTGGTTTTTAGCATTGTAGGCGTAGCTTGGCTTTCTAAAGATCTGCCTGATCCGGGCAAACTGATTGACCGGGCAGTAGCGCAAAGCACCAAAATTTACGACCGCACCGGCGAACACTTGCTGTACGATATCCACGGCGACCAGCAGAGGACGCTGATCAAGTTTGAAAACATTCCAGCTCACGCCGTTAACGCCACTTTGGCTTTGGAAGACCAACGGTTTTACGAACACGGCGGCTTTTCGCTCTGGGGCATGTTTAGGGGCGTGGTCATACAAACTCTTAAAGGCAAGCGCCCTCAAGGCGGTTCAACGCTGACCCAGCAATTGGTTAAAAACGCCATTTTAAGCAACAAACGCAGTCCGGTCCGAAAAATTAAAGAGTTGATTTTGGCTTACCGCATTGAGCGTAAATTCAGCAAACAAGAAATTCTGCAAATGTATTTTAACGAAATTCCCTACGGCGGCTCCAGTTACGGCATTGAGGCGGCCGCCTTCAGCTATTTTGGCAAATCAGCCAAGGAGCTGACCGTGGGCGAGGCCGCGGTTTTGGCGGCCCTGCCGCAGGCGCCATCATATTACTCGCCCTACGGCAGTCACGTGGACGAATTGCTGGGTAGGCAAAAATACGCCCTGGACCAGATGGTCCGGCTTGGCTACCTTACCGCTGAACAAGGCATTGCGGCGAAAGAAGAAAAAATCGAATTTAAAGCTCGGATTGAAGGTATTGAAGCGCCGCACTTTGTGTTTTTTGTTAAAGAACTGCTGGCCGAAAAATACGGCGACGCGCTGATTGAACAGGGCGGCTGGAGAATCATCTCCACTTTGGATTATGATTTACAAAAAGAGGCCGAGAAAATCTTGGCCGAACAGGCCGAAAAAAATCTGGCTAACTTTGACGCCGCCAACGCTTCCCTAATAGCCATTGACGTTAAGACCGGACAGATTCTGGCCATGGTGGGCAGTAAGGATTTTTTCAATGTGGAAATTGACGGCCAGTTTAACAGTGCCACTTCGCCCAGACAGCCGGGCAGTTCCTTTAAACCGATTGTGTACACGGCCGCTTGGCAACGGGGTTATGTGCCGGAAACGGTGGTCTATGATTTGTTCACCAGTTTTCCTACCCCGCAGGGTCCGTACGAACCGCGCAACTATGATTTAAAAGAACGCGGTCCGGTTAATTTGCGGCAGGCCTTGGCCGGCTCGTTAAACATTCCGGCCGTTAAAATGATTTATTTGGCCGGCATTGCTAACGTACTTGATTTGGCTGATGATTTGGAATACACCACGCTTAAAGACCGCAGCCGGTTTGGTTTATCCTTGGTATTAGGCGGCGGTGAAGTTACTTTATTGGAACATACCAACGCTTACGCCACTTTGGCGCGAGACGGTAAAAAAATTCCTTACACGGCAGTATTAAAGCTGGAAGATCACGAGCAAAAAGTGCTGGAAGAATTTAGGGAACCGCGTACGCAAAAAGTGCTGGAGCCGGATATTGCCCGTTTAACCACCGATGTTCTGTCAGATAACAACGCCCGCGCCTATGTTTTTGGCGCCAGTAATTATTTAACTTTGGGCGACCGTCCGGTGGCCGCCAAAACCGGCACCACCAACGATTATCATGATGCCTGGACGCTGGGCTACACCCCGCAAATCGCGGTGGGCGTGTGGGTGGGCAATAATAATAATGACGAAATGAAGCGCGGCGCCGACGGCAGCCAAATTGCCGCGCCCATTTGGCAAAAAGTGATGAGGGCGGCCCACGCCAAATTGCCGGTAGAAAACTTTGTTAAACCGATTTACAAAATTCCGGCCAAACCCATGATGGGCGGCAGCTCGGCGGGCGTTACGGTTAAGATTGATAAGATGACCGGTCTGCTGGCCACCGAAGCCACGCCGGTGGAACTGGTGGAAGAAAAAACTTTTAGGCAGGCGCATGAAATTTTGCATTACGTTGATAAAGATGATCCTTTAGGTGGCATTCCTACCAATCCGGCCAAGGATGAACAGTATAATGCCTGGGAAGCGCCGGTGGCCAGATGGGCGGAAAAAAATAACATTACCAACGAACTGCCGCCCACCGAATTTGATAATGTTCACCGGGGTCAAGACAAGCCGACCATTGAACTGACTAGCCCGTCAGCCAACGCCGTCATTAATCAAGAAACTTTTAATGTCAGCGTTAGGGCTAGCGCCAACCGAGGGGTCAACAAAGTGGAATATTATCTGGACAACGAAAAGCTGGGCACGGCTTACCAGTCGCCGTTTGATCTAACTTTGACTGTGCCTGCATTCATGACCAACGGCGCCCATCGCTTAAGAGCTAAGGCAAGCGACGATTTGCAAAACAGCGCCGAAGCCAGCATTGAAATCAAGCTGGATCGCGAGGCCTCATTAAGCATTGACTGGCTGGAGCCGTTAAACCAAAGCGTAATTAAACGGGCCGATTTTCCTTTGGCTTTAAAAATAACCATCAACGAACCGGCTAAAATAACCAAAGTTGATTTCTACTATCAAAAATCCGATGACAATGAATCGCATTGGCTGGGCTACACCGAGTCCGGACAGGATAATAATCTGACCGTGGTTTGGCGCGATCTGCCCCCGGCCGGAACATACCGGCTTTTCCCGGTTATCACCGATCTTCAAAGCCAGGCCATCAAAGGCCCGGAAATAACAATAACCTTGGAATAAACATGACTACACAAACTTCCATCGCCGGCATAAAATTAAAATCCTACGTTTTTAACGCTTCCGGGCCGAGGGATGTAACTTTAGCGGAACTAAAAAAAATCGGTGAGTCGGCTGCCAGCGCGATCATGATGAAATCCTGCACCATCAAGCCACGGCTGGGCAACGAAGAGCCCCGCTACGCCGCTTTGCCTTACGGTTCTATTCAAAGCATGGGTTTACCAAATCTAGGTTACCAAGAATATATCAAAATGATTCCGGTTTTAAAAAAATATGATAAGCCGGTTTTTGCTTCGGTGGCCGGTTTAAGCCCGGCTGATTTTCCCATCATGGTTAAGGCCTTCCAACAATCAGCGGTCGACGCGATTGAAGTCAATTTGTCCTGCCCCAATATTAAGGGCAAACCCCAGGTGGCCTATGACTTTATTGCTTCCGCCAATGTTTTAAAAAAAATCAGCCGGCTGGGTAAAAAACCGCTGGGTCTAAAATTGCCGGCTTACTGTGATTTGGCGCAACAGCAAATGATGGCCAAACTGATAAAAAAATTCGGCATTAAATTTGTGACTTGCATTAACTCTTTAGGCAACTGCCTAGTAATTGACGGACACGGCGAAAAGCCCGTCATTAAACCCAAGCAGGGTCTGGGCGGGTTGGGCGGACAATACATTAAACCTGTCGCTCTCGCGAACGTAAGAATGTTTTATGAACTCTTACCCAAAAACATCAACCTCATCGGCGTAGGGGGCATATCTAGCGGCCAGGACGCCTTTGAATTCCTGCTGGCCGGAGCCGCAGCAGTTCAAGTTGGTACGGCCTTTCAGGAACGGGGCCCGGCTTGTTTTAATAAAATTGACGATCAACTGGTTAAAATCTTAACCAACAAAAAATACCCTTCAATCAATTCGGCCAAAGGCAAATTAAAATTTCTTTAATCACATGAAGAAAAAATACGACGCCATTTTAATCATGGGTGGCGGTTTAACCACAAAGAGTGAGTTACCCCTCTGGGCCAAGGCCCGCCATGATCTTGGTTTAAAAAACTTTTCCGGTTCAAAATATATCATGTCCACCAGCGCCGGCACGGTTTACAAACCCCGACCGTTGGATAAAAAAGGTTTTCCGATTTACGAAGCCGCGGTTGGCGCTAAATATTTAACGCAACACGGCATGCCCGCCAAAAAAATCCTAGTGGAAAAATATTCCTGGGATACAATCGGCAATGCTTACTTTGCCCGTCAGATTTTTACAGAAACCATGCGCTTAAAAAAGCTCCTGGTAATTACCAGTGGTTTCCATATGGCCAGAACGAGGGCGATTTTTAATTGGGTCTTTAGCTTACCGCCTCTCGCGGTTAAATATCAATTGGATTTTTTAAGCGCGCCCGATCAAGGTTTAGCCGGCGAGGCGCTTAAACAAAGATTTAAAAAAGAACAGGCCGGACTGATAGATGTTTTAAACAAAAAAAAGAAAATAAAAAATATGGGTCAATTATCAGTTTGGTTATTAACCCAACACGCCGCTTACGCCTACGGCAAAAAGATCAAAAAAATAAACTCGACTCTGTTAAAGGGATATTAAGATGAAAATTAAACCCGGAGTTTATCTCCACTACAAAGGTAAAAAATATCGTGTTGTTGGCTCTGCCAAACACAGTGAGACCATGGAAGATTTAGTGGTTTACGAAACTTTATATAAAAACAAACTCTCAAAATTGTGGGTTCGGCCGTTAAAGATGTTTAAGCAGAAAGTGATGGTTGATGGAAAAGCCGTGCCGAGGTTTAAACTTGTGAGTAAATAAAAAAAACTTACCTTTAGCGGTCATTGCGAGGAGCGAAGCGACGAAGCAATCCCGATGTGCATACCTAGTACAGCGGGATTGCCACGCCGAGCAAGCGGGGCTCCAGAATGACGGTTGGGTAAGTTTTTTTATTTACTGCCTAATAGGCATGATGATGTAAAGATAATCGCCGCCATTAACCGGGCGCAAAATACCGGGCGCGCTTTCGGAAACCAATTCCACACTGACTTCAGCGCTATCCAAATTATTAAGCCCGTCCAACAAATAACGGTAATTAAACACCGCCTCGTTATTGTCGCCGGTGCCATCCACTTCCACCGTGGCCACGTTTTCACCCACCGCGCTGTTTAAAGAGCTAACCACCAACGTGCCTTTGGTTAGGTCAAAATTAAGTTTAACATCATTAATGCCCGGCTTGCAAAACAGCGAGGCACTTTTAATTACCCTGATAAATTCAGCGGTTTTAACCTTGGCTTTGGTGCGGCAATCGCCCGGAATAATCTGCTGATAATCGGGGTATTGGCCTTCCACTAAGCGCGAAGTTAACTCCACTTCGCCGGCAATCTTGAATAAAATTTGGTTGGAATTAATTAAAATTTCAATTTCCGCAGTGCCATCATCGCTTAAAATCCGGTAAACTTCCTGTAAGGTTCTTAAAGGAATAATCAAACTTTTTTCGGTAGTTAAATCGCTTTTAACGGTCAGTTTTTTTTCAGCCAAACGATAGCTATCAGTGCCTACGATGGTTAAAGTTTTATTGTTAAAATAAAATAACACACCGCTGATTTCAGGCCTAGTTTCATCAACAGAAACGGCAAAAATCACCTGGGCCAAGGCCTCTTTTAGCTCGGCGGTTTTTAAACTGATGGTGGCCTCACTCTCCATTTCCGGAATAGTTGGAAAGTCCTCGGAACTCACACCCTTAACACTGGTTTTATGATTGCCGCATTTAAGATGCAGCACGTCGCCATTTAATTCCACTTCCACGTTTTCCTTGGGCAGTAAATTGACGTAGTCGGCGATTAAACGGGCCTGCACCGTAAACCTGCCCGGCTGATCGATTTTACCGCGCACACTGGCGGTAATGCCAATTTCCAAATTAGTGGTGCTTAAAGCAATTACCCCACCCTCGGCTTTAATGGCCACGTTATTTAAAATCGGCAAAGTAATATTGCGATTGGCAATATGGCTCACAATGCCCAAACCTTTATTTAAATTTTCCTGTGTACATGTGAATTTCATATTCAATTCTTTTTAAATATATAATTGATGATAATAGTAATAAGGGGAGTTGATAAGTTGAAAAGTAAATTTTAGGCAATAACCAATTGGCGATTTCCAGTTGGTTCTTGTTGATTAATTTACTTAACTCCTGTGATTATTTTTTAATAACTTTGGGATAACTTTGGCGCGGTTTAATTTACTGTGTACAAGTGGAATAGTTTTAAACAGTAAATTTATTTTTCTCCACCAAGTTATCAAAAACTTTTCCTCAAACTTTTAACCAACATATTAAGCATGATACAAACGTTGCTTGATCATGGAAATATCATTTTTCATTTTTTCATCTCTGGTTAACACGTCAATAATTTTGTTGCAGGCATGAATAGCGGTGGTGTGGTCGCGGCCGCCCAGCTCTTGGCCGATGGACGGGTAGGAAGCGTTAATTTCTTCCCTCATTAAATACATCACAATCTGTCTTGGTAAAACCAATTCTTTGCGCCGGCAGGCGCCCACAATGTTTTCAATAGACACGTCAAAATAACTGCTAACGGCCTGAATAATCTTTTTGGGCGTTAAGTTGCCTTTGGGGCTGGAAGCGGTTAAGGCCTGCAAGACCTGCTTGGTTGATTCCAGGGTCGGTACGCTCTTGTTAAGCTCGTGGACGCCGATAATTCTGTTTAAGGCGCCTTCCAGCTCACGCACGTTGTTTTGCACGTTTTCCGCCAGGTAGGAAATTATTTCCGCTGAAAGATCAAGGGATTTTTCTTGGCATTTGGCCTGTAAAATGGCGATTCTGGTTTCAAAATCCGGCGAGCTCACATCAGCGGTCATGCCCCATTCAAAGCGCGAAATCAAACGTTGTTCCACGTCGGGGATGGCTTTAGGCGGCCGGTCCGAGCTTAAAATGATCTGCTTGTTGTTTTGGTGCAAAGCGTTAAAAGTATGGAAGAACTCTTCCTGGGTCTGCTCCTTGCCGGCCATAAAATGAATATCGTCAATCAGCAACACGTCAACGGTGCGGTACTGTTTTTTAAAGCTTTCGGTTTGGCCGGATTTAATGGCCTGAACATAATCGTTGGTAAAGCGTTCGCTATTAATATAGAGAATTCTTAGTTTGGGGTTGTTCTTGATGATCTCGTTGCCCACGGCCTGAACCAAATGGGTTTTGCCCAAGCCGACCCCGCCGTAAATAAAGAGCGGGTTGTAAACCTGGCCCAGCTTTTGGGCTACGGCCCGGGCGGCGGCGTGGGCTAGCTCATTGCCTTTGCCCACGATAAAGTTTTCAAAAGTGTATTTGGGGTTTAAGCCGAACTTGTTAATGTCCTGCTTGTCGGTGTTTTCACCGGTCGCGGAAGTTTGGCTGTTCAATCGTGGCGCCACGGCATCAACCATTTGTTTGCCCGCGATCGGCTTTTTGGTTTCCACGGTAAAGTTGATTTTTTTAACCCCGTCGCTGGTAATATTTTTTAAAGCGCGCAGCAGCTGGTCGGAATATTTTTTTTCCAGCCAGTTTTTGGTAAAAGCATTGGGCGTGGCCACCAGCACGGTTTCGTTGTCTGAAGAGATTATAAAAGTACTCTTAAACCAGGTGGTAAAGTTGGCTTTGCTGATTAACAGCTCCAGTTCGCCTAAAACGGCTTGCCACAGTTGCTCATTGTTCATGTTTTTTTATTTTTTAGGCCAAGCTCAGCTTGACTCGATTTTTCTTGTAAAGGTTGTTCCATCTTAGCATAAATAAAAAAAACGTTAAATATCCCCACCAGGGCAACGTTTGTTTATAAGCTGTTGATTACCTGTTGATTTAATTTTGGCCGGGTTTAGTTTATTTAACCGTGGTCGCGGCCGACCAGGCCAGCAGAAAAAAGTTTTTGAAGGTTTTAGCCAAATCCTCCGATTCAATTAAAACCCCAAAGAGATTATCCAAAGAAACAATGAAGATCTTATTTTCAGTAATGGCCACGTCGGCAAATACCGGTAAACTTTTAGGCATCAGTTTGATCGGCCGGCCGGCGGCATATTTTTTGACGTATTCAATTCCCGCTGGGTTATACGAAACTATTTCCATCGGCTTAACGGATTTTTTGGCCAAAGCCGTTACGCCATAGTTAAACAGTTGAGGTAGCTTTTCTTTAATTTTAGCCACGTCCGTACCAAAAAAATATATTTCCGCTGAAGGAAAGAGAACTTTGGTATAAATGTCCAGCAAGGTTTGGGCGCCTTCATAGTATCTTATTTTAGGTTTAGGGCCGCGGTTGAATTTGGCGGCAAAGAACGGCATTAAATCATTAAAGTTAGCTAACTTTTCTTTGAATTTATTACTGATTATTTCCGGGCTCTCGGCGGCGTACATGGTCGTGCCCTTTTTTTGAACTTTAGAAACAAAGCCGTTGGCAAATAAATTATCCAAAGCCACATAAGCGGTCGGGCGTTTAACTTGGGCCTGTTTGGCAATTTTAAGCACTGTCTCTGTGCCCAATTCCAAGGAGGCCAAATAGATTTTGGCTTCAATTTCGGTTAAGCCGAGGTCTTGTAGTATTTTAGCTTCGATCATATTTGAATGATAGCAAATCTGACTGAATTTGTCAATATTTTTGACAACATTGTATTTATTTTGGCTAATATTAGTATATTTAATAAGTCATATATCTTGACATTTTGTGAATAGTAAGTTATTATTCCTGATTAAACTGAACATTACAAATCAAAGTGCTTGGCAAAAGCTAGGCCAAAATCAAACAAAAGGAGTTGGATGTTAGATCACTCAAATAGTCAAGTCGTTGTCAGTGTTCTAGAGGTTCTCGATGGAGTCGGGCTCAACCACTCCTTCGCTTTGGGCAATGCGGTGATGTTGGAGGGAGGTCTCAGCGACCACATGAAAGCCCTCCGCGTCCCGGCCTTTCGTAATGCTATTACGGGTGGCACGGGGTTCATCAATGGCCCAATTGCCGGGCAGAACATACTTCCGGCACGGCGAGCTTTGCTCGCCCATGTCGCGGATGTCCTACAGGAGAAGGGGGCCACTCTCATGAGTAAGGAGGACTTTCACGGCGACCCTATCCTAGATGAAGTATATCACTTCGTCATCGAGGGTCAGGAGGTCGACCTCTTGCTCGCGTCGAGCTGATCCATGTCGATATGCAGATTTTGATCTAGCGGCAAATCGTCCCACCACTCACATTGAGTCCCGTGTCGGAAAGTTCATCTGAACAATCCGGCACGGGCTCTTTTTTATTTTCAAATTTTTGCTTGACAGTATTTTTGCTTATGATAGGATTAAAAAGTAACGAGGCCCGCGACAAATCCTCCGTAAGGGGAAAGGCGGCTAAACACCATCTAGCGGTGAGCCTGACCTCCCACTTCCAAGTGGGAGGTTATTTTATTTGCGGATTCTATCAATTGGTAAAGATTTTCGGCATCGGGATTTTTATCATGATATGATCTTATTAAACCAGCTAAAGCGTCGGCTAATCTTAAGGCCGGCATCGACCGATCGTTGGCCACTCTTAATTTATCCACGGAGACGCCGTAACGCCTTAATAATGTTTTCAATTGTTGCTCATAGGTTCTGGAATGACGCCCATCAATGACGACTTTTTTAATATCAACCCCAATCAGTAAATGGTTTAAAGCGTACCGCAGCATGGCCTGCGGTAGAATAGGATTTTTCACGATAATATATTTTAGAGTAAAAGGCAAAATTGAAATTGCTTTGATAAACTTTTTTCTTATTTTCCAATCCGAGCGTGAGCTAAAATCCGCCCAATGAAATGGTTGGATTTTTAAACCTTTTTCTATTTGTTCAATGCTTTCATTAATCAACGCCTCGTCTTTCACCTCAATAAAAACAAGAACAAAGCTAGAATGATCTGTTTGTTTATGAATCCCTGATTCGTCTATAAAAACAAGCATAATTAGGATTATTATTAAATAAATAACAGGGCCAGCAACCAATCGCGGTTAACGACTGGATTATTGACCCTGTTTTTGAATTATCTGAATATTAGCCAATTTGAACGGCGATGTCAAACTCATTGACTTAACCGCCTAATCCTGTTAGAATTCAAGATATTCTCCGCCAGAGGCGGATCAGCCTTTGGCTGAAAATAATATAAACTCTATTAACCAAAAAATATGTCAACTAAGCGAACCTACCAGCCCAAAAAGAGAAAGCGCGCCAGAACCCACGGTTTTAGAAAAAGAATGGCTACCAAAACCGGCACCAAGGTAATAAAGCGCCGCCGCGCCAAGGGCCGCCAAAAACTTTCCGTTTAATTTAACCGAGCAATGCTTAAGCCCGCTTATCGCCTGGCCAAAGAACAGGATTTTAAATTATTGGCCCGCAAAGGCCGGCCAGCTTCTTTGGATTTATTCAGCGCTAAGGTTTTACCCAATAATTTAGCGCACAGCCGTTTTGGGATTGTGATTTCGGCCAAAGTGAGTAAAAAAGCCGTGGTCCGCAATTTAATCAAAAGAAGATTAACGGAAGTTATTCGGTTGAATCTGAAACAAATCAAGCCGGGGCATGATGTGATGATTTTGGTCAAAGCGGTTGCCGTGGGCAAAAGTTATCAGCAACTGGAAGAAGCCCTGGCCGGATTGTTTGATAAAGCCAAGTTGCTGTTTCCGCTGAAAAAATAGTTTTGAATAAAGTCGGCGACTATGAAGAAATCAATTCTCAAATTAATCCGGCTATATCAAAAAACCCTCTCCCCCGATTCGGGCTGGCTGGCTTACAAGCATCCGCACGGCTATTGCCGCTTTTATCCGCATTGCTCCGAATACGCCTATCAGTCCATTGAGAAGCATGGTTTGGCCAAAGGAATTTTTAAATCAATTAAAAGAGTTTTAAAATGCAACCCGTTCAGCCAAGGCGGCGTTGACCAAGTTTAATCTATTATGATCTCAACTATTTACCACACCGTTTTGTACCAGCCGTTGTATAACATCCTGGTCTTTTTTTATAACATTGTGCCGGGCCACGATATCGGTTTAGCCATTATTATGTTGACCGTGGTTGTTAAATTAATATTGTGGCCATTTTTTTCGCAGTCCATCAAAGCCCAGCGGTCCATGCAGGCGATTCAGCCCAAAATTGACGAACTTAAGGAAAAATACAAAGACGACAAGCAAAAGCTGGGGCCGGCTTTAATGGAACTTTATAAAAAAGAAAAAGTCAGTCCGTTTGCTTCCTGCCTGCCTTTGTTGTTGCAGTTGCCGTTTTTAATTGCCGTGTATAAAGTTTTCAGCGTTGGTTTAAGCAATGGCAGTTTGGACGCGGTTTATCCGTTCATCTATAATCCCGGCACCATTAATCCCATTTCTTTGGGAATGATTAATTTAAGCGAACCCAGTATTATCATGGCTGTATTGGCGGGTCTGTCCCAGTTTTGGCAGTCCAAACTCATGTTTGCTCGACAGCCGCAGAATGACAAGAATAAAAACAGCACCATGGCCATCATGAACAAACAGATGACTTATTTTATGCCTTTGATTACCGTGTTTATCGGCGCCTCTTTGCCGGCCGGCTTAACCCTTTATTGGCTGGTGATTACGGTTTTAGGCGTAGCTCAGCAGACCTGGGTGTTTAAAAAAATGGATAATAAAGTTGAGATTGTTAACAAATAAATTTGAGAAAGTAAAAACGTCCCGACGTTTGCTTCGCAAAGTCGGGACGTTTTTTGTTTTAAAATAATCTTTTAGAACCAACCACGACTTTCAGTTTTTTTGGCGCGACAGTAACTTCCAGCGGCGTTTTAAATACGGCTTGCTGGTCAATGGTTACGGTCACGGGCTCGGCTTTACTATCCAGCTTGATTTTGGTAAAAGGAAAAATGCTCTGCTGTTTTATTTTTTTAGAAAATAACGTTGCTTTAATGGGCGCGATTACCGCTTCCAATAGGCCATCGGTGGGCACCGACAAGCGCTCTTTGTAAATGGATTGGTTATCGGCTAAAAAGCCCAGATTGCAAATAGTGACCAAAGCGTTTTTGGCAATGGAACTGATTTGGAATTTATCAAAACTTAAAATTACGTTGGTATCGTCAATGGTGGCCGAGTCGATAAAATACTGGTTGCTGATTTTGCCCAAATCAATTTTTTGAATCAAACGCTGGGCCAATGTATCGCAGGCCGCTTCGCCTTCGGGCACGCCCAAAATTTCAGCAATCTTGCTTTTAGTAACCGGAATAATGCCCAGTGTCACGTTAAGTTCGGCAATGATGTTAACAATTTTGGAAAAAGTTAAATCATTGCCCACGGCTACCACAGTATCCACGCCCTGCTTAATGCCGTCTTCCACCACCTCTTTCATGTTTTTTAAAATATTCAAACGGCAGACCTTGCCCTTGATTTCCAAGTCGGCCAGCCGGTTTTCAATTTTATTCAAAAGCGAATAATATTTTTTGTCGCTTAAGAACGTATCGTAGATGTACAAGTACATAAAATAAAAATAGTAGAATCAGGTAAACTTCGCTTGGGCAAGTAAAATTTTTTCGTCCTCGTCAACTCGCCAACCGATTTTGGGACACCGCTTAACTGTGCGTACAGCAATATCATTGCCTAAGCAAATGGTTAGCGTGGCTCAGACAGGCCCTCGGACAAAAAAATTTTCTTGCCCTCGCTCGTTAAGTCAAAATTACTTTTTATTCTCGTGCTTTTCGGTGAGTTCGGGTTTTTTGGCGCCGTTCATGTTAAGGCGGCCGTTGACCTGTGCGCCGCGTTCAATAGCAATGGAGCTGGCCGAAATATCGCCCTTGATTCTGGCGCTGGCCGTAAGTTCCACGTCACCAACCACAGTCAAATTGCCGGTCACTTCGCCCGAAATATAGGCGCTGTTGGCTTCAATTTCGGCGTTGACCTTAGCTTCGGCCCCGATGGTTAAATGGTTTTTGGTTTTTAAGTTGCCCACCACAATGCCTTCCACAATCACGTTGCCGTCGCCCACAAAATCTCCCTCAACTTTAACTGACGGGCCAATAATGGTTTCCGCGTTTTTAATCTGCTTGCCGGGTTCGTCTTTAAACATAAGTTTATGGTCAATAGTTAAGTAGTTCAATTTTAGTTAATAGCGGCCATTCTGTCAAAGTTGATAAGGCGTGGATTAGTTTTGGGGTAGACAAATAGTAGGAACTGTATTATATTAAGGGAGATTTAAAAATTAGCCAAGAATATTTATGCAACAAAACATTAAGAGGAATTTAAATAGAGCATTGGCTTTATTCGGCCTAATTGCCGTGGCCATGGTGGCTCTGACGATCTGGAATAATCAGACCGGTATTTTAGATAGAATCGCGCAAAAGTATTTTTAATTTCAGCAAACCTAGCTCTGGTTGTAATATTTTACGAACCTTCTTTTCTGCTGAATTTGGCCATTTTTTGATTTAGAACTAATATTTTAAGATCAAAATGTTCCACGTGGAACATTTAATTTAAATGCGAGGCCCTGATAGTTCAACGGATAGAACAAGACACTCCTAACGTCTAGATCCAAGTTCGATTCTTGGTCAGGGCACCACGGGTCAATATTTACTGCAGCTTTCGCGTCCGAACAAGTTCGGCCGCTGCAGCTTCCGTAAATATGCCCCTTTCAAAATTTGCTATAATGGAAGTACTTGATTTTTAGTTAAAATATAGCTATCATAGATTAAGTTTATTTAATCAAAAATCCACCGCAGGTGGATTTTGAAGAGGAGTAGACATATTGAAGCTGAGGCGGCCGAGTTTTACTCGGACGCGAAAGCTGAAAAGTGACTACGACGAGGGCCCATAGCTCAGTTGGCTAGAGCGTCTGCATGGCATGCAGAAGGTCAGCGGTTCAAGCCCGCTTGGGTCCACCATTCATTTTAAACAAAATGGAAAAGCTAGTGATAATTGGATCAGGTCCGGCCGGGTTAACGGCCGGTATTTATGCTGCCAGGGCTAATCTTAGCCCTGTTGTTATTGAGGGCGATACTCCGGGCGGCCAACTGCTTTGGACTACGGAAGTAGAAAACTTCCCCGGCTTTGAAACCGGCGTGTTAGGTCCGGAATTAATGCAAAAAATGCAAAAGCAGGCCACCCGCTTTGGCTCCAAATTGATCGGTGAAAGCGTAATTTCCGTTGATTTTAGCCAAAAACCCTTTAAAATTACTACCAACAAGCAGACTTTTGAGGCGGAATCCGTCATTATCGCTTCCGGCGCCAGATCCAGAATGCTTGGCTTACCCAAGGACAAGGAATATCTAGGCAAAGGCCTGCACACCTGCGCCACTTGCGATGGCGCTTTTTATAGAGGCAAAATTGTAGCTGTTATTGGCGGTGGTGATTCGGCTATGGAAGATGCCAACTTTTTATCAAAGTTTGCCGAAAAGGTCATTATCATTCACCGAAGGGATGCCTTAAGCGCTTCACAAATAATGCAAGCCAGGGCTAAGAATAATCCCAAGATCGAGTTCGCCTATACATCGGAAGTTATAGAATACTCTGGAAGTAATGGACGGATAGGCGAACTAAAACTGCTTAACAGTCAAACCAAAGAAACATCAATTTTAAAAGTTGATGGCATTTTTATGGCTATTGGCCATATTCCCAATACCGAACCCTTTGTAGGCCAGATTAAATTAGGCAAAAATGGTTATATTGAGCCAATAAATTGGGTCTATACCGATGTTCCGGGCATATTTGTGGCCGGCGACGTGGCCGATTGGCGTTACAGGCAGGCCGTAACCGCGGCCGGCTTTGGCTGTATGGCTGCATTGGAAGTGGAAAAGTACTTGGCTGGAAAAGAATAAAAAAATCTGCTAATATAGATAGCAGATAAGTAATTTAACCGATTATGAAAATGAAGTGGACCAAGGGTTATTTAGCGGTTTTGGTGGGCATTAGTTATCTTCTGTCTTTGATAACCATTGTTAGTCATTTGTTTTTTGGCTATCAATACGGCTTGGGTGGCATTATTGCCCTGGGCGCGTTTACGATTTTCTTTTCCATCGTCTTTGTGCTAAACGATTAATAAGTCAGATTGGGATAAGTTTTAACGGGCGCAGGCCTGTCTTTTGTTTTAGTTAAAGTCAAAAAATGTTCCACGTGGAACATTTTTAAGTTTAAAACTGATGTGAATTACATCTTTTAAATTATGTTAGCCATAATATAGTGTCGTAAAACGTTTAAAGAAAAGTTACATTTCTAACAATTTTGTTATGAAAATGACTATGTCGTAATTAATTTGACTTTTTAAGTGGGTCAAGGTTAAATGCTAACAACTAATTGATCGTTACACAAAAAGGAAACAGAATGCAACCTTCATTAAATCCGTTCGAATTGGATTGGTTGGTCTTTGGCTTTGATTTCAATCATGCCGATGGCTACGCCAATGCTGAATGGTCGTCTCAAAATAACTTCTGGACTACACCCGCATGGGTAGATGGCAGTTATTTTAAAACCCACGTTGCTTCACCGTCGCTTGATTATGGCTTCGGCGTCATTGAGGGTTTTCAGGTCTTTCGCCGTCAAAATGGAAGTATTTGGGCCTTTCGACCGTTTGACCACTGGCAACGGTTAAATGACGGCGCCACTTCAGAAAATTTAGGCCTGCAGGCAGTGCCAAAAGAGGTATTTCTGGATTGTTTGCAAAAAACCGTTCAGGGCAACAGCCGGTGCGTACCGACTTATGAGGCCTGCCTTCAGGGTGCTTCCTTTTATATTCGCCCCAAACTACTGGGTGCGGACGGACAATTCCGGGTCAGGTTTCCTTCGGCTTGTATTTTGACCATTTGCGGTTCGCCGGTCGGGCCATACTGGAAAACCGGATTTAAGCCGAACAAACTGCTGTGGATCGATGGCGACCCTCGGTCCATGCCTTCGGTTAAATGGCCGGGCAACTATACGCCTACCGGTATTGCCCGTAAAACTGCCGAAGCGGTCGGCTGTGTCGCGCCCTTGTTTAGCATTAAGCATAAGGCGACAGAAACCCACGCTGCTGGGTTTGGCGCGATCATTGATGGGGTTTATGTTTGCCGAGGTGATTATCGCGTTTTGGCCAGTATTACCCAGCGATCATTACTTCATCTTTGCCAAGATGAGGGCATCCAAGTTCAACGCACCGAGCTAAGGCAGCAGGATTTAACGACCGCCAGCGAAATGATGGCGGTGGGCACGGCGGCCGGTATTCAGCCGATAGACACCATTAGGACAAGGGTCTTTAGGCGTGATAACGAGTATCACGTTGGTGACCTGCACACGCCTTGGGTGACCAAAGGGCTAGCCGGTCCTTTTGCTACTAAAATGTCCCAACGTCTTTGGCAAATCAAAACCGGTCAAATGTCTGATCCATATGGTTGGATGGTTCAGGTCGGCTGACACGATTCGTTTCAAACGGAACACTTTCCGCGCGGAGTCATTAATTTGACTCCGCTATTTTTTTTAAAAAATGCGACCCACGTCATTTGTAGATGACAGTGTCGCGAGTGGTTTTTAGCGTCTCTGTGTGCGATAGATTGATTATGTCATCAAAAAAGCCCTATTTTGTCAACGTTTTTGCCAATTTATTTTTCTTGTTCTATAATGTAATCCTATAACAATTTAATCACCTAACCAGAAAAATATGGATCTGACAGACAAAAATTTTGAGAGTGAAGTTTTAAAAAGCGACCAGCCCGTCTTGGTGGATTTTTTTGCCGAATGGTGCGGACCGTGCAAAATGCAGGCGCCGATTATTGAAGAACTGGAACAGGAATTTGCCGGCAAAGCCAAGGTATTGTCGCTCGACGTGGATGCCAACCAGCAAACCGCCAGCGAGTTTCAGGTGATGAGTATTCCCACCTTGATTTTTTTCAAAAACGGCAAGGCCGTGGAAAGAGTGATGGGCTTGCAAAGAAAAGACGCGTTGGTGGATAAGTTGAATTCATTATTATAATGGCCGATATTTTTCAGACAACTTTGCGCCAGGTTAAAACAGCCGCCGGTTATTTAAAACTTAAGCCGGCTGTTTTGAAAAAACTGTCCACGCCCAATAAAATTATCAACAAAAAAGTTTCTCTTAAACTTGATAACGGTAAAGAAAAAAAAGTTGAAGTTTACCGGGTGCAATTTAACAATGCCCGCGGGCCATACAAAGGCGGGATCAGATTTCATCCTCAAGCCAATCTTGATGAAGTAAAAACTTTGGCTTTGCTGATGGCCATCAAATGCGCCGTGGTTAATATCCCTATGGGCGGCGGCAAGGGCGGTGCCAAAGTTGATCCCAAAAAATTAAGCTTGGCCGAAGTGGAGCGTTTAGCGCGCGCTTGGGTGAAAGCGTTTAAAAATAATTTAGGGCCAAGCGTGGACGTACCCGCGCCGGATGTGTACACCAATCCACAAATTATGGATTGGATGACGGACGAATATTCCAAATTAATCGGCAAAAAAAGTTTAGCCGCGTTTACGGGTAAGTCATTGGCTAACGGCGGTTCGCTCGGGCGTGAAACCGCCACGGCTCAAGGCGGTGTTTACGTGCTTCAAGAATATTTGAAAAAAAATAAATTGCCGGGCAAAAAATCTGCCCCGAGCGGAGCCGAGGGGATGACCGTGGCCATTCAGGGTTTTGGCAATGCCGGTTATCACGCGGGGCAATTGTTGCACACGGCCGGCTTTAAATTAGTAGCTTTGTCAGATTCGCAAGGCGGCATTAGTGATTTAAATAACAACGGCATGAATCCGGAATTTGTGATGAATTCCAAAAAAGAACACGGCCAGATTCATTCCTGCTATTGCACCGGTTCGGTTTGCGATTGTGTTAACTACCAGCCCATCAGCAACCAAAAATTATTGGAACTGCCGGTTGACGTGTTGGTGCTGGCGGCGCTGGAAGATCAGGTTAACAAAAAAAACGCCGGGCGGGTTAAAGCCAAAATTATTTTGGAACTGGCCAACGGCGGCATTAATCCGGACACGGATCATCTTTTGGAAAAAAACGGCGTTACAATTTTGCCCGATGTGCTGGCTAATGCCGGCGGTGTTACTGTTTCCTATTTTGAATGGCTGCAGAACAAAAAGAATCAGCGTTGGACCAAGGCACAGGTTGTTGCCAAATTAAAAACCATCATGGTTAAAAGTTTTACGGACGTGTGGGCCTTAAAAACCAAGGCCAATCTGACGGCCCGTGAAGCCGCCTTTGTGCTAGCTATCAAGCGGATTGTTGAGGCGATGAGATAACCCCATTGTTCTCTGTAAGCTTAACGGGATTGCTTCGCTCCCGCCGAATCGGCGGGTCGCTTGCAATAACATGTTCCACGCGGAACATTTTTTTAATAGTCCATTCGTGATATAATAAAAGCCATATGGATAACCAACGCTACGCGGGCGGTAATGAACTCTTAGACGCCCAATATTTACTCAAAGATATTTTGGAAATTCCCTTTGGCAGCCACGTGGCCGATTTGGGCTGCGGCTCCATGGGCTATTTTGTATTGCAGGCGGCCAAGCTGGTGGGCGACAAGGGCCGCGTGTACGCCTGCGATATTTTAAAGGACGTGCTCTCGGCCGTAAGTGGCAAAGCCCGGCAGGAAGGACTGATCAACGTTAAAACCGTCTGGACTAATTTGGAAATTGTGGGCGCCACCAAAATTGACGAGCCCTTGGATTACGCTTTTTTAATCAACACTTTGTTCCAGTCAACTAAGCACGCCGAAATACTAGCCGAAGCCGCTCGGTTGCTTAAGCCCGAAGGCAAATTGCTGGTGGTGGAATGGCGCGCCAGTTCCGGCCCCATTGGTCCGGCCGCCGATTTAAGAATTGCCAAAGAAACCATTGAAGATCTGGCGCAAGCAGCCGGGCTGGCTAAAATCAAGGATTTTGAAGCCGGCACCAGCCATTACGGTTTAATTTTTCAAAAGCCCTAATTTGAATGTCGGTTTTGGCGTTTAAGCAAATGGCATTTGCCCGCAGAATCCTGCCTGCCGGTAGGCAAGCGGCGGGCTTGCCATTTTTTTTATTTTTGTTAGAATACTTCAAGTTGCTTACCAAATTACCCAACTTAAATTATGAGTCAATTTCTTCAATTATCCTTTTGGTTTGATAAATACCCTCTGCCTTTTTTTGCGCTGGCTATGTGGGTGGCCTTGGGCGTTTTAATCGCAGCCGTGGCTTTTGGCGCCTGGTCCAAATGGCAGTCCAACAAAAACGGTTTGGATAAGCTGACCAAAATTGTTTGGCAAAAACTGGGCAGCTTGTTTTTAAGCTTTGGCATCGTGGGTTTAATCCTCATGTTTTTTAAACAACAGCGCGTGCCTTATTTGGGTATGAGATTTTGGCTGGCGTTATGGTTAGTTATCTGCCTGGTCTGGCTGGCCTTTATTTTAAAGTTTATTTTCAAGGAAATTCCTAGAATTAAAGAAGAACGAAAAAAGCAGGCGGAAATAAAAAAGTACCTGCCGTAAGCTAAGCTAAATCAAAAAAAATTTAAAGGGTCAAAAACCACCGCTACCCAGCGGCTGGTTTTGACCCTTTTTAAAATGTAAAATTTATGTATGTTTTTATTGATGAGTCAGGGATTCATAAGCAAATAGATCATTCTAGTTTTGTGACGGTTTTTGTTAGTGTTGAGGATAAAGCCGCGCTTAATAAAAAGATTGAAGAAATAGAGAGGCGCTTAAAAATCAAACCATTCCATTGGGCTGATTTTGGATCACGGTTCGGTTGGAAAATAAGAACAGAATTTATTAAATCAGTTTCAACTTTATCTTTTAGTTTTAAATATATTATCGTGGAAAATCCAATTAAACCTCAGGCAATGCTTTATTACGCCTTAAATAATTTATTGAAAGAAGAGGATATTATTAAGGTGGTCATTGATGGACAACAGCCAAAATGGTATGCGGATCAAATTAAAAGTTCGTTAAGAAAAAGCGGTATTTCAGTTAAAAAGTTGATAATTGCTAATGACAAAGCAGATCCTATACTTAGATTAGCTGATGCCCTCGCTGGTTTAGTTAGGTCTTATCATGATGGAGTTTTGGGAGCTGAAAATTTGTATCAGTTGATAAAAATGAAAAACAAAATAACCTCCCACTTTAAAGTGGGAGGTCAGGCTCACCGCTAGTCTGCCTGTTAAGGCGAGCTCTCCCCATACGGCGGATTTGTCGCGGTCCTCGTTTGATTTAATAATAGCAAAGACAATAAAAAAGTCAAGATGTAGCGCGGTTGTTCTTTGAAAACGAAAAAGGGTCCACACGTGATGCATGGACCCTTGAGATTCGTCTGCTGTTTCGCTTTTTCAAGCAATTGGCAGAATCGCGAGGTTACTTCGCCTTGGCCTGTTTGGCTTCAGCTCCTTTGAGATCGATTTTTACGGCCGGTTTAGCTTCTCCTTTGAGATCTATTTTGATCTCTGTTTCACCCTTCTTGATATGCACGAAGGTGACTCTAGGATCCTCGAGGATCTTGTGAAGATCCAGAGGCTCCTTTAAAGGAGATGTTGATTGTTGTGCTGACTGTTCAGTAACTACCGGCAGAGGAGTCAATGGCGGTTGAACCGGTTCGGTGGCCGGAGTTTGTTCCGGCGCAGCTGCCGCCGGTGCCACTGGTGCTTCAGGTTGCGGTGTCGCAACATTTGGCACCTCGTGGCGCCCTTGGCTTGAGTCAGGTCCAGTTTCTGCTACGAAAATCCAGCCGTAGGGCAGGGCTACTTCATTGCTGAAGTATGCTAGATTGGCACACTCCGCTAAGAAATACCTTACCGACTGGTCGGAAAACGTGACTCGCAGGACGCGTTGCCGATCTTTAACTTTAACTCTTTGGTCAGAGCCATCGGCGGTACGCATCCATAAGCGTAGTTTCCGGAGAGAATAAATAGACGATCGGTGTAATGAGCCCCAGGCTGCTTGAGTTGCTCTTGGCCCATTGGGAGAAAAGAAAATGGTGTCGTATTGCTGAATACCGGTTAAGGTATTAAAAGCGCTACGAGCGCTCAATCTCTCCAGACCGACAGCCAAAACCGGCGGATAACTCCCCGGATCCTCACGGTTAAGGTAGTTAGATGCGACTGTCAATCCCATCAATACCAAAATTGAGATTATGATCGGTAGCAAGAGCCACAGCCATAGATTGGAATCAACCGGGCCGCTGTACGGAACCCGAACCGGTTGTGGATCAATCTTCGCCTTGTCATGCGATCCGATCAGGAATTCTCTGGATGACCACCAGAAACAGTCGTGGCCGTCACCAAAGTTTACGTAATCCCTGGCAAAAATGACATCGAAACGCACCTGCTCAAAGTGTTTGCCGTCCCATTGGCGGTATTGTCCCCTTTCGTTGGGGATCTTTATGGTTGACCCAATCGGAATTTTCCGTGGGTCAGGAAACTGCCTCTTGTTGAACTCACGGACGAGTTTCGTCAGCGAGTCAATGGAGACGTTCGTGGGCGAATATGGGGGTTCGCCATGCGCGTCACGCGCAATCGCACGATGTAATTGATCTGGCCGCGGAGCGTTAGATACAACCGCGTTACTCGAAGTCGCGACCCCGATCAGGATCGCCACTATGAGTGAAGTTAGTAAGCGCTTCATTGAGAAGCCCTTTCTGTTGTAAAGAACCCGAGCATTAGTTGTGTGTTGGAAATGGAACTTTGGCGAGACTAGCTCTACCGCCCATTTGGCCAATTTTCTGATCCGCTCGTTTAGACCAGACCACAAGAGATAATCAGAAATAATTTTTTGAATTATTATCCGCTGTGGTTTGGCTTCAAGCTTCTTCCCTTAGCTTATTAAACTTCTTAACTTGACTGTGTTAACTGTCTCGACAAGCGACTGATAAATGAGTAAGCGTAATTATGACTTCGTATCTAATAAGCTAGGGGAAGCAGGCGAATAATCGCTAGATAGCGGTTTTCGCCCGCTAATATGCGGCCGTCAGCTGAATGATCGGCTTGCGGCCACAATTCTGCTTGTTAGCTCGGCACAATGGATAAATATTATCCGGGCCCAACTAGACATATTCCTTAATCCCGCCAATCTTGGAGCATGGCAATTAAGCCAGCTTCTAAAAAGGCAAGGTTTAAGGCCGACAAGCAGAATTATAGCCACAAAACCCTTGTTAATCCAGTATTTTCAAAATTCATTAACATATAAATATAGCATAGATTAAATAAACTGTCAAGCGGTTTTGACGGCAAAAATAGATATTTTGGCTAATATTAAACAAAAAGTATGTTAGATAAACAAACTATCGGCAAGTTGGGGGAGGATTTAGCCCTTAAATTCCTAAAAAACAAGGGTTTTTTGATGATTTCCAGAAATTTTAGGGTACGGGGCGGCGAAATTGATCTGGTTTGCCAAAAAGCGGGCCAGCTTCATTTTATTGAAGTTAAAACCCGGACCAATCTGGCTTTTGGCTATGGCGAAGAATCGGTCAATTATTTTAAACGCCGTCGCCTTAAAACCGCCATTTTGGAATATTTAAGCCGCAATAATGTTAAGCAACAATGGCAGATTGACGTTATCGTTATTGAATTAAATGTGGTGGCTAAAAAGGCCAAGGTTAGATATTATGAGGCCGTTGAGTTGTGATGAACGCCGACTTAACACGGATTTTACTGATAGCAGCTGAACTTTATCCGCATTTAATTAACAACTTACTCCCAGATTTATCTACTTGCTTAAGTATGCTTTTTCTTGTTAAGTAGTAGGGCGTTAAGCATAAATTCATTTTTTACTTTATGAAAAAGTTAATTACCTTGGGTGGAATTTTAGTCGGACTTTTTTTAATCATTATTTTTTACCAGCCCGCGTCAGTTTTAGCGGCGCAAGGCGACTGCCATCTGGAACATTGCTTAGTTCCGGCGCCCACGGTTTATCTGCCTGATAATCAGACAGTTATTGTTGGCAACAATCTTAATGTGGTTGGGCTAACCTGGAAGCGCACGATTGTTAAAGTTTATTTGGACGGTGTGGAATTGCCGGGCGTTATTCAACATGATCATGAAGATTATTTTGCCGGTTTTTACGTGACTGCCAAAATCAAACCGGGTCAGCATTATCTTTACACCATTGCCCATTCCGAAAAACCGGGCTGGTTTGATCAAAGCCAGGAATCAACTTATACTTATTTTACAGTTAAAGCGGCGGCGGCTCCTGTTACCACTCCTCAACCGCGAACATTGCCCTTAACTTTGCCCGAGCCGGAAAAAGTTGATACTGATTCAACGCCGCCGGTGGATTATATAAATCAAGATGATTCGGCAACCGGCACTGTGGCCGGTCTGGAAGTTATTCAGGGCAACATCGAAGGCGGCGTTTCAGTTGAAGCCACGCCCAATCAGGATAATTTGTCCGCTGGGGATGTTTCTTCTCAAATTCAGGCCAGTGAAGAATTAACTGATCAAAATCAAGTGGCCATTGAACTGCAACCGGCCGGTGAAAAAGATGATTTAACCGAAGTGTTGGGTAATCAATTTATGACGGTCAGAGTTAAGGAAACGGCCCAACGCAATCGGTTGATTGGCTTTGGCGTGTTAGCACTTTTGATAATCGGTTTCATCATCGGCCGCTGGGTTTCCAAAAACAGTATTAAAAATCAATTTCTAAAAGAGCATGACGATCAATTGCCGCCCGCGCCACAACCGCCCAGCTCCGGTTCGATTATTATTGACCCGGTTATGGACGATGCCAATAATCCGCCCATTGATGTTATTGCCCAAGACGAGCCCGTCGATTTAGCGGGCGAGCCCAAGGATTACTGGGGCACCACCGGCGCCACTCCCTACACGCCTTATCCGTTAAACAACCTTGAGGAAAAAGATAGCCGTCCCAAGGATATCAATTTGACATAAGGCCGTTTATCTGTTAGTATCTTATTAAGCTAGTGTTAAATACACTGGCTTTTAGTTTTATCAATTTACATAAAAATTATGTCCGAAATACAGGACGCCATTCAACTGATTTGCGAAGAAAAAAACATCTCCGTGGAATCGGTTTTAGAAACCATTGAAGCGGCTTTGGCGGCCGCTTACCGCAAAGATTTTGGTCAAAAAAACCAGAACATCAAGGTTAATTTTGATTTGGATACCAACAAGATGGACGTGTGGGACGTTAAAACCGTGGTGGAAGATATGGATTTGGAAGAACTGGAACAGGAGCGCGCTGAATTTGTGGCTAAAAAAGAAGCCGGCGAAGCGGTTGATGAAGAATCCTTGCGTAAATTTAATCCTAAAACTGAAATCATGCTGTCTGAAGCCAAAGAGCTTAAAGCCAAGGCCAAGGTCGGCGAAGAAATTAAAACCAAATTGGAAGTACCTTCTGAATTCGGCCGCATGGCCGCTCAAACCGCCAAGCAGGTAATTATCCAGCGCTTGCGCGAAGCCGAACGCGAAGTTATTTTTGAAGAATTCAAGGAACGCGTGGGCACCTTGGTTAACGGCATTGTGCAGAGGCGCGAAGGCCGCTTGGTGTTTGTGGATATCGGCCATACTTTGGCCGTACTACCGCCCGAAGAGCAGATTTATTCCGAAAATTATTCATTGGGCCAGCGTTTAAGATTTTTAATTCTGGCTGTGGAAACTTCGGCCAAGGGTCCGGAAATCAGAGTCTCACGTACCCATCCGGATATTGTAAGAGAGTTGTTTAAAACCGAAGTGCCCGAAATTGAATCGGGCGCCGTGGAAATTAAAGCCGTGGCGCGCGAAGCCGGTTCCCGTTCCAAAGTGGCGGTGGTTTCGCATGAAGATAATATTGACCCGGTGGGTTCCTGCGTGGGTCAGCGCGGCACGCGCGTGCAGACCGTAATCGCGGAATTGGGCGGCGAAAAAATTGATATCATTGAATGGTCAAAAAATCCCAACAAGTTTATTGCCAGCAGTTTATCGCCGGCTAAAGTGGAAAGCCTGACCTTGGATGAAGAAAGAAAAACCGCTAGGGTTAAGGTTAAGGAAGATCAGCTTTCCTTGGCTATTGGTCGCGAAGGTCAAAACGTGCGTTTGGCCGCCCGCCTGACTGAATGGAAAATTGATATTGAAGGCGCCGGTGAAATTATTAAAGAAGAACCGGTGGTTGCGGCGGAAGAAGCTTCGACAGAAGAAGCTGTCGCCGAAGCCCCAGCTGAAATCGTTCAAGCAGTGGCTGTTGAAGAAAAGGTTGTTGAGGCCCCGACTGAAGCCGAGCTAAGCTCGGTTGAAGAAGTTGTAACGGAAGCTCCGGTTGAAGAAGCACCGGCCAAAGTTAAAAAAGCCAAAAAAGCTAAAAAATAATTAATAATCGTCATTGCGAGCGAATGAAATGAGCGAAGCAATCTCAGGCGAGATTGCTTCGTCGCTCCGCTCCTCGCAATGACAATAAAGAATTTAAATAATATGCCCACAAGCTTACTTTTTTCCCTCATCGCTTCGGTTGCCGCATTAATCTACGGCGCCATTTTAATCAAGTTAGTTTTAAAAAACGGTACTGGTTCCCAAAAAATGCAGGAAATTGCCCAGGCCATTCAGCAGGGTGCCAAGGCGTATCTCAACCGCCAGTACAAAACCATCGCTTACATTGCCGTAGCTTTAGCCATTATTTTGTGGCTGGCTTTGGGCGTTAAAATGGCCATCGGCTTTTTAATCGGTGCGGTTTTATCAGGTTTGGCCGGTTACATTGGCATGAATGTTTCGGTGCGCGCTAACGTCAGAACGGCCGAGGCCGCCAAGAGCGGACTTAAAAAAGCTTTAAACGTAGCAGTCCAAGGTGGCGCTGTCACCGGTTTTTTGGTGGTCGGCCTCGGCCTCTTGGGTGTAGCCGGATTTTTTGCCTTAAGCGGTTATGATGTTAAAGCGCTGGTCGGCCTAGGTTTTGGCGGTAGCTTGATTTCAATATTCGCAAGATTGGGCGGCGGCATTTTTACCAAAGCCGCTGATGTGGGCGCTGACTTGGTTGGTAAAGTTGAAGCCGGCATTCCAGAAGACGATCCCCGCAACCCGGCCGTGATTGCCGACAACGTGGGCGACAACGTGGGCGACTGCGCCGGCATGGCCGCGGACTTGTTTGAAACTTACGCCGTGACTTCGGTGGCTGCTATGTTGCTCGGGTCTTTGGTTTTTGGCAACAATGAAAACGCCATTATGTATCCGTTAATGATTGGCGCGGCGGCAATTATCTGTTCCATCATTGGCAGTTGGTTTATCCGCCTTGGTAAGAGTCAAAACATTATGGGCGCTTTGTACAAGGGCTTAATTGCCGCCGGTATTTTGGCCGCCATTTTATTCTACCCGATCACTCAATGGTTAATGGCCGATGTTACTCCCTATAATTCCATTAATCTTTATTTAGCTTCTTTAGTTGGTTTAATTACCGCCGGTTTAATGGTGTTAATTACCGAATACTATACTTCAACAAAATATTCACCAGTCAAGTCCATTGCTCAAGCTTCAACTACCGGCCATGGAACCAACATCATCCGCGGTTTAGCTGTGGCTATGAAGTCCACCGGCTACCCCATCTTTTTAATTGTCGGCGCTATTTTGGCCAGCTATTATCTGGCCGATTTATACGGCGTGGCCATTGCCGCCATGAGCATGCTTTCGCTGTGCGGCATCATCGTAACCATTGATGCTTACGGCCCCATTACCGATAACGCCGGCGGCATTGCCGAAATGGCCGGTTTGGATGAAAAAGTCCGCGAAGTAACTGACAACCTTGATGCCGTGGGTAACACCACTAAAGCCGTGACCAAAGGTTATGCCATTGCTTCGGCCGGTTTGGCCGCTCTGGTTTTATTTTCGGCCTATGTTCAAGAATTTGCCGATCGCGGCGTTTTATTGAGCTTTCCTTTAAATGAACCGATGGTTTTAGTTGGTTTGTTTATCGGCGGTGTTTTGCCTTATCTGTTTGGCGCCATGAGCATGGAAGCGGTGGGTTCGGCGGCCGGCAGCGTGGTGGAAGAAGTTCGTGAACAATTTAAAAACAACCCGGGCATTATGCTGGGCACCAGCAAGCCGGATTATTCCCGCACTGTTGACTTGGTTACCAAGTCGGCTTTAAAACAAATGATTGTGCCGGCTTTGATTCCGGTGGTGGTGCCCATTTTGGTCGGCTTCATTTTGGGCCCGGTGGCTTTAGGCGGCGTGTTGGTTGGTTCAATCATCACCGGTTTGTTTATTGCTATCTCCATGACCAGCGGCGGTGGCGCTTGGGATAACGCTAAAAAATATATTGAACAGGGCAACTTTGGCGGCAAGGGTTCCGAGGCGCACAAAGCGGCGGTAACCGGCGACACGGTGGGCGATCCTTACAAAGATACTGCCGGTCCGGCCATCAACCCGATGATTAAAATTCTGAACGTGGTGGCCTTGCTGTTGGTCTCATTGCTTATCTAAAAAATAGATTCCACTGGTGTAACACGGATTACACAGATTAATTATCTGCATAATCCGTGTTTTTTATCCGTGTAATCAGTGGTTAAAAAAAGACCCGTTAGATAACGAGTCATGGCAATTTTGAGGTTGTCGCAGTTTATGATACTACCGATCGCCTTTTCTAGAGCACTTAATGGACTTGCCATAGCCGATAAAGGCCTGTTTAACGGCAATAACGACTAGCCCTAAACCCCTGTTGATCTGTTTTTCCTTGGCAATGGATAGCATGGTTAGGCAATCGCGCTGGGTATGGCATGGCCCCTTTAAACCGGGTTGTTTAAAATGGAAGCGTTTCTCGCCTTCCAGTATTTCTTGTTTACAGACGACGCAGATCATTTTTCCTTGAGGTTGATTCAACTATGGAAGATCAATTTACGGGATTTTCTCATATTTTTTAGTTACTGTCAACCGTCCGCTAATTTTAGACAAAAAAATGCAGCCGGATTTTTAGTTCGGCCGCGGGTTTCCCGATGTCGGGGGGTTGACTATACCAGGACGGAGAAAGTCCTGGGGAATTTACGCTTTAATAAAACGCAAATTTTATCTGCGAGTTTTTCGTTCCACTCGTCGCTGTTGAATAACAACGCGAGAACGGCGGTGATCGCCACTACAATGCCTAAACAGCCCCAGAGGGCAGGCAGGAATTTTTTCCAAAGAGTAAGCTCGCTTGGCCAAGCTACAAAATTATTCATGCTAGCATTGCTGGCCAAAAAAACTCCCCCAAAAACACCTATGGCTACGATTGCCATACATAGAAACATCATCGCAATGCCTACAGCATTTTCGACGATTTTTTCTATATTCATTTTTGTTCCAATTCCGCTATTGATTGTAAGGTATTTGACCGCGGAACTTCAAAATACCTTGTTTTGTGCAATTAAAATATATTACCATTTCTTGACTTTTTTGTCAAGAGAGTGTAAAATAGCAGAACTTTTAATTAATATATTCATTATGCAAGTAAATAAAAAAGAACTTAAGCCGTCGGAACTGGAATTAACTATCCAAATCAGCCCAGCCGAATATCAGCCCTATTTGGAAAAAGCCGCTAACCGTTTATCGCAATCTTCTAAGATTGAGGGTTTTAGGCCGGGCAAAGCACCCTATGATTTGGTCAAACAACGTTTTGGTGAAATGGCTATTTATCAAGAAGCCCTGGATAATATCGTCTCCCATTTTTTCTATTTGGCGGTTACACAAGAAAAACTGAACACCGTAGCTCAGCCCAAAATTGATTTGGAAAAATTGGCGCCCGGCAATCCGATTATTTTTAAGGCCGTGGTAGCTTTAATGCCTTCGGTTAAATTAAAAGATTACAAGTCAGTCAAGGTCGCCAGAAAAGAAGTGAAAGTGGCGGAAACCGAAGTGGCTAAAGTTCTTGAGGACTTAAAAAAAATGCAGGCCAAAGAAGTGTTGGCCGAACGGCCGGCCCAGCAAGGCGACCGGGTGGAAGTTGATTTTGAGGTTAGTTTGGATAAAGTGGTGATTGAAGGCGGCAGCGGTAAAAAGTACCCGCTGATTATCGGCGATAAAACCATGATCCCCGGTTTTGAAGAAGAACTGGTGGGCTTAACCAAGGATCAGGAAAAAACTTTTCAATTAAAATTTCCGGAAGAATATCAGAATAAAATGGTGGCCGGTAAAAATTGCGATTTTAAAGTCAAATTGCTCTCGGTTTATGACAGGCAATTGCCCCCAGCCACTGATGATTGGGCTAAAACTTTGGGCGCCAAGGATCTTAACGGACTAACAGCTGATATCAAAAAGAATCTGGCCGACGAACAAAAATTCCACGAGGAACAGCGTGTGGAAACGGAATTGTTGAATAAGATTGTGGAGCAGGCCGAGTTTTCAGAAATCCCCGAAGTGTTGGTGGAATCCGAAGCGCACCGCATGGTCCATGAATTTTCCGATTCCATTACCCAGCAGGGGCTGGACTTCAACAACTATTTGGCCAATATTAAAAAGGCGGAAAAAGATTTGGTGGAAGATTTTAAACCCAAAGCCATGGATCGGGTTAAAACTTCTTTGGTGATTAAGGAGATTGCCGATGCGGAAAAAATTGAAGCCAGCCCAGCTGAAATAAAAGCGGAAACGGAGAAAATTTTAACCCAGGTGGCGGGTAATCAGGAAGCCGCCGACAACATTACTTCCGAGGGCTATCAACATTATTTACAGACCATTCTGCGCAACAAGCAGGTGATTGAAATGTTAAAAAAGGAATGTGTTAAATAAATCCCATTGATTTTAGGTAAAAGGCGGGTCAAAACCCGCCTTTTTTGATATAATATACTCATGAAATTTGGCGCGCATGTTTCGGCGGCCGGTGGCGTGTTTAACGCTCCGGTTAACGCCAGTCAAATCGGCTGTGAAGTTTTCCAGCTGTTTTCACGTTCGCCCAGAGGCGGCCCGGCTCCGGTGTTAACCAAAGAAATTGTGGCTAAATTTAAGTCAGCCATGAAGGCCAACAATCAGGCCGAGGCCAATATTCACGCGCCGTATTATATTAACCTGTGTTCGGAAAATAACAAAATCCGTTTCGGCTCAATTTCCATCTTAAAAGAGGAGTTGGCGCGGGCTTCCGCCTTGGGCGTTAAATACGTGATGACGCATCTTGGTTCGGCGCATGAATTATCCAGAGACGAGGCCGTCAAAAAGGTAGCTGAGTCAGTTAGTAAAATTTTGGAAAATTATAAAGGTTCAGCCATGTTTTTGTTGGAAAACGCGGCCGGATCGGGTAATATTATGGGTGACAAGTTTGAAGAACTGTCAGTCATTATTAAGGCGGTTCCTTCAGCCAGTCGTCAGCGAATCGGAGTTTGCTTGGACACATGCCATGCTTTTGCTTCAGGTTATGATTTGCGGGATAAAAAAACCATTGACCAAACTTTAGCCAAATTCGATAAAGTAGTCGGTTTAAAATATTTAAAGCTGATTCATGCCAATGATTCTAAAACCGAATTCAATTCTCATCGAGATCGGCATGAACACATTGGCCAGGGCAAAATCGGTTTGGCCGGTTTCAAAGCCCTGGTTAATCATCCCAAATTAAAAAACGTCAATCTGATTGTGGAAACCAATGATGACGGTTGGGGTCCGGCCGGCGACATTAAGATTTTAAAAAAATTAAGAGGTAAATAGAATGACCATCGGAATTTACATTTTAATTATCATGGCGCTGGGTTACGCCAGCGTTTATTTAAGAGAGCGCTGGCTGATTGCCGGCTGGATGATGCCCTTAACCTGGCTGGGTATTTTTATCCATGAATCCTGCCACGCTTTGGCCTGCATTTTAACCGGCGGCCGGGTAACCGGTTTTAGGGTGACGGCGCGCGAGGGCTATGTTACGCATTATCGGCCTAAAGTGCCCATTATCGGCCCAATGCTCACTGCCGTCGCCCCCATGTTTTTTGGCCTGATTATCATCGGACTGGTTGACCATTTTTGGCTCAAAACTTCGCTCAACATTACCACTATCAACATTTGGGATAATTTTGTTCAGGTCATAATCAATTTGAACCCCTTAACTTTATCCGGCTGGATTTTAATCGCGCTACTGCTCAACATCGGCGTTATGCTCGGGCCTTCCTTAGCAGATTTAAAAAACATCTGGCCCTTAATTTTAATTTCCTTTTTTATCCGCAGTCAATCCTTAGCCATGATTTTATCGTTAGTCATCGCCTTAATGCTGGTTAATCTGATGCTGTTCATTTTAATTATTGCCGTCAGGGCGATTGTTAATAACAAAAAATTACCAGCGGCTTATCCCGATCCGGCAAGTGATAATTTTAATTCCTAGTTCTTTGATTTTTAAAATAAAAAAGACGGCCTTATAAAGGGTCGTCCGTTAATGACAACAGTGGCCGTCATTGATTGGAAACCAGAGTCCGTTCCGGTGGCTCTGTACCAAGAGGGTCTAATGGGAATGATTCGTCGCATCCCTTTCCCACATATATTAGCCTCTGTGCAATTTCCTCTTTTTCCTGCTTTTGCCACTGTTCATCCTTGTAACAGCGGTAGGCAAATATTGAGAACCAAATTGCCAGGATTGGACCGGCTATAATGCCAAGCCAAGCAAGTGCTCCATACTGCTCCAAGTTCAGCAAAATGTATGCTAAAATCGCAGCCAAACAGAATGCTGTGAACCAAGTCCGCAGCTCCCTATTAAAATCAAAGTCCATGATTGAACCCTGTTAGATGAAACGAACGGTTTGCGCTCTAGCATAGCTTAAAGTAGAATTAGCGTCAAGGTGAAAAGAAAAAAAACGGCCAGAACAGTAAAGTTCTGGCCAGTAGAGGGGCATTGGTCAGCCGACCGATTTTGGTTCGGGCAGCTGTCTAGCGATCCATCGCCCTCTTAATGGTGGGTCATTGTATTCCACTATGGCGATAATGTAAGCGTCGTAGATGACAATAAACATGAGCCCAAGGGTTAAGAGGCCGCTTAAAATTTTTTCTTCAAGAAAACAATCGCGAGCGGCCAAGCAACCGGCGATAAAAATCGTCAGGTTCATGAAAAAAAGTTTCATTACTCCTCCTTCTATTTTGGAGATGAATGGTGCTCAAAAAATCAGCATACCGTTAAATAACTTTAGAGTCAAGACCTGTTAATTTTATGACAATAACCAAAACCCAATTGGAAAAAATTGAAGCTTATGTTTGTTCCAAACTGGATTCTTTAAATTGGCAGCATACGCAAGTCATCAGGCCGATCGCGCAAAAATTGGCTCGGCTGGAAAAAGCGGATAAGGAAATTGTTGACGTGGCCGTGTTGCTTCATGACTTGGGTAAGTATAATGGAGAAATCAAAGATCATGAAAAACGGAGCGCTGAACTGGCTCGCAAGTATTTGGAAAAAAATAATTTTGAACAACGTTTTATTGAAGAAGTGGTTTATTGCGTATCAGTCCATATGTTGCCCTGGGAAAATAAAAGCCATTTAATCACCACGCCCGAAGCCAAAGTTTTGTTTGACGCGAATATAATTCAACAGCTTTCCGAGTTCGGCGTTATCAAGCATACCATCCATTACGGCGCGGATATATATGAAAATTACAAAGACGGCTTGATTAAAACCCGCGACTCCTTGTTTAAATGTTACAATTTGATTATAACCGCCAACGGACGTAAACTGGCGGAACCGGGTTATAAATTTATAAGGGAATTTTTTAAGAATTTACTCTAGTATGTTTTATGCAAGATAGAGAAATAATTTATCACGAAAGCCGCTGGCTATCACCAATCTTTATAATTTTTAGTTTGTTTTGCTTTTATTTGGGCTCAGGTTTAATCGGCCTTTGGCCGGCTGAATTTAGCAGTTCGGTGAATTTTACCGGGGGGTTAGTTGTTTTGTTGATTGGTTTGGCTATGATTTACGGTGGCCTTGATATGATTTTTAAAAAAATTGTCGTAGACAAAGAAAAAATAACTGTTAGAAGAATTTTTAACAGTAAAACAGTTTTTTGGCAGCAAATTAAAGAGTTTAAATTTGTTCTGACCGGCGCCACAATTAACGGCCGTCCGGAAAATCAATGGCATGTTTTATTTACAACATTTGAGCCGTTAAAATATTTAAATTTTGCGGAGTTGTCGGATGTAGGCAGGTTAATTTTTAGTCCAATTGAAAGAAGTTTTGCTTCGCATCCGGGCGTTCCAGAGTTTTTGGCAATTGTCGACCGTTATCAGGATTTTATCAAGCAAAATACTAGTAATTGTTATTTATTGGATAGTTTTACTAAACTTGCCCCGGCTCATGTTTTACTCCAAGCTTTAGTTAGTTATCACCCTCAAAGTTGTCTGATTGAAAATCAACCATTGGATTTAAGATCTAATATATTAATGAATTAATAAAAATGAAAATCTGTATTGTTTCGGATTCGCACGATAATATCCCCAACATTGATACCATGCTGGAATATTGTAAAAAAGAACAGATTCCGTTTATGTTGCATTGCGGCGATTTGTGCGCGCCGTCAGTCATTAAATATCTGGCCGAACATTTTAGCGGACAAATCTGGTGGATTGAAGGCAACGTTCATGGCGAGCTGGACCGCATGGCCGCCTTATCCCAGGATTTTCCGCAAGTCCATTATTTGGGCGAAGAAGGTTCACCGCAGATTCCGGGCGTTGGTTTAAAAATTTACATGACTCATTATCCCGATGTGGCCGAACGGATTGCGCGTGAAGAAAATTACGATTTTATTTTTTACGGCCATAATCATAAGCCCTGGGAAGAAACCAAGGGCAAAACCAAATTGGTTAACCCCGGCACGTTGGCCGGCATGTTTAACAAGGCCACCTTTGCCGTTTTGGATACCGAAACACAAAAGCTGGAATTAAAGCTTTTAGAATTATTATAAAACCATATGGGATTTGAAAGTTTTCCAATGTCTGAAGCAAAAATTGAACAAGAGCGCCCTCAAGTTGATTTTTCCAAATGCCAATTGGATAAGGTTGCTGCTGATTATTATAGCGGCCGTAAATTGGAAATAGAAACATTCAGCCCTTATTTAGCCGATTATGATACTGCCCAAGGTAAGGTTTGGTCGGATAATTTAACCGAAACAGATAAAGTGGGTTTGGCAGTCGGCAAGGTTTTAAACGAACAATTTTCTCAAGCCAGAGTTATTTCATTATATGATGAATATAACAGCAATATGCCTGATACCGCTGATTCATGGGGTAAGCCCGTTGAAGGCGGCCGGCAAATTGAATACACGGCTGAGGCCAAGGAAAAATTTAAAACAGAAGTCGCTAGGTTGTTAAAAGAAAGCGGCTCCGTTAAGGCAGATGCCAAAGAAGGTGAAGATTATTTATTGGTGTCAGAAAGTTCCAAACAACAGGACGCGGTCATGTTAGTTGACCAACTGGAGGCCAAGGGCTGTATTATCAAAAAAGGCGAACAGATAATTTTTAGTAACCCGGCCGCCGAAAATCCCAAGTTTAAACAAATTACTTTGCGCACGGCCGGTGGACGCTGGCTCTGCGAGGCCCTGGACGCTTCTTCGTATCTTAAGCCCGAGAATATGGCTATCACCCACCTGGTTGTATTGCCTGAATCATTTAAAGACCAACAGGATAAGGTTTGGGAAATGCTACGGGTGTTGGGCATTGAGCCGAGTCATTACCATAATATTTTTTATAATGAAAAACAGGATCCGGCTGTAATTTCTCAAACTATCAAAGAAGAGGTTGAAAAATACAAACAAGCTAATCATGTTCCTAAAGCCGCGTAACATGAAAATTTCAGTCAAAGTTATTGCTAATGCCAAGCAGAATAAGATTGAAGAACTGCCTGGCGGCGGTTTAAAAGTTCATCTTACGGCCATCAGGGAAAAAAACAAGGCCAACCGTCAGTTAGTTGAATTACTGGCTGGTTATTATCATGTTTCCAAAGGCCAAGTTGAAATCGTTAAAGGCCAATTAATTAGCCAAAAAGTTATAGAAATAAGGTAAAATAATGGAGTTTCAGAGATCTTTACATTTTCTGGGTATTTGTTATAATCGTTTAGGATTAAATATCACCGAACCCGAGTGAGGGCGGGGTGAAAAGGAGAAACGCGCGGGTGTAGTTCAGTAGTAGAACGCTTCCTTGCCAAGGAAGAGGTCGCGGGTGCGAGACCCGTCACCCGCTCCACCTTCATTTGAAGGTCAGGAGCAGGGCTGGCCTAGACAGTTCTTTTGAATTAATTTAACTTTTATATCTAAATGGTAGACGCGATATTACTTTATTGTTTCGCGTTTTAATCGATGGTAAAATTATTTAATGATAATGCGTAGTTGGACAACAGAGCAGTTAATTAAAGTCGCTGCCAATTCGACTAGCGTTAGGCAGGTCATAAAAGCGCTGGGTTTAAAACCGGCT
>JAUYIT010000030.1 GCA_030688315.1 Candidatus Komeilibacteria bacterium | reverse complement strand
AATTCAAAAATCCACTAAGAAAACAAATTTCTAATATTAATGTTATCGCGATAATTGCTCTAATAAGGAAGGGCGGATAATTCCACAATCTATACGGATAATGGTAAGCAAATAATAAATAAAACAATGGGACAAAAATCGCAAAGGCGTAAGTTCCCTTTAACATGTAGTTCAAAATTTGATTACTATCAATAAAATATAAAAAAGCCATAAAAACAGCCCATAGTCCGCCACTTACGCACATTGCCGCAAAATTAATATTACCAGGATTTTGACTATTCCTTTTATAGATAAATATACCTAAAAAAATATTAAGCAAAGCAATAACAATGGTGGCAATGAATTTTATGGTCATACTACCTAAATTAACTGATTTAAACTGAATATATTATATAATAATATTATTGTTTTGACTAGCAACCACAAAAGGGCTGATTTTCAGCCCTTTTAAACACCGATATAAATTTTATAGACCGCTAATAACATAACCATACTCCAGACCGGACCAAAAATAGATAACCAACAGACCGATAAGAATTATATTAATATACAAAACGAACCTTTGCCTGAATTTAAACTTTGCTATACCTTGTTCATCAACTTTATAGCCAAGTTTTTGCCAGGCCAAAGCACGACCATAGATAACCAGATAAATAGTAAAAAACAACAAAACAATAAACGTAAAAATGGAAACCAAATTGACTATGTGTTTATCCAACCCGGAAAACAAAGCGATAAAATTGATTAAATTAACGGCTAGATAAATATACAAAAATTTCCAAAGTTTGTTGGCAATCACAAAAACCGGATAAACGAAAAAAACAGAAAATGACCAACGCTGCGCGGGTTTAGGAAATTTTGATTTATCAATCTTTTTTAACATGTTTATTTTTTTCAGGTAGCCATCCTGAATTAATTTTATTAATCAATGTTTTAATTTTTTCTTTTTTATTTAAACCGAGATCAATACAAACAACAGAATTAATATCCTTATAAGGATGGTATGCCGCAACGATAGCGAACCAAAATTCTTCCTCAAAATTTTCATTCCAAGTCGTTAAAATATCTTTATCTACTTTTGGATTATTTTTATTTTCAATAATAACTTTATCAAAAATATCATGAATTAACTGATTAGACTTTCCAGATGTACATACATAAAGAACGCTCCTTGTTAAACATACCTCGGCTAATTCATTTAACAAAGATGGACTTCTTTCATCTGAAAAGACAAAAACAAGCCAGTTTTTATCAGGCAAATCTTTAATAAATAAATCATTAAAATCTTTAATAGAAAGGTAATATACCTTTCGTAGTAACAACTTACCAAGATAATCCATAAATAAAAAATTATTTTGTTAACTCATTTAAATACCCTTTCCAAACCTCAGCTTGCTTTAAAAAGTTTTCAGCCTGCTTGTGCCAGTTACCCAAATAGATTTTCTGCTGTTCTACTGTTTTAGAAGCAAACTCTTGATAATTTGAATAGGTTGACGGATCCTTAATACGATACAAATGCTCAATGGCCTTTTGTTCTAAGCTATTAATACTCTGCTGTACCTGCTCAACTGTCATTTTGAGCTTTTTTGCATTTTCTATCATTTTATAATTTGTGCCGCCACTTTTAGCAATATCATAAGCACCCCTTGCAATCTTACTCAATTTGCTAAATTCTTTCGAAACATTAAAATTAGAACCACCCAAAAAACCTGCTAAAGCTGCAAATCCTCTTAATACCCCTACCCCGACGACAAGGCCTTTTGCTAATAAACCTCCGCCGATTCCAACTGTAGCTCCAGTAACAACTGGATAATCCATCGCGGCTTTCCAAGCACCTCCTTGATTGTAAAGAACCTCAGCGCCTTCACCTATTTCAATCTGATATTCAGGTAATGATTGCTCTCCCCTTATAACTTGCCTAATTGATTCGCCCTCGGGGTCAATATACTTTATCGGATTATTCTGGGTATAACTATACTCATTAAACGCTTGAGGATTTTGAAGAAATTGTTGTAAATCTTGACCGGTGGATTGCTTTAACTTTTGCGGATTGGCGAGGTTGTTGGAAACCGGATCGGGCTGGGTAAAACGGCCGGACATGGGATCGTAATACCTTTGGCCGTAATAATAAAGGTTGGTATTGGCGTCATAGGGCTTGCTGGTATAGCGGTAGTCTGTTCCCACAGCCAAAACCTGGCTAAAGGGCGTAATGATGAAAAGAGCTAAAAGGGCTAAAATTATTGTTTTTTTCATGTTAATTATGGCTTATTTTGGTAAAAAAATAAAGGTCAAACTAGGTCCGTATTGCTACGGGTTGTTTGACCCTTAATATTCAATTATTTAAAGTATAAAACTAACTCCGATTTATGTCAAACGCGTAAAAAAAATCGGCGTCTATTGCTAAACGCCGGATTGTTTGATGCCCGTTCTGATATTCGCGCTTCTGTTTGATGAAATTCAGCAAACCAGGAAGTACGACTTGGAAATCAGGGTCGTCATGACCGATTGGAAATCAGGATCATTGAAGTTAGATCCGAAATTTTCAGCCAGATCGGCTATGGCGGTGGGTTGAATTTGGCGGGTTTGAAGAATAAACCCGTACAAATCCTGATTGACCGTCAGCAAATTTCTGGGCGAATTTGAGCATAACAGCCAATTATCGCCTTCGCGGCGGGCCAAGATCTGGCGGTAAGGCCGGACTATTGTTTGGGGCGTGAATAAAATTTGCGCCGAGCAGCGGTTGGAAGCAGGAGAAACCTCTAAATACTTTTGAACCGTAACGGCTGAAGGATCTTGAGGATGTCCGCTAAACCTACAACCGCCGTCGCAACTGCTTTGGATATCGCAAGCCAGGCAATTGCGGTGATGGTTGCCGGTATTTTCCCGCCAGTTTCCAAGTCGCTCCCAAATATCCGACACCTCCTCCTTTAAAATGTTGCCGAAACTGTTAGGGTTATGTCCGCATGGCCTGACCTCGCCCGCTGGCGAAATTGTTCCATTGCGCTTGCCCGCAAAACAGGAACGTCCGATAAAAGGCAGTTTTAATTCAAAAGCCCTGACGGGAATGGCGCATTTTGGCAGGGCTTCCATAACATCAACCTCCAGACCCAGCTCCTGATTAACCCAGATCAAATCTTCCAAAACCCCTCGCAGTTCTTCCAGGGATAATAGCAGATCCGGCCGCGGCGCGCGAGGATTTAAACTGACCGGAGTCGCGGCAAAAGATTTGACGCCGAGTTTGGCCAGTTTGAGAGCCGTGGCGCGGATATCGCCTAAGTTAAGGCGATTGACGACCATATTGACCGTGCAATGAGCGGCGGAAGAAAGAACGAATTTCAGTTTTCGTTCAAACCTCCGGTAATCGCCATTGCCGGTAACCAAGCGGTACAGAACCGGATTGGCTGACGGACAGGAAATCAACAGTCCTCGCAACTGGAATTTGCCGAACGACACCTCATCCATTAGGAGTAAGTTGGTGTTCAGCGAAACCCTGACGCCGTTTTCTGTCAAAAAACGGCACAAATCAACAGCCAGATTTTTCCTAACCAGCGGCTCTCCGCCGGTTAAAGTCACAAAAAACAGCCGGTTCTCAATCAATTTGCGGGCGATTTGCCACATTTGCCCGTCGCTCAGTTCTTGCGCGGGTCCCGGAGCGCCGGTTGTATCCAACCGGTAGCAATGCTGACAGCGATAATTGCATCGCTCGGTCAATTCCCACTGGACTAATGCCGGAATCACGATATCTCCTCTCTGTTTGACTTCAGATATTGTAAAGTGCGATTGATGGTTTTATAAATATTATTCGTTTCCTCGTAAGCGCCGACGATAAACTCGCGTAAGTCGCCATGCTGCGGATAACCCTTATCTTCCGCGCCGCCCAGCAGATCATTAAATTCAACATTTAGCAAAACGGTCAACGCTTCTTTGATATCGTTGTAAATTTTGATACCAGATCGCGTTTCAATTTCTTTCCCGACCGTGAAATAAAAATACCAGTGCCAAAGTTCGTGCATAATTGTTTTGTTGGTCGCTTCCAAATTAAAATGTATAAAAAATTCGCTTCTTTTAAAACTGTAGGAACATCTGTCATGCACGGTCAAATAAACGTTAATGGATTTTTGCGGCAAGGAAGTTTTATAAATACCATCCGCCCTCTTAAAAAATTCCTTTCCCACCATTGACCATTGATTTTTAATTGTTTGCAGAACACGAGGAACATTAATTTTATTATCCGCGATATAATGTTGGGAAAACTGCCGAGCGGATTCTTTTGTTAGTTTCGGGAAAACGGAAAAAAAATCTTTCTGCCTTTTACTCCAAGCGAAATGGTTAACTGACTTGAAAGAGTTATAAAAATTATGAAACTCTTTATCCGCATCGTATGTGAATTGCAATTCCATATGAAAAAAATGCGGGGGAAGCGGACATGCTCTCCCCCGCTGATGTTGGACGATTAGTAATCGTCGATGTTGCCATCGTCGCAATCGCAGTCGCAATCGCAGTCGCAATCTGCCTGCTGACTTTGCAAAGCGGCGCTCATTGAAGCGAAAAGTGAAAACCGCGGCAAAGCCTGATCATCGATCGGCTGACTGGTCAATTTTATCACCTCCTTTCAGACCTGCTAATTGATACAACCCAGTTAATAACCGGGTTAATGGCAATTTAAAGAACTTATAAAATTTAATGGTCGCTTATATAATAAGACGTAAATAAACCTAATTTGTTACAAAAAGGGTCAAAATGCCCTAGTTTGGCTAGGATTTTTTGACCCTTTATATTCAATTATTTAAAGTATAGAACTTTCGCTAAATTCCGTCAAACGGTTAATTTTTTCTGAAAATAAGATAAGCGATGGCAAAGGCGTTGAACAAAGTAAAAACTGGTCCCAGCCAGTAGGTCTGGTAAGAATTCCAAAACGAGGGCAATAAATTAGTTATGGTGGCTAAGATGTAGGTCAGGGCTGTGCCCCATAAAACATAAACAATCTGTCTTTTGTGGATGCCTTCTGACCTTTTATACTTTTTAAACAAAACGATAAATCCAGCTAAAACAAACGCGCCAAAAAATATTGAAAAAATCAGATAATTCAACATTTGCGTTACTTCCACGTTTGTATCCAATAAACTAAAATTGAGCAAAAAATCCGGCTTAACGCTTAACAGAAAAGAAAAGCCAAAAACAATCGCGTATAAAACGGCTGTCAGCCATTTTGGCAATCTAAAAGTCGGATAAGGAAAATGACAGGTAAAAATAAAAAAATAAAAACCGGTGAGTAAAGTGGCGATATACAAAATATTAACAAAAGCCAGACGGTTGACTGGGTTATCTAAAGACAATGAATAGCCCAATAAGCCCATAATCCAAAAGGTGCCGCACAAAACCATCAAGGAATAATAAAAATTAACCGCGCTTAATCGGTTCCTAAAAAAGACAAAGCCGGCCAGATACAAATTCATGGCCGCGGCTCCGAGTAAAATTACGCTTTGGTATGACATTGTTCTTAATTATCCAGCAAATCCTTAAAATTTGCAAGGATCTTGGAGCGGCGGAGTTTAAGGGTGGGCGTCAGCTCTTCCTTTTCTTCCTTAAATTCCCTATCCAGCAGGATGAAATTTTTAACCTGCTCGTTTTCCGGAAAATCCTTAAGCTTTTCGGTTATTTCACGCTGATACAATTCCACCACCTTGGGCTGTTTAACCAATTCGTAAATTTCGCCGGCCAGATTGTTTTCTTCGGCCCATAATTTTAACTGCTCAAAATCCGGCACAACAAGCGCGCTGATATGCTTTTGTTTGTCGCCGTAAACCATGGCCTGCATAATGTACTTGTTTTCCACTAATGCGTTTTCAATATTGTTAGGGTTGACGTTTTTGCCGTTACTAGTGACGATCATTTCCTTTTTACGGCCGATAATGGTCAAAAAATTATCCTTATCCAAAAAACCCAAATCCCCCGTTTTAAACCAACCGTCCTGAATAACTTCCTGAGTACCGGCCTCGTTGTTAAAATAACCTGACATAACGTTGTGGCCTTTAACCAAAATTTCCTTATCCTCGGCGATTTTTACTTCCACACCCGGGATTACTTTGCCCACCGTGCCAAAACGATAGCCGTTTAAAGGATTAACTGAAATTATCGGCGAGGTTTCGGTTAAGCCGTAACCCTCCAGAATTTTAACGCCGATGGCTTCAATAAATCTGGCCACCGAAGGATTTAAGGGAGCGCCGCCGGAAATGGAAAATTTTAAATGCCCGCCCAGGGCCTGCCGGACTTTTTTTAACACCAGCCGGTCCGCCAAAAAATGCGTTATCTTAAAAAACGGTTTTAACGGTGAACTGTCTCTTTTAGCCTTTAAATACATGCGCGAAATTTCCAGCGAGCTAAAAAACAGTTTTTGCTTGAAAAAAGAGGAGGCGCGGACGCGGTCCATAACCTTATCGTAGGCTTTTTCAAACACCCGCGGCACGGAAAGTAAAATGGTGGGTTTTACTTTTTTTAAATCCTCGGCCACGGTTTTGGCGCTTTCGGCAAAATAAACGGACGCGCCATGGAACAAAGGCGCCAAATAACCGCCGGTTCTTTCCAGCACGTGCGAGAGATACAAAAAAGACAAAAATACGTCGCGCGAGTTGTAAGGCACGTACTGGGTGGCGGCGTAAATATTGGAGATAAAATTCTGATTGGTTAAAGCCACGCCCTTGGGGTCGCCGGTGGTGCCGGAAGTGTAAATGATGCTGGCCACGCCGTTTGAGGCGGAAAAATCCGACGGTTCGTTTTGGTCCGGCTTTTCCTTCATTAAATCTTCAAAATAAACCAAACCTTGCTTCCACTCAATGCGGTTGAAAGTGATCACGGAGGCCAGCTGAAGCTGATCCGCGATTTCCTGATATTTGGAAAACAAATCGCCGATAGCTAAAAAACGGGCGCCGGAATTTTGGATGATGTGTTTAATCAGGCGCGGCGAAAGCGTGGTATGAATGGGCACGCACACGGCCCCGATTTTATTTAGAGCCAAATCCAGTTTGACCCATTCCGGCCGGTTGCGGGAAAAAATGGCTACGCGGTCGCCGGGCTTAACGCCCAGCTTTTTTAAACCGGTCACGGCGCGGTTGACCTTATCCAGCAACCGGCCGTAGCTTAAGGTTTTAAAATGGCTGTGGTGTTTATAGCCCAAAGCGATGTTTTTGGGGTATTTTTTAACCGCCTGTTCAAATTTATTAAAAATTGTTTGGTTTTCAGACATAACGTAATCTTATCACAAAAATCAAAAAATCAATATCATCAGCCCTTAGTTACTAATCGAGGCGAAAATGCGACATAGACGTTTTAACTATTATGACTCTCCATGCCAGCCATATTCATAATATTTAACTCCGTTTATGGTTTTATCAATCGCGTCTTTTATATAAGGCACTATATTTTCAGGCAAGTTTTTCAGAGGAAAAAACTTCAGTTCGCCGCATTTTTCAGGTTCATTATTTTTAAATTCTCCCTGCCATTTATTGCAGATGACATAAAATTGTATGAATTCTTTACCGTTTTTCTGGTTATAGCTATGGCAAACAGTCGCTATCTTAATATCTTCGGGTTCAATGACCACGTCAACTTCCTCCCTTGCTTCGCGAATTATGGCGCTTGTTACGGTTTCTCCTTTGTCTAAATGTCCGGCGACTAATCCATATAACCCGTCGGAACTGATGTTTTTTCTAAGTGAAAGAAGAATCCGTTCATCCTTTAAAAATAAAATATGAACCGATACGAATACCGAAAAATGATCTTGTTCCATAATGCGAAAAAATTATCAATTTAAAAGCTAATCAATTTGACTGTCAAGATTTGCAAAAAGTTTAGAAAGTTTTGATGAATTCCTCAATCTTGCCAAAAATGAGATTCTTGCGCTTACTGCTTAAAGGGTTGTGGTTAAGGTCGTTTAAATACATCAGTTCCTTACGGCCCGAACCAACGCGCTCATACACAAACTGCGAACTTAAGGGATGAGTAATGGCGTCATCTTTGGAATGAATGATTAACACCGGCATTTTAACTTTAGCCAGTTCGCGCTTGGTAAAATTTTTGATGAAGTAAAAAAACTCGCGCAAACTTTTGATGGGAATGTAAGCGTAACTGCCGCTATCTTCATAATCATTAAGATGCTGGCGTTTAACGTAGCGCTTATGGTATTTGCTTAAAAACAGATGGACAATGGGCAAAAGGAATTTTTTGAGCAGTTCATTTCTTAAAAATACCGAAATGCCCAAACTGATCACGCCAATAACTTGGGCCGGATAACGGGCCGCCAAATCCAAAGCCAAATTGGCGCCAAACGAATAGCCGACCAAAAATATTTTTTTATATTGGCCTTGAAATTTTTTAAGCTCGTCGTCGGCGGATTTCCACCAGTCGTAGTATGAAGATGACTGCAGATTAAGCCAGTGCCGGCCATGGCCGGCCAACAGCGGCACGCTGACTGATAAACCCTGCTCGTTTAAAAACTTGGCCAGTTCCTTTAAATCGTCCGGCGAGCCGGTAAAGCCGTGAAACAAAATAGCCAAGGAATCACCTGTGCCTTGGTAAAAATACGGCTTAGCCCTCTCTTTGATTTGGTCTTCCATATAATATCTTAAACTACCAAAAACAAAGGGTTTTGTCAAGAGTTTGTACTGGGGTATACCTACCCAGTTGGAACAAGCTTTAAAGTTTTAGCCAAATAATCATTGGGTGAAATAAAGATTTCCGGTGAGGAAAATCTAACACTTAATCAAGTCTGGCAATTTTTTCATTTAAAAAATTTATAATTTTTTTAACACAATCATCGATACTAATTATCGATGTATCTATTTCGACATCCGGTTTCAATGGCGCTTCGTAAGGATGCGAGATGCCGGTAAAATTAGGAATTTCATTAGCCAAAGCTTTTTTATATAATCCTTTGTGATCTCTTTGAATACAAACTTCTAAGGGAGTATTAACATATATCTCCACAAAATTATTGATTGACATTTTTATTCTATCACGCTGCTCTTTAAAAGGAGAAATTAATGTAACTAAAACTATCACACCATGTTTAGATAATAAATTTGCCGTATAACCAGCTATATTAACATTCTTTTTACGACCATCTTCGTCAAAGCCTAAATCCCAATTTAATTGTTCGCGGAGAACATCACCATCTATCAATTCATACTTAGATCCTTCTTCAGATAAAATTTTGGCAATCTTATTAGCTATAGTTGTTTTTCCAGCTCCGGATAATCCCGTAAACCATAAGACCATACCTTGATTTTTTGGATTATTTAGCATCTTTGATTGTATTATCAATTCTCATCAAAATTGATTTGATACCTGTAAGATTCGCTCCTCTAATATCTTTTGATGGAGTATCGCCAACTATAACAATACTATCCGTTTGAAGTTGTAAATCTTTTTGGGCCACTTCAAAAAGATCGCCCGTCTCTTTAATCGCCCCATATTGACCGGAGGTGTATACTTTAGTGAAAAAGTCATTTATACCCAACTTCTCGATAGTCCTGATTTGCGCGTCCAATGGCCCTTCAGTGAGAAGAAATAGTTTATACTTGCCAGACAAATAACGCAAAGTTTCCACGGTTGTATCATCAATAGTCAGATTTTTTTCTAAAATATTGCCATAAACCTCGACCAATTCGCGAACAAATTTATCATCTTCAATAGAAAAATCCTTTAATAAAGCCGTAAACCTCTCGGTTCTGTAATCGAAACTCGTTTTACCGTCTTGAAAGGCTTGTTTTTCTGCTTGCGCTAAAATATCTCCGTATGCTTTTTGTAAACTATCTACTTGTAAGGAAAATTTTTCTTTAATTTCCTTATACACCTCACTCATTGCTATTCGAGCAGTGGCTTTGAAGTCGTGCAAAGTCCCATCAAGATCAAAAAAAATGTTTTCTGTTGCGGCAAAATCCTCTTGCGAGAGTACGCCGACTAAGTCTTTCAGATGTGAAATTTTTTCATCGGGGATTAATAATTTATCCATTGTTATTTGAGGGATGTTAACTTGAAATCCAAGATTTGAAGCACCGAAGCGCTTATGTCTTTTCGGCAGGGTATTCCAAGCGTATTTTGAAGAGTTAAAGGCGCCGCCATATTTATTAGCCGAAGCTTCCTGATCAGGAGCGTCAGTCCATTTCCATGTATTTCCAATAAAGTTTAATAGTTCATTCCGGTAATTCATATCTAAAACAGATACGATTCCGCCAATCTTTTCACCAATATTGACCTCGCTCAAATCCTGATCCTTAGAAGTAATATAATCTAAGACAGGCGCAATTGTTTCAGATGTTGGCAGCTTAACTCCCAGCCAATCGCAAAAGGCCTTGCAACCAAACCAGTTAACGTAGACACAGGGGTGTTGGCCATACCCCTGTTGTACCATATACATTCCATCATTAAATTGGATACGACAACGCTCTCCAAAAGTGTTTAAGTATTTATAGGTTAAATCTTCTTCATTCTTTATCTTTTCGGCATTTAAGAAACTACAAAACTGAGTATTTGTTATAGGAAAACGGGAAAAGTATATTTTATCAAACTCGATGGGATTTCTTAGAATGTCTTGTAAAATGAGCTCTTTTGAATCGAGACAACTATCGGCGTTAAATTCTTTTTGTTCAGGTCGGATACCTTGATCTTTTATCTTAGGATTATTTTTTGTCTCAACAGGAGTTGAATAAGAAAAATATTTATCAAAATCAATTCCCATATCTTCCGCTGTTTTTCGCGCGGCATTCAAAACTTTTTCTATTTCACTAATCTCAGCGGGTGTTAAATATGTTCCAGCTTTATCTTTATCACCCGCTTTCGCGTTAAACGTTGAATACATATTACCCAGCGTTTCTGTTCGAGATTCTTTAATAAACTGATCTTGTATTTCTTTAAAATCTAAATCCATAAAATCATTAATTCGTTCCAATTCAACCTTGGTATTTTCTAGGAGTTGCTCGTATTTAACAATGACATTTTCAAATTGATCTAAGTTTTTCATCGCCTCAAAATTCTGCACAATCCATAAAAAAGCCAGCTTACTAACCTCGCTATCTGTATTGACGGCGCTAGAGAGGTCTTTATATTCTTCGAGATTAGTATCTAGTTGTCCTTGAATTGTATGAAAGCGCTCTTCGTAACCCCATTTATCATATAAATTATTTGCCTGAAAAGACGAGATTACCGCGAAAGGGCTTCTTATTAGAAAAATTATTTTCACATGCTCAAGATATTCTCTGGCCCACTCTAGTTTTAATAGGAAAGTTGTCTCCTTAACTAAATTGACCCTTTCTTTAGATGGCGTTAGAAAATTTTGAAGAGTTTTCATCATCTCCTGAAGTGATGGAAAGTCTCGCAGCTCTTTGGCAAAAATTTCTGGATCAAAATCATGTTTTTTCCAAACCTCCGCATCTTTTTCAGTAAAAAATGTGCTATGGAGAGAGTATGGTTCCGTTAAAGAACTCACCTCTGGATGTATAGATACGAGGGATTTGAGATAATTTGTACCTGACCGAGGATGACCAAGAATCAACACGGGATTTTTTTCCTGATTCTGATCCTTATCCTCGTCCTCTTCTGTTATTTTATGTTGTGTTATTTCTTCAATATTATTTTCTTTCATATATAAATAAGTACTAGTGGGCTAATTATAAATAAATACTAAATTTCACCTTCCTCGCCCTACCTCAACTGAGTATGATATTCTTCATCATTTTTAATGCTCTCGTCAATCAGCTGGCGCAAAAAATCCGCTTTTTTGATTTTCTTTTTGCGGTTGAGCCAGGTTAAATACCGGTCAGCGCGGGGCGTAAAACGCAAAGTAAATTTAACGGACGGCACTTCCCTTCTTAACTCGCCGGTTTCAATCAGATCAATAAAATCCACCAGCTGATTGATTAAGGTCCGGTCAGTATAAAATCTTAATAAGATTAATTTTTTTAATTTGCCGTTTTCCTGTAAACTTCGTAATTGATCGGGCAAAATTGAACCTTTGGGCAGTAAAAATAAAACGCGTTTGCCCTGCGCCAAAGCCAAAGCAATTAAGTAACCCGCGTCGGGCGCGGAATCTTTGCCTTCAATAACCAGGCCGTCCATATTTTCAAAAGCCAGCCGTTCATCTTTTAACTCGCCTTTGATAAGATTGGATAAAAGCAAAACGCCGTTGTTTTCCAAAAAATCAATAATCTGGCGCTGGATTTTTTGCTGTTCCGAATCAGAACTTTCTTTAGCGTGAAAATATATTTTCATATAAGCGAATTTTTTAAAAATTCATTGGCTTGGCCGTTAACCATTAAATCCCTGATTTCGGAAAAATCCTTGCTTTGCCCCAAAGCCCACATAAACTTGACCAAAGCCGTATCCTTGGTTAAATTGAAAACTTCAAACAAATTGTCGGCGTTTAAAGGCGGGACAAAAAAGCGATTGTAGACCAAAACGGGCACGGGCAATTTTTTTAAATTAGCCAAAAACTTTTTATCAAAAGGTTCCAAGGGCACGCTTTTAAGCAAAATCCCCTTGGCCTCGCCGATCGATCGGCTGAAAAATTCAAAATCCAGTCCCGGATAATAATCCAAAGCCAGAACTTTGCCTTCAAAATTATTTTTTAATTCCGGCGGACGGCTGGGCGGAATCCAGGGATCAAACAAACTAAAGCTGAAATCAATCTTAGCCAGATACGAATCGTCCAGACCGGTAAAAATATTAAGCGAACCCAATTCGGTGCGGTGCGCCTTAACCGCCCGCAAACAAAATTTACCGAACACAATGCCCACCGCGCCAAAAGGCATGCCGGCGATTTGCACGGCGTTGATTAAATTGGCCCTAACGCCCAAATTGCTCATGGAAAACTTTTTAACCTCGGCCATGTATTTATTGACGGCTCCGAGCGGCGATCCGGTAAAAACCACCGGCTTGCTGATATTTTTAAGCGCAAACGAAAGGGCGATGGCGTTGTAGAGCATATCGTGCGGCGCGTTGGTAATGATAAAACCGTCAAAATCATTGTAGCGCTTAAACACCTCGGCTGAAAGCTTTTGCCATAAAGCCGGGCCGTGCGGATGATTTTCTTCTCCGCAAATAAACACCGGCGTCAGTTCGCCCATAATGTTGAGTTCCGGCAGTTTATTGAGCCACGGTTCAATATCTTGGGGGGTATTAACGGCCTGCCGATCCTGCTCGGAAATAATGGTGCCACCGGCCAATAATAAACAAATTTTTTTATTTTTAAGCTTCATTAAAGATTGAGATATTTTCAAAATCGCGACGGCGCGCAATATAGCGACGGCGCAACTAAAAAATACCCCAAACGGGGTATTTTGTCAACCAATGCCTAATAAAACACGCTTGACAAATATTATTTTTATGCTAAGGTTTGAGTACTTTTGATGTGTGTTCAAGGATTTAATGCATCAAAAACTGCTCTTTATACAACAAAAATAAGGGGAAAAACATGGGAAAACCCCACCGAAGGCGATCGGGGCAAAAAAGACGGAAGCGGTCAATATTCCGCAACCGCCGGCACCCGCAATCGAGCTGGATGAGTCTAGAAGACGTCTGGCTCAACATTTATGAGTGGATCTATTGCTGGTGGCACTCCGTGCCACGCAATTCCACTCTGCGCTGGAAAGGCCGTAAAATAACCGGCCACTACACCAAAAGCCGTTACTAACGTAACAGAAAGGGAAGAAAATGAGGAACAAGCCCTCACTCCTTAGGACACTACTCAAACTAGTGTCCGGCAACAGCGCGCGCCAGCAGCACAAGCAGCCCCCTAAAATGATCCGGGGCACCTGCACGGTCTGCAAAAGGCCAAACAAGCCCTTGCAACGCTGGCACAACAAATTAATGTGCGGTAAGTGCTACAAGTACTTCTGCAACAACGTCCGCGTCAGACGCGGATAACCACAAAACAAGAAAGGGAAAGAAATGACCAAAACCTGGACTCTACCCAGCAACGAAGAATTCGTCAAGGAATTCGCGCCCGAACTGCTGGTGGATGAAAAAAAACGGCAAAAAGTCCGCGTCAGCGGCAATAAGCCGACGGTGTTCAACTTCGTGATGGATGTTTCCGGCTCTATGAGCGAGTACTACCGCACTCTGGTGGATTCGTTCAACACCATCATGGTTCCGGGCCTTAAAGGCGTTAAGCAAAACCAGTTGAATACCGTGCTGGTGGGCGGCATCCTGTTTTCCGACAAACTAATTCCACTCTGGCCCGGTTTTAAACCGGTCAAAGGGTTGGACGACGCCCCTCTGAACATCAACCGGATCAACGCTGATGGTTTGCGCGCGCAAACCGCTCTGTACCTGGCCATGGTTTCCGCCTTAAGCTGGACGCGTTTGGAAATGGACAAACTGGCCAAGGATAATCTGGGCGTTCAGCCCCGGGGCAAAATCTGCGTGCTGACTGACGGCGCCAACAACCGCGAACCGCTGGATGCGGCGGTAGTACGGCAGGCGCTAAACCAGCACCTACAGAGGGATAAGCAAGGGAATCCTAAAATCCAATGCACCCTGGCCTTTCTCAAAACCGGCCAGGGGCTGACGGAACAAAGCGCTCAACGGGTAGCCGAAGCCACCGGCTTTGAATTTTCCGGCTTCTATGACCTGACTACCGAGAAAATCGTGAACGGAAAGAAGCAGACGCCACAACAAATGTTCTGTCACTTCTTTGATCTCTGGTCAAAGGAGCAACTGGAAAACAAGGGCTGATTCTCAATCTCATCCCCAAGGGAGCAGACAACATCGCAAGATGCTGTCTGCTCCCGAACTTTTTTAAACAAGATTTTCTTCTGGATATTATTTTTTAAATACTGCCTGGAAGAAAGTTTTGTCAATCAAGGATAAAACAGCTCGTTCACAACCAACAACGCCAAACAAGAAAGGGCAAACAATGGCACAACAGTTAATCACCAAACTGACGGCCGCCGATCGCATGATCGGCCTGCAGTTTGATTTTACCAACGAACAGGCAGTACCCTGGAATCTGCGCAATATGCCGCCGGAAAAGGTGGAAGATTCGCGCGCCAGAAGGCAGCAAAACAAACCTTCCGTTGCCGCTGGTATTGATCTTCTGCCAAGCAAACCGCGGGGAGTAAAGCCGTCACAGTTGACGGCCGGACTGATCAAAGCCGGTTATGTTTTGGTCAACGCCAAATACCAGGAACGGATTGATCAGTGCCGCAGTAAGGCAACTTACCACATGGTTCGTTTCCTACTGGTCCGCCAAGAATACGAACAGCAAGACGAACCGCGGGTGGCGGAACTCAAGCCGTTGCGCGGCATTTTGCTGGCCGAACTGGCCGGCTTATGCCAAACCGCCTACTGGCAAATCCGCGCTTTTCGCAATCCATATTACGACAATCACGTGCTGGTAGCCGGGCAATACTACCCAAGCTTCAACTTTGACGGCCGCCAGCCGCTGCTTGAGCACAACAATCTGCCCGGGCTTGACAATCTGCCCGCGGCCAGCCACGAGCTGGAACTGCGTGATGCCGAACTGCTGTTAATCAGCTGAACCGCGGCCGCGTAAAAAATCCAACAACCACAGGAGTTAATCTTGAACTACCATCTGGGAGCTCCGGGAGCCACTGACCAGCTAAAACTGGACAGCGAGCCGTTCGCTTTTGGCGGCGAAGGCAATCTTCATGATATTTCGGTGTTCGGCTTGCCGCAGATAGCCAAAATCTTCCACCAAGCCCTGTCGCTAAATTCCGCCAAACACGGTTTTTTAAAAAACCTGGTGGAACTTTCGCGCGCCGACAACCTGCTCAACAGAGCCGCTTTGCCGTGGCAGTTGATCTTTGATCAAAACGACCAGCTGGCCGGCTACACCATGCAATCATGCCTGGGCTGGAGCAATCTGGGCGATCTTTTACAGGATGATGAAGCCGAATTCGGCTTTAAGGAAGTGGCTTGGGTGTTCTGCCGTTTGCACCAGGCCTTAACCGCCGCGCACTCGGCCGGCCTGGTAATCGGCGACTTTAACGCGGGCAACATCATGTTCCGGCTTAACGGCCAAAACTGCGAGGTTTGCCTGGTGGATACCGACAGCTGGAACAAACCGGCCGATAACTATTACTCGTTAATGATCAAACCGGGCCAGGCCCAGCATCCGGAACTGTACCAAGCCATCGTCAACAACCAGGCGTTGCCGCCAGTAAAAACCGGGCACGACTGGTGGTCGTTTGCTTACCTGCTGTTTTGCTCCTTGACCAAGTGCGATCCTTTTTCGGGAGCAAAAACGGACAATAAGGGCGAACTACTGGAAGAAACGGAACGGATCCTGGGCAAGCTCACGGTTCGCTACCCCGATATCCAGCAGGACCCTGATAATGCCCGGCGGATACTGGCCATCGGCAAGCCCCAAATGATCTCGCTGGACCGGTTGCTGACCGCTAAAAGCGGCGGACAATATCCGCTTTGGCTGTTGGCCGAACTGTACCGGTACGCGGCCCCCTGCCACAACTGCGGCAATGAGGTCAACTATAAACCCGGCGTTTGCCCTTACTGCGCCGCGGCGCTGTGGACATAAAACTTAACCGCCAAACGGTTAAAAAGAGCTCTGTTTTTTAAACAGGGCTCTATTTTATTAACAAAGTAAAACGCAAGGATTATTTTTTAATTGGCCGGACAATTCTTTTGTCTCCTTTGTGTTCATAATCTTCTATATTCCCGTCAGTTTTAATTTTTATTCCCAGCTGGCCTTTATTATTATCAGCGGAAATTATCGGTAATTGACGAGTTGTAGACGATTTAAGTTCATAATTATGCCCGTGAGCGATGGCGTTAACGCCTAATTGGCGCAAACGGGTTTCCAAAACCTGATCGGTAAAATTATGGCGGTTTTCGGTTTCCAAAAAAGTATCGTAGTAAAAGAAAAACTCCTGATTGTCATCCCTGCTAAATTCTTTGCCTTCAATTAAAAACCGCCACAAGCCGGTCCGGAACACGCCATTTATCTCGTCTATTTTGACATCCAAATCATTGGCTTTGGCTAAAATGATGGCTATTTTATGGGTAATAGGCGTGTGCAAAAACAGGGTGTCATCTTTTTTAACCAGTAGTTTATACTGGCACAGATTTTTCAGCACCTGCCGGCCTTCCGAATTAGCGCGCATATTGGCTAAAATTTCCTGTCGGCTTGCGCTAAAACGGCCGATAATTTTTTTACCAATCGCAAAATTAACAGCCGCGCTTTCATCATCAAACCATTGCTTTTTAAATTCGGCCAAATCGCGCTTAAAATTTTTATCGGCGGAAAATAAGCCGGGTTCCAAAATGCCGACATAAGGGCTATTAGTTACTTCCGGATCGGTGTTAGCGGTGCGGCCAAAGAAAAAATAATTGAACAAAAATTGTTCGTGGTTGCCAGCCAGCCAGTCCACCGTGCCACCCTCTTTTTTGGCCTGCTGTTTTAAATATGCCAATTTAGACAAGATTTCAAACCCGTCCATATCGCGGTCACCGCAAATATCGCCAGCAAACAACAACCGGCCTTTGCCTCCCTGCCAGATAAGATTTTCATCTTCAACTTTGACTAAATCCGAATCTTTTAGTTCATTAAACAGCCGTTGCAAACGTCCGTCTACATCCCCAGCCATTTCCACCTGGCTTTCACGGACCACCTCCTTGTAATCACGTTCTTGATATCTGTTTTGCTGGGCTAATTCATCCAATTTTTTCAATTCTGTCTGATAAACATCGGCTAAAGACAGTAAAAACTCGGTTAGTTGGTTAATATCGTTATTGATATCCAAAGTAACCTTAAAATGCTCCGCGTCCAGCTTATTTTCTTCCCCCCAAAAAAAGGACAACTGGTACTTGCCGGCAAAACCAGTGGCGGCTTCAACGATATGCTCCAGTTCCTTATTTTGGTTAGAAGTTTTATTGTTTATTTTAATAAAAAAACCAAAAACCGCCTTTACCTTGTAAATTGCATTGTAAAGTTGGTCCACCGTATAGTTGCCGAAACTCTTGAAAGTAAAATGCCGAAACTCTTGAACATCATCAGAGGAAAGGGTGCTATCTGATAAATTATTTAAATACAAAAATAGACCACGTTTAATATTTTTTTTAAAACCTTCTAAAGTTACTTCTGATATCTCAGTTAAATCAACGGTCAACAAATTATGTTCAAAATAATACATCAAACCCCCTGGTTCTTTTTCAAAACTAAGATTTAATCTGTTAGCCATTTGGGCTGATTCCGGATCAGAAAATAATTTACCCAGGATATTTTTTACTATCTGTCTCTTGTCTTTATTGGCTTTATCCCACATTGTTTTACTTGCCTCACCTTCTAAAGCTTCCTTAATAACTTCATCAGTTTTAATCTTCCCTTCTTGAGTTATTTGTTCCTTAGCTGGCATAGTTTTAATTTCAGCAGTTGACACCTTGACGGGCGTAGTTTGTTGCGACGGCAAAGGAGCCGAGGCAGGCGCTTGCTGTAACGGCTGGGGCGCGGCTGGTTCCGATTCAACAACAATATTTTCCGGCTCTAGAGTTTTTGATTCAACCGGCAAAGGAGGTTCTGTTTTTTGAGGTTCCGTCTTTAAGCCCGCTGGCTCTCTTTTTACGCGTGCCGCTTTGGCTTTTTTATCCGCCGGAGCAGGCGTTGGTTCCGGACTGGCAGGTAAAGCTGGCTGTTGTTGAGCTGGCATCGGAGCCAAATCTGACTGCTCTTTTTTGGCTGGCTCCGGCTGTTTAGCGGGCTCCGCTTTTGACTGTTCTTTGTTGGTCGATCCTGTCTCTTGCATTGCATTAACAACAGGCGTTTCCGTTGGCGCAATATTTTTTTTCTCAACAGAAGTTTCCTGTTTTTGTTCCGCTGATTTTAAAGCAATGGCTCCCGCCACAATAACCGGCGCGGCAACAACGGCAGGCGCGGATACAGGATTATCTCTTTGCTCCTCCTTCGGCTTCTCTTCAATTGTTTTCTCTTCAACAACTTTTATATTTTCTTGCTTTTCAGGATTTTGGACTGGTTGGTTTGGCGTTTTTTCCATGGTTGTTGCTGGTTTAATTTGATCCTCTAAATTGTTTTTTACTTTGGAATTGACGGAAGTTTTTAAGCGTTGCCAAAAACCGATGGCCGGAGGCGGAAAACCATGTTGGTACTTTTGGCCGGGAATAATTGTTTGTTCGGTTACCAATCTTTCTTTAGTTTCCGTAATCGGCTCTGGTGCCGGAACGACCTGTTCGGCCGTGGCAGGTAAAATTTCAATCGGTTCCACGCCCTTGCCGACCATAGTGGCGATAACGTTAACGTGCTGGACATTGTTTTCATCCACCAGGCCCTCCTCAACCACTTCGGCATACTGGCCCAAAAAATTACCCTGTTCATCAAATAAAATCCTGGCCGCTTGGCTGTCTTTAGTAATGACAGCTAAACCATCGGGGCCAATCGGTACCTCTAAAACCTGGTTCTGCGTGTCTTTGCTCAAAGAAAGCAAGAGCTTGATTTTTCCTTCGGTCAGCGCCTTAGGAACGTCAGCTGAACCACCGCCTGCAAAGGAACCGTCTGTGGCCATTTCCTTGACCGAAAAAATAAAGTTGCCATGTTGGTCAACCATCGCCTGATTAATACCCGCGCCGCGCAATTTTAATTCATTAAAATCAGCTTTAATGGTTTCGTTGTCATACCACAGGTCGCGATGAATGTCTTTAAAATCTGGCGGCTCCGCTTGCGGCAAAGCGCTTTCAGCCGCCGCTTGGGTTAATTCTTCGGACGGAACATGTTCAACTATCTCGGTTATAATCCGTTCGGTGGTAATTATTTGATCGGGCTCGGGATTAATCCAACGGCGCAAGGATTCCAATGCCGTGGCGTATTTACCGGAATCACCTTTATGCTCATTAATCATACGTTCAATAAAACCGGTCTGATCGGTGGCCAATGCTATGCCTTCCTGCACAGCCGTGCCCACTGTAAGAGCGGTTAGTACCCCCTTAATTACCGCCTGTGCCACCTTTTTATTTTTCATTTTGTTAAACAAGCGGTTTTTAAACTCAATTCCGTTTTCATCCCCAGCCGTGCCTTTTAACAGACCAAAAATTTTGGCTTCCGTGAGCGAATTTAAAAATTCCGTCAAATCCCTATCACCGCAAACCTGCCGTAAAATATTTTTTTTATCGGCTTGAGCAAAATATTTTTTTAAATCAATCTTGGCTTTGGCGCGCAATATATCCAACTGCCAGCGTTCCTGCTCAATCAACTTAGCATCACTAAAACTGATTAAATCTATTTTTTGCCTATCAGACATCGTAACCCTCGCCTCCAACTCCGCCAAACCGGACAAAGCAGCTTCCAAGCCGCCCGCGTCAAGATCTTTCATTTTTAATTTTTCATCGGGCTGACCAGGCTCGTACATCGCGCCGCCAATCGCTACGGCTAAAGCGCCGGCATCAACCGCCTGATAACGATAGGCCTCATACTCGCTGGCGTTATTTTGATTTTGCTCGCGAAAACTTTTTGACTTCGCCATTTGGCGGAAATACTGACCGCGCTCTTCTTCAAGCTTTTTTGCTTCCTTTAATCCGGATAAGCCCCCAGCCAGCAAAGTAGTGGCGCCAAAAGTGGACCATTGCGCCGCTTTGCTGCGCACAAACGATTGCGATAATTTGGATGACAAACAATAAGCCAGGGCCAAGCCCGACGCCAAAACGCCGTTGCTGACCAAATATTTGCCCGGCTTGGTTTCTGAAATTTTATTAAAAATTCTTTCCAGCGTGTTGTATTGCGCTTCGGTCCTCACGCCCGCTTTGGCCCGGCCGATGGTAAATTCCAGATCAGCCGTCAAATCTTCCATACTCTGCCCTTCTATGATCGCCTGTTGAATCTGCTTGGCGATTTCAAAAAGATTATCCGCGTACATGTGGCCGCCGGACAATATATTAGCTTTTTTATCCTGCACTTGGGAAAAAATCCTGCTTTTTTCCGCTTCAAAAGTATCAGCAATATTTTTATCGCTTAAATCTTTTTCCGCGTACTCTTTTAGCAAATCAACTAATTGCCGTTTTATCCGATCTTCTTCCGGCGAAGCGCCGAAATTTTCTTTTGTTTCGCCTGTTTCCAAGTGCAAAGCATCATGATAGTCAGAACTGAATCTTTCAATAATAGCGGACATGGCTGCCGCGTGATACTGCTTATCGTCGGTTTCATCAACAAAAACATTACCGGAAGAAATAATGCTTTCTTTGGCTTTTATAATTTCTTTTTGCTGGTAATATTCGGCAAAAAGATTATGTTTCCACAATTTTTTGAGAAAACCCCCAAAACCATTGGCTTCCAGACGGTCTTTGGATAAATTTTCCATGGCCACATCCCTAGCCGCGTCGGCGGCCAGAGACGACACGTCAACCATAACCGCCTTCAATCTGTCTGGATTTTTATTCTCGGGGCTTAACTGCCGGTTTTCAAGCATACTTTATTATTTTAAGTAACTGTCGGCAAAATCAGCCAAGGCCGCGGCGACCACGCTGTTTAAATTCGGAACATGAGTGGCGCAAAAATCCTGGACTTCACTGCTCGTACCCGTATCCAGTAAACTTTCAAAATCAGTTAATTTGTCTATGGGCATTTTTTCAATAATCGCAGCGTTTATCTTATTAGAAACCCTATCCGCCAAATCTGTTTTTATCTGGGATATGACTTCGGCTTCCAGATTATCCAGTCCGCGCTCCCGCGTCAACCGGGCAACAAAATCATTAATTAAATTTTGATTTATAATCTCTTTCTCTTTTTTAATCATATTATTAAGTTAACATATCAAAAATTCTTAATTAAATATATCATATTAATGTTAAAATGTCAATAGTTTTGTGGATTTTAATGATAGTAAAGAAAACCCTACTTCTTCAACTTGCTTAACTCAATCAGCTTATTAAAATCATCCCCGGGCACGGCTTTGTTTCTTCTAATTACTCCGCATCTTACGCAACAATGGCGAATTTTATAAACTTCTTTTTCCAAATCCAGACCCACGGGCTTCATTAAACCGCCGCAAACAGCCGCGCGATCGCCGGGATTGTTATCCACATGCTTGCTGTATAAACAAGACGGACAATGGTTGGTATAACCGTCGCCTTTGACATGGGACTGGCAATTTTCGCAATCAAAATCCTCTTTGGTTCTTTTAAATTTTAATGACATAATTTTCTTGAATATTATCATTATAATATATCTTGACTAAAGCAGTGTCAAGAATGCTTTTTAATTATAAAAAAGGGCGTTTACCTTAAAGATAAACGCCCGATTGCGGCTATTTTCCTCCCAGTTTGATGGAACGCTGATAAGCCGCGTTGATGGCGTCGGCAATCGCGGTTCTAAAACCGGCTTTTTCCAGCTCATACAGCGCGGCCGCGGTTGTGCCGGCCGGCGAAGTGACCTCATCGCGCAGATGAGCCAGATGCTTTTGAGGAAACTCCTTAATGTACTCGGCGGAACCGATTATGGTTTCCAAAACCAGCTGTTTGGCTTCATCCCTGGAAAGTCCGATTTCGACAGCGGCATTTATAAACGCTTCCATGAACAGGAAAACGTAAGCCGGTCCAGTGCCGGAAACGGCCGTGACCATGTCCAGCTTTTTTTCATCATCCATGAAGATCTGAACCCCTAAGGATTCAAGCAGATTAGCCACTTGGCTTTTCTGCTCTGCAGATACTTCGGGAGTACAGGTCCAGCCCGTGATACCCTTGCCGATAGACCCGGGCGTGTTAGGCATGGCTCTGACAATTCGGTCATGCTCCAGCTCTGCCTTCAGAAACTCCAAAGGAATTCCTGCCGCGATGGAAATGACGAGTGATTCTACTGCGATCTTCCCTTTTATCTGCCGGCAAACCCTAGCCATACTTTGCGGTTTAACCGACAGAATAACAATCTCGCTCTCCACGGCCGACAGATTATCTATCATTGCTTTGACGCGAAACCTCTTTTGAAGATCTTTTGCCCTCAACTCTTGAGGTCCGCAGGCGATGATCTTCTTGGGCTTAATCAGCTTCTTCCTTAACAGGCCGCTGATTATGGCCTCCGCCATTTTGCCCGATCCGATGAAACCTAGGCGCAGATTACTTTTCATAATCCGCATCCTCCTTATTTTGAATGTGCGTTGTTGAAGGAACATGCCTTATGCCCTTCCCTGAAATTTTTAATTTTCATCTTAAAAATATTCAGGGCAAAACAAAAAGCCCCGCGCAATTAAATGGCAGGGCTTTAGAATAAATTTATCGTAACTTATCCTATGTCAAAAGGCCCTGCCTAAAATAGGCGGGCAGACGGGGAAAACGTTGTTTTGCCTTGATATCTTCATATTTTTCCTGATTTATTTAATCTTAGCTTTTCCGGAAATAATTGTCAAACGGCTAAAATTATCGAAAACTTATTTTAAGCTCCTTGTTGAAGACGGTGGCGATTTTATCCAAAAATTCCACGGTAAAATTTTGCTGGCCTCTTTCCAGCCGGGCCACGTTGCTTTGGCTGGTGCCGAGCTTTTTAGCCATCTGGGCCTGGGTCATATGATTCTTTTTCCTCAACCGTAAAATTGCCAACGAAACTTCCAACTGCTTGCCGTAATAATCAAACCACTTTTTAAATTCTGGATCCTTTAAATCCTCTTTAAGGACGTCTTCAAAATCCAAGGCCTTTTCAATTTTTTTATTCATAAGATTCAGGGTTATTAATTACATTATTATTAATATATATCATATATGATATGTTGTCAAATTAGTTAAAAATTTAAACAAAAAGGGTCACGCCAGGTGATAACGCCTGTTTTGTGACCCTTATTTTAATTTATTCTATTTTAAACCTTCTGAAAAATATGTCAAGCCACGACCTTAACCATTTCCACCAAGCGGTTGGCGTAACCCCATTCGTTATCGTACCAAGAAATAACTTTAAGCAGATCGCCATCCACCACCTGGGTTAAATCCAAATCGACGATGGAGGAATGGGGGTCGGCAATAATATCGGAAGAAACAATCGGATCTTGGGTAACCGTTAAAATGCCTTTGTACCTGGCGCTGGCCGCGGATGCAACAAAGGCCGCGTTAACTTCTTCTTTAGTTACCGATTTTGACAGTAAGATAGTGAAGTCGGACAAGGAAACGACCGGTGTGGGCACTCTCAATGATAGGCCATCAAATTTGCCCAGCAGTTCCGGCAAGGTTTCGGCGGTGGCAGTAGCGGCGCCGGTGGAGGTCGGCACAATGTTGATGGCCGCGCCGCGCGCTCTGCGCAAATCCTTATGCGAACCGTCAACCAGATTTTGATCGGCGGTGTAGGAATGAACGGTGGTTACCATGGCTTTTTTAACGCCGAATTCCGCCATTAACACAGCCATAACCGGTGCCACGCAGTTGGTGGTGCAGGAAGCGTTGTTGATGATTTGTTCATCCTGATAATCTTGGTCATTAACGCCCAACACAAAAGTTTTAACGTCATGATCCTTGGCCGGCGCGGACAAAATGACTTTACGCGCGCCCGAAGTGATGTGCGACATCACTTTTTCCTTGGTTCTAAAAATTCCGGTGCATTCCAAAACCACGTCCACGCCCAATTCTTTCCAAGGCAGTTCGGCCGGTTCCTTGATGGCGGTAAACTTGATTTTATCGGCGCCGACTTTGATAAAGCCCTCGCCCGCTTCCACGCTTTGACCAAAACGTCCGTAAACGGAATCGTATTTTAATAAATGCGCCAAACTTTTGGTATCGGACAAATCATTAACGGCCACCACTTCCAGTTCCGGATGGGTTAAAGCGATTTTAAACGCGGCCCGGCCAATCCGGCCAAAACCGTTAATAGCAACTTTGATTTTTTTCATAAAAGGTTATTTTAATAATTAATGGTTTAAAAAAATAGTTAACTAACTAAGCTCCCTAAGTTCTCACCCTTAACCGCCTTAACCACATTCCCCTGTTCCCATTTGATAATGCGGATCGGCAACTTGTTTTCCCAGGCCAAAGATACAGCCACAGAATCAATAACTTTTAATTGATCACTGACCAATTTTTTATAGGAAATCTTTTTAATCAATTTGGCTTGAGGATTTTTAATGGGGTCGGCCGTATACAAACCGCTGACCTTAGTTGACTTGATAAAAATTTCCGCGCCCATTTCCAAACTTTTGGAAACCGCCGCCGTATCGGTGGTAAAAAACGGATAACCGGTGCCGCCGGCAAAAATCACAATTTTACCGCTTTCGTAATCTTTCTTAGCTTTGGCGTATGAATAGTGTGGATACTTTGAATTTATAGAAAAACTGACGTAAACACTAACCGGCACGCCCGCTTTTTTTAAAGCCGCTTCCAGAGCGCCCACGTTTTGCAAAGTCCCGTTCATGCCTTTGTAATCCACCGCCACCCGATTACCTTTGCCGGCATCTTTCCAGCGCGATACATTACCGCCACCACTGACCACGGCCACTTTAACACCGTCCTGCCTTAACTTTTTGAGTTCCAAAACAATTTGACCCACACTGTTTAAGTCAATTTTACCGCCCTTTTGGCCAAACGCCTCACCGCTGAATTTTACGAGAATCCTCTTATATTTAACCATGACGATATTTTATCATACTTAGGCGTAACAAAAAAGCGGCCAGTTTATCTGACCGCTTTACTGGTTATAACGATAACCGGCTAAAATCCTTAATCTGAATATTTTCGCCCAGTTTGGCAATGTTTTGTTCTACTAGCCCTTCAATGGTCAATTTATCATCCTTAATATAAAGCTGTTTTAACAAACAAACTTCGGAGTAATACTTTTGAATCTTGCCTTCCATAATTTTTTCCAGCATGGCTTGGGGCTTGCCTTCTTTTTTTAATTGTTCGGCGTAAATTTCCTTTTCCTTGGCAATCACTTCGGCCGGCACTTGTTCGGGAGAAAGATACATCGGCGAAGCGGCCGCGATTTGCAAAGCGATTTCATGAACAAAATTTTTAAAGTCGTCGGTGCGGGCCACAAAATCCGTTTCACAGGCCACGCTAACCAACGCGCCCACTTTACCGCCCAAATGAATGTAGGATTCCACCAAGCCTTCATTGGTAGCACGATCCGCTTTTTTAGCCGCCACTTTTTGACCGGCCTTGCGCAAAATTTCCACGGCTTTGGCTTCATCCCCTTTGGCTTCATCCAAAGCGGTTTTAACGTCGGCCATGCCCGCGCCGGTCAGTTCTCTTAATTTTTTGATTACTTCAGCTGAAATCATATAATTAAATTTCCAAGATACAAATTCCAATTTCCAAATAAATTTCAAACCGCAAATTACAAGCTAGTTTGATTATTGGAATTTGGTTATTATTTGTAAATTGTTTTTTGTTATTTGTTATTTTATCAATTATTTCTTAGCAACTTCAACCTTATTCTTACCTTCCATAACCGCTTCGGCCGCCAAACTGGTAATAAGTTCAATGGATTTAACCGCGTCATCGTTGGCCGGAATGGCGTACTGCACCACTGACGGATTAACGTTGGAATCAACCAAAGCCACGATGGGAATATTTTTCTTGTTGGCTTCGGCCGTGGCGGTTTTGTCTTTTTTAATATCCACGATAAAAATGGCTTCGGGCAATTTGCGCATTTCTTTCAAGCCGCCCACTAATTCATGCAAACGCGTCATTTCTCGTTCAAAATCCAACTGTTCTTTTTTGGTGTACTTGTCCATTTCACCGCCGGCAAATTTTTGTTCCAGTTCGCGCAAAGTTTTAACCAAGCGGGAAATGCTGGCAAAATTGGTAAAAGTTCCGCCCAGCCAGCGAGCCGTTACAAACGGCATGCCACAAGCCACGGCGTGTTTTTCAATCACGGCTTTGGCTTGGCGCTTGGACGAAACAAAAAGAACCGTGCCGCCGCGGGCTACGGTTTCCGTAATAAAATTCAAAGCAACCTGCATCTTTTTGGAAGTTTCTTCCAAATTGATAATATCCACCAAATTGCGGGTGGAATGGATAAAGGAACCCATTTGCGGGTACCTTTTTGAGGACTGGTGGCCAAAATGGACACCGGCGTGCAACAACACTGATAATTCTGGTACTTTTGTCATATTTTTCTCCTTTTTATCGCCCGCCATGTTCGGCCGGGTCGATTTAACCGCCATTTCCGTTTCGCCCTATATTAAGGGAGGAGTTTAATTCCGGAAATGTGAGGGATTAATTAAATTTCTAACGTGTCGCTATGATATCATAATCTTCTTTTTTTGGCAAGAGTTGAAAATTGAGAACAAAAAAAGAGGGCGGTAATGATTTACCGCCCATGCTGATCAGGCAGCCGCTGACTGATAAGAAGTATTGTCGCCATCACCCTGACCGTCGCCTTCATTGTCTGGTGGCAGGGGCTCGGAAGATCGGCAGCACCAGGCCGTAAAGGTCGCGTGATAAATATTAATCGGCCAGACGCTGATGGGCGGTTCGCCAAAGTAATATCGATAATGCCCCCGAAATTCCGCATAGAGCGCCTGGATGCCCTTAGGATCGTCAAACCCCTCCCTGGGCTGATGATGAAGATAGCCGACGCCAAGTTGGCGACAAAGGCCAAAATAGAACGGCGTGTTCAAAATGGCTTCGTGCCAGGCCGCGTCCACTTTCTGGCTCATCATAGGCCAGTCGCCCGGATAGCGCACGCAAATGAAGAGAAATTTTAGCAATTCGCGGCAGCAGATCACGGCCTCAGTTTGATTGATGCCCGTTCTGACAAGCTTAGAGATAACCGGATCCATGGGATAACCCATGACCAAGGCAATTGCCTGGTTGGCTGACATAAACATTTTCTCCCTCCTGACTATTGGTTAATCGTTGAAACTCCACCCGCCGACGACTTTTTGATTCTGATCAATCGGTACTGGTTGATCGTTATCGGCAATCGGGTGAGTTGACGCCGGTTTAGCTGGCGTTGAAGATTGATTTGGTTGGCCGTTTGGCCAGGGAGCGGATGACGTTTGATCCGCGGATGACGACTTGGAATTCATAGTTAACCCTGTGTGTTTTAGTGTGCGAAAAAATCCTTCACGCCATGGAAGGATTCTTAAGTTAAACTATGTGGTAAAAATTATTTTATAACATAACCAAAGAAGCCTTCCATGTAAAAGCTTGGCTTTGCCAGAAATTTTGGTTTAATTTAGCATGATTCATAACTTTATTATTTAAAAAGTTTATTAAATCCCCCGTTGGGATTTTTAAGCATACGGGCGCCGCGGGTAATGGTGGCAATGGCGATCTTTAATTTTTTAGCCACTTCCCTTTGCGGCATACCCTGTTTAAGCAAGCCGATTATTTTTAAACGCCTTTTGATTTCTTCTAATTCGGACGGAGTTAGTAAATCTTTAAGAAAAACCGACATTAATTTAACATCTTTGATGTTAGTTAAAATTCTTTCTACTGACCAATCGGCTTCTTTTTTTGAAGTTTTTGACATATATATACTGTACTAGTACAATAGTACAAGATAAGCTAACGGCCGTCAAGCGGCTACCTGTGGAAAACTCCATTTTTGCCAAAACCTCCCTCTTTTACCCAAAACCAGCCCGGACTTGCCCGCCGATTCGGCGGGCTTGACAATTTAGTCCAAATCCCCTAGAATATCCTCAATACCATTATTATAACTATGAAAAAATCTATCCACCCCGAATATTTTACCGAAGCTAAGGTCAAATGCGCATGCGGCAACCTCTTTACCACCGGCTCTACTTTAAAAGAGCTGGATATTGAAATTTGCTCCAATTGCCATCCTTTTTACACTGGCAAGCAAAAACTGGTAGATACCGCCGGCATGGTTGATAAATTCCGCGCCAAAGCCGCCAAGCAGGTAACCGCTTCCGGAGTTAGAAAAGGTAAAAAAGCCAAGAAGGAAAAATCAGCCGCCCGTAAAGTTGCGGAAGAAACCGGCGACTCGCCTCGCTCTCGCTCCGTCGAAGCGGGCAAAAAATAGCTTAAATTATCTTTAAAAAGGTTCTTGATTGTTTTCAGGAACCTTTTTGTGTTTTAATAAGTCCGATGTATAATTAAAAAAGATTCTATCGCTCGGTCTCCCCGCCGATTCGGCGGGTCGGCCGGCTCCAGAATGACCATGGAAAATCTAACAGAAAAAATTAAACAAATCAGGATAAATTTTGACACCTGGGAAAGGGACTTACAGGATCCTGCCATCATCAATGACCAGGAAAAACTTTTAAAGTTGACCAAGGATTACTACGAAGCCAAAGAAATTTTGGAGCACTACGGCAAACTGGAAAAAATTGAACGGGAAATAACGGAGTTGGACGAATCCTTATCCGCAGAAACCGAAGGCGAACTGGCGGCCATGGTAACGGAAGAAAAACAGCGCTTAACCAAAGAACAAAACGAACTAACCGAACATTTGGCTGAAATTTTGAATCCCGCCGACCCCAGCGACAAAAAAAACATTATTATGGAAATTAGAGCCGGCACCGGCGGCGACGAATCCACCTTATTCGCGGCCGAACTGTTTAGGATGTACTCGCATTATGCCGAAAAAAAAGGCTGGCAGGCCAAGATTATCACTTCCAGCCGCAACACTTTGGGCGGTTTTAAAGAAATAATTTTTGAAGTTACGGGTAAAAACGTTTACCGTTACTTAAAATACGAATCGGGCGTGCATCGCGTTCAGCGCGTGCCCGAAACCGAAAAAGCCGGACGCGTGCACACTTCCGCCGCCACCATTGTGGTTTTGCCCGAAGCCGAAGAAGTTGATTTTAAAATCAACCCGGCTGATTTAAAAATTGAAGCCACTACTTCATCGGGTAATGGCGGACAATCCGTTAACACCACTTATTCGGCAATCAGAATTACCCATATTCCCAGCGGCATCACGGTCCAGTGCCAGGATGAACGCAGTCAGATTCAAAACCGCGAAAGGGCCATGTCGGTTTTGCGTTCGCGCCTGTTGGACGCGGCCGAAGCCAAAAAACGCCAGGAAATGTCGGAAAAGCGCAAAAGCCAGATTGGCACCGGTGATCGCTCCGAAAAAATCAGAACCTACAATTACCCCCAGGATCGCATTACCGATCATCGCATTAAACTGACTTTGCATAACATGCCCACGATTTTGGACGGCGGACTTGATGAATTGATTAGTGAATTAAGAAAAGCCGATACGAATTAAGTACTGACGAGCGAGGGCAATAATGTCATTGCGAGGAGCGAGCTGAAAGCGAGCGACGAAGCAATCCCGATGATAAAAATAGTAACGAGATTGCCGCGCTCCCTTCGGTCGCTCGCAATGACATTTTTCATGCCCGAGCGAGGCAATGCCAATACCATGACTATCAAATCCGCCTTAACCAAGGCCGCTCAAAAACTTGAGTCATTTGATTCTGCTCAATTGGACGCTGATATTTTACTCGCCTTTGTTTTAAACAAATCCAAAGAATTCTTATACACCCATCCTGAAGTTAAATTGAACTGGATTCAAAAAATCCGTTTTTTTTATTTAATCAGCCGGCGTTCCAAAAACTGGCCAATCGCTTATTTGACTGGTCAAAAGGAATTTTACGGCCGAAATTTTTACGTTAATAAAAACGTGTTAATCCCCCGGCCTCTAACCGAAGAGCTGATTGCCAAAGCACTAGCTAATATTAAACCAGGCGACACGATTTGCGACCTAGGCACCGGTTCCGGTTGTATCATTATCACTATTATCAAAGAACTTCAAAAACAAAACTATGACCTTAGTGATTTTAAATTTTACGCCGTGGACATTAGTCCAAAAGCTCTTCAAGTTGCCAAAAAAAACGCTTACTTTCATGGAGTTGATCAATACATTGAATTTCTTCAGGGCGACCTGCTAAAACCCCTCCAGGGCCTAAAAATTGACCTGATTCTGGCCAATCTGCCCTACCTTGATACAAATGACCTCAATGAACCCTCAATCAAAAAAGAGCCAAAATTGGCTCTGGTTGGTACTTACGATAAATTTTTCCAACAAGTTGCTCAACTAAACCCTCAACCGATCGTTATCTATGAAGATAAGACCGGTATTAATATCAAGACTTCTTCTGTTTAGCCAATAATTCTAGAAACTCCTCAATTTCCGGACGGAGCTCTTTAAACAAAGCATGCATATCGCAGGAAAAAGTTTCAGGAAGTCTTTTCATTTCGTCATCCAATTCCTTCAAAGAATACCATAAAATACCCCTCGCTTCACGATCCACGGGTTTAACGCTGCCGTCATAAACCCCAAAGTAAGCATGAATCCTATTAGCGATTAGTATTTTTTGTCCATTAATAATCTTTTCTATTTTATAGATTTTGGTATTGACATACTTTATTACCGAAACCACTTTTAAATAATCATTTAAGAGATTAATAGTTTTTCTATAATCAACGTCATTTTTCAAGACAATTGACGGAGCTTGTAACTCTTGGACTGTTTCCACCATAACCGTAAAATCCGGTTCATTGCCAAACGAAATATGGCCTCCGACTGATTTATCAAGCAAACCAGGATTATGAGCTTTGTCATCGGATCTTTTTTGAACTAAAAGTTCACCTGATGAATTGAATACAAAAATATCCACTATTTCGTTGGCTCTGATGGGCTGGCCGGTTTTTTTAAAGGCCTTGATTTGCTCATCATAAAACTCCTGCCGATCCATGGCAATAACGGTTTCGGGATCATTTAACAAATAGGTATTGATGATTTCGGACATAAAATTTTATTCCAAGGAAAACCAGGTGTAGCCGTTGGGCGCCAGCTTGGTCCAGTTGATTTCGGGGCACTCGCCCCGGCCCAAATCAACCACTTCTTCAAATTTAGTGATTTGAAAAACGGCGTACGGCCGGTCACAGCCAAAATCGCCGGAAGAAAACTTTTGATAGCGGTAATGGTAAACTTCGTCGTTTTTAGGATCAAAAGCCAAGGCCGGCAATAAGCCGACCTTGTTTAATGGTTCCAAAAATTTTCTGTCAGCGGGATCGTTACTTTTATCCCAACCATCGCCGTCGTCATCGGTATTATCGGGATAAGAGCCGAACTGGACGTTGTAAAAATCCAGGGCTTTAACGATTGATCCGGCATCGGCCTGGCGCCGAATATCGCGGATTTTTTCCCAGCGGGAGTTAAGGTAAAAAATGGCCGACAGCAATGAGCCGACAACTATTAAAACCAAGATTAACCTGGAGAAAATAATTTTTATCTGCCCGGTATCCATGAGTTTTAAGAAAGTAAAGAGAACTTATTTTTTTTCTTCGGATTTTTTCTTGCCCGCTTCGGCTCCGCCGGCGCCTTCGGCTTTGGCTTCAGCACCTTCGGCCGGAGCGCCTTCAACAGCGGCTTCAGCCACCGGAGCAACCACGGCTTCGGCTTCAAACTTCTGCAAAATAGCCGAGGCAACCACTTCATCTTCGTTAGTAACCAGCTTGATGGTGGCAGGAATTTTAAGATCTTTGACCCTGATGGAATCGCCGATATTGGCCAGCATGGACAAATCAACTTCCAAATGAGGAATCAAATCCTTGGGCAAACAGGAAATTTCCACTTCCTGCAACGGAGTAACCAGCGTGCCGCCCTGTTCCTTAATGGCCTTGGATTCGCCCAGCAACACCAAAGGCAGGTGAGCAAACATTTCCTTGTCCATTTCAATTTGAAACAAATCAGCGTGGTCCAGTTTGCCGGACAACGGATCAACCTGAACATCCTGCACCATGACCTTAAAAGTAGCAGCGTCATCCACCGATAAATCAACCAAACTGCTGGAACCGGCCTGATGATAGACCTTTTCCAATTCCAGCTTGTTGACGAATAAATGCTGATTGGGTTTGCCCGAACCGTACAGTTCAGCCGGCACCAAGCCGTTGCTTCTTTGCTCGTTAAGGGCTTTGGTGGGTAAAGTTCTGGTTTTGGCGGAAAGTTTAATTTCTTGATTGACCATATTTGTAGGTTAGTAATTAACTGTGCTTGGGTACTATACTAATACAATCGACCAATTAAGTCAAGGCCACTGGCTTTGGGCTAATGGCTACATTCTGGCAAAAAGCGAGCGCTTATTTCTGATTTGAATATTATGAACAATACCCAAAAAAATCAACACAGACAGCAAGGAACTGCCACCATAGGAAATTAAGGGCAAAGGCACGCCGGTAACCGGGGCAATGCCCAAATTCATGCCGATATTGATAAAAATTTGTATGGTTAACAAGCAAATCAGGCCCAGGCAAAAAAAGTGAGCAAAGTTATCCTTGGCCAAACTGGCAATAGCGTAAACGCGTGCCAGCAAGCTGAAAAACAACAGCAGCACCAGTCCCGCGCCCACAAAACCCAATTCTTCGGCAATAACGGCAAAAATAAAGTCGGTCTGCTGTTCAGGCAAAAAATTCAGCTGGCTTTGCGAGCCCAGCCCCAAACCCCGGCCAAAAAACTGGCCCGAACCCACCGCCACCACCGCCTGCCTCACGTTATAACCCGAACCCAACGGATCTTGCTGCGGATTTAAAAAAGTGAGCAAGCGGTCTTTTTGATAATCCTTAAGGAAAAACATGCCAAAAGCCAAGGCAACAGTCAGACCCGCCACGGCCATAATCAGAACGGTTTTTTTTCTGATGGGCAATAAAAAATACATTGCCAGCCAACCGGCAAACAAGAGCATGGCTGAACCAAAATCCGGCTGCAGTAGTACCAACACGATCAGCAGTACGGCGCCGGAACCGCTGATCAGCAAACCCTTGACCGGGCTGGTTTGATAACCGCCCTGCGAAAACAGCCGGGCCAAAAAAATAATCAGAGCGATTTTTACAAATTCCACGGGCTGAAAACCCTGTCCCAAAATAACCAGCCAGCCGGTGGTGCCCCGGACATCGGTACCAAACAACAAAACGGCGATTAATAGGAGCGCGCCGCCGAATAAAATGATCTTATAATAATCCGCCCAAACCTTAAAATTGATTGAGCTAATCAAAATAAACATACCCAAACCAACCAGGGCCAAAATCAGCTGGTGATTGAAAACTTCAAAATTAGGATTATCCACGTTAATTTGCAAACTATACAGCGTGGCCAAACCGAAAATCATCAATAAAAATATATTGATGATTAAATACCAGTCGCAATACTGGAACCAGATTAAAAATCTTTTTGGCATATTGCCCTACTCCTCCACGGCCTGCCCGGGCAAGCTGTAAAAATTAGCGCTATCGTAAATATTTAACAGCGGAGTTACTTCCACCCGGCTCACTCTGGGCAATGATTCAAACCAGCTCATTTCCAGAGCTCTGGTTTCTTCGGCTAAAAATTCATTGACCCGGATTTGGTTAACGCCAATCAGGTTATTGCCGCTATAAAGCGCGGCTTGAAAATCAACAGTCCAATAATTTTTAAAAATGTTGTTGCGAGCGTTAAAGGTAACGTAAGATCTTTGCTTGCTTGATGCCTCTTGGGTAAATTCAATCTCTGAAACCGTAACCGGTTCAACGCTTGGATCAATGGCCTGCTGACCAAGCGGTTGCCAGACCAGGGAATCGATTTGCAGGTTCGCCTCGGTTAAACGCCTGACTGTTTGATTGGCTAGGGATAATAATAGAACTTTTTGCCCGGGCCAAATGGTAATGCTTTCAGTGGCGGTGGTAAAGTCGCCGGCCGTGAAAAAATATGACAAAGCCACGATGCCGCGGTTAAGATTAGGGTTATAAGCCTCGGCGCTAAAATCATATTTGTTATTGCCGGTATAAATCAACTGAGACGGTCCAAAAACCAAATCCTGGGGCTTATGCCTCTGCCTAAAACCTTCAAAATCAATGTCATTATCAGCAATGCCTTGAATAATCTGCTGATCTTGCTGACTATTGACCAGGTAAACGGTTAAACCGTAAATGGCCAAACCCCAAAACAACGCGCTTACGGCAATTAAAGCGATAATCAGCGCCTTTTTAAAATTCCGAGCGTGGGTTAACAGCCAATAGCCGAATTTTAACTGGCGCTCCGATAAATCATGGATTTGATAATCTGGCATCCCGTTTATTTTAACATATTTTCCGCTTTTGGTGAATTGTGGTATAATACGAAGGTTAAATCTTAAAACAAAAAAATATGTTGGAAAACTCCCAAGACCTTTTAAATATCGTGATCGCCTTTTGCGTGTTATGGCTGACAATTTTTATCTGCTGGATGATTTACTATTTTGCCATGATTTTAAAACGCGTTTACATGGTTATGGAAACATTTACCAAAACTTTGGACGCCATCAGGGACTTTTTTGAAAAAACCAAGGAAAAGGTCAATAATTTCGGCAACGCCGTGGCCACGGCCGTGGAAATAGGTAAAAGGGTTTCGGAATATGTTTCCGATAAAAAGGCCAAAAAATCCGCCGCCGGAAAAAACGGCAAAACGTAAATTTAAATTGTTTGCGATTAAATACCGTAGAGACGCGCAATTGCGCGTCTCTACGTTTTTTTACGGCGGATTTTTTGGCCAAAACGGGGTTGCTAAAAATTCAATTTTCAGTCAAAATACCTAAGCCCTCGCGAAAGTTCCGCAACCGTATTATCGCGCTTAAACTGACTAACTTTTTCATACAATAATGTTTGTCCACTTACACACCCACAGCCACTATTCCTTGCTGGACGGTTTGCCTAAAATTCCGGAGTTGGTTAAAAAAGCCAAGGAATTTAAAATGCCGGCTTTGGCCTTAACCGACCACGGCTCCATGTACGGCATTATTGAATTTTACGAGCAATGCCAAAAGGCGGGTATTAAGCCAATTATAGGTATGGAGGCCTATGTGGCCCCCAACAGCCGTTTGGGTAAAGACGGCAAAAACGACACTCATCCCTATCATTTGATCTTGCTGGCCAAAAACAATCAGGGTTATAAAAATTTGCTTAAACTAAACACGCTCGCCCATTTGGAGGGCTTTTATTATAAGCCCAGAATTGACTGGGAGTTGTTGGAAAAATACCACGACGGTTTAATTGCTCTTTCGGCCTGTTTACAGGGTGAGGTGGCACGGGCGATATTAACCGAAGGCCCTACCAAAGCCCGGGAAATTATTTTAAAATACAGCGCCGTTTTTGGTCCGGATAATTTTTATCTGGAACTTCAGCATAACCCCAATATTCCGGATCAGCATAAAGTTAACGATGCCCTGATTAAATTAGCCGAAGAACTTAATCTGCCTTTGGTGGCCACCAATGACGTCCACTATTTAAACCCCGAAGACGCCGAAGCGCAGGATATTTTACTGTGCATTCAAACCAAAAGAAAGCAAGCCGAAAGCGACCGCTTAACCATGCTGGGTGAAGATTTTTCTTTTTGGTCGCCGGAAAAAATGGCGGCGGCTTTTGCTCATGTACCTCAAGCATTGGAGAATACTTTAAAAATCGCCGAACAATGCGACGCGCGCATAGAATTGGGTAAGATTCTTTTACCCTCTTACGAAGTTCCCGGCGGACAAACCCCGGAAGATTATTTAAAAAACTTATGCCAGGAAGGATTGAGTAAGCGCTATCCCGAAGGCGTAACGGAAGAAATTAAACAACGGCTGGATTACGAGTTGGGCGTGATTGCCAAAACCGGTTTTGCTCCCTATTTTTTAATTGTCCAAGATTTTGTCAACTGGGCCAAGAGCAACAACATCGTAGTCGGCCCGGGCCGCGGCTCCGCGCCCGGCAGTTTGGTTTCGTATTTGATTAACGTGACCAACATTGATCCGATCAAGTTTGAACTGATCTTTGAACGGTTTTTAAATCCCGAACGGGTAAGCATGCCCGATATTGATTTGGATTTTGCCGATATCCGCCGTGATGAAGTTATTAATTATGTTTCGCAAAAATACGGCCAGGATCAGGTTTCGCAGATTATCACCTTTGGTACCATGGCGGCCCGGGCCGCCATTCGCGACGTGGGCCGGGTGTTAGGCCTCTCTTATTCCTTTTGCGACCGCATTGCCAAGTTGATCCCCATGTTTATGAGTTTGACCGACGCCGTGGCCAAAGTACCGGAAATCAAGGAAATTTACGAAGCCGATCCGCAAGCCAAAAATCTAATTGACTTTGCCAAAAAACTGGAAGGCGTGGCGCGGCACGCTTCCACTCATGCCTGCGGCGTGTTAATTACGCCCGACGCCTTGGATAACCACGTACCCCTGCAATACGCCGGCAGCGACGATAAAACCGTTATCTCGCAGTACTCCTTGCATCCGGTGGAAGCTTTGGGTTTGTTAAAAATGGACTTTTTGGGTTTAAAAAACTTAACCATCATTGAAACCGCTTTGGAAATTATCAACAAAACAACGGGGCAAAAAATTGATATTGATAAGCTCCCGCTTAATGACGAAAAAACTTTTCGTTTATTAAAAAAAGGCCAGACCACCGGCGTGTTTCAATTGGAATCTTCAGGCATGCGCCGTTATCTGATTCAATTGGAACCGACGGATATTGAAGACATTATTGTGATGATTTCGCTGTACCGCCCCGGCCCTATGGAACTGATCCCCGATTACATTGCCGGCAAACGCGGCCAAACCACCGTTACCTATCTTCATCCCAAACTGGAACCGATTCTTAAAAAAACTTTCGGCATTGCCGTGTACCAAGAGCAAATTATGCAGATTGCCCGCGACTTATCCGGCTTTTCTTACGGCGAAGCCGACGTGTTGCGCAAAGCGGTCGGCAAAAAAATCAAGTCCTTGCTGGTGGAACAGGAAGAAAAAATGGTCAGCGGCATGATTAAAAACGGCGTGGATAAAAAAGTGGCCAAAAAAATCTGGGAATACATTTTGCCCTTTGCCCGCTACGGTTTTAACCGCGCCCACGCCGCCTGCTACGCCATGATTTCGTACCAAACCGCTTACCTTAAAGCCAATTTCCCTACCCAATTTATGGCCGCTTTGCTAACGGCCGATAACGAAAACATCGACCGCGTGGCTTTGGAAATAAGCGAATGCAACAAAATGGGCATTGATGTGTTGCCGCCGGATATTAATGAAAGCTACACCATTTTTACCATGGTGGTAGCCGAAGAAACCCAGGTTAAGCCGCGCATCCGCTTTGGCCTTTCAGCCATTAAAAACGTGGGTGAACATCTGACTAAATTCATTATTCAGGATCGGCGCGCTAACGGCCCGTTTAAAAATCTGGAGAACTTTTTATTAAGAACCCAGGATAAGGATTTAAATAAAAAATCCTTGGAATCGCTAATTAAGTGCGGGGCTTTGGACAGGTTTGGCAGCCGCGGCCAAATGCTGTTTAATATTGACCGGCTGTTAAAGTTTGGCAAAAAGCCAAACGGCACGTCCAACGGTCAAAATGATTTATTTACCGCTTCCAAAATCACCAACACGCCGGTGCTTAAGCTGGATGAAGCGCCCCAAGAAAATACCGACGAAAATTTAAAATGGGAAAAAGAATTGCTGGGCATTTATCTTTCGGAACATCCGTTGAATAAAGTGAGGCATCTGTTGCCGGCCGAACGGGCGTTGATTGCCCATTTGCCATCCTTAGGCAACGGCAAAATGGTACGGATTGCCGGGTTGGTGCAAAAACTTCAGCGCGTAATGACCAAAAAAGGCCAGGCCATGTATTTTGCCAATCTGGCCGATGAAAGCGGCAATGTGGAAGTGTTGGTGTTTCCCAAAATTTTGGAAATCACCAGCGGTTTGTGGCAGGAAGACGCGATTTTAATTGTGGACGGAAAAATTACCGACAAAGACGGCTCGTCCAAATTGATTTGCGACAGCGTTAAGGCGGTGGATAAAAATCGGCAATTCCGATTGTTGGAAATCACCATTACTCCGGATCAGCAACGCGACTTTGGTCCGCAATTAAGAAGCACTTTGGAAAACCACCCGGGCAATCTGGTTGTTCATGTTAAAATTCAAAATAAAACCGTTAAGGCCCAGCAGACAGTAACTATCACTTCAGAACTGGTGGACCAGCTCTCTAACCTGATCGGCCGGCAAAACGTCAGGTTTGTTTAAATCATGGGCAGGCCTTGCCCTTCACCGTCATTGCGAGGAGCGTAGCGACGAAGCAATCCCGTTGCTTCAACCATAAACAGCGGGATTGCTTCGCCCCTGCGGGGGCTCCAGAATGACCATTGCGCGGCAAGGCCTTATTGTATTATAATAAACTCATTATGAAAGAACTTCAAATCAGACAAAGTCCGCTAAACAGCATTACCCCCAGCTACCGCTGGTTCACCATTATTTTTTCCGTTTTGGCCATTATTTTAATTTTGGCCATTCTTTATTTTGCCTTGTCGCAGGCCACGGTTTACATCACCCCTAATTACCAAACCCAGCAAATCGGCTTTGCCGTTCAGGTGACCGAAAATAATCCTTTGCTGGCGGCAAATCAAAATAACACGGCCAGTTTGACCGGTTCCATTAAAGAACTAACGGTTGAAGACACTAAAACCTTCGCGGCGGCCGAAAATCAAATCAGCAATAACAAGGCCACCGGCGAGGTAACTATTTTTAACCGCTATTCCAAGGCCCAGCCCTTAATTGCCACCACCCGTTTGCTAACGGCCGATAATAAGCTGTATCGCCTGACCAAAACCGTTAACGTGCCGGCCGGCGGACAAGTGACGGCTAGCGTGGAAGCGGATCAGCCGGGCACGCAATTTGAAATTGGGCCAGCCAAATTTACCATTCCCGGCTTGTGGGAAGGTTTACGCGATAAAATTTACGCTGAAAGCGTGGCGGATTTTAAAATTTCCAGCCGCACCCAATATCAAATTACCCAGCAGTTGATTGACCGGGCCAAAGAGGAACTGCGAGCTTCATTATTAACTAAAGCGAAAGCAGAAATCAGCAAGGAGCTACCCGAAGGGCAAACCTTATCGCAAGACGCTTTAGTGGCTGAAGTGATTAAATCCTCCACCACCGCCAAAGTGGGTACCGGGCAAAAGGATTTTACCGTTACTTTGGGCTTGGGCGTTAAAGCTGTGCTATTTGACGAAGCCAAAATGAAAGAAATCGCCCAAAACAATTTGCCGGATAATTACAAAAATACCGAAACCTACATTAAAGTGGACGCGAACAGTTTTGCTTACGACATTACCATTTTGGATGCCAATTCCGAACATCTTATCGCGCAGGTCAAAGGCGAATACGGCATTCAAATCGCCACTCTAAATATCAATCCGTCCGAACTAACCAAGCTAAGCAAAACCGAAGCCATTAAAAAACTGGCTTCGCAAAGCGGCGTTAAAGCAGTATCCATTTCGCTCCCCTTTTGGACTAAGTACTTACCGGCATTAGCCGATAAAATCAACATTCAAATCAAAGAATAGCTGATTGACTTCAAGAATAAGATAAATTATAATAAAAACACTAAACGATTGAGGCGACTACCAATCGCCTGCTCCAGCTTGAGCTGATGCTCGACTAAGTTTAGAAACAATTTACGAGCGGTCGAGCTCAGCTCGATAAAACAGGTGGAACCGCGGATGGTTTAAAGAATAAACCTTTCGTCCTGAAAATATCATAAATGGTATTTTAGGGATGAGAAGTTTTTTAAGTAGTCATTGCGAGGAACGCCGCCTGCGACGGCAGATCCCTCGCTTACGCTCGGGACAGGCTCCGCAATCTTATTTGAGATTGCTTCGCTCCCTTTGGTCGCTCGCAATGACAAGTTAAAAAATAACCAACAATTTATGAACCAAGAACAGTTGGAACAATTACGCCATTCGCTCGCCCACTTGCTGGCGGCGGCTGTATTAAAAATAAGACCTGAGGCCAAGCGAACCATTGGGCCGGCCATTGATAACGGCTTTTACTATGATTTTGAATTTGCCGAACCTTTAACCCAAGCCGATCTGCCCAAAATTGAAAAGCAGATGAAAAAAATGCTGACCACCTGGAAAAGTTTTGACAAACACGAGGTTTCAGCGGCCGAAGCCAAAAAAGAATTTGCCGATAATCCCTACAAACTGGAACTGATTAATGAGTTTGCCGGCGAAGGGCAAAATCTAACCATTTATCAGTCCGGCGACTTTAGGGATTTATGTCGCGGTGGGCATGCCGAAAATTTCAACAAGATTGACCCGGCTTCTTTTAAACTGGAAAAAGTCGCCGGTGCTTATTGGCGCGGTTCGGAAAAAAATACCATGCTGACCAGAATTTACGGCTTGGCTTTTGCCACCAAACAGGAACTGGACGATTATCTGGCTATGAAAGCGGAAGCCGAAAAACGCGACCATAAAAAACTGGGTCCGGCTTTGGATCTGTTTACTTTTTCCGAATTGGTGGGCAGCGGCTTACCGCTCTGGACGCCCAAAGGCACAATCCTGCGCAACCTGCTGGACGATTTTGTTTGGGAACTGCGGAAAAAATACGGCTACGAAAAAGTGGAAATCCCCCACATTACCAAAAAGGATTTGTACGAAACCAGCGGCCACTGGGACAAATTTCAGGATGATTTGTTTAAAATTACCACCCGCGAGGGCCATCTTTTTGCCATGAAGCCCATGAATTGCCCGCACCACACCCAAATTTACGCCCGGCGGGCCTGGAGTTACCGCGACTTGCCCCAGCGTTACGCCACCACCACCATGTGCTACCGCGACGAACAATCCGGCGAACTAGCCGGCTTATCGCGCGTGCGCGGCTTTGCCCAGGATGACGCCCATGTTTTTTGCCGCCTTGGGCAAGTTAAGAAAGAATTTTTGAAAATTTGGGATATTATCCACGCTTTTTACGGCGTATTCGGCTTTAACCTGCGCATCCGTGTTTCCGTCCACGACCCCGAACAGCCGGAAAAATATCTGGGCGATAAAAAAAAGTGGGAGTTTGCCGAATCAATGCTCAATGAAATAGTCAACGAAAAAAAAGCCGATACTTTTTTGGGCGTGGGCGAGGCGGCTTTTTACGGCCCCAAACTGGATTTTATGGGTAAAGATTCGCTCGGCCGCGAATGGCAGGTGGCCACAATTCAAATTGACATGAATATGCCGGAAAGATTTGATCTTAATTGCACCAACGAAGAAGGCAAAGCAGAACGCGTGGTCATGGTTCACGCCGCCATCATGGGTTCAATTGAACGCTTCCTTTCCATTATTATTGAACATTTTGCCGGCGAATTTCCGCTCTGGCTTTCCCCTGTTCAGGTTAAAATCATCAACGTCGGCGAAGTCCACGAAGACTATTGCCAAAAACTGGCTGACCAGCTAAAAGCGGAAAATATTAGAGTGGAACTGGATTTGGCCAACGAAACCGTGGGCAATAAAATTAGAAAATCCAGCCGTGAAAAAATCCCCTACACTTTGGTAATTGGTGACAAAGAAATGCAGGCGGACAAATTAGCCATCAGAGTTAGGGGTCAGGAAAATCTAGCGGAACTTAGTTATGATGACTTTATTACGAATATAAAAAATTCAATTAACAACCGCTCAGCGGAATTGTAAATATATGGCTAATCCCATAAAAATAACCAAAGGGGAAAAACGCCAGCACCTAAGGGAAAAGGAACAGCGCGCCCCCAAAGGCGCCAGTTTGGCCGGCCAAATCAAACGGGCGCAGACCTCCATGTATTACGCCAAACGGCGAAATGTAACCAAAACCGGCAACCGAGCTCGGATCGGCAATAAAAAATAGGATGCTTCTACCAAAGCTGATTGTTATTTTAGGCCCAACCGCCACGGGTAAAACCAAATTGGCCGCCAAACTGGCGCGTGCGTTTAACGGCGAGATTGTTTCGGCTGACAGCCGTCAGGTTTATGTTGGCATGGATATTGGCACGGGCAAAGATTTAAAAGAATACGGCCGCGTCCCCTATCATTTGATTGACGTGGTCAACCCCAAAAAACGCTTTACTTTGTCGGACTATCAAAAGCTGGCTTACCGGGCCATTGACGATATTATTAAACGCGGTAAAATCCCTTTTTTGGTGGGCGGAACCGGTTTATACATCAGCGCGATTGTTGACGGTTATCAACTTGATGATGTTAAACCCGATTCTGCTTTAAGAAAAAAACTGAATCAAAAATCTCTGGCCCAGCTACAGGCCTTGGTAAAAAAATATGGACTGATCTTGAATCAATCTGACTTAAATAATAAAAGACGGCTGATTAGAAAAATTGAAATTGTAAAGAATTTAAAAAACCAAAACTTGTCCCGAGCGCAGTCGAGGGATCCAAAATACACTTGTATGATGCTAGGACTGACTTTGCCAAAAGCCGAACTAGATCAAAAAATTGACCAACGGTTAAAAGAACGGCTGGCCAAAGAGGGTTTGATTAATGAGGTTAAAAAGCTGAAAAAACAGGGCTTAAGTTGGAAAAAACTGGAGGAATTTGGCCTGGAATACCGCTTTATCGCCCAATATTTACAGGGTAAGTTGACTTATGAACAAATGACTGCTAAATTAGCAACTACCATCCATCAGTTTGCCAAACGCCAGATGACTTGGTTTAAGAGAGATAAGAGAATTATTTGGTTGGAAAATGTCGACGAAGCGAAAAAAATAATAAAAGGCAATCTCAACCTAGTCCCCGTAGCTTAGCTGGATAAAGCGTAAGGTTCCGGTCCTTAAGATCGCAGGTTCAAATCCTGCCGGGGACACCACGCCCCATCATCTGCTTCAGCTTCCGTTTTCGAATAGATTCGAAAACTTCAGCTTACGCAGATGTGTGGCTTTAAAAATCCCTCTCGCATTTGCTCGAGGGATTTTTGTATTTTTAATAACAGACGACTTAATCCGTAATCACGTTATTGGTAAATGGATAATTAAGGCGCTTTAATATCGACTGGCCGGAATTATCGGTGATAAGAGCCGGTTGGGAGTAATCGGAAATTAAAACGGGATGCAGAGAAATTTTATCAACTCCGTCCCGGTTAAAAAATATTTTTACAGCCAGGCCTTCCCTGGTTTCCTGTGACCACATTTGATCAAAGATAAAGTTGCCCAAACTGTAAAAAATATATTTGCCGTTATATTTTTCAACATTCTGAACAACGTGAGGATGATGGCCGATCACTAATTCCGCGCCGGCATCAATGGCTCCGCGGGCAAAGGCAATTTGCGAGCTGTTGCCTTTGCTAACGTATTCCGTGCCGGAATGCATAGAAACGATCACAAAATCCGTCTCCGCTTTAGCCGCCGTTACCGCCTGTTGCATGGCCTCAATCCTCATAAACGCCGTGCCGGCGCGGCTCTGGCCCGCTTCGTAACCCGCTGGCACTACATCATCGTCATTATAAGCCAAAAAAGCCAAGGTCAGGCCGTTAGTCGTCAAATAAACGGGCTGGTTGGCCTCCTCCTGATTATTCCCCGCCCCCACGTATTTAACACCGGCATCGTTTAAATATTTAAAAGTATCTTCCAATCCTTTGGCGCCAAAGTTAGGACTGTGATTGTTAGCTAAAGACACAATGTCAAAACCCGCCCTTTTTAAAGCCGTGGCTGATTCCGCGTCCGCCCTAAACATAAACTCCCCCGTTTCTACCCGCCTGCCCGGGGTAATGGCGGTTTCCAAGTTGCCAAAGGTCAGATCGGCGTCACTCAAAAAATCGGTGAGCTTAGCAAAAGGATAATCGTAGCCGTTCTTGACCATTTTCTGACCGACCACCCGCGACAGCATAATATCGCCCACCGCGACCAAAGAAACTTCCTTAGGCAATTCAGGCAGCGGTTCTTGACTTTCAACAACTGTCTGATCAACGGTTATTGACTGTTGGGCCGAAAAAATCTTTAGTTGTTTTTGCTGGGAAAAAAACAAATAGCCCGCGCTAACTGCCAAAACAGCGATTATTATTGAAATTACCCTGGATTTCTTCATTGTTTTATGATTATTAGTTATATTCTAGCATATCGACGTCCAATTAAAAAACGCCTCACTTGGACAAAATGAGGCGCTTTCTTTTTTACTAGATAATCCCGCCCTTATTGGAAGCAAAGGTTACGGCCTGCCTGATATCGGTCGTGCCCATGATCCACTGGATAATGCGGGCCATGCCAAAACCACAGCCGGCGTGCGGCACACTGCCCTGATTTAGCTGTTCAATGTACCAGCTAAAATCATCAATTGAACCGCCCAATTTTTCCAGCCGCTGGAACATCCGGGAATTTTTTAGACGCTTCACCATTTCCTCGGCCAAATGCACCCTGGCCGCCGAGCCCACCGATTCGCCGCCAAAAGGCAAAATAAGATCGCTGGATAATACCCTGCCCGGATTTTCCGGATCGGGTAGCATGTTAAAGAATTTTTCCACTTCAATTTCTTTACCGTGATCGGTCATAGGATCCGGATAGCGGGTAATAAACATGGGTTGGTTGCCAAAATGTTCTACCAGAATTTTCTCCTGCTTGGAACTAATATCATCGCCCCATTCTATTTGTTCGCCCAGTTCCGTCAGCTTGGCAATAGCTTCATCATAAGTCAGCTTGGTAAAAACATCCGGACAGCTGGCAAGCCGCTGGATAGTTTCAGCGGATAAACCTAGGTCTTTTTGAGCGGATAAGTTGACCAAAGATTTGGCAATGTCTTTAATAAAGGTTTCAATTTCCTTAAGCAGTTTGTTAAAATCACCGGCAAACTCAATTTCCATCATAAAAAATTCGGTCAAATGCCGGCTATCCACGGCCGGTTCAGCGCGGAAAGAAGGTCCGGCGCAATAAACCTTTTCCAGTTTGGGCACCAGTGCCTCCAGATACAATTGGCCGGTTTGGGCCAGATAGCTGTTGGAACCGAACCACTTAAAATCCTTGTTGGAGGAAACCTCAAACAAGGTGTTAACGTTTTCGCAGGCCCCTGTTGCCCGCACAATCCTAGGTACCACCACTTCGGTAAAGCCCCGCTCTTCCAAAGATTTGCGGCCCGCTTTAATAATTTCCGAAATTAAGGCGACTTTTTGATGCATAAATATTTCTTGGTTAATTATTAGGTTTTAAAAAAAATCCCCGACTTTCGTCGAAGATTCAATTGATAAAATTTGAAAAATCCAAACCCGGAATAACGTTCAGCCCTTCTTTCCACTTAAAGTGTTTAAAGTATTTTTGCATGTGGTATTTATATACTGTGGATAATAATACTCTTTCAGAAACCTGCCGTCAACCCTTTTTTATCCACAGCGAAAAATCAATAAATAATGACCGGTGTGCCGATTTCGGCCCAATCGTATAAAACCTTGGCCGGGCCAATGCCTAAGCGCACACAGCCGTGCGAAGCGGGTTTACCCAAATGATCCGAACCTTCGCGGTAACCGCCCGGCCAGTAAGGCAGTTCGTGCAGGCCGTACAAACCGCTGGGGTAAAAAGCCATCCAATAAGGCATCCACAATTTGTAGCGCGTGGACCAGGCCTTGGGAATTTTATTGTAAATTTGAAACTCTCCCTTGGGCGTGGGCGTGCGGGGCAAACCGCCGGAAATATCAAAACTGCCCAGCTTGGCGTTACCGAAAAAATACGACAATTCCTGTTCGGCCAGATTGATTTCAATTTTCTTGGCCACCTTGATCCGTTGGGTGCTTAAAGGATCATAGCCGGTGTATACTTCTATTTTATCGGAAAAACCGTCGCCGTCAGTATCGGCGTTTTTTAAATCCGTGCCCAGGTTAATTTCCTGCTCGTCCGACAAGCCGTCTTTATCCCAATCCAATTGCGAAAGTTTGTATAAAGGCCGGTGAGGAGAAAAACCGGTGTCCAGCTCCACTTTGTCGGTAAACCCGTCGGCATCGGTATCGGCCGAATAGGGGTTGGTGTAATAAATATTTATTTCCTGCTCATCAGTCAGACCGTCGCCGTCGGTATCAAGCGCCTGAGCTTGAACTAAAAACGGACTGCCTAAAACAAGCAATCCGGCAATTATATAAATGATAAAGAAATATCTCTTCATACCATTAAGCGGTTATCAACCGCACTAAGAAATTTTAGATTTTTAGGCGAGACAAGGAAGGTAGGGGCGATTCATGAACCGCCCCTACAAGGCGTAATACTATTACGTTGAAAGTGTTTTTACGAAATCTGACGAAGTCGCAGCCAAAAATATAAAATTTCTATTAATCATCTAAATGCTGACGAAATAGTTCGGCCAGTGCCTCCGGATCTGCCTTGCCTTTCATTTCCTTCATGGCTAAGCCGATAAAAAATTTAAGCAAAGGCGTTTTGCCCTGGCGATAGTCCATAACCTGATTCTGATTTTCAGCCAGTACCTTGGCCACCACTTTGGCCAGTTGTTCCCCGTCATCCAAGAGCGCCAGATCCTCTTCTTCCATTATAGCAGATGGATCCCCGCCTGTTAAGAACATTTTGTACAAAATGACCTGTCCGGACGAACTGTTCATTTTTCTTTGATACAGCAAAACCACAAATTCCGCAAAGTTTTCCGGGCTGATTTTAAGGTCTTTAACGCCAATCTTGGCCTCATTCATTAATTTGAACAACTCACTGGTCAGCCAGCCGGTTACCAATTTGGTCATCTTTTTCTTATTCAGTTCCCAAACTTCTTCCGATGTACCTAAAACATCGCCGTTAGCTTCCAGCCAAGCCCGCGTTTCAGTCATTACCGCCTCAAAGTAATCGGCCACCTGTTCGTCTTCCACCAAAACATGGCCGTCAGCCGGGTTAACCTGATATTCTTTGATGAATCTTAACACCTTAGCCCGGGGCAATTCCGGCAATAAAGCGTGGATAGCGGCAATGTCCGCTTCGGTAAAAACCAAAGGTAATAAATCGGGCTCCGGAAAATAACGGTAATCCGCCGACTCCTCTTTTGTCCGCTGTTCCACGGTTTGTAATTTTTTTTCATCCCAGCCACGAGTAGTGGTAATTTTAGGTGGCGTGCCTAAATTCCATAATTCGGTCTGGCGCTTAATTTCGTATTCCAAAGACCGTTCCACTGAACGGAAAGAATTCAAATTTTTAATTTCGGTTTTAGGATACAATTTTTCCTCGCCAATCGGTCGCAAAGAAATATTAGCGTCACAGCGCAAATGACCCTTTTCCATATCGGCATCCGAAACTTTTAAGTAACGCGCGATCAAACGCAAATTCTGCAAAAAAACCTTGGCCTCGGCGGGCGTTTTAAAATCCGGCCTAGTCACAATTTCCGCCAACGGCGTGCCTGCCCGGTTGTAATCCACTAAAACAGCTTCAGGCGTATGAAAATTTTTGGCCGCGTCTTCTTCCAAATGCAAACGCTCCAACCCGATGCGTTTTTCTTTATCGGCCGCAAAAATAGTTAAGTGGCCGTTGCTGGCCAGCGGACTTTCAAATTGCGAAATCTGGTAACCCTTGGGCAAATCAGGATAAAAATAGTTTTTCCGCGCCCAAACGGATTTTTTATTAATCTCGCAGTTTAAAGCCAAAGCCAATTTAATGCCCATATTAACGGCCTCCTGATTGGCAAACGGCAACGTGCCGGGATGACCCAGGCAAATTGGGCAAACCGTGGTGTTGGCCGGCTGATTCTCCCCTTGGTTGGAACAACTGCAAAACATCTTGCTCTTAGTTTTAAGCTGAATGTGGATCTCTAAGCCGATAACTGTTTCCAAGTTCATATTTTTTAACCCTGTTAATAACTATTGACTTATTAATTAGAAATGATATACTAATAATGTCTTTTGGTTAACATATGACCAAAAGGGTATTACATCCTAGAGCCATCCTCCTTGCGGAGGGTGGTTTTATTTTAGCCGCTTTTAGCTTCTCTGTGCTTTAGTTCTTTTCCCCAAATATCCTCTTTAATATTAAAAATTTCAAAATAACCGTCCCCGCCAGTTCTTAACTCCTGGGAAATATTATTTCTGGAAGAAAAAATATAAACCTTTTTACCGCCAATCCTTAAATGAGTTACCAAAGCCAAAAAATCGGAATCTCCGGTAAAAAATATTGCCGTATGATACTTTTGAAAATGGTACATGGCGTCAATGGTCATCTCCACATCCATATTACCCTTTTCTTCTATGGATTCGCCGCTTTCGCTAACAATGCTAATCCTTTTTAACTCTTTTTTTCTTACTACAAACCCCAGGCCTTTCTTTAAATAAGTAAAAAATTTATGCTTTCCTTCTATACTGTAACTTCTTGTGCCGTCGGCTGGATAAGCCGTATAATAAAAAACTTTAATATCCGTGGCTATAAATTTATTCTTTAGATAACTTACTGTTTTCTCAAAATCAAACATCTTACCTTTGGCTTTCTGAGCTTGCCATAAATTAGACGCGTCAATAAAAACATAGATTATGTTTTCTTGAATAATGCCATTTTTATTAAGGTGACTCATTATCTTAAATTCATTTCAGTGATTTTATCTTTTCCGCAATCACTTTTAAAATCTCGTCCTGAACTTCATCAATTTCCTGATTGGCGTTAACCACGGCCCAGCCGAATCTGGCGGCCAGCTGTAAATGATTGGCCCGGCATTTTTCCACCAGCGCGTCATTTGATTCATGCAAATGACCTTCTTCCTTGGCTTGGATAAATCTTTCGCCGTCCAGCAGAATTTCAATATCGGGCTTTAATAAACCACGATTTGATTCAATCAACTTTTCCAAATCCGCGCCCTTACTCCAGCCCCAAGCCAACCCAGTGCCCACATAATCCTCGGCCACCACGTTAACACCCTCGTCAATCAACTTGATCAACTGCGGCTGATAGTCACGGCGGTTTTGGGTGTAAATGGCCTGAAGCTCTTCTTCTGACATTTTTTGACCACCCGCTCCCCTTAAAACCTCGTTAATCAGCGGACCGGTCGGGGTTAAATCATAAATCGGGTATTTTAAATACTGGGCTTTTAACCCGGCTTTTTCTAGGGATTCCACCAACAACTCGGCCTGAGTTGATTTGCCCAGGTTGTTAATGCCGTAAATAACAATAAATAAACCTTCTTTCATAAACAATTATAGAAGCTTACATCTAATCATACCATCTATTTTAGCTTATTTTACGATTTTTTTCAAAAATTGACGGGGGGTAAATTGTCAGTTAAAATAGAAAGACAGAAACCTAACTATAAAGCTATATATGAGTACATATAAGCTCCTCGGCTCGGCAATATGCAAGCCGGGCTTGCCTATTGCACTCGCTCTACGTCGCTTATGAAACAATACTTATCACTGCTTGAAGAAATTCTAGAAAAGGGGGTGGAAAAGGGCGATCGCACCGGCACAGGCACTATTTCCCTGTTCGGCTCTCAAAGGCGGTATAATCTGGCTGAGGGCTTTCCGTTGATGACCACCAAAAAAGTCCACTTAAAATCCATTATTTATGAATTACTGTGGTTTTTACAGGGCGATACCAATGTTAAATACTTGAACGATAACGGCGTAACCATTTGGAACGAATGGGCGGACGAAAATGGCGACCTAGGCCCCATTTACGGCAAGCAATGGACGGCCTGGGAAGGCAAAGATGGCGTTAAAATAAATCAGATTGCTGACGTTATTGAAAGAATCAAAAAGAACCCTGATGACCGCCGTTTGATAGTTTCCGGCTGGAACGTGGCCGATTTGCAAAGTTTGATTGCCGGCAAAAAAACCGCTCCCCCACCCTGCCACACCATGTTTCAATTTTACGTGGCTAACAATAAGTTATCCTGCCAATTATACCAGCGTAGTGCCGATGTATTTTTGGGCGTACCGTTTAACATCGCTTCATACGCGCTTTTGACCATGATGGTGGCGCAAGTGACCGGCAAAGAGCTGGGTGACTTTGTCCACACTTTTGGCGACGTCCATATTTACAACAACCACTTGGATCAGGTTAAACTTCAACTTACCCGGACGCCCAAAGAATTGCCGACCTTAAAAATCAATCCTGAAGTTAAAGATATTTTTGGTTTTAAGTTTGAAGATTTTACTTTAGAAAATTATAATCCCGATCCGGGCATTAAAGCCCCCATCGCTATTTAAGCGCGAGCGAGGGCAAGAAAAATTTTTTGGGCCGAGTGAAAAATACCGGGCGAGCCGCCGGCCGCGGCGAAGGCCGGAGACGAGGACAAAAAAAATTTTCTTGACTGAGCGAGCGAAAAAATATTTATTTCCGCGCCGAATAATCTTATGAATTTCTCAATCATAGCCGCCGCTGACGAAAAACTAGGCATTGGCATTAACAACCGCCTGCCCTGGGATTTAAAAGCTGATTTAAAACATTTCAGCGCTATTACCATTGGCAATAAAAACAACGCCGTGATTATGGGCTTAAACACCTGGAAATCTTTACCGGAAAAATTCCGGCCTTTGCGTAATCGCCTAAACATCGTTTTATCCAAAGAAAAATACGATGATTTGCCGGAGGGAGTTTATAATTTTCAATCTTTAGACGAAGCCCTGGAATTACTAGATGAAATTAAAGTTGACGAGGCCTTTGTAATTGGCGGCGGCATGCTCTACGCCTTTTCCATCACCCATCCCTCTTGCCATAAAATCTATTTGACCGAAGTTGAAGGCGTTTTTGATTGCGACGCTTTTTTTCCGCCTATTCCTGAAGTTTTCAAAAAAACCACTACCGGCGAACTCAACGAAGAAAACAACATCAAATTCCGCTTCTGCGTTTACGAAAAATAAATTTATAAAAATAGGGACGATCTGTGATAGACCGTCCCTTTTGAAATTCAGGTTAGAATCCCTGGAACCGATGTGACATCGGTCTGCAAATGGACTTTTGACCTATCAGACGAATTGACTTCCACGCCGGCCAAAACTGGCATATCATCAAAGACGAAATAATAGGCCAAAACCCTTAGATATCGCTGTTCGGTTTTGATCCCCGACTCATTCCAATCCAGCCAATTTACCGGAACTTTTTGACTGGTAATGAACGGCTGTAGCACGTACAGACCAATTTGGCGAGAAAAGGACTCCTTGGCTTGTTTTACCACCTGTTGCCAATTGGTCCGGCCCACTTCCTTACCAAGAACTACGCCCTTAGCGCCGCTTGAGCCATGAGAAAAGCCCGAAAGCTTGACTAAGTACCTTGCCCTTTGGCTGGTAGTTAACTCAAGAAGTTCTTTAAACGAAAGCTCATGATCTGGAAGAGAAAACTTTCCCCGGTGATCAAAAATGGCGGTTTCTATCAACTTGTCTTTGAGGAAGCAAAATCCCTCTTGACCGAGTTCAGCTGCCCACCACTTTTCCCAATGCGCTTCCCAAAAAAGACCAAAGAGCGCCTTCTCCTTAAGAAACACGTAGGTCGGCGGAATCATTGTCTTTGACCTTTGCACGGCCTGATTGAGAAAATCCCGATATTGCAACCAAGTGCGCGGAGGCAAATAGTTGTAAAAGGCATCTCCATCAATCACCTTATTGTCTTCAGGGTAACCACAGCGGCATTGATAGCCGTCGCGTTTCAGCATAAAGCTTAGGCCTTCAAATTCATTCAATGACCTGTTCTTTTCTTGAGCGACGGCGATGAGCAAACTTTTACCACCCTCATCTAACAATCGCTTATAGCAATCAAGGATGCCGCGGCCCACCATTTTTCCGCGATAAACTTCTTGCAAACCGGCGGTGATACCCGTGCCTCCGGGTTTCAAAGAAAACTCACCGACCTTGAAAGTGCCATCGGGCATTAACAATAGGTCAACCCTGAAAAGACGAGGCAACTGACCTCCTTTAAGGGCCTGTTTTTGGAATTCCAGCACAGGCGCCGGCTTTCCCATGTCCAATATCCTCCTTACCGATGGCTCTTGCTGATAAAGCTTTACCGAAGCCTCCAAGAAACGCTTTGCCCAGAAACCAATCTTATTTAATTCCTGAACTTGCGCTTGTGAAAACTGATAGCCGTCTGGCGAAATCAGCCAAGGAATTCTGCCTTTAAGCAAAGAATCTCCAAAGCCGATTTTGCGAGCCAAAAGATCGCTTTCAATCTGCAAACAGCGATCAATTTGATCTTCAGCTAGTGAAAAATTTTTCATTTTTCTCCTTCTTGTTTTTTGTGAAAGAACATTCACGGAGGGCTGTAGACTTGAATGAGATCAATCCACAGCCCCTCCGTGTAAAGAAACCGGCCTTAGTAGTGCGGGCCAGCTCCTCCAAACTTCCGTTTAAACGGATGCACTTGTACCTCCCATGTGATAGGAACCTCTCCTGAATTAGAAAGGTTATTTGGCTGTTTACTTTAACAACTGAATTTAAGTAAACAGCCATGATAACCGTCCCAAAAATATTTTAAACCACATCTTGTCCGTATGCGATAATTTTATCTCCCGAGGAAATCAAACTTTTACTCCTGATCATCATTATTAAACCGCTATACGTGGCTTTAACATCTTTAGGTTTAAAATCCTTTAAAAAATAAATTTCACCGATTAAATCCCCTTTTTTAACTTGTTGCATGTATCCTTTTAAGGGAACAAACAAACCGCCGGATTCTGATTTTTGATCAATTCTTTTTACCACAGGAATCTCCTTAGATTTTGTTTTAACAAAACCATTCTGGATAATTCCATATTGCTTTAACAAGTTAACAATACCCTTAGTTGATCTAGTTAATTCCTCTGGCGTTAAACGGTAAATATTTGGCGTTTCCAGACATAGATAAGTCCCCTTCAATCCGGAAAAAGCATCACCTAAAGTTCCTAGATAACTACTGGCCAAAACTTTTGTTTCCAGCAACCAGATTAAATCAAGATTCATTGATCTAAGGATTGTTAAGGCCCTGTCATCTTTTTGTTGGTCAGCGCTTTTTGTTAAGATGCCTATTAACGGACTAATCATGGTAAAAGTGTGCAAGTCCAAAACGCAATCACTATCTTTAACCAAAGAAAATATTTTAGCCGCCACCTGTTGGGTATAGTTGCCCTGCTTTTTGCCCGGGAAAGACCTGTTTAAATCGGCGTAGTCGAATCCATTGACTACCCTGGTTTTAAAAGCCTGTGCTACCACATTACAACTAGGAATGATTTTAAGAGTGCCTGTAATTTTTTCACTTTTTAAAGCATCTAATAAATTTTTGATGATCAATAAACCGCTTTCTTCACCGCCATGAACTCCGGAGAGCAAGCTAACTATCGGCTTACCTTTACCTATAACCAGATAGGGCATTGTTAAATCCATGCCCGGTATTTCTCCTGTTTTAATATTTCTATATTGAATTTTCATAAATTATTTTACTTAATAAAAACACCCTTGATAAACAAAAACCTCTCCGGGTAGTTAAGAGAGATTCGTTTAGTTAAGGGTGTAAGTAGAGCAACGCTCGACTAAATATAAACCAAACCAACCTCCCTACGGAGAGATGATTTGATGATGATGTAATTGTTGTAAAATATTGACTGTCATAATAATTTTAATCGTTTTAATATTAATTTATAACCGCCCTTGCCGTTATTTAACCATTGAGCCACGCGGCTGACGGTGGTGGAACTCATGTCCAACTTTTTGGCGATCTCCCGATAGGGTACGCCTTTATTGATCATTTTAACGGCTTGCCACCGGTCAACTATGGCCTTTAATTCTTCAATGGTGCATAAATCCCTAAAAAATTTAGCGCATTCCGACTTTGTTTTTAGGCCTAGCACGGCCTGCCACAACTCATCGGCTTTTTTAGGGCTGTAACTATGGGCATGTTTCATATTGTTAAGTAAAATAGGGCTTTTCGCTATTTTGTATCAATGTATTAACACATTACACCTAAACAAAAAACTTGTCAAATCCCCGCCTGTGGATAAATAAAAAAATCCCCGAAACTGTGTTCAGTCCGGGGAAACCGCGTCAGTCAGCCAAAATATACTTTTCTTAAACCCTCTTTTTCATTATCTCTAGTCAAAACAACTTTTATCAACAACTGTCCATTGGACGTAATTAAACTACTCACTGCAGCGGTTGCTTGATGCGGTACCGGAGGTGGAAACGGCTGGCTGGTAATGTCAGTCACGAAAGTTTTGCCGATAATCTCCTTTATTCGGCGCATACTGCCTCCTTGAAAGAATTGAACTAAAGATCAAAAGATTTTAAGACAAAATAAAAGCGTTTTACCTTAAAATCTTTTTATCTTCCGCTGGAACCAAACCTGCCCTCGCCTCTTTGCGTGGCTGATAATTCTTCAACTTCTTCCAATTCCGCCTGCTGGCAAGGAATAATGAGCAACTGGGCGATTTTATCGCCCGCTTTGATTTGATAGGCCTCCTGCCCTAAATTGACCATCGTGATGTTGTATTCGCCGCGGTAGCAGGAATCAAACACCCCGCCCAGGGTGTGCAGACCAAAATTTTTAGGCAAACCGCTTTTATCCTTGATAATACCCACATAACCATCCGGAATTTCCAAAGCAAAACCCACAAAAAAACTGTTCCGCTGGCCCGGCTGTAATTCAAAATCCTCCAAGGAATACAAATCCAATCCGGCATCACCCGGGTTAGCATAGGTTGGCATGTTCGCGGCCGGATTCATTTTTTTGATCTTAACTTTCACTTTGAATTTTAGTTAAAATATCTTCCACCTGAGCGAATAATTCCTCCGGCGTGCCGTTGTTGTTGATGGTAAACTTGGCTTCCTTAGCCACTTCATCAATCAAACTCTCGGCTTCGGCCACGTCCTTTTTTTGGAATTCTTCAAAACTGATCAAATGATCGTCGGGATTTTGACCGCGCTTGGTCATGCGTTCATGGCGAACTTTTTGTTCCGTCTCCACAAACACCAAGGCAAAACCCGGCAGTTCTTTTAAAAAAACAATATCCATGGGGCGCCGCACCCCGTCCACGGCCACAATTGTTGAAGCGGCTGTTTGAGCATCCTGCGCTACAACTCTGGCAATTACATCCTGCCCCAGGGCCTCGCGCAAACCACGGGAAACACCCTGCATGTTATCTCTGGTTTGAGGCAGATAAAAACGATCCAAAACGTCGCGCAAGGATTGCGAAAACATCACCGTTTGCGCGCCGTGTTTTTCCGCCAGATATTTGGCAATGGTGCCTTTACCGCTGGCCAGCTTACCAACAAAACCTAAAATTATTTTGGACATATTCGGGGTCCCCAACTACGCAGGCGAGGCGAAGCCGAGCGGGTCGCGGGGTGTTTTTAGTTGCTTTTTTCGGTTTTAACGGCCGAAGTAAAGTTTTTTAAATCGTAATCAATGTTAAGAGGCGGCATGGGCAGTTTATCAATCTTAACGCCCGACTGCTGATAAAATTCCGTGGCGCGGGTATCATGAAAATCACTGAACACCACCACGCGCTTAATGCCGGCGGCGATCAACAGTTTGGCGCAGTTGGTACACGACATGTTGGTAATGTAAGCAATGGCGTCGGCTACCTCATGACCGTTATGAGCCGCTTGGGAAATGGCGTTAGCTTCAGCGTGATTTGTGCGAATACAGTGATTATCTTCCACCAAACATCCCTCTTCTTCGCAATGAGGATGCCCGGGCAAAGAACCGTTGTAACCGGTGGCCAAAACGTTGTTATTGCGCACTAACACACAACCACAGTGCATGCGCGGACAAGTGGAACGTTCCGAGGCCATCATGGCCAGTTTTAAAAAATATTCATCCCAAATGGGGCGGGGCTGGGTGCGGCCGGGGGGTAAATTGGTCATATAGAATTGCGTGATTAATTGAATTTATTCTAGCAGAAAGGCGGCTCGCTGGCAACATAAAAAGGCCTTGCTATTACCGTCATTCTGGAGCCCCCAAAGGGGCGCGGCAATCCCGTTGTACTGGTACGCACATCGGGATTGCTTCGTCGCTACGCTCCTCGCAATGACCATTAAGGCAAGGCCTTTTGTTATTTCAAGTTACAATTGAATTTTAATGCCGGGACCCATGGTGGAATTAACGTAACAGGATTCAATAAAAATACCTTTAACTGTTTCGGGCTTGGTTTTTTTAACGGCGTCCAACAGCGCCCTCATGTTTTCTTCCAGCTTGGCGTTGTCAAAAGAAATTTTGCCGACCATAGCGTGCAAATTAGCGGTGTCGTCGTTTTTAAAGTCAATTTTGCCTTTTTTAATTTCGGCTACGGCTTTTTTAACATCCGGAGTTACCGTGCCGGTTTTGGGGTTGGGCATTAAACCCTTTTGACCCAAAGTTTTGGCAATAACCGACAAATCTTTCATAATCTCGGGCGAGGCCACGGCAATATCAAAATCGCACTTGCCGTCTTTTTTAATGGCTTCAATTAAATCTTTTCCGCCCACAATATCAGCGCCGGCTTCCTTGGCATCTTTTTCATGAGCCGGAGTGGTAAACACGGCAATTCTTTTGGTTTTGCCGATGCCGTGGGGCATAACTACCGAGCCACGAACCACCTGCTCGCCTTTTTTAGGATCAATGCCCAAATGAAAATGCATTTCCACTGAAGCGTCAAATTTGACCTTGGAAGTTTCCTTAATCAACTTAACGGCTTCAGCCACGGTGTAGGCCTTGGTTTTATCAACCTTGGCTTTGGCTTCCACTAATCTTTTTGATGTTTTAGACATCTTGGTTTTCTTTCTTGATGAGGTAATAGCGCGTGTTTGGCACGCTCCCTCAATTAATTAATAGTGTTTAGTCCTTTACTTCAATGCCCATCTGACGGGCAGTGCCTTCAATAATCCTCATGGCGCCTTCAATATTGACGGCGTTTAAATCGGACATTTTCTTTTCGGCAATTTCTTTAATCTGGGCTTTAGTAACTTTGCCCACTTTTTCGGTGAGCGGTTTGCCCGAACCCTTGGTAATGCCGGCGGCCTTTTTTAACAATTCCGAAGCCGGAGAAGTTTTAAGCACAAAGGTGTAGGTGCGGTCTTCGTAAACGGTAATTTCCACCGGAGTAACTTCGCCGGCCTTGTCTTTGGTGGCTTCATTGAATTTGGCGCAAAATTCGGCGATATTTAAACCGTGCTGGCCCAAAGCCGGTCCAACGGGCGGGGCCGGATTGGCCGCGGCCGCTTTGATTTGCAACTTAATGACTGTCTTGATTTTTTTAGCCATATAATTAAGTGTAAAATGATTAGGTTGACCCGAAATGTTTAGAAGCGAACACTCGGCTCGGTAAATTTACAATTTTTTAATCTGAAGGGAATCTAGTTCCACCGGCGTTTCACGGCCGAACAGGGAAATAAGAACTTTAACCTTGCCTTTAGCTTCGTCAATTTCGGAAACCTTGCCTTCAAAATCTTTGAAGGGTCCGTCGGAAATTTTAACGGCCGTGCCCACGGTAACGTCCACTTTGTACGTGGGCTCTTCCACGCCCATTCTTCTTTGCAGTTCCTTAATTTCTTCTTCCGAAACAGGAGTAGGGGTAGTGCCACTGCCCACAAAACCGGTCACATTGGGCGTGTTGCGAACCACGTACCAGGAATCATCGGTCACAATCATTTCCACTAAGACATAACCCGGATAGATCTTCTCTTCAATCGTTCTTCTTTTACTGTCTTTTATTTTAATCTTT
>JAUYIT010000013.1 GCA_030688315.1 Candidatus Komeilibacteria bacterium | reverse complement strand
TTGGAAGGAAATTTTGAAGCAAAAGCGGAGCTTTTGAAAAAGATTGGCTCGAACCGCCTTATTAAGGCGGGTAAAGCCCTGATTTTATTGGAAAATTCGCAGAAAATTTTGACCGAAAGGCCACGCCCTTCGGGCTGGCAGGGGAGGAAGGAATCGAACCCTCGTCTCAGGTTTTGGAGACCCACATTCTACCACTGAACTACTCCCCCGCGTCAGACAATTGCTTTCAGCTTACGCGTCCGAGTTGAACTCGGCCGCTCCAGCTTCAATCAATGTCTTCCTTTTCAAAAATTTGCCTTTGGCAAATTTTTGATTAATTTATTTTAAGTATTGTTCTAAATTCAACTGTGAAATCAGATCCGGAAACTTTTTTAAGAGATAGGCGTAACGTTCAATGGTTTGGCCGGTGGCTTCATTAAACAAAGGCGTGCCGCCGGTATAAGCCGTCTCTTTTTGATCACCATACTGGTTAAGGTCTTTTTTAGCCAGCCACTGGTCAATTTTGGCTTTACCCGTATCAGTCAGCTTGGCCACAAACTGGTCGGCCCAGGCCTCGCCGTAAGTATCCCACCACTGATCGGCTTTATTTAAACCCTGATTGATTAATTCCGGAGTTTCCTGCTCGGCCTTTTCTTGCCAGCCGGCAAACCAGCTATCCTGGCCGGTTAGCCAAGTGGAAATTTCCGCGTGCCAAACAAAAAAAACCAGTCCCGCCATAATCAGGATAAAGATAAGGAATTTGATCATTGTTTTTTTAATTAGAGATTAAAAAACGATCTATTTGGTTTCCTTATGCAAAACGTGTTTACGGCAGTGCCGGCAGTATTTTTTCAGTTCCAAACGATTCTTGATGATCTTCTTATTTTTGTGGGAATGAAAGTTTACTTTGCGGCAGACCGTGCATTCCAGCTTGATTAAATTGTCTTGAGACATAAATAATAAGGATTAAATTTTAATTACCAATGGAGCCAACGAGAGGATTCGAACCCCCGACCTTCGCTTTACAAAAGCGTTGCTCTACCAACTGAGCTACGTTGGCTCGAAAGTAATCGTTGCTTTTAAAATAAATGGAGCCGTTGACCAGAGTTGAACTGGTGACCTACTCCTTACCATGGAGTTGCTCTACCAACTGAGCTACAACGGCGTGGTGGGCCGGGTAGGGCTCGAACCTACGAAGGCGCAAGGCCAGCAGATTTACAGTCTGCCCCGTTTGACCACTTCGGTACCGACCCTCGTTCAGATACTTACAAACTTTATAATTTATCAATTCTCGCCTTGAATTCGTCCAGCTTATTATTTTCCGGATTGACTTCTTTTAACATGCGCCAGCCCTTTAAAGCGGCCTGCCTGTCTCGCGTTATTATACTGACTTCTATTAAAAAGTCAAGCACTTTGGGATTAGCCGGCTCCAGCCCCGAGGCCTGATCGGCTAAAGCAAAGGCCTTGGACGGCTCTTCCAGCTGTAAATAAACCTCCGAGAGCTCCAAATAGCCGTTAATATTGGTCCGATCCAGAGCTAAAAACTTTAAATAGCTTTGTTCGGCCGACTTTAAATCGCCTTTAACGGCTTGCAAGCGGCCCAAAGAACGGTAGGCCGAAGCGTTGTTTTTATCCAATTTAAGCAAAAACTCCAAGGTTTGCCGGGCATGATCATAATCTTCCTGTTCCAAATAAAGCTCGCTTAGGCCTTGGTAAGCGGGAATATTCATCTGGTCCAATGCCAAAATTTCAATAAACTTTTTTTCCGCCTCAACCAAATCCCCTGTTGTTAAAAAATCATGGGCCTCGGCCAAGAGTCCGCCCGAATGCTGTTGCTGTGAAACTTTGTCTTTAAAACTATCGCGCAGAATTTTATGGCGGTAGGATTCTTCCAGATCAACCGCTTTTTGATACCAAGATTTTACCCGTGCCGACAAGTCGCGTCCCACTGGTTGTAAAAAACCGGACAGCTTATTGCCGGCCGTGGAAAATTTTCTTTGCAAACGCTCTTCCAGCAAGCGCCGCTTAACCGCGACCTGCTTGGCGGCCTTGGAGGCCTGATAATTGACCGCGCTGATTTTACCCAGCTTGCCCCAAACAATTACCAAAATCACCGCCGCGCAAACTATCATGACTCCAATTAAAATGGTTGACAGCATATTTAAAGATTGGCTTGCTTAACCAGTTCGGCAAACGACTCGGCCTCTAAACTGGCTCCCCCGACCAAAATTCCGTCAATAGCCGGCTGGATTAAAAAGTTACCCACGTTATTGGGCTTAACACTGCCCCCGTAAATTATTTTGATTTGGCCGTTAACCGCGTTCATGGAAAAATGATCAATTAACACCTGTCTGATAACGCGATGCGCGTGCTCGGCTTCTTCCGGCGCCACGGCCTGACCTGATCCGATCACCCAAACCGGCTCGTAAGCGATAATCACTTTATCCTGATCCAGCAATCTGATGCCTGTTAAGGCGTTACTGACCTGTTGGCTGATCACGGAATCCTTGTCGCCTTCCTGTCTTTCCGCGAAAGTTTCACCCACGCAGATAATAGGAATTAAAGAATTGGCCAAAGCGGCTTTAACTTTTAAATTAATTTGTTCGTTGGTTTCGGCCACGTATTGCCTTCTTTCGGAATGACCCAGAATAACATAAGCACAGCCCAGCTCATGTAAAAATTGCGCTGAAACCTCGCCGGTAAAAGCACCAACCGGCTCCCAAAAACAATCCTGGGCGCCCAGCATGATCGGCTGGCCTGTAATTTTTTGCGCCACTCCGCTTAAAGACAAAAAATCCGGACATAAAACAATTTGCGCCTTGAGCGGTTTTATTTCGCCAAGCTTGGCAATAATGGCCTCGGCCAGCTTTAAGCTGTCAGCCGGGCTTAAGTTCATTTTCCAGTTGGCAATAACGATATTTTGCTTGTCCATACGTTTGATTAGGTTAAAAATACCTCAAATTAAGGAATCTGTAAACCCGCATGAGCCGGGCTTACTGCCAGGTATAATTGTCAAACGCCCATTGCGCGAGTGACTTTACATCTTGAAAGCGGTCGGCATCGCTTAAACTGCCTAAAACCACGATTAAAACCTTTTGCCCATCAGGACCAATAACTTCGCTCATCAGGCAATAACCCGATTCATCCAAAGAGCCGGTTTTGCCGGCGTTAATGCGCAAATAACTGTTCAGCAATTTATCGGTATTTTTAACGGTCTCGCTTCTGTTATTATTTAAAACCTGAAAAGTATATTCCGGCCTAACGGTGGCGCTTCTTATTTCTTCGCGTTCAAAGGCGGCTTGCGCCAGCTTAAGCAAATCGGCGGCACTGGACATATTTTCCGGCGCCAGCCCGGTGGGTTCCGTAAATTTGGTTGAGGTCATGTTTAAAGACGCGGCCAGTTCATTCATTTTAGCCACGAACTGTTCATTAGTTAAACCGGTGGAACGGGCTAAGGCCATAATGGCGTTGTTGGATGAAGGGATGAGGGAAAGGTTGAATAAATCCCGCGCCAGCAGTTTTTCCCCCGCGTAAATATAGGCCCGGCCGCCGGAACGCAAATCACTGCCTAAAACCGTAACTTCCGTTGCCCAGCCCGGGCTGTTATCCAGCCACACCAGTACGCTTATTAATTTGGTCAAACTGGCAATGGGCTGAATATTATCGGGATTTTTTTGCCATAATACCGTTCCACTTTTCTGATCAATAACTATCGCCGAATTAGCCGTTACCTTCATACCCAATGAATCCTGATTGGTTCTGATGGGCGCGTTTTGGCGGTAAACACCGGATAACAGAGTAACTGTGGCTTGTTCGGCGTAAGCGCTAATATCAATGGTTGAAGAAACAGCCACAGGTAAAGCCAGCAGACCGTATAAACCGATTAAATTAGCGATGAGCGATAAGATCATAAATTTTTCAGCTAACTTTCAAATCTCTCGCTGAACCAGGCCATGACCGGCGAATTTTTATGCTTAAGAATGGTTTTTTTACCCCAATCCATGGCCCGCTTAATTTCAGCGGCGTCTTTGGCTAAAAATTTTATTTTGGCGCTGGCGGGCGGTTGGACCAGTAATAACTGTTTGCCATTTTTGAATTTAACAAAATCCTCGACTGATTGCTTGCGCAAACGGCTGTACTGATTCAAGCGGTCTTTCATCAGCTCGGGAAAATTTTTGGCCTGAAAAATCTTAAACATTTTAAGGCCCATCCAGCCCCTAATGGTCCAATCAAAAGTGGGGCTGTTGCTGATAACCATAAAATGAGTGGCGCCCGAATCCACGGCTTTTTGATAAACCATAGGGTCGGCTAAAGCCGGATCAACATAACAGCTTTCGCCCTGACCCTGCGATAAAAACTGATCATGAATGGTCATGGTGGCTCTTAGTGCCTGCCAAATATCCAACTTTTGCTCTTGAGCGTGATTGTGATAGTATTCCAGCTTGTCGGTTTTGTAATTGTAATAAGGAATATAAAAATCAATCGGTGAATTTTCCACTTTAGCCACGTTTAAGGGAAATTTTTTTTTCATCATTTCCCCGGCCATATAGTCAAGATTAAAAAGAGGTTCGCCTTTTAAAAAGGCGTAACGCGTCCGGCCTAGCATATTAATAGCTTCTTTTTCCCAACAATCTTTTAACTCTTCAAGCTGGCCGGCCAAATAATAAGCCAAGGTAGGGGCGCTAGAAGAAGCGCCAATGGCGATGTCAAAATAATTCACGCCCAAATCCTTGCCTAAAGCGTAAATAACGCCCGCGGCAAAAGCGGATTTCATGCCGCCGCCATGGCAAATAAGAGCTGTTTTTCTGGTTTCCATATCAAATTATTCCTTTCTTACTTCCACCTTAAAAACTTCTTCAACCACCGCTTCCTGCCGGCCAGCTTCGGCTGATTGAGGCGAGCCCGCGTTCTGATTCAAAAGTTTTTGCAGATTGTCATCGTTGTTTAATTTTTCAAAATCAGGCAATTCGTTGACTTTATTCAAGCCCAGATATTTAAGAAAATCCAGGGTGACCGAATAGAGCGTGGTCGCGCGCTGTTTGTTGTATTCCGCCTCCACCAAACCACGGATCATTAAATTCCTGATAATTAAACTGCAATTGACTCCCCTAATCTGTTCCAGTTCGGCCTTGCTGATGGGCTGACGGTAAGCAATGATGGTGAGGGTTTCAATGGACGGATCGGTCAGTTCACCGGTAAGATCGTCTTTTAAATATTGTTTGACCAGTTCCGAATTTTCCGGCGCCGAAGCCAACTGGAGTTGGTCGTTATTGACCAATAATCTTAAGCCACGGCCCTGCTGATTATATTCCGCCGTCAGCTCCTCAATGACCGGCTCAAGATCCTTAACTTTGACCGCTAAAACTTCAGCCAATTTTTTTTGGCTGATCGGTTTGGAGGTGACCAATAAAATACTTTCCAATTGTGATTTTAAATTGGACATGTTTACAGCTTTTTAATGTTTATTTCGGCAAACAGCTCGCCCTGTTCAACATCCAGCGTGCGTTGTTTAACCAGTTCCAAAATGGCTAAAAACGAAACAATCACTTCGGTCCGGTCATGCCCTGCGCCAATCAGCTGTTTAAAGCTGAAGGTGACTTTATGCAAAATCATTTCGGTAATATGCATGATTTTTTCCCTGATGGAAATGGTTTTTCTAATCATGGCTTGCGGCAAGTTGACAATGGGTTCCAATCTTAACAAGGCCTTGGCGAAAATTTCCGCCAAGCGGGAACCGTTTAAGCCCACAGGCGCGATAAATTTAGGCGTAAAAACCTGAATGGGCTTTAACCGGCTAAACAGGAAATTTTCGCCTTTGAGCATTAACCTGATTTTTTTGGCCGCTTCGTAATATTCCTTGTAAATTTTCAGCTGTTTTTCCAAAGTACCCTCGTCTTCTTCGTCCAACTGCAAGGCCGGTAACAAAACTTTGGATTTAATCAACAGCAGGCGCGAAGCCACCACCAAAAAATCCGCCATTTCGCCCGGCCGCATTTGTTCAGCCAAATTAACGTATTGAATAAACTGATCGGTCACTTTGGCCAATGATACTTTGGTAATATCCAATTCCTCGTCTTCAATCAATTTTAATAAAAGGTCCAACGGGCCTTCAAACGCTTCCAGTTGTATTTTATATTCGGCCATTTATTTTTTACGCGCGATTTTTTTTGACGCTTTTTTCTTTTTGGTTGGCTTGGTTTTTTTAGCTTTTGGTTTTGCTGATTTTTTAACCTTATTAATCTTTTTTATTTCCGAAAATTGATGGATAATCGCCTGCTCCAATTTTAAATAATCAGCCACTTTAATCTTGACGCTTTCCATTAAAGAACCGCCGGAAAAAATGGCCTGCTTTACTTTTTGATAGCCCTTATCAACAATGGTGGGCATCTGATGAATACTGCCAAAACCGGTTAAATTACCCGGTTTAACTTTAAAAACTTTAACCAACTCCGCCTCTTTAGGCATCTCCAGTTTTTTAGCTTTTAAAGCTTGCTGAAGTTTTTTTAGATTGGCGTTTTTATTGGCCGCCAAAATCACCAGATAATAGGTTTTATCGGCCTTAACCACCAATGATTTGGCAATTTCTTCCAGTTTGACTTTTAAAGTGGCGGCCGCGTCCAATGCCGTGTACACTTTTTTATGCGGCACAATCTGGTACTTAACCTTATTTGCTTCCAGATGTTTGGTTAATTTTGGATTAATCATACAATTATTATTACCATGTCCTTAATACTCTAATAATTCTTCTATTACCCCCGGAATAACTTTTTTTAAATTCTGCCAATACTCAATAGAAATACCTTTTTCTGCTCTATATTCTTTAATCTTTTGTTCAACGTCTTTTTGCGCGTACAAGATTGAATCCTTAAGGTAGCTATAAATTTCGTCATAAAAGTCGCCGGCTTTATGATTGTTTTTTATTTTTTCCAAAACCTCAAAAATTCTACGCCACCGTTCTTGGTAATCTTCAGGAGAAATATCAATCTGAAAAGAACTTGGCCCAAAGCCCGAACCCAACGGCTGGGGTAAAATATTATTTTTTTCGGCTAAAATATATTCTCTCATTATACCTTGTCTGGACATGGTTAAATATTTTTCCAAACTATTAACAACGTCATTGAATCCTTTTTGACCATCCGGATCCAGTCTTCTGTAATTTTCAATAATTCGCTCCAGTCCGGCAAACAAATTTAACAACCGATCATCCTCTGATTGTCCCAAATCATACTCGCTAACCAGCTGTTGCTTTAAAGATTCGGCGATGTATTGTAAGGCCTTAATCTCTTCAGGACTTAAAGTTTCAGATTCTAAGTGTGAGAGAAAATCAACAAATTTGGAAGGGTCACTTAGATCAACTCTCATTTCTGAAGGGGAGATTTTTTCTCCTTGAGCAAAAACCCCTTGATCCTTTCTGCTAATGGGCGTCAAACTTAATCCGAACTCTCCAGCAACAACTTGATTTTTGCCAATCAATTCCTGGGCATTTAAATACGGATCAATTTGCTCATCGGCGATATTATCATCACTGTTTTTTCTCACAGAGCCAATGATTAATCTGCCGGCAATCCTGCCTGATTGAAATTTATCATTATAGCCCTCCAAATCATGAAATAAACCGATTAATTGTTCACGATTTGAAAGGTGTTCTAATTTTTCACCTGCCTGTTCCGGGGATGACATAAATTTGCAGTTATTTTTTCTTCAAACTAATACCTAATTCATTTAACTGTTCCTGATCAACCTCACTCGGACTATCCATCAAAGGATCCCTATTGTCTGAAGTTTTAGGAAAAGCCATTACTTCTCGGATACTGGTTTCGCCGCATAGAATGGCGACGAATCTATCCAAGCCAAAAGCAATGCCGCCATGAGGCGGAACGCCGTATTTAAACGCTTCTAAAAGATGGCCAAACTTACCTTGAATTTCCTTATCCGAATGACCAAGAACTTCAAAAACTTTGTGTAAAATTTTAGGATCATGGGTACGGATTGAACCGCCACCGATTTCATTGCCGTTTAAAACCAAATCATATTGCCACGCCCTAATGGGTTCCAATTCTTTCTTTTCCAACAAATGTAAATCTTCGGGATTAAGGGCCGTAAACGGATGATGCACCGCGCCCCATCTTTTATCCCCTTCTTTATATTCAAACATAGGAAAATCGGTGACCCACAAAAAAGCGTATTCGTTGGGATCATTTTTATCCTGGCGCATATCCGGCTTATCGGAATTATATTTGGCCATGGCCTCGGCGTAAGTCATGCTGGTCAAAGAATATTTGATGCCGGGTTTAACGGCCTGCATAACCGCGGCCACAATTTTTTCCGCCAAAGCAATGATATCATTTTGTTCCACAAAACTCATTTCCACATCCAGCTGGGTAAATTCGGCCTGCCTGTCTCCTCTTTGATCTTCATCCCTAAAACAGCGCACGATTTGAAAATACTTTTCCATACCGGCCACCATTAACATCTGTTTGTACTGTTGCGGCGATTGGGGCAAGGCGTAAAATTTGCCGTTATAATTTCTGGAAGGCACTAAAAAGTCGCGCGCTCCTTCCGGAGTGGATTTGGATAAGAAAGGCGTTTCAATTTCCAAAAAATCCTGGCCATAAAAAAATTCACGCATCGCCCTGATAACCGCGTGTCTTACTTTGATATTATTGGCCATTCTGGCGTGACGCAAATCCAAATAACGGTATTTAAGACGAAGCTCCTCATTGGCCTGATGCTCCTCATTATCAATTTCAAACGGCGGCGTTTCGGCCTGATTTAAAATTTTAATTGACTTGGCCAGAACCTCAACGGTTCCAGTAGCCATGTCCGGATTAATCTGCTTCTCTCCCCTTTTATTTACAATACCTGAAATTTCCAAAACATATTCCGGCTTAATTTCGGTCATTAGTGCCTGCGATGCCTCATCTAGTTCCGACGGGATTAAAACAACCTGAACAATACCGGATCTGTCGCGCAAATCCACAAACGCCATTTTGCTCATTTTGCGGACCGTGTTAACCCAGCCCTTTAAAACAACGTTTTCCCCTATTTTATTGACTGTTTCGATGTTATTAACCTTCATATTGACAACTTTTTTATATCTCGATATTATTAATACATCACGAGGAAAGAGCACTTCTAAAGGTTTCGTCCTTTAGCGGTGCTTTTTCATTTTATACCCCAGGTCTTATCTGACTATTCTGCCGCGGTTGCGGATAATTTCCAAATCTCTCTCGTCACCCCGATCGCCCTTATCATCATCCTGCCACTCCGGACTCATATCATAATCATCCATACCCGGTTTTTTACTTTCGCTGCCACGCCGTCCAAGCCTTTGGCTATCGCTCGCGTCTTCAGGCGAACCGGCAAAATCACCATCGCGAACATTTTCCCAATCATTTGTAGGCAGAGCGGATTTTTTAGGAACTAAGGGTTCAAATTTTTCCGGCATATTTTTGAAGTTAGTTATTAGTTTACTTTTAAATATAATTAAGGCCTGATTCTGTTAATCATTCTGGGGAACGGAATGGTTTCGCGGATATGATGCGTACCGCAAATCCAGCCGACTAAACGCTCCAAACCGATGCCAAAACCGGAATGCGGAACCGAACCGTACTTTCTTAAATCCAAATACCATTGAAATTCATCCAAGGGCAATTTATGTTCTTTAATTCTTTCCAGTAAAGTTTGGTAATCGTCTTCCCTCTGCGAACCGCCAATAATTTCACCAAAACCTTCCGGCGCAATTAAATCGTCGCACAACGCCACTTTACCGGACTCATCGCGTTTCATATAAAAAGCCTTGATTTGCGCCGGCCATTTTTCCACAAAAATCGGCACTGCTGAATCTTGAGTCAATAATGTTTCGTCATCCGCGCCCAAATCATCATCGGCTTTAATATCCGAACCCAGCTGGTTTAACTTTTTAACCGCTTCGGCGTGCGTCATGCGGCCAAAAGGCGCTTTGATTTTTTTAAGCGGCTCCAAATCTCTTTCCAAAATCGCCAGTTCTTTTTGGTTTTGCTCCAACACTTTTTCAATCACAAAGCAGATTAAATTTTCCTGGATCTTCATGTTTTCTTCATGCTCCACAAAAGCGGCTTCGGCATCCATCATCCAGAATTCCGTGAGATGCCGACGTGTTTTGGATTTTTCCGCCCTAAACACCGGCCCAAAATCAAACACGCGACCCAAAGAAAAAATCGCCGCTTCAATATATAATTGTCCGGATTGCGAAAGATAGGCCTTGGCCCAGTCAAAATAATTAATTTCAAACAGTTCGGTAGTGCCTTCACAGGCGTTGGGCGTAAGGATTGGTGAATCAATTTTAGTAAAACCGTTGAGATTCAAATACCCGTAAATGGAGTTGATGACTGTATTGCGAATCCTCTGAATGGCCCACTGGCTGGGGGCGCGCAACCACAAGTGCCTTTGATCCAACAAAAAATCCGGGCCGTGTTCTTTTTTACCGATCGGATATTCTTCGGCAATTTGAACCAGCTGAATGCCGGAAACTTGCAGTTCATATTCTTCTTTTTTAGGATGCTTGCTGATTTGTCCGGTTAAAATGACGGATGACTCAATAGTCGCTTTTTCCGCTGTTTGCCAGACATCCGCGGAAACCGAGGATTTATTAACAATGGCCTGCATAAAGCCCGAACCGTCGCGAACCTGTAAAAAACAAATGCTCCCGGAAGAGCGTAAATTATAGACCCAGCCCTGAATTTGCACCTCCTGACCTATAAATTCAGCCGCCTGGGTAATGGTGATTTTAGTCATATTTATGTTCTATATTATACAATATTAGGTTACTTTTTACAATTGACAAAATTAACAGGTTGTAGCAAAATGTTGTTGCCTAACAACAATCAATCAACAACCGCTAAAGGAGGACAAAATGTCCTGGTTTAAGAAAATAGGCAAAATCATACGCTACGGTCTTGCCGGCCTAGCGATGCTCGCTTTGGCAATGACTGTAGTCATCTTGCCAGAGTGGAATGAAGACCGAATCGCTCGTAAAAAGTGGCAACAACGCGTTGCTGCTGTCCAGCCCTTTACTTGCGAATACGCCGTGATGACGGCCATCTACGGCGATTTGGCCGCCAAACAAATCCAGGCGGTCGGACAGATCTCCGATGAGATGCTGGGTGCCATCTCGGACCCAAAGTTTCGACAATTAGTAGGCGGCTGTCTTGTTCGGGACAATCCCGAATCGTCGGCTCAAGAACGGCAGTTGGCTGAAATAACCTTAGCCAATCTGCCAACGCAACGTTACAACAGTGAATCGTACTTCTTCGGACTTTTGTCCGATCCGCCCCAGCCAAAAAATTGGGAAAAGTTCCTGCTGTTGTATGTTGATACTCCAAACGGACCTTGCCTGCTGGAAGTTGATTGGCCAAAAGACCGTGGCCAATTTCTGCCACAGGAGAAAGAAATGCCGCTCGCGCTACGGCCATTTTACAAAGGCGGAGAAATAACCCTGCAGTCGGTCTTTAAAAAGATCAAGTCGGGCAACAAAGTGATTATACCTAATAATCAACCGTTGCTTCCGGCGCGCATCTTTGTAAACATCCTCCGCTTCCCAAACGAAGCCATACCGCACCTTCAAACTTGAGTTTTGGACTAGCGATCTGACGGCTGAACCTTTTTACGAGGTTCCGCCGTTTTTTTATTATCTTGGCTGCCGAGGCAGGACTTGAACCTGCAACATCTACGTTAACAGCGTAGCGTTCTACCCTTGAACTACTCGGCAAGACAATTTAAAAACCGGTTCCTTTTAGGACCCGGTTTAATTGATTTAATATAGCAAAAATCACCGAGCCCTGAACCGGTTATTATCATTATTATTGATGATTTGCCTGTATTTTAGTTCCATATTAAAACTCTATCATGCCTTGGAAAATATTGCAACTACCCGGTTAAGATTGACAAAATTCCTTTTTAAGAGGAATTTTCCTTAAAAAACCGGCCATTAACCGCCAGGCAAGTTACATACTGGGGTTGTAACCAAACTTGACAGAATTATCAATATATGCTAGTATTATTTGAATCTACATTTAAAATCCACAAACCGGAGTCCAAAAATGGACAAATTCTTGATGGTCCTTTTGACCACCATTATCACCTTTCTCCCGGCTATCTGCGCGGGAGATGAAAATGACTCGTTAACTGACGGCAAATTTGAGTGGACCTGGCCATCCCACTTAAGTTACCCAAACGAGCTCTCCAGTCAATTCTATAAAGCGGATTCCAGCTTTATAATGGAGCGGGTAGTGCAAAACGGCGAGCAGGTGGAGCAAACCCTTATCATGTGGGTTGACTCTAAAATATTCACATTACCCGTAACCCGCTCAGAAACCGATCCCCTTCATTTGCTATGGGGGAAAAGCGCAGCAGAACTAAAAAACAAGCACATTGATGTGATTCAAAAAACATACGATGAGCGAAAGCAATCGCAATCACATTAGCATGCTTCAAAAAGGGTACGACCTTACGGTTCGTACCCTATTTTTTTATCCCTTACTACTTTTTATGACAATTCTATAACTAAAAGTAGTAAGGGATTATTTAAAACTTTCAACTTCTTCTGGAGTTAAAGGCCGCCACTGGCGGACTTTTAAATCGCCTAGTTTAACGGAACCGATGCGGATTCTTTTTAGAGCTTTAACTTGGTAGCCGCCGTCTTCAACCATGCGCCTGATTTGCTTATTCCAGCCCTGATGGATGGTAATCCTAAAAATATTATCAGTTACGCGGGCGATAAAATCGGCCTTAGCCAAACCTTCTTTTAATTCCACGCCTTGGCGTAATTTTTTTATCGCCTGGTCGCTGAATGATTGATCAACGGTAACTTCATATTCCTTGGCGTGCTCGTATTTGGGATGGGTCAGGCGGTTGGCCCAGTCGCCGTCATTGGTTAAAAAAATAAGACCGGTAGAAGCCACGTCTAACCGGCCCACGGGATAAATCTTTTTGGAATAATTGACGGCGTCAATAATATTGTTGGGGCTTTTAACGTCGGTGGTGCAAATTACGCCGCCGGGCTTATGGTAAGCCAGATAAACCGAGGCCTCGGTTTTTTGCTTGATTAACTGGTTATTGACCTTTACCTGGTCAGTTTCTTCCACCTGATCCCCCAGCTTGGCCCGCTGGCCATTAATAAAAACCTGGCCGGATTCCACTAAAGAATCGGCCTGGCGGCGGGAACAATACCCCGCTTCTGATAAAAATTTGTTGATGCGCATATTGAACCTAAAAGGCCCCGACGTAAAGTCGGGGCCTTCGCTATTTAATCAATACTCTTCTTGAGTTTAAAGAAATCTTCGTCAATGGTCCGTTCAAAGCAGTTTTTACCGGCCTGATGTTCCCAGGTGGGATTGCCGATAAACCGCCCGTCATAACTAAATTGCGGTTTGGCATACATTGGCTGAGGATCAATATAAGACAAATTAAAGGTGGCGCATAAGGCAAACTGGTTCGGCCCCTTAACTTCATATTCGTAATCCGTATTGTTTTCGGGATCCTGCGGCACGCGCACGCCCCTTAACTCATCGTTAAGCGCGCTTAACTCCGTCGGCAAAACTTCTTTGCTCTGCCAGTAATTTAAAATCTCGGACTGCAGATAAGATAAATCATTAACGCGCCTTTCATCAAACTGCAACTTTCTTTGCTCGGCCGGCGAGCCGATGATGAAAAATCCGGCCACCACGGCTACCGTTACCAAACCAACCACGGCATAATGAAAATACTTGATTTTTGGCAGAACCGTTTCTTTTAAATCCCACCAGTAGTGGATAAAAATCGCGCCGGTGGTAATGCCGACTGCCAGCACTTTAAGCAAAAACCTTAAAGTGTATTCGCCTTCCAGCAAACGATTGATTAAGGCAACTAAATCGCCGATGATAATAAGGGCGGTAATGAATAGGGTAAAATAAATCAGCCATCTTCTAATGGCCAACTTCAACTTAGCCGGATTGGCCGAATAATCTTTGTTTAAAAATTTGACCGTTAATAAATAGCTGGGAAAAACCACAATCAGCGAGGCAATGGCAAAACGCATAATGCCACTGGCACCGCTGTAATACTGGCTGGCTTCCGGAAACTGCGGTAGCCAAACGTTGATATATTGAAACAGTAGGGCGATAAAATTGCCGGCCACAAAATATAAAGTAACTATGCTTAACAAATGCAAAAAAACATCTTTAGGCGTTGTTTTGTTTTGTTTATCGTCCATTGTGGTTTTTGTTATTTAATTAGGTTAGTTTAAGGTTGTAAAGCAGTATCGGCATCACCGTCCACCTGGATTTCTACCTGCTTGATTTGCAAATCGGAAACCTCGTTTAAAGCCACTAGGGTTTTTTCAATCTGACTTCTTCTTAAGGTCATTAAACAACTACCGCCGCCAGCGTTAAGCGAAGCATCAAAGTTAACGATGGCCTTGTTGTTTTCGTAACCAAAGGAATACAGACGGGTGTTTAAGTCCAGCCCCGAAGACAAGCCGGATTTTTCCAGCTCTTCGGGATTGGAAAGCTGAAGCAACAGCTTGATGGCCACAGGAATCAAACCCAGCTCCGTTTCGGGCCGATCCACTATTACCTGTTTAACGGCTTTAGCGGAACAGTCAAAATTTTGGCCGGTTGAATCGGGCTTGTCAAAATACAAAGACAAAGTTACTTTGGCGCTTTTGGGCTGTTGCGAGGGCAAAACCAGTTTAGGAAAACTTAAGCGGTTTTTAAAATCAACAAAGGCCTGCGAACCGGGACGGTTGGTTTTAAGAAAAATAACATAGTTGCCGCTTTCGGCCAAAATGGCTTCAAATCTTTCCTGATCGTTGGCCGACAAAACGCCGTTAAGATTCATAGCTAGAGTACCATTGACTTCGGTCTGGGTCTGGCTTTCAATTTTAAATTCATCCAGCACCTTTTGCCGGTCAGCGGCTTTAACCACGGTTACGGCAATAACTTCTTCCGCTAAACCGAATTCAACTTGATTCTTGGTATCGCCTAAAAGTCCGTTGAAATTTTCCGTTAACTCCCAGCCGTTTGGATACTTGGCGGAAAAATAAAAATTTTCAAAATCATTGCTGCGGTAAGATTGCTCATTTGGTTCATTAACCGGTTCCTGATTTTTTTTGCTAAAAATACAACCGCTTAAAATAAGAGGTAGAAATAATAGACAAATTAATAAATACTTTTTCATAAACCACTTTTTGTCATTGTGAGGAGGACTCGTTTAACGAGGCCGACGAAGCAATCTTATTTGAGATTGCTTTGCTCTTTTTATTCGCTCGCAATGACACTTCTTAATGTTTAAAGGCCCGGATGCCGGTAAAAACCATGCTTAAACCTTTTTCATCGGCGCTGGCGATTACTTCATCATCTTTGATTGAACCGCCGGGCTGTACAATGGATTGTACCCTAAACTGGGCCAATTTGTCAATACTATCGCGAAAAGGGAAAAAAGCGTCCGAAGCGCAAACCGACCCTTGTATTTTATCCCCGGCCTTTTTAAGAGCGATGTCCACCGATTCCACCCTGGACATTTGCCCGGCGCCAATACCGACCGTCACGCCATCTTTAACCAAAACAATGGCGTTGGATTTAACGTGCTTAACCACTTGCCAGGCAAACAGCAAATCCTTAAGTTCCTGCTTGGCCGGACTTTTTTTGGTTACCACTTTAAAATCTTTTTCTGACAGTTGGTGGCTGTTGTAATCCTGCTGGAGCCAGCCGCCAAAAACCTTGCGGTAATCCTTGATGATTGAGCTTTTAGGGGCATCATTTAAATCTCCCGTCCGCAACAGGCGAAGATTCTTTTTTTGCTTTAAAATAGCCAGGGCCTCGTCGTCAAATTCCGGCGCAATTACCAATTCGGCAAAAACCTTATTAATGGCTGCGGCGATTTTAACGGTACAAGGTCGGTTAATAACAATCACGCCGCCAAAGGCGGATAAAGAATCGGCCGCGTAGGCGCGTTCAAAGGCCTCGGTAATGTCATCGGCCACAGCGCAGCCGCAGGGATTAGTATGCTTTATTATTGCCGCGGCCGGCCGGTCAAACTCCTTAATTAAAGCCAAAGCGCCGTCGGCATCTAAAATATTGTTATACGAAAGTTCCTTGCCGTGCAAAATTTGGGCATTAACAATGCCGGTGCCGGCAAAGCCCGGTTCTTTGTACCAGGCCGCCTGCTGATGCGGATTTTCGCCGTACCTTAAATCGGAAATTTTTTCCAAAGGAATGCTTAAATTTTTATGGCGCGAAAAATAATCGGCAATTGCCCGGTCATAGGTGGCGGTATGTAGAAAGGCCTTTTGAAACAAACTGCTTTTTAAATCAGCCAAATTGTTGGTTGGCAATTGCCGCAACACCTCTTTGTAATCGGCCGGCTCCACCACGATTAAAACGTGCTGGTAATTTTTGGCCGCGGCCCTGATTAAACTGACGCCGCCGATATCAATGTTTTCAATAATTTCTTCCTGGCTGGCGTTGGGGTTAGCGGCCGTTTGTGAAAACGGATATAAATTGCAAACCACCAGATCAATTAATTCAATCTTATTTTTCTTGGCGTCAGCCAAATGATTGGCTTTAGCCCGGTCGGCCAAAATGCCCCCAAAAATTTTAGGATGCAGTGTCTTAACCCGGCCATCCATAATTTCCGGAAAGCCGGTTAAATCCTCAACCTTAGTTAAATTGCCGATTTTAGCATCAGTCAAAAACTTAAAAGTTCCGCCGGTGGAAACAATTTCCCAGCCAAGCTTGACCAAACCTTTGGCAAACTCTTTTAAACCTGTTTTATCGGAAACGCTGATTAAAGCACGCATAGTTGACATTTGGCTAATAGTTGATTAAAATGATAATAATTCGCAACTCACATGATGGAGAAATAAATGATCGAGCACGAAACGCCGACAGCGGTTCCAAACCGTGACCGGGTTTATCTCAAGGTCGCCGAAATTTTAAGCGCCCTTGTAAACGGCGACAGAGGCTGTCTGCCTCACGCTCCCGGGCACGATAACGGTTGGTCTGTTGTTGTTGAAGGACGTCATGTTCTATTTGACACTCCCCACAACCCTGACCTTCACCGTCACACACTAACCGCGGAACAAATCTGCAACGTTGAGTGGAATTGGCTTAAGGGAAGATAGCCAATACAGCTCGCTGTAACAATCATTCTGTCTTTAGACCGGATGATTTTTTTATTCAACCAACAATTTTAAACCTTGTAAAATAACTTCCCGCTCTTTGACCTGAACTTTTGTTTTTAATGACTCCGGAGTTTCATTATCGTCAACTTTGACTTTGGCCTGTAAAATTATTTCTCCGCCATCAAGTTCTTCCGTAACGTAATGCAAAGTACAGCCGCTTTCCTTTTCTTTATTCCTAATGACCTCGGCATGAACATCCAGATCCATGCCCGGATACTTGGGCAATAAGGAAGGATGGATGTTAATGATTTTGTTTTGATACTGCTCAATTAAAACTTTGGTAATAATCCGCATGTAGCCGATCAATAAAATATGACTGACATTTTCTTCCTGGCAGATTTTTAAACATTCAACGTCAAACTCTTCCCTCTTTTTACCTTTAGGATCAATAAAATAAGTTTTAA
>JAUYIT010000012.1 GCA_030688315.1 Candidatus Komeilibacteria bacterium | reverse complement strand
GTTTCATTTTCTTTGCCTTTCTCATTCTTTCACCTCCTTATCAAATGCCGTTACGGGATAATAGATTCCTTTTCCATACGGTTGTAAATTCCTATCCTCCGGTGATAATGCGATAATCAAATATTTACCCCTCTTGGTTTTGCCCTCAATCAATATTCTTTTTCGATAGCTCACAACTGCCCTATGATTCCCGTGGCAAACTTCCTCAACTTCGGCAACAGATATTCCATGTCTGGCAATATGATGCTTGTTCCATTCATCCCAAATAAGCCCATATATTCTGGTTGCCACAAAATAATCGTATCACATTGTGCCACAAAGTCAAGCTTAGAAAACACCTATATATGAAGCTAAATCGCAAAGTAATTGTGCTTGCACTGAAAAGTTTGCTTAGCAAATTTTTTAGTGCCGGAGAGAGGACTTGAACCCCCACACGCTTGCGCGTACTAGTTCCTAAAACTAGCGTGTATACCATTTCACCACTCCGGCTCATTGAGATAGCGTATTTACTTTTTCTTCCATGAAAATTCCCGTTTGGTTTTAATGTACCAATCGGTAATTTTGTTAAAGCGGTCGGCGGGCGTAGAAATCCGACGGGTGGTTAAGCCGTTGATTTTTTCGTCCACCGGATAAGTTTGGATGGGGTTGTACAGAAAAATCGCGGGTACGTTTTCCGCCAGAATATTCTGAAAGTCCACGTATTTTTTATTGACCGCCGCTAAATCGTCCAGCGTCCGGGCCTCTTCCAGAATTTTATCAACATCGCGGCTGGCCCAAACGGCCAAATTGGCGCCGGGGCTTTGCGCTTCAGCCGAATGCCAAAAAGAAAACGGATCGGTTTTTATGATTTGACCAAAGAGCAGGGCCTGATAGGCGCGCGGTTCAATAATATCGGGCCGGATTCTTTCTTTGGAGACCACGTCCACGCTGGCGCTGACGCCCAGAGCTTCCCAATTCTTTTTAATAATCTCGGCGGCCTTAATGTATTCCGCCTTATCTACCGTGGTCAGGGTTAGTTGCAAGCTATCATCGCCTTTTTTGCGGGCGCCGTTATCGCCTACTTTCCAACCCGCTTTGTCTAAAAGTTTTTTGGCTTCGTCAAGATTTTGCGGATATTTTTTAACGTCCGGATGATAGCCGATAAAGCCGGGTAAAATCGGGCCGTTGATAATGGTGCCTTTTTGATCAATGGATTCCTGTAAAATCAGCTGCCTATCGATGGCGTAAGCCAGGGCCTGGCGCACTTCCTTGCTTTTTAAGGCCTCGGTCTGTTTGGTGTTAAAAAAGACGGCGGTGTACTGCGGCAAAGACAGGGAATAGTAATTCAGGTTTTTGTTTTTGGCCGCGCGCTCCTGAAATTCTTTGGGCAACAGGCCCAGGCCTTCAATATGATTATCGGCCAGGGCAATACTGGCGCTGTCAAAGTCGCCGTAAAATTTAAAGCGCAGTTCGTCGATAAACGCCGGCTGGGCGTGGTAACTGTCGTTGCGCTCCAAGGTCAGGGTGCGGATGTTGCCGTTTTTATCCTTGGTAAAAGTTTTAAATTTAAACGGCCCGGTGCCGATCGGTTTTTTATTAAGCTCGGCCAGCACGGCATTGGAAGAGGGGATGCTCTGCCACAAATGTTCGGGTAAAATGCCAAAAGTTAAACTGCCGGCAAAGCCGGCCACCGGCTCCTTTAAAATAAAGCGCACGGAAAAATCGCTGATTTTTTCCACCTGCACGTTGCCGAGCGCGCTTTTGAGCTGGCTTTGCCATTCCGGATCTTGAATGCTGGTAACGGTAAAAATAATGTCATTGGCCGTGAGGGGCGCGTTATCGTGCCAAACCACGTTTTGTTTTAAATTAAAGGTGTAGCTTTTTTTGTCCGGGCTGATTTGGTAATCTTCGGCCAGATCGGGCACCAGCACGCCTTCGTCGTTCATCTTCAGCAGGCCGTTAAAAATCAAGCTGGCCAAATCGCGGTCCACATCGTTATATGAAGCCAGAATCGGATTGATGTATTGCGGGGTGCCTACCAGGCCCTCTGTGTAACTGCCGCCCTGTTTGGCCACCACCGCGGTGTGGCTGAAATAGAAGTTAACCAGTAAAGTAATCAGGCAGACAAAAATCAGGCCGGCGCTTAAACGGATAATCCTTTTTTCTCTGGTATTTAAAAATTGCGGCAGGGCTTTAAGCTGGGAAAAACTGGGCCATCTTTTTTTGCCCAAATCCAAAAGCAATTTTTGATCAGCCAAAGCCGAAAGGCGGGACGGGTCGTTTGGACGCAAGCCGGGAACCAGTTTTTGCCAAATTTTAACGACCAGAAGTTCTTTAACGTATTTTAAGAAAAGTGAAATTTTTTTCACAATTGTTTTAATTGGAGTAAGAAAGCTGGTAATCCTGAAACGTTTTAACCGTCAAACAACGGTTTGGTTCAGGTTAAGTTTATTTAATGAAGATGTTTAAAATGGAGGTGGCCAGAAAAATAACAGCCAGGATGATGGTAGAGATGAAAATGATTTTTTCGGCGCCCCGTTTGGTCCGGTACACTCCGCCTTCGCCTCCAAAAATGCCGCCCAAGCCCGCGCCGCGCTGTTGCAGTAAAATAAAAACAGTCAGGAGAATAGCGGAAGCGATTTGTACGATAGCCAATAGTTTGATCATAGGTAATCTTATTATCTTATTCTAGCAGTCACTGATAATTTTTACAATAATAACAGATGCCCTGTTATTTGTCAAGCCCAAGAAGATTTTTGGAATGGCGGCGGCGGTAGTAAGTAATGGCAAAACGGTGGGCTTCATCGCGGATTTGCTGTAATAACTGTAAAGCCGGGGAAAATTTGGGCAATTTAATGGGGATAGCTTCATTGGGGAGGTAAATTTCTTCATCCCTTTTAGCCAAGGAAATAATGGGCAGTTTAAGGTTGGCTCGTTTAAGTTGGGTCACGGCGGCGTTAAGCTGGGTGGGTCCGCCGTCAATCACGAACAAATCCGGTTTGGGCCAGTCATTTTTTAACCTTCTCTTAATTACTTCGGCAATCATGGCCGGATCATTGGCGCCAATTACGGTTTTAATTTTAAATTTTCGGTATTGGCTTTTGTCAATTTGTCCGTCAGTGAGTACCACCATGGAACCCACGGCTAGCTGTCCTTGGATGTTGGAAATATCATAACACTCAATCCTCGCCGGCAGTTTTTTTAGTTTCAAGATTTTTTGTAGCTGTTTAAGGGCTAGATAATTTTTTTTAACTTTGGCCAGATACGCCTCATTAACTTCATTTTGGTCATTAATAACTTGCTGTTTTTGGTTGATGATTTCCAGATACCTCAATTGATCGCGCAGGGCGGCCGCGCGTTCAAAATTACCGTGCTTTGCTTCTTTAAGCATGGTTAAATGTAAGGATTTTTTAAACTCCCCGTTTTTGCCGGACAAAAATTTTTTAATCAGCCGGATGTTTTTAAGCCACTCTTTTTGGTTGGTCAGCGGTTCGTTTAAATACCGGCCCAAGTGCAGGCGCGAGCGAGTGTTTTTAGCCAAGTCCACCATGGGTCCGGCTTGGGCGTAAAAAGGAAATATCCTTTTTAACAAACGCAAAGTTTGCCTAGCGGCTAAAGATGAAGTGTACGGCCCAAAAAACACGCCGCGCTGATGTTGTTGTTTATGCTTACGAGTAATTATGACTTTGGGGAATTCATCTTTGGTAATCATAATGTACAGCCAGCTCTTGTCATCTTTTAAATCAACATTATAGGGTGGCAGGTATTTATTGATCAAGGCGCGTTCCAAAAGCAGGGCTTCGGTTTCATTGGTCACAATGGTAAATTGGATTTTTTTAATCGCCGTTACCATCTGTTGTTTAGCTGGCGTCAGCTCGGCGGTTTTGGCAAAGTATGACTTGACGCGGTTCTTTAAGTTTTTGGCTTTGCCGATATACAAAAGTCGACCGCTTTCGTCCAAAAAGCGGTAAATACCCGGCTGGGAGGGAATTTTTTTGATTTGTACTTTCATATAAGCATTTTACAAAAAAAAGAAGAGTTAGGATAGTCCCAGCCCTAACTCTTTAAGATTGCTCTGCTAGCATCAAGCGCGAACAGATCGGCGCAATGTAATCGGGCAAATCGGCTTGTTCGGCAATTTGTTTGATTAAAGCGATTTGCGCGGGACTTTCCGCAAGCTGTTTAGGGTTACTACCCAGACCGTACACGTCGCAGGCCCAAACCAGCATCAGCTTGGCCAGCCAGTCGCGGTCGCTACCGTATTTGGCAATCAGATTTTCCGGTTTGATGCCGGAATACCTTAGTCCATGCCAACGGATGAGGAAAACGGTTTCCGCGTCAAATCCCCGTCGGTCGGCCTTGCGGGCGCTTTGCTGTTCATGATCAGGATAGGTCAGCCGCCCCGGAAGTTTGGGCTGTTGGCAATACAGAATGAAAAGGGGAATCTTTTCAATGTCATGCAAAGCCATAACTATCCTTAAATCAATCGGCGCGCCCGCGCTTTGGGTTTGTTTAAGAACAATCTTGGCTGCCAAAATCGTTTTGGCGATGTGAATAAAGAGCGGATGTTCGTGCCACAAGGGGGCATGATCTTCCACGCTTTGCCAAGCGCGTTCCCATAAACCCCTCTGGCGCAGTCCGGCTTCAATGTGGCCGTAGATTGTATCCACACGCCTATCTAACTGCCGGACTTCATCAATAAATTCTTGCGTTTTTTACCTCCTTTTTCGGTTAATCCAAGCAAGAATTTTATACATTAACATTGATTTTACTTTTTGTCAACATCGCTTGATTGGCTAAAAAGTTGTATAGTAATATTTATATGCCGAAACAAATAACAACCATCATTACTCACCCGCATTTTCAGGCCGATACTTTGGCTGCTTTAGCCATTTTGGCCTATTTTGGCGAACAAAAATATCCGGGTATTGGCGAGGCGGCCATCAAGTTTACGGCCGAATTGCCAGCCGGTCAAACCGGCGACCAATTGGAACAGGCAGGAACGCTGGCTTTGGATATGGGCCACGGCCGGTTTGATCATCACCGCGGCGATAGAACCCAAGAAAAAAATTGTTTAACCGATTTAGTTATTTCCGATTTAGGTTTATCAGGCAATCCGGCCGTGCAAAAAATTAGGCAGTGGGCCAGGCGGGATGATTTAGAGGGCAAGGGCACTGTTTCGGCGGACACATTAGACAGGGCCTTTGGCCTGTCGGGTTTGATTCAAAATTTAAATCGGCGGTATAAAGATGATCCGGTTAGAATTGTGCAAATCGCTTTGCCGGTTTTGGAAGCGCATTTGTGGGAAGAAGATATGCGCCACACTTCTTTTCCGGAAGAATACAAAAGTTTAAAAGAAACCGGCCAGGTGGAAGAGCTGACGGTTTTTCAAGGAAAAAAATTAATTAAAATTTCGGCTATTGAATCCGATACCAGCGGCTTAGTGGGTTACGCCAGAGCCAACGGTAAAATTAAAGCTGATGTGATCATTCAAAAATTATCCAGCGGACACGTTAACATTATTACCAACCAAAGCCGGGAAGTGGACTTAAATTATTTAGTCGCCATTTTAAGGATTGAAGAAGCGCGTAAAAAAAGAATTCCTTTTGATGCCATCCCCAAGCGGGAATTAACGGCCAAGGGCAAGGTGGCAGGGATTGAAGAATGGTATTTTGATACAGCTGCCAATTCCATTCAAAACGGAGGCATTAGGCCCGAAAGCGCGCCAGCCACTAATTTAACTTTGGAGGAAGTTAAAAAAGCGGTGATAATCGGTTTGGATCCTTTAGCCGCGCAAGAAGCTTATTCTAAATTTTTTTAAAACAGGCTAGTTAATAAATTAAAGGGTAGATAATAACAATAGGCCTAAAAGGGCCTATTTTTTGTATTATCTTAGCCAAAGCTTGACAGAATTGATAAAGTATGCTATTATTGTATATTACTTCAAATGAGATAGTTTGCCTAAAAACATAGGTTTTTAAGCAAAAATTTCGTTTGAATAGCCATATTCAGGTGAAACCCCTAAATTCCGGATTGGGGAAATAATTCGGAGTGTTCGTTACAACAAAAAAGGAGAAATCCATGAAGGACATCAAGCCTTCCGCTGGTCGGGACATCATGCCCGTCAATCCGTCCGAAGTCAAAGGCATCGTTATGCCGCTTCACGGCCCCATCGACAAGCACATTGCTTGTTGGATCGTCTTACGAGCTGTGGGTCATAAGGTACCGGTGGTATCTTACTCAACCACCGATCCTAACGACTCCGAGTTGATTCGTTACCGTTCCCTGGGGTACTACCTCCTCGACGTTGGGGAGAATAAGTATCAGGCAAGGAAAACTGGAAGCGCGACGGAGACCATCTGCCGCGACTTTCGCGTAACGGATCCGATGCTTCTTTCTCTGGTTGCTGTGGCTAACCACAACAACCAGACCGGGTACCTCAAAGGGTATTCGCCCGTCAACGAGCCAAACGTTGGAGATGAATGGTCATTCGACATTCGCTTCGGCGAAGCACCAGATGAGGTTGAAAATGTCCGGGTCAAAAGCTCGGATGTTCAAAGGGTCAACTGGTCGATCTCGTGGCTTCTGCGCGAGGCCTACAAGGTCGGCATCGACATGAACCAAATAATCAAGCACGTACACAGCGTGCTGGATAGTTGGTATCAAGTGGTTACCGGTAACATCGACGAAAGTCGGTGGGACCGTAGGGTGGTCCAAAACGGACGCATTCGCGACTTGTGGAGGACCTTTGGCAATCCTCGGTTAAAGAATGGCAGGGGAGAACTAGTTCTTCCGCCCTTCTCATTACCCTGGCTTGTCTGGGGCTTGGGCGTGCTGGGAGAAGATGAGCTGGAAGCCAGCTCACGCCGGATTGAACACGAGATTCAATGGTGGATTTCGGTTCAAAAAGCGGTTGTCCAAATGAGGACGGTAGCGAAACATTGGGCGCTGGGTAAAACCAGTCCTGATGTTATCAAGCTCATGAGGGCTGGTGGTCAGGTGTTTGAGTTAAATCAGGCACCTGATATAACGGTCGGCTACTTTGTGGCCGATGAGGTCCAAACACGTGAGCTGTGGCCTCAAGTGGCAGATGGAGATACCATCGACCGGTTGCTCGGATCCATCTTTAATCCCAAGCGCCTCAATTGCGCCCGGTTCGGTTGTCTGATCATTAGGAACCCGATAACCAATCGAGTGGCGATCCTTGCAGGCAGGGAAGCGCTTGATTTCAGGGAGGTTTCTGACCGACTTTCCGGGATCGAAAGGCAGAAACGAGAAGAAGATAAAGACCACGCCACAAAGGTTTGGCATTTGGATATCAAAGGCCAACCTGGCAAGCAGCGGCACTGGCTGCTGAACGGGTCAGACAATTGGCCCTTGCCCGAAACACAGGTTGATATACCGACGATTCTCCAGATCGTCAGGAAAGCAACCAAGAGATTCAGATAGGAGATCACAGGTCATTAAATTGCAGTTTGACCAACTGAAGTCTTATTTATAAGGCGCCCCGCAAGCAACATGCTCGCGGGGTTTTCTTTTTCCTAAAAACCACTCATTGTTGACATATTTTTAAAATAATGGTACATTGCCTTTCTTAAGAACAAATCATCCCATTAGAGGTTAAAATTGCCGATCGATGAAACATTAGTCCGCTGCTCTCGTTGCGGAGTAGAGCAGGTAAGGGTTGAAATTTTTCCGAGGGATCCTGACTACAGGGATCCGCCACAAGGAATGGTGCCATACAGGTGCCAAACGCCAGATTGCGGAGGAATTATTTTTTCCACTCCTTTAAAAGGAGGAAAGAACTAATGACAAAATCAAACTTTGTCAGTCTTCCAATAATAACTCAATTTGCCGAAAGAATTTTCGGCCCACCCCTGAAAACCAGATCGGTTCTTCAGGGTTATTTTTTTACGGCAGGATTGACAAAAACGATTTTTTAAGGTAATATCTTTTAGATTCGCAATCAATCACATAACCGGAGGCAACACAATGTTGTCGCAACCCTTTACGCCTGCAATTCAGGCGGTCTGGGATATCTTTCAAGGCATCATCTGTGACATACTCGAGGTGCAGCCAGAGCAAGTTGTTTATGGCAACGCCACGCAACTTGGAAACGGTGGATTACGGGCTTCGTTTTTGGATTCCAATGCTTGCTTTCTAATAATCTGCGATCAGTTTAAGGGGATCGATATTTCGGTCTTTGATGGCAGGTTTGAGCCCGATATCGATGATTCGTTTGAGGCGTTATGTTATTTACTTCACCTCTCCGACGAGCCCCCGGCGTATCTTAAAGATAAGTCGCCAATATTATTGAGATACAAAGAACCATGGACTCTGTCTATGATTACGACGGCCTGATCGTCAAAGCACGATTTCCAATAAGCGGACAGCAACAGCTGGCCGCTCTTTTTTATCCCTCCAACGGTCGGGCTTGACCCTTTCCAAAATATGCGATACAATGTCAGTCAGCTTTGCCACTTCATTATTTATATATCTTTCCATGGCCAACAAAATTGTCATCAAAGGCGCGCGAGTCCACAATCTTAAAAATATTGATGTGGAACTGCCGCGCGATAAATTGGTGGTTATCACGGGTTTGTCCGGCTCGGGTAAATCCAGTTTGGCTTTTGACACCATTTACGCCGAAGGTCAACGCCGGTACGTGGAATCTTTATCGGCCTATGCTCGGCAGTTTTTGGGATTAATGGATAAGCCCGACGTGGACCAGATTGAAGGTTTATCGCCGGCCATTTCCATTGATCAAAAATCAACTTCTCACAATCCGCGTTCCACCGTGGGTACCATTACCGAAATTTACGATTATCTACGCTTGCTGTTTGCCCGGGCCGGCCACGCCCACTGCCCCAATTGCGGCGTGGAAATTACCACCCAAACTACGGCCGCCATTGCCGAGAAAATTTTGGGCTTGCCAGCGGGCAGTGAGGTTTGGCTGATCGCGCCCGTAATTAAAGATAAAAAAGGCGAGCACAAGCACATGTTTGCCGAATTTAAAAAAGCCGGTTACGCCCGCGTCCGGATTAACAGCAAGATGTATTCGTTGGACGAAGCGGCCGATTTGGATTTAGATAAGCAGAAAAAGCACACCATTGAAGTGGTGGTGGATCGGCTCAAGGTCAGCAAAGAAGATAAAAAGCGGTTGACCGATTCTTTGGAAATCGTGGCTGATTTGGGCGACGGCGTGGTTGTTGTGCATTTGCCCGAACATGATAAAGATTTGGTGTACAGCCAGCATCTTTCGTGCCCCAAATGCGGTTTAAACTTGCCTAAAATTGAACCCCGCAATTTTTCTTTTAACTCGCCTCACGGCGCCTGTCCGGATTGTTCCGGCTTGGGCACCAAGCTGGAAATTGACGCGGATTTGGTAATTCCCAATAAAAAATTAAGCTTGGCTGAAGGCGCCATCCGCCCGTGGTCGCGCACGGCCGCCAATCAGGGCTGGTATTTTAAAATGTTGGAAAACGTGGCTAAGGCCAATAAATTTTCTACCCGCGTGCCGGTGGATAAGCTGACCAAAAAACAGCTGGAACTGGTTTTGCAGGGCACCGGCGATAAGCGCTACAACATGAGCATGAACACCGACAAGTTTGCCGGCGATTTTAACAGCACTTATGAAGGCGTGATTCCTAATTTGGAACGCCGGTACCGCGAAACCGAATCCGATTACATCCGTGGCGAAATTGAACGCTACATGAGAATTTACGAATGCCCCACCTGTTTGGGCAAACGTTTGCGTCCGGAAGTGTTATGCGTTACGGTGGGTGACCAGAGCATCAACGTGTTAACCACCATGACCATTGACGCGGCCGCCGACTTTTTTAACCGTATTAATAATCCCAAGCACGAGCAGAGCATTAAATTAAACGCCCGCGAAAGCAAAATTGCCGAACCGATTTTAAAGGAAGTCCGCTCACGGCTGGTGTTTTTGCAAAACGTCGGTCTTTCATATTTAACTTTAGACCGGGCCGCCACCACTTTATCGGGCGGTGAATCCCAGCGTATCCGTTTGGCCACCCAAATTGGTTCTTCTTTAGTGGGCGTGTTATATATTTTGGATGAGCCCTCCATTGGTTTGCATCAACGCGATAACGACAAATTGATTAAGACCTTAAAAGTTTTGCGCGATTTGGGCAACACTATCATTGTAGTGGAGCATGACGAAGAAACCATTTTGGCGGCTGATTACGTAGTGGATATCGGCCCGGGCGCCGGCGAATACGGCGGTAAAATCGTGGCTGTGGGCACGCCCGAACAAATCAAAAAAAACAAGGATTCGTTAACCGGCCGCTATTTAACCGGCGATTTAAAAATCGATGTGCCCAAGAAGTTGCACAAAGGCAACGGCAAATTTTTGGAAGTTTTAGGCGCCTCGGAATTCAATTTAAAAGATATTGACGTTAAAATTCCTTTGGGCCAGTTTGTGTGCATTACCGGCGTTTCGGGTTCAGGCAAATCAACGTTGATGACCGAGATTTTAGCCAAAGCCCTAGGTCAGCATTTTTATCGCGCTAAAGATCTGCCCGGCGCTCATAAGGAAATTAAGGGTCTGGAACATTTGGATAAGGTAATTGATATTGACCAATCGCCGATCGGCAGAACGCCCCGCTCCAACCCAGCCACTTATACCGGCGTGTTTACCTACATCAGGGATTTGTTTACCGAACTGCCCGAAGCCAAAATCCGCGGCTACAAAGCCGGCCGGTTTAGCTTTAACGTGCAGGGCGGCCGCTGTGAGGCCTGCCAGGGCGACGGCATGGTGCGCATTGAAATGAACTTTTTGCCCGACGTGTATATTGAATGCGAAGAATGCCACGGCAAGCGCTACAACTCGCAAACTTTGGAAGTGCATTACAAAGGCAAAAATATTGCCGAGGTGTTGGCCATGACGGTGGAAGAGGGGATGAAGTTTTTTGTTAACGTCCCTAATATTTATCAGAAGCTGAAAACTTTGTTTGAAGTGGGTCTGGGTTATATCAAGCTCGGCCAGTCGGCTACTACTCTCTCGGGCGGTGAAGCGCAACGGGTCAAGCTGGCTACGGAATTGGCGCGTCGTTCCACTGGCCGCACGTTATATATTTTGGATGAACCCACCACCGGTTTGCACTTTGACGATATCAATCGGTTACTGCAAGTTTTGAATCGCTTGGTTGATAAGGGCAACACGGTTTTGATTATTGAACACCAGTTGGACGTAATTAAATGCGCGGACTGGGTGATTGATTTGGGTCCGGAAGGCGGCAGTAAAGGCGGCCGGATTGTGGCCCAAGGCACGCCCAAAGATATTGTTAAGGTCAAAGAAAGCTACACGGGTCAATACTTGAAACGTGTGTTGAAATAACGAAGGGCCTTGCCATCAACGGTCATTGCGAGGAGCGGGATCCCTCGCTACGCTCGGGACAGGCTCCGCAATCCCGATGTTTATACCATGAACAACGGGATTGCCGCGCCCCTTCGGGGCTCCAGAATGACGGTTTGGGCAAGGCCCTTTTTTGTTTGGCCGATTCTTGGTAAAATACGTCCATGAATCAATTACAGCAGGCCATTGCTAGAACCATTGTTTACTTTGATATTTTTGATTATCCGCTGACTATCGTTGAGTTGTGGAAGTGGTTATATCAACCGGATCGCTCCTATTCGTTAAACGAAGTCCAAGAGGCCTTAGACAATTTGACGGATAAAATACAAACCCACGATGGCTTTTATTTTTTACCTGGAAAAAGTCGGACAGTGGAACAACGTTTGGAGCGTTATGCTTTGGCCGAGGCCAAATTTAGGCGGGCGATGAGATTCATCAGAATTTTCCGTTTTATTCCGTTTATTAAAATGATTGCCGTCTGTAATTCCTTGGCTTACAGCAATTCCGATCCGGCGGGGGATATTGATTTTTTTATCATTGTTAAAAAAAACCGTTTGTGGCTGACGCGGTTTTTTTCCGTTGGGTTATTAAAAATTTTAGGCGTTAGGCCCAAGGCGCAGAATAAACAGGACACCATTGATACCAATTTTTTTGTGGCTGAAGACGGTTTAAATATCGCCAATTTACAAATTACTATTGGTGATCCTTATTTGGCCTATTGGGTTAATCAGCTGGTGCCGATATTTGATGTTGACGGAACTTATCAAAAATTCCAGCTGGCCAATCACTGGGTCAAAAGGATTTTGCCCAACAGTTTTAATTACGAGCTTAACGATCGCCGGCAGGTTAATTTAACCTGGCCGGTCAAGTTGGTCAGATTTTTACTGGCGTTGTTGCTGGTTTATGATTTTAATGAAAGCTGGCAGAAAAAAATCCAGTTAAAAATTATGCCGCCTGATTTAAAGCAGATGATGAACCAGGATACCAGAGTGGTGGTTAATAATCAGGTGTTAAAGTTCCACCGTCAGGACCGGCGGGAAGAATATTTAAAAAAATTTAAGCAGTCATTAATTTAGAAGGACTATGAATTTATTAAATCGCTTTATTAATTGGGGGCTGTGTTTATTTGTTTTTTTATTGCCCTGGCAAACCAGATGGATTTATCATGATGAATTCGTTCGGGGTTCGGTTTGGGAATACGGGCGGCTAAGTTTGTACGGCACCGAAATATTGTTAGCAGTTTTAATAATTTTGGTTTTGGTTGGTAATTGGCGCCGTCATTGCGAGGCCTGCTTAGCAGGCCGAAGCAATCCCGTTGTATTAACCACGCTCGCAATCATAGTGTACTCCGCCTTATCAATCCTCTGGGCCACTGATAAAACCCTAGCCGCCCAAGGACTTTTGAGAATTGTAGAAGGCGCGGTATTGTTCTGGCTGATTATTGACCAAATTAGATCCAATGCCTGGCTTAAGGATAAATTTAAGCTTTCTTTAATCGGCGCGGGTTTGGTTCAGGGGGGATTGGCGATTTATCAATTTTTTACTCAATCAACCTTTGCTTTTAAATGGCTCGGCCTGTCCTTAATTGACGTCCGCGAACCCGGCACTTCGGCGATTGAGTTTTTGGATGAACGCTGGTTAAGGGCTTACGGGGCTTTGCCTCATCCTAATATTTTAGGCGGTTTTTTGGCTATCTGTTTGCTGGTCGCCATTATCGGCCTGTGGAATTTAAAAGAAAGATTAAAGCAGTCGTCAGAAATCACCAAACAGGATTATTGGCTCAATCTTTTTCACTGGATGGCCATCGTAATTATGTTCATTGGTCTGCTGTTTTCATTTTCCCGTTCCGGCGCGCTGGCGTTAATCATCGGTTTCATATATCTAACCATTATCGCCTTTAGGAAAAAGCTGAAGTCCGCTTTGGTTGTCAATTTAAAAACGGCCGTTGTATTTTTAGCCATTGTCGGTTTGTTTTTAGTCGGCTTCCCGTATCAATTATTGACCACGCGTTTGGATCCGCAGGCCCGTTTGGAAAAATGGTCGCTCGAGCAACGATTGTCAGCGCAACAACAAGCCCAAACAATATTTAAAGAACAGCCTTTATTGGGCGTCGGCTTGGGCAATTACACCAAAGTGATGAAGGATAAAATCACCGACGCGCCGGGCTGGTATTATCAGCCCGTGCACAGCTGGTATTGGTTGGTGTTAACCGAACTCGGCGTCATCGTCTTTCTGCTGTTCGCGTTCCTGATTGTCAATCTTTGGCGTAAAACCGATTCAATCAGCCGGTCATTAATCATCGCCCTCTTAATCCTCGGTCTGTTTGATCATTATTTATTCAGTTTGTATTTCGGCATCATCTTCTGGTGGCTAATAATGTCATTAGCCCCAAAGGATTTGACACAAAATAGATAAAGGATTAAGATAGCTTGGTAATTAAATAAAGGGTCAATTTTCCAAAGTTTTTGGGATTGACCCTTTTTGTATCAATGGAAGTATTTAAAACAAAAGCTAAACGATTACCGGGTTCTGATATTCGTGAAGTTCGGAAGAGCGCTTTTTTGATTTTTCAAAAAATTCTTAAAAAATCAAAAAGACGTCCCTACGTCAGATCGGCTTATTTTAATAAAGAGAAAGTTTTTTTGAACGTATTTTGGGAGCATTTGTTTACCAAAGAAAACTGGCGTGATAGAGTCAGGCGGTTAAAGTATTTACCTCCCGCCTTTGAGTTGATTCAAAAAACCCGCCTTGATCCCGTTTCCAAGGAAAATCCTAACAGGCAAGATGAGATATTCCATCGTTTCGCCGGTATAACGTCAGACAATCATCTATTTTACGTTCAGATCAAGGAAAATAAACGCAAAAGTCAAAAATGGCTTATTTCGTTCTTTCCTGAAAATGAATGAAACAGAAAAAGGCTTTCCGCTGAGTGTGGTATATAAACCACGGCCGAAAGCCTTTTTCTAGATTAATGATAACATATTAAAGTATCATGTCAACCCCCTTGACAGCCCTGGTTTATTTGCTAAAATACATCCACACGGTTAGCACTCGCATAATTAGAGTGCTAACCAGTAATTATCAACTAACCACCAATTTATGAAGCTAAAACCATTAGGCGATAATATCGTCGTTAAGGCCTCGGGTAAGGAAGATGTTACCAAATCGGGCATTATTTTACCCGAAACCGTGGATAAGGAAAAACCAGAACAGGGCGAAGTGATGGCCGTCGGCGCCGGCAAGGTTTTGGAAAACGGTTCTCGCGCCGCCATGGAAATCAAGGTCGGTGATAAAATAATTTTTAAAAAGTATTCACCCGATGAATTTAAAATCGACGGCCAGGAAGTTCTGGTTTTATCCGCTTCCGACGTGATCGCGATTTTGGAATAATTAATCTTTGCGGCTCGGGAATAAATTCTCGGCTCAGACAGCGCCTGCTGGCGCTGATTTCGCCTCAAATTTTTCCCTCGCCTTTCATTCTTAAAAAAGTAATCAAATAAAATTATGGCAAAGCAAATTTTGTTTAACGAAGCCGCCCGGCAGGCCGCCAAAAGAGGCGTGGATAAACTGGCTGACGCGGTTAAGGTAACTTTAGGGCCCAAAGGCCGCAACGTGGTTTTGGATAAAGGTTATGGTTCGCCTGTGATTACCAAAGACGGCGTAACCGTGGCCAAAGAAATTGAACTGGAAGACAAATTTGAAAACGTGGGCGCGGAGATTGTTAAAGAAGTGGCTTCCAAAACCAACGATGTTTCCGGCGATGGCACCACTACCGCCACTGTTTTGGCGCAGGCCATTATTGCTGAAGGTTTAAAAAACGTGACCGCCGGCACCAATCCGCTGGGCATTAAGCGCGGCATTGAAAAAGGCGTGGAAGCGGTGGTTAACGAACTCAAAAAAATTTCCAAAGAAGTTTCCAGTAAAGACGAAATCGCTCAGGTGGCGTCCATCAGCGCCAACGATGAAGAAATCGGCAAAGTGATTGCCGAAGCCATGGAATCGGTGGGCAAAGACGGCGTAATTACCGTGGAAGAATACCAGACCTTTGGCATTACCAAAGAAGTGGTGGAAGGCATGCAGTTTGATAAGGGTTTTGTTTCGCACTACATGATTACCAACGCCGACCGCATGGAAGCCGAATACGAAGATCCCTACATTTTAATTACTGACCAAAAAATTTCCTCCATTCAAACCATTCTGCCGTTGTTAGAAAAGCTGGCGCAAATGGGCCGCAAGGATTTAGTTATCATTGCTGATGATATTGACGGCGAGGCCTTGGCCACTTTGGTGGTCAACAAACTACGCGGCACCTTTAACGCGTTGGCCGTTAAGGCCCCGGGTTTTGGCGACCGCAGAAAAGAAATGCTGAATGACATCGCGGTGTTAACCGGCGGTAAAGTAATTTCGGAAGAAATCGGCTTAAAATTGGAAAATGCCGAAATTGACATGCTGGGCCAGGCCCGTAAAGTTAAAGCCACCAAAGAAAATACCACCATCATTGAAGGTAAGGGCGATGACAAGGAAGTTAAAAATCGCGTTGGCCAAATTAAAAAACAATTGGAAAACGCGGAAAACGATTTTGACAAAGAAAAACTTCAGGAACGTTTGGCTAAATTGGCCGGCGGCGTGGCCGTCATCAAAGTCGGCGCGGCTACCGAAGTGGAAATGAAGGAAAAAAAGCATCGCGTGGAAGACGCCTTGGCCGCTACCAGAGCCGCGGTGGAAGAGGGTATTGTGGTAGGCGGCGGCGTGGCCTTGTTAAGAGCCGTGAGTGCTTTAACCGGAGTTAAGGTTGATGATGAAGGTCAGGTTGGCTTAAATATCTTAAAACGCGCTTTGGAAGTGCCGGCCCGGCAGATCGCCGAAAATGCCGGTAAGGATGGCAGTGTGGTAGTGGAAGCGATTAAAACCAGAAGCGGCAACGAGGGCTATAACGCGGCTTTGGATAAGTATGAAGATTTAGTTAAGGCCGGTATTATTGATCCCACCAAAGTCACTAGATTCGCTTTGCAAAACGCCGCTTCGGCCGCGGCCATGTTTTTAACAACCGAAGCCATTATTACCGATTTACCCGAAAAGAAAGAAAAAGGCGGTATGGGCGGAGGCATGGGTATGCCGGGTATGGGTGGAATGGACATGGGGTACTAAACACGGATTACACTGATTGAACACTGATTTCACTGACTTTAAACGGATTACACGGATAGTTAAAACGGACTGCTCTGATTGTCAGAGTGGTCCGTTTTTTGGTATAATAGTCGGGTATGACTCAACAAACGCATAAGCGGGATTTGCAGTATTCTACCGATTACGGCCACCCCTGGGAAGCTGATGCTAAAACGGTGCCGGAACCCAACATCCAGCCCGAAAAAAATTATTTGGACGGCTTTGGCGAATTGGTTTTTGGCAAAAGCCTGCGGTGGTACAAGGAAGTGGCTGCCTGGCCGATGTTTATTTTACTGTTGCTGGAAATTGGCCTGCGGGTAATGCAAACCAAGTATTTTATCACCATTGAACCGGAAATTTTTACCAGCTTGATCAATTTTAGCCGCCTTTCGGCCTTTGTTTATTTAACGGTCAGCGGCGTTAAGCGCTACTTGGCCAACAAAAAACAAATTCTGACGGCCGCAGTTTTAGGCGGTTTGCTGGCCGGTGTTATTTTAGGCCTGTTTCAGCTGTTTTGGTATCGTGACTTATGGACTGTTTTTAATTTAATCGGCCAACCGTTGCTACTGGCCGCCGAAGGTCTGGTAATCAGCTGGCTCGTGTACCGGTTATTTTTTGCCAAGTCAAAATAATTTTTAAATTTCAGGTTTCATTATTAACCAAAAATATATGTCAAATTATACTCCTAATCCGGATCGCGATATTGAAGACAACAAAGTTTTAGCCGCCGTTGGCTACGTTTGGATTTTGTGCCTGGTGCCGTTATTCCTAAAAAGGAATTCACGGTTCACCCAGTTTCACGCCAAGCAAGGCCTGATCTTGTTTGTGGCCGAAGTGGTGGGCTGGCTGATTTTTTGGATTCCGTTGGTGGGCTGGATTTTGTTTATCTACGTTATTATTATGGCGGTGATGGGCATTTTAAGCTCTTTGCAGGGCCGCTACTGGGAAATGCCGATTTTAGGCAAGTACGCGCGGAAGATTAATTTATAAAACATGAAAAGAACTAAAATTGTGGCCACCATCGGGCCGGCCTGCGACAGCGTGGCCACTTTGACCAAAATGATTAGGGCGGGCATGAACGTCGCCCGTTTTAATTTTTCCCACGGCACCAACCAGAGCAACAAAAAAGCGGTGGAAAATTTGCGCGCGGCCGCTAAAAAATTAAATCAGCCCATTGCCATTATCCAGGATTTACAGGGCCCAAGGATCAGAGTGGGCGAAATAAGTAAGAACGGCCTTGAATTGGTAAAAAATGAAATTATTACTTTGGTTGAAGATGCGGTCAGTCATCGCGTTAAATCCAATGGCCCGCCTCGACGAGGCCGCTCGTCGGGCGAGGCGGGTAAAATATTGCCGATCCAGTTCGTTAAATTGTCAAAAGTTCTCAAAATCGGCAGTCAGGTTTTACTGCTGGACGGCTTGGTTGAACTTAAAGTGACCGAAACCGGCCGCGGCTCCGTTAAAGCCAAAGTGGTTAAAGGCGGTTCAATTTATTCTTACAAAGGCGTCAATATTCCGGGCGCGGATTTGGGTTTGCCGGTTATTACCAAAAAAGATATTCAGGACTTAAAATTCGGTTTAAGTTTGGGCGTGGATTTTGTGGCCCAGTCATTCGTGGGTTCGGGGGCCGATTTAATTAAGTTGAAAAAATTAATTAAAAAATTCCAGCCCCGCTCTAAAGTAATGGTGATGGCCAAAGTGGAAAGAGGGGAGGCCGTTAAAAACATTAAATCAATCGTCAAGGAATCTGACGCCATTATGGTGGCTCGCGGGGATTTGGGCATTGAACTTAATCCGGTGCGCGTGCCTATCATTCAAAAAGAAATCGTCAAAATGTGTTTAACCGAAGGCAAGCCGGTGATAGTAGCCACGCAAATGCTGGATTCCATGATTAAGTATCCGCGCCCAACTCGCGCCGAAGTTTCCGACGTAGCCAACGCCGTCATTGACCATGCCGACGCCGTGATGCTTTCTGGTGAAACCGCCTTTGGTTCATATCCCGTTGAATCAGTCCAAATGATGAGTCAAATTATTGAAGAAACCGAGGCCTCGCAATATGATAACATGCCGGCCGGTTATTTTGGCGATAAACGTTTAAGCGTAATAAAGGCGATTTCGGAATCGGTGTTTGAGCTGGTTAAGGAAGTTAAAGCCAAGGCCATTGTGGCCGCCACCGATTCTGGTTTTACGGCCCGCATGATTGCCCGTTTTAGGCCCGAAACCAGAATTTTGGTTTTGGTCAATCAGCCCGAAATTTGGCGTCAGCTGGTTTTAAGTTGGGGCATTTATCCCGAGATGATGCCCGTTTGCAAAACCATGGACGAATTGATTGATAAGTCGGTTAAGCTGGTTAAAAAACTTCAGTTGGTTAAAAAAGGCGATCAGATTGTGATTGTGACCGGTCAGCCGGTGGGTCAATCCAAAAATATGAATTTGGTTAAAGTTCAAACTATCTAGAGGTATGTCTTTTATTAAGATTGGACATCGGGGGGCAGCGGGATACGAACCGGAGAATACACTGCGGTCTTTTAAAAAGGCCATCAAATTGGGCGTGGACATGATTGAGTTGGACGTTTATGTGTGCGCTTCAGGCGAACTGGTAGCGATCCATGATGATGAAGTTGACCGCACCACCGACGGGCGCGGCCTGGTGGTTAAAAAAACCCTCAAGGAATTAAGAAAATTAAACGCCGGCCAAGGTCAAAAAATCCCGACTTTAGTTCAGATTTTAAATTTGGTCAAACAAAAAGCCCAGCTTAATATTGAACTTAAAGGTCTGGGTACGGCCGCGCCCGCCGCCGCGCTGATAGAAAAGTTTGTGGTTAAAAAAAACTGGTTGTATGATGATTTTTTGGTTTCTTCATTCAATCATCGAGAGCTAGTGTTGTTTGCTAAAATTTTACCCCAAGTTCGTTTAGGCGTATTAATTTCCAGATTAAGAAAAAGGCCGGGCGTTACATATTATCAAAAGAAATTCAGACCCTGGTCCATTAATTTGCCGGCTAAATCGGTCAGTAAAAAACTGGTAGCAAAAATCCACAATCTGGGTTCGCGGGTGTTGGTATGGACGGTGGATAAGCCCAAGCAGATTAAAAAAATAAAGGCCATGGGCGTGGACGGTATTTTTTCCAACTTTCCTGATAGGTTGTAAATTTAAAAAAATCCCTTGCTTGCGAGGGATTTTTTAGAGGGGCACATTCGCGTAAGGTGAAATATTTGAACTTGTTCAAATATGGAACCTGAAGCGAATGATGACCCGTGGTGGCGGCGGGTGGACTTGAACCACCGACCAACAGCTTATGAGTCTGCTGCTCTACCACTGAGCTACGCCGCCCTGGTCAGTCGGTTGTAAGGAAAAAATATAAAATCTTGGTTGCGGGGGCGGGACTCGAACCCGCGACCTGCAGGTTATGGGCCTGCCGAGCTGCCAACTGCTCTACCCCGCGACGCTGGCTGAATAACTTGATAATACTACATTAATCAGCCCATTTTGTCAATTTATTGGTGCGCCCGGCAGGAATCGAACCTACGATCTCATGGACCGCAACCATGCGCTCTATCCACTGAGCTACGGGCGCTCGTTGTTCTTACGAACTCGGTTTAAAATAAAAAACCACGGTATCGGTGATTCTAATACATTTTGATATTTTTGTCTAGAGCTTGAATAATTTCCTAAAGGCCTCGGAGGCGGGTTCCTCTTCTTTTTCCAAATTCTCGTCCAGATATTGTTTCAATAAATCCCTCACGGCCAATGGATTCTGGTCTTCCAAGGGGATGATGATGCGGGGCCTAACCAGCGATTTAAATTCAAAATAGAGGTTTTTGATTTCCTTGGGTTTGTAAATGATATAAAAATCCTTAATCAGATCGTAGGCGTAAAATTTACCTTCCACCATCAAGCCGTCTTTGGTTATGGCAAAGTCCACGGCGTTAGGATGATATTTGGAACGCATCAGGGTGATGATGGTGCCCATAATAACAATGATGGCAAACAGGAAATTAATGGTGACCATGGAATAAACCAGCAATAAAACAACAATAGTAAAGAACCAAAAATACCAAACCTTGCCACGTTCCGGCTTAAGGTATTCGGGGAATTGCCAAGACATTAGCAGATCCTGTTTTGATGGTTGTTCCTCTTGTTCCATGCGGTAATTATATCTCATCCGAGCAAGATTGACAAATATCTTAATTAATACTATATTAGACCAAGTTATTTATAAAATTACGAGTCCCAATTTTGGGCAATCTAATTGAGGAAGGGTGGCTGAGTGGCCGAAAGCGGCGGTTTGCTAAACCGTTATATGAGTTTTTAACTCGTATCCAGGGTTCGAATCCCTGCCCTTCCGCCAGAAAATTTGTTTGTATGAAACCAGAATTACCCCAGGCAAGTCAGGAAAATTTTGAAGAAAAGAAGCGACGTTTTTTTGTTGGGCTTGGCTTGAAGTACAAAGATTATCTGCAATTTCACAATGAATCCGGCCAAACAAAAAGGGACGCTCAATTTGGCCAGGAAAGTATTATAAATAAGCGTGGAGAAACCTTGGAACGCAACAAGCGCTGGGGCGATGTAACGGAACATTGCCTGGTGGAAGCGGCTATGGCCGATATCGCGGCTGATTTATACGGTTTGCCTGATAACGAAAAGCAAACACTGATTATTGCCGCCTTGTTGCATGATTGGCGAAAGCGCGGCGAGATTGAAGAAGGCCGAGGTGAGAGTGATCCACAAAAAATTGAAGCCATTTATCAAAAAAGCAAAGAGGGTCTATGGCAGGGCGGGCTTAAAAATCCCGAAGAGGTCAGCCGTTTGATTGAATCGATTTCCCATATTTCTTTACCGGGTTTTGCCGAACTTCAAGAAGACAACTCCATTAAATTAAAAGACGGCCTGGACCAGTCAGCCATGATTATCCATTATATTGACGAAATTACCCGCGGTACCGATATTGTCACACTTGATGAACGCCTGGATTATTTGGATAAGGTGGTGCCTGAAAGGTATCCGTATAATGAACAGGGAAAAAGCGTTTGGGGCGGCAGAACTTTTTTTGAAGCGCAAAGGGAAATTGGCCATTTGATTGAAGACAAATTGGCGGCCAAGTTGGGCTTGGAAAATCCCAAGGATTTGCCCGTGATGCTAAAACAAAAATTGCTGGAAAAGATTAATAAGCAGTAGTAACCAGGGAGGCGTGCCAGAGCGGTTGAATGGGACAGTCTTGAAAACTGTTAGGCCCTTTAAAAGGTCTCAGAGGTTCGAATCCTCTCGCCTCCGCCAGTATTTAAAACAAGATGTTGCAAAACGTCTTTTTAATTTGAACATTTTTTACATTTTTGATATAGTGAAAATATAATCATTAACCCGAAAAGTATATGAAATACGAATTGCCCAAATTGAATTACGGCTATGACGCGTTAGAGCCATACATTGACGCTAAAACCATGGAAATTCATCATACCAAGCATCATCAGGCCTACACCGATAAAATGAATGGTGTTTTGGAAAAATATCCTGAACTGACTCAAAGTCCAGAAGAGCTGATGGCGATGTTTGATTCCTTAAAAATGGATGAAGCCGATAAAAAGGTTTTTAAAAACCACGGCGGCGGCTACATAAATCATAAATTGTTTTGGCAGAATATGGATCCGGCCAATCAAAAAGACCAGCAATTGGTCGACGACCTCGCCGCCGCCTTCGGTTCATTGGAAACATTTAAAGAAAAATTTACCGCCGCGGCCGTGGGCCAGTTCGGTTCGGGCTGGGCCTGGCTGGTCAGGAATAAGGAAGGGGAGTTGGAAGTTTACGGAACGTCCAATCAGGATTCGCCGTTACTAAAAGGCCATGCGCCCATTTTGTGTTTGGACGTTTGGGAGCATGCCTATTATCTAAAATATCAAAACAAACGGCCGGAATATATTGAGAATTGGTGGAAAGTAGTTAAAATGATTTAAACGTTCAACTATCGGTTAAAAAAAGAAGGCGTCCGTTGGAACGGGCGCCTTTTGTGATAACGTCTTTGTTAGGCGATGTGTTGAAAAAGATTTTCCCAGCCCTCAATCCGTATGATGCGCGGATCAAGGGTAATTCCCTGATTAGCCGGCCAGGCAAACAGGATTAGGTTCGGAACAATCCCAATTAAATCCTCCAGCTTGTCATAGTCGTCGTCGACATAGACATCCAGGCCTTTTGCCGCCTCTTTTTTACTGACATCATGGCCAACGCCCTGCCAGTCAAAGATTTCCAACCCGTGTTGGCGGCATAATCTTTGGGCAATTTCTAAAGCTTCCCCGGTTCGGCTGGTGATTACTTTTATAAAGTGACCACTATCCATCAGCATTCTAACGTAGTCGACCGCGCCCGGGACTGGCAAAATACCTTTTGACATCTCCCAGTTATAGAAGAGAGTTTTTTGGATTTCCCGGTATTGTTCTAGGGTCAGAATACCGGGAACAGCAACCTCTCTTTTGCATTGTTCCGGCAAGATATCGATGCCAAAGAGTTCTTTGGCTAGAGCCGCTTTTTGGGGATCGGGATCAAGGATGACCTTGTCACAATCCAAGCCAATTCTGAGTCTTGTCAGGGGTTACTCCAATTATTAGGTGCTGTATGAATACAGCATGATATTATATTTAAACATTAATGTCAAGATTAATCCCTGGAATGTAAAGGCAAAGTTAAAATGTCATACTGGATATGTAGAATCAATCTTTGGCTACGGTTAAACCCCAGGCATCTTTGGCCCCCGCTTGTTTGAGGGTTTTGGCGATTTCTTCCAAAGTGGAACCGGTGGTAACCACATCGTCAATCAGGATGACGATGCGATCTTTGATCAGTTCAGGGTCGGTGATGGCAAAAGAGTTTTTAACATTGGTTAAACGCTCTTTTTTATTTAGGCCCACCTGGTGCGGGGTGTTTTTGGAACGAATAATAGCGTTAGAAAATAGGGGATAATTAAACTGGCTGGCAAAAATTTTGGCGATCAATTCGGCCTGGTTAAAGCCGCGTTCCAGCAGGCGTTTTTTATTTAACGGCACGGGGATGATAATCGGTTTATCGTTTTGTAGAGACGCACAATTGCGCGTCTCTACGCTGTTAATATAATTCGTCCAAAATTCAGCCAAAATTTTTGCCAGCGGTTCAGCCAACTCCTTAATGTAACGGAATTTAAAATTGTGGATTATTTGTTGCAACAACTTTTGTTTGTAATCGGTAGCGTAAATAATGCCGTTCAAGTGCGTCAGCGGATGTTCAAACACTGGCGGCTGGTCATAGATTTTTATTTTAGCCAAACATTCATCGCACAAATAGATATCCTCTTTGTTGCAACCCAAACATTCAATCGGGAAGATCAATGTTAAAATAAAGTCAATTGTTTTTTTAATAGTCATATTTAGTAAAAAACAGAGCCAAAAAAAGTTTTGACCCTGTTTTAATTTAATTGTTGGCAATCAGTTATTTTTCAAATTCAATCTTATCCTTATTCAGCTTAACTTTAATGGTTTCACCCGCGCTAAAACGGTTGCTTAATAATTCCGAAGCCAGCGGGTTTTCAATTTTATCCTGAATAATCCGCCTAATGCCGCGGGCGCCCTGTTCGGGCAAAAAACCCTGTTCAGCCAGCTTTTTAACCACCTGGGGGCTGATTTTTATGAATAAGTCCTGTTTGGCCATCCGGTTAGCCAGTTCGGCTAGTTGGAGTTTGGCAATGGCTAAAGCCGCTTGGGCATTTAGGGGCTTAAACACCAAAACTTTGTCAATCCGGTTTAAAAATTCGGGCCTAAAAGTATCGGTCAAACCGGCCTGGATTTTTTCTTCCAGCCGTTGGTAATTATCATCCAGTTTTTGTTGGTCGCTTTTATCGCCGGCTTCAAAACCTAAGGCGCTAAAACGGTTGAATTCACTTAAACCGATGTTGGAGGTCATGATGATAATGGCGTTTTTGAAGTTGATTTTTTTGCCCACCGCGTCAGTAAGATGTCCATCTTCCAAAACCGAGAGGAGCAGGTTGAACACATCGGGATGGGCTTTTTCAATTTCATCAAACAAAACCACACTGTAAGGACGGCGCCGGACGGCGTCGGTCAGCTTGCCTTGCTCCTTGTAGCCCACATAGCCGGCCGGCGCCCCAATCAGCTTGGAAATATTAAAGGCCTCGGAAAATTCCGACATATCTATTCTGATTAAGGCGTTGGCGTCTTCAAAAATTTCGCGGGCCAGCACTTTGGCTGTTTCGGTTTTGCCCACACCCGAAGGCCCTAAAAAGATAAAGGAAGCAATGGGTTTGTTGGGATTAGAAAGCCCGGCTCTAGATCGTCTGATTGATTCGGCTAGTTCCTTAAGGGCGTCATCCTGGCCAATCACGAATTTTTTCAAGCGTTCTTCCAGAGCCAACAGTTTTTGCTTTTCTTCCAGAATCAAATCGTTAACCGGAATTTTGGTGATTTTGGATAAAATGGAGGCGATATCGTGGCGGGTGATGGTGCCCAAAATTTTCTTTTTGGCTTTATCTACCTGGCGTTGTAAATCGTCCAGCTTTAATAGCAAATCATCTTCCTGGCGCTTGAACTTTAAGGCCTCGTCGAATTTTTCCTCCAAAATGCTTTTTTCTTTTTGGCGTTGAAGCTCTTTAAGCTCGCCCTGCAGTTTTTTGGTCACTTTAGCTAAACCGTCGCGGGTGGCTTCCACCTTGATTTTGGCGGCGGCTTCGTCAATTAAATCAATGGCTTTATCCGGCAAAAATTTGTCGGTCAAATACCGGCTGGAAAGTTCCACCGCCGCCTTAATGGCTTCATCGGAAATTTTAACCTGATGGTATTTTTCGTAATTGGCCTTAACGCCCTGTAAAATTTCTTCGGTCTCTTCAATGCTGGATTCATTAATAATGATGGGCTGAAAGCGCCGTTCAAAAGCCGGATCCGATTCAATGTGTTTTTTAAATTCTTCCAAAGTGGTGGCGCCAATCAAACGCAAATTGCCGCGGGCCAGTTCGGGTTTGAATAAATTGGCCGCGTCCAGTGATCCGGAAGAAGAGCCCGCGCCAATTAAAGTGTGAACTTCATCAATAAACAGAATAATATTGGGGTCGGCCTTAACTTCTTCAATAATATCTTTTAGCCGGCTTTCAAATTCACCGCGGTACATGGTGCCGGCCAAAGTAGCGCCCAAGTCCAGATTCAAAATCCGTTTGCCAATCAGTACGTCGGGTACTTTGCCGGCCACGATCCGTTTGGCCAAGCCCTCCACAATGGCGGTTTTGCCCGTGCCGGGTTCCCCGAGCAAGATGGGATTATTTTTGGTACGGCGCGATAAAATTTGAATCAGCCGGTCAATTTCCGCTTCACGGCCAATCACCGGATCAATGTTGGCTTGGATGTTGTCTTCGGTTAAATCCACGGCAAAGGTGCCTAAGGCGGTGTTTTTATCATTGCTCTGGCCATGGGTTAACACCCGTTCCAACGCCGGTTCATCGGCCAGTTCTTCACCGCCGGCCAGTTCGCCGAATTTGGAAGTGCTTTGCAAAATGGTTTTTAAATGGTTTTCTAAAGCATTTAGATTAATCTGTTGTTCCTTGAGATAGTTCAGCAATAATTGGTCGCCGGAAGTAATTAAACTGTAAAGTAAATGTTCGGTGCCGATGTATTTATGGGTATGCTGAAAAGCCGTTTTAACCGCTTTTTCCAAAATTTTTTGCGAAGCGGAGGAGAGGGCGGGCAGGGCCTTGGTGGTGGTTTGGTTTCTGGTTTGATCATTATTTAAAATTTGCAGAACCACCCGCACGCGATCCGGCGTGAGTTGGTTTTTGTATAATACCGAAGCGCCCAAAGAACCCCGTTCGTTGGAAAGGCAATACAGCAGGTGCAAGGGTTCAATGGTTTGATGATGCAATGAAGCGGCCACATCTTGCGCCAAGGTCAGCACCCGCTTAAAATGGTCGGTAAATTTATTGTAGATTTCCTGGTTTTTCATAATGTAAAATCGGTCATATCTTAGGGATTGTATTATATGATGTTTAAACTTTCCAGTCAATGTTTTAGGCGTTTTTGGCTAAAACAAAAGGCCTTGCCCGCAACCGTCATTGCGAGGAGCGAAGCGACGAAGCAACCCCGATGTTTATACCAGATACAGCGGGATTGCTTCGCCCCTACGGGGCTCGCAATGACCAAAGGGCAAGGCCGTTACATCTTTCTCAATTTGGCGATTCGGTCATCTAGTGGCGGATGAGTGGAGAATAACCCCGCTACCTTTTTACCCACCCCTTCAAACGGATTGGCAATATATAAATGGGCCGTGGCGTGGTTGGCGGCTTTGGAAGGCTGATTAAAATTTTTTATTTTTTCCAAAGCCCGGGCTAAACCTTCCGGATAGCGCGTTAGCAAAGCGCCGGAGGCGTCAGCCAGATATTCTCTTTTTCGTGAAACCGCCAGTTGGATTAACATCGCGAAGATAGGGGAGAGAATAGCCAACACCAAACCGACAATAATCAGAATGGCACTCAATTGTCCGCCTTCACGGCTATCACGGCGGCCGCCAAACAAGAATTGGGAGCGCAGGAAAAAGTCGGCCATTAAGGTAACTACGCCCACGCAGATAATGACGATCGTCATCACCCTGATGTCATAATTTTTAATATGCGAAAGTTCATGAGCAATTACGCCTTCCAGTTCTTCATTCTCCAATTTTTCAATCGCGCCTAAGCTGATTGCAATAGAAGCGGTTTCGGGTTTTCGGCCGCAGGCAAAAGCGTTAATATTTTGGTCCGGAATAATATGGACCTTGGGCATGGGCATGCCTAAGGCCAAACAAAGATTTTCCACCAGCCGGTAAACGTAAGGGTTATCGGTTTTTTTAATGGCCTGTGCTTTGCTCATGGCCAAAGCGATTTTATCGCCCTTAAAATAGCCCACCAAATTCATCACCAGAGCAATTACTACTGCGATGGCTATTCCGCCATAACCAATGCCTTGGCTTTCCCCAAAAATCCAACCCAGCAAAACAATGACTATCATAAAGATAGTCATTAACAGCCAAGTTTTTCTTTTGTTGGAAGAAATCTGATTATACATAATAACTCGCGCGGGCAAGGAAAAAATTTTCTGTCCTCGTCTCCCTCCTTCGTCTCGGCCTGGTCTCGCCGGCAGCTCGCCAGGCCTCGCTCGGGGGACCCGACTCGGACAACGAAAATTTTTTCCTTGCCCGCCCTCGTCTAGAATTTAACTTTGACGTTTTCCCTTTCCGTTTCATTTTCTATTTCAAAGAATTCCCGTTCCTTAAAGCCCAACATAC
>JAUYIT010000035.1 GCA_030688315.1 Candidatus Komeilibacteria bacterium | reverse complement strand
ATCTGTTTCATAGACGCTCTTATAGCCATTCAAGGTCGCCAGAATCCGTTCGAAACCGGCACCGGTGTCCACGCCAGGATTTTCTAACGGAGTTAATTTTCCATCTTTATGCCGATAGTATTCATTGAAAACCAGGTTCCAAACTTCAATGCCGTCAACATAAATTTCTGCGGTTGGCCCGCACGGACCTTCACTGCCAGTCGGCCCCCAGAAATTGTCCTCAAAATTCCCCTCAATCACTTTGTCAGCCGGCAAACCGATTTCTTCTGTCCAGATTCGATGAGCTTCTTCATCGCGCGGCACGCCGTTCTCACCCTTGAAAAAAGTGACAGAAATTCGTTCTGGCGCCACACCTAATTCATCTTTGATGAATTCGTAACCCCAATGCATGGCCGAACGCTTGAAATAGCCTTCATTGCCAAAATCTTTCGGATCATCGGAACTGATTGGGCCGAAAGAAAAATTGCCGAGCATTTCGAAAAAAGTCAGATGAGTGGCATCGCCGACCTCATCAATATCGCCTGTGCGAATACATTTTTGAACTGAAGTAAGCCGGTTGCCGGCCGGATGTTTTTCGCCCAGCAAAAAAGGCACCAAGGGGTGCATGCCGGCGGTGGTAAATAAAACGGAAGGATCATTTTCAGGAACCAAAGAAGCGGACGGGATAATAACATGCCCGCGCTCTTTAAAAAATTCCAAATATTTTTGTCTGATTTCTAAAGCTTTCATTGGCCTAAAACCTTTTTACGGTAGTTAACGGTATTGTTTAATATATAACCATAAAAACGGGTATAAATCAACCAAGTGGCCAGTACAGCCGCGGCCAAATCCGCCGCCAAATCGGTGAGGGTGTCAAAATACACTTCGCCATGCTGGCCAAACATGGTGGAGTGGGAAAAAATCAAGTCAATCAAAAATTCATAAAATTCCCAAGAAAAAGACAAAAAAACGGCCAGCACAAAATTTACGCCCACCGTGTAGAACAAGCTGGTTTTATGAAAAAATCTATCCTGATAAATAACCACAAAACCGGCTGTGATAATAAAAATCATCAGCGGGTTAACAAAATGCAAAACCAAATCGTACCACCAGGTAGCGGGGTTGCGGTAAAAATCCAAGGAACCCAAAAAATTAAGATAGCCGGCGCAGGCAGCCACGAACTGGGTTAAAGCGATAAAGCGCGGGCTAAAATTATTTTTAAAGATCAGCCAGTTAGCGGCCAGATAATTAGGCAAGATAATCAACACGATGGTCAGTAAAAATCCTGACAAACGCAAATAATCGCCGAACAGCAAAAAAATCAGGGCGGCGGCAATTAAGATACCGATGACCAGATTGGCAAAATGCCGGCTTTGTTGTTCAATAAATTCAATCATATATTTACAATATTTTGCCGCCGCCCAAACATTCGTCATCTTTATAAAAAACAATGAACTGGCCGGGCGTAATCGCTCTCTGCTTATCTTTAAAACTGACTGATAATTGGCCGGGGCTGTCCGCGGATTTGGTTATTTGACAGGATTGCTCTTCCTGCCGGTATCTTATTTTAGCGGAACAAGTTAGAGGAAATTTTGGTTGTTGTCCGGCAATCCAGTGGACTTCGGCGCAAATCAATTCTGTTTTAAACAGGGCTTCATCTTGGTCGCCCCGGGCCACAATTAAGCGGTTATTAATTAGATCCTTATCTATTACATAATACGGCATTCCGCCCCCAATGCCAATGCCTTTGCGCTGACCAACCGTGTAAAACCACACGCCTTCGTGCTCGCCGATTTTTTTACCTTCAACAGTAATAATATCGCCGGTTTGGGGCTTAATTCTTTGCTTTAAAAATTCTTTCATTTGCACTTCACCCACAAAACAAATCCCTTGGCTATCGGGCTTGCTTGCCGTGGCCAAACCGAATTTTTTTGCCAACTCTCTGACCTGTGGCTTAGCATATTCGCCGATGGGAAACAAACATTTTTCCAATTGGTCTTGTGTGATTTGATATAAAAAATATGTCTGGTCCTTATTAGGGTCAACGCCTTTCAATAGTTGGAAATTGGAATTTGGAAATTGGAATTTGCGTACGTAGTGACCGGTTGCCACAAAATCCGCTCCCAATGACAATGCTTTTTTTAAAAAAACATTGAACTTGACTTTGGAATTGCAAAGCACGTCAGGATTGGGCGTGCGGCCTTCCTGATATTCCTTAAACATATAATCCACGACATCAGCACGGTATTCTTTTTCAAAACTGATTACGGATAGTTTAATACCCAGCTGGGAAGCAACCAGGCGCGCGTCTTTTTCATCGGCCGTGAGCGGACACATAATTAAACCCTCTTCTTTGGATTTGGGCGTCCAGTTTTTCATAAAAATCGCTTCCACCGCGTATCCCTGTTCCAACAACAAAGCGCAGGTGACCGATGAATCCACCCCGCCCGACAACGCGACGATTACTTTTTCTTCTTTTAAACTCATAAATTAAATTTCAAATAGTGTCCGATTTTAGCATTGCTTCTGGCCGTTTCAAAATTCATTTTAAACTCCTCGTCCAATTCGGTAAGTCGCTTATCCTTAACCCATGGGTCAATGACTCTGAACTTATAAGGAAATAGTAAATCGTAATTATCAGGATTACCCTTGAGATTAGCTGTTCTGATGTTTTTAATAAAATTCAATTTAGAATTGATTTGCAAGTCATTCAATGACGTTAACTTATCTAATAATTCCGCATCGCCGAGCCAAAAATCATTCACGGTAATTTGTTTATTGCCGATCGCGTATTTTAAAATCTCACCCATTAAGTAAAATGATAATTCGCCCCAATCGGAATGCCAAATTTCCTCCTGCATTTTTAGTGATAAGTCCCCTAGTAATCTGGCTGGCTTGAGGTTTTTAAAAATAAAACCCCGCTCGCCAACCTCTAAATTATTTAAAATCAGCTCGATAAAATTTTTATCAGCCAAACCGGCGGCTAAAGCGTCCCTTAATGTATAATCCAGACGATCAGCGCAAATGTTAGGCAACTCATTATCCAGGAGCGGCCAATTGGATAAATTACCAATTTTATTCAAATCTAGTCCCCCTTGATTTAAAATTATATTTAACGCCGGTTCATTAATGACTTCCTTGTGGATTGAATCCTGATAATCAGCGCTGACGCTGACATTGTAATAATAATCAATCACATGCGAAAATACCTGATGAGAAACATCATGCAACAAACCAGCAACCTGCTCAGCAAACTTAGCGTTAAACTTTTTTAACAGCAACATCACGCCGACCGAATGATCAAAACGATTAGTGTCAAACTGGGGTAAAAAGTAAAAATAAATACCGTTTTGATGGATTTTTTTTAGACGCTGCATCTGGGGCAAAGCCAATAAATTTAAAACTATTGGTTCGTCAATCTTTAACCGGCCATACACCCTATCATCATAAATCATAGTTTATAGTTTAAACTTTACATTTAGCCCCTGTATTATATAATGTTAATAATTATTAAAGCAAATCAATGGAAATCAAGGAAAGGCCGAAAATCGGCGTGGCGGTAGTAATTAATAAAAACGATAAAATACTGCTTGGGCTAAGAAAAGGTTCGCATGGGACCGGCACCTGGGGTTTTCCGGGCGGCCATTTGGAATTTAACGAATCAATTGAAGATTGCGCCATCAGGGAGTTGCGGGAAGAATGCAGTTTGACGGTTGCCAACTTTAGACATCTGGCTTTTACCAACGATATTTACCCCGAAGGCGACCGTCATTACGTGACTTTGTTTTTGCTGGCTGACTATGTTGCTGGTGAGCCCAAAAATCTGGAACCGGAAAAACTGGAAAAATGGGAATGGTTTTCTCCCGATCAATTACCCTCGCCTCTATTTTTTCCGATTGTTAATTTATTAAAACAACGAATTAATATTATTTAAGCAAATCAAAAACGCCCGGTGTTTAAACGGGCGTTTTATAATTGATTTAACGTTTAGGTGCTTCTGGCGGTTGATTCTGACGCTGCGGCTGATCAGGTCTGCCGGACTGCCCGGTAGAACCCTGGCCCTGGCCCCGATCTTGGCCGGGATTATCTTTTCTGGGCGCTATTTGAGGACGGTCGGTGTTTTGCGTGTTAGGGCGGTCAGCCGGTTTAACATTGGGCCTATCTTCATTGGATTTTCTTTCGGCTTGGATTTTTTTAATTTCCTCCGACCGCTGATCCATTTTTTTCATTAATTCCGGATCGGATTGCCTGATCGCCCTTTGCGCGGCCGGCGCTGAATTGATTTCCTTTTTTAATTCCTGAACCTGATTCTGATCATCCATTTTTTCCAAACGTTCGTTGATTCTTTCAACTTTTCTTTCTTGAGCATTTTGTAAGGCCTCTTTGGCCCGCTCGTTTTTTATTTCCTGTCGCAATCTGTCCAAAACTTCCACCGATTTAACATCACCGGCTTCTTCCAGCGGCCTCAATAATTCCTGCTGTTCATCGGCGTCGCCGGTGGCTTCCAGTTGCTTTTTTAAATTGTCCAAACGGTTTTGCTCAAACTTTTTTAACGGACTGTTTAAAGCGTTTAAGGCCGGATCGGTTTTTGTTTGCTCGACCAGTCCTTCTTTAAGAAAATTAATCACTCTCAACTGGTCCGCGTTTTGGCCGGACATATTTTCCAGCTGAACGTTGAATTCCTGGGCAGCGCCGTTATCCGACTCTTTAAGCTCTTTGAAAAACTTTTCCCTGACCGTTTGATTGGCTTCTTCCACGCCCTGGCGCAAGTCCTCGTTTTCAAATTTGTCGCCCAAGCGTTGAATTACCCGTAAATTGTGAAGTTTTTCCATGGCGCCTTCGGTTTCACCCTCGGCCGATTCAGCGGCCTTTTCCAGGCGCTCCTTGATTTTTTCCTGATTTTCTTCCACCCGCTCCATAAACTGGCCGAATTTTTCCAGGGCCTTTTCTTTAACTTCTTGAAGCCTCTGTTTTTGTTCTTCGGTTAAATTTTCCGCCCCGCGCTCCTCGATTTTTTCCATGATCTGCTGTTGCTTAAGCTGATGATCGGCGATTTTATCCAGCAGTTTTTCGGCGCGCTCGGCGTTTTTTTCCTTAATAGCCTCAACTCTGGTCTGAACTTTTTCCATCATCAGCTGATATTTTTCCAAACTTTTAGCGGCTATGGCCTGGGCCTTGGCGTTATTAGGATTGGCTTCAGCTACCTCTTTGGCTTCAAGCAATCTTTCATCGGCAATTTTCAGTTGCAACTCTGCTTTCTTTTCCTGATTGAATGTCAAAGTAGTTTGAATGGCCCGGCCTAGGTTTTTAAAAAAATAACCAAACCCGTTGGTGGGCAAGGTTGTGGGTTCTTCAACATCCAAATCCGCGGCGGTAACTTCTTCGCTGACAGTTGTTTCGGCGGTGGCCTCCTGGCCGGCCTCATCCTGAGCCAAAGCGACCTGATTAAAAGTCAGCGCCAAGGCAAAAAAAGCAAAGATTAGCAATTTTTTCATTTTTGTTATTCGATTAAATTATTAAAAAGTTAACTTTGTAATTATAGCACGTTTTTAACAATCAAACGAACCAGGGAGGTTTATTTTAACTCACCTTTTTTAGAGGAAATTATCACGGCCACAACCGCGACCAACCACAAAGCAATTTCCAAATACCAATACCAGTGCTGAAAATAATCCGTTACCGAAAAACCGCCACTGTAACCGACATTATATATTCCTACATAACGATCAGAAAAGGGCCACAGCCACTTGATACCGATAAAAACCGTATCCAAAACTGTATGAAGCAGAGCGTTTGGCAAAACCAGAATCAATCCCCATTTTAACCAGCGCCGCGGTTTTAACTTATACAGCACCCAGCCAAGCAGAGCCAGTATAAAATAAGTTATCGGGATGTGCGTCAGCAGCGAACGATGGTCGTTGATATTGGTTTGGAAAAACAGATTAAAGGCATGGTCAAAATCCGGTGCTACCGAGGCCACCAAACCCAAACCGAGCCATAAGGGTGTGAGGGGTATTTTAAATTTTTTTATCAACGCCCGGGATAAAAAATACCCGGCCGGCAAATGACCTATTAACATAAATTTATTTTTATTTGGCGATTGAATAATTATAGCTAACCTTGACAAATAAATCAAACTATGATATATTGTCTTGAATAATGTTCCAAACAATCTATTCGGAGACAGAAAATGGCCGTAGGTGAATACAATCGCGAATATGATATTCGCGGTGAAACCTATCGCGTTTA
>JAUYIT010000002.1 GCA_030688315.1 Candidatus Komeilibacteria bacterium | reverse complement strand
TGTTGAATAGGAGCTAATTGCTTAGACCCCGAATAATAAACGATTACTTGCTGACGTTCTAGCCCCGACAGTCCCTTTAAAGACAGTAAAATGTCATCCGTCAAAATCTTGCTGGCGGTTGCCGTAATACCAAGCATGCAGGTGGATTTGGCGTAGCAATTAAAAAACTTTTCTAATAAATCAGGTTTGTCCGCTAATTTTTTTGACAGGCGCAGTAATTTTTGGCCTTGTTTTTTATATAAAACTTCCAAGAATTTTATATAAGCCCGATTTTTAAAATTACCTCTTAAAGATTCCTTAAAATATAAATGATTACCTTCTCCTTGTTTGAGTTGATAAAAATCGGAATAGTTGTGGTGATGGATTCGTAATTGATAAAACTTAGGCAAGCGGTAAATTGGATAATGTTTTACTCCGCCAATCAAACTAAGTTCATCGTGCCAAACCGTCAAATTTCTGGAAATAAAATATTCCCATTTTCTATTTAAAATGTTTTTAAAGTCAGACTTCTTGTTTTTTTCTTGGCTTGACATAATCTTAAATATATTATATCATATTCTATTGTCGCTATTTTCACCGTCACATCAAACAATCAAACCACAAGGAGTCCAAATTGGAGTGTACTATCTGGATCGTTACCCATGGAGACCGCTTTTACGGTCCTGAATATCCGGACCCGGGCATGACCGAATCCGGCAAGAACGACATCCGCGCTCTCAAGGCGCACCTACCTCCGGCCGACGAGATACCAACAGTAATGATTGGTTGCGGCCGGCGATTCTGGGAAATGGCCGAAGAGCTTGGTCTCACCCCCAATCGACATTCCGTCCTTCTAGGCGCAGCTGATGCCATTACGAAGGACGGCAAGTACATCGTCATGTCGTATGGGGAACTGATTCCCATGAAGGAATACACGACCCGTGCTGACTTGGGCAACTCGCTCTTTAGGTTGATCCCGGAACTTAAGCACAACTCGTTGCTCTGCACCGGCAGACCATTCATGAAAATGGCAGGCGTCGATGATGCTAAAGAAGGATCCTTGTATCGATTTGATCTGAAATTTGATCCTAAACGTGGTGGAGAATGGGACTCATGGAGTATCTATTTGATAAACCACGACGGAACAAAGGATCTTGCAAAAGAATGGTACGACGATTTCCCCTGCTAAACTTTCAAGGTCAAACTGATTGAATTCGGGCACTGTCCAACACAAAGGACTTTGCCCGATTTTTTTATCTTTTCAATACTGCCATAAAAGCTTCTTGGGGGATATCAACCTTACCCGTACCCATGGCCATCATTTTCTTTTTGCCTTTTTTCTGTTTTTCCAACAGCTTGCGCTTGCGGGTAATATCACCGCCATAAAGTTTGGCGATCACGTCTTTTTTCATGGCGCTAATGCGTTCGCCGGCAATGATTTTTCCACCGATGGCCGCCTGAATTTTAACCACAAACATCTGTTTGGGCAAAATATCCTTGAGAGCGCTAACGATCCGCTTGCCCGCTTTAAAGGCATCATCTTCATAAACAATAGTGGAAAGCGCGTCCACCAAATCTTCGGCCACTAAAATATCCATCCTAACTACATTACACAAACGGTAATCCAAAAGTTCGTAATTCATGGAAGCGTAGCCCGAAGAAATACTTTTTAAGTTGTCGTAAAAATCCGTGAGAATAGCGGACAGCGGAATATGGTAATGCAAAATGGTGCGGTTTTCATCCAGGTATTCCGTATTTTGATATTCACCCCGGCTTTCCTGAACCAGCTTCATAATATTACCCAAATAATCCTTGGGCGTAATGATGTCGATTTTAACGTACGGTTCTTCTACTTCCTCAATCTGCCCCTGATCGGGCAATTCTTGCGGACTGTGAATGGTTATTTGCTTGCCATTGGAGAGCTTGACCTTGTAAGCCACGGAAGGCGTGGTAATAACCAAATCCAAACCGTATTCGCGGCGCAAACGTTCTTGAAAAATTTCCAAGTGCAGCATGCCTAAAAAGCCGCACCTAAAACCAAAACCCAAGGCCGGTGAATTTTCCGGCTCATAAAACAAAGCGGAATCGTTTAATTTGAGTTTATCAATGCCTTCACGCAAACGCTGGTAATCATCCCCTTCTTTACAAAACACGCCGGCAAAAACCATGGGTTTAACCTCCTTGTAACCGTGCAGGGATTGGGCGGGGTCGGACGCCAAGGTAATAGTATCGCCCACTCGGGCTTTTTCCAAATGTTTAAGGCCGGTAACAACGTAACCGATTTCTCCGGCTTGCAACTTGTCGGCCTTTTGAAATTCCGGTTTAAAATAACCCACTTCCAAAATTTCGCTGGTTTCATCAGTGGCGATAAAACGGATTTTTTGTCCGGCCGTCAGCGTGCCGTTTTTTAACCTCACATAAGCCACTACGCCTTTGTAATCATTAAATTCGGAATCAAAAATGAGGGCCTGAACCTGATTGTTGTTTTCGCCCGTGGGCGGTGGCGTTTGAGCAATCACCGCCTGTAAAACCTGTTCCACGTTAACGCCGGTTTTAGCTGAAACGCTGATGATTTCCTCCGGTGTGCAACCGAGTAAATTGACGATTTCTTTTCTGACCTGTTCCGGATGGGCGGCCGGCAAATCAATCTTATTCATTACCGGAATAATGGTCAGATTCTGTTCCAAGGCCAGATATAAATTAGCCACTGTTTGCGCTTCAATCCCTTGGCTGGCGTCCACCAGCAAAATCGCCGCTTCCACGGCGGCCAATGAACGCGAAACTTCATAGGTAAAATCGGCGTGGCCCGGTGTATCAATCAAGTTTAAAATATACCCTTGATAGTCCATACGCACGGGCTGAAGCTTGATGGTAATGCCGCGCTCCCGTTCCAAATCCATCCTGTCCAACAGCTGGTTCATCATTTTTCTTTTTTCCACGGTTTTAGTGATTTCCAAAAAACGATCGGCCAAGGTTGATTTACCGTGGTCAATATGGGCGATAATGCAGAAGTTGCGGATGTTGTTCATTTACTTTTGGCTTTAAGCTCGCTCGGCCAAATTAAAATTTTTCTGTCCTCGGCTCCCCTCTTCGTCTCGGCCTGGTCTCGCCTGA
>JAUYIT010000007.1 GCA_030688315.1 Candidatus Komeilibacteria bacterium | reverse complement strand
TTTAAATGAAGTTAACTGCTCCCGGGACAAAAGGCGCCACCTCTTATAAAGAAACAAAATTTGGTATTGTTCCCCGATCAAAACTATTGAAATTAGAAATTCAAGGAGTTAAAAAAGATGATGGCAGATTATTCAGGTTGGCAATGGTTAAATCCCGAATTTAGAAATAAAATTAGCCCTAAACCGATTAACCGTTTAGATAGAATCACTTGTCCTACTTTAATAATTGTTGGCGAAAGGGATTTAACTTATTATCATTCAATTGCCAACGTTTTGAAAAGAGGAATTAAAAACTCACAAAAAAAGATATTTAAAGGCGCTGGACATATTGTAAATATGGAAAAGACTAAAGAATTTAACCACGAATTATTTGAGTTTTTAAATTTAGTAAGTAATTAAAGCCTGACCAGTTTTTCCAACCAAGGAATGTGTTTATTTCGTCTTCTCCACCAAATATCTTCCCAAACATAGTGAATAGCTAACATTTTCCATTTTCCCCACTTATTAAAGTATTTAAGCATTTTTTCAACTGGCACTAATTCTTTTTCATAATCTTTATTAAAGAAAAGTTTGGTATAGATTTTTTGTTCCCAAGGGGATATGTGTCTTAGATAATCCCAATGATGAAAAACATCAAACATGATATAGCCCACTGACGCCGGACCAATACCATAAAGAGAAATTAAAGTTTCTTTTTGTTCCTCTTGACTTTCGTTTCTTAACTCAAGCTCATCAATTTCGTTATCAGCAAAGGGCTGGGAAACTTTAATTAAAGATTTAGCCCGATAGCCCATTTTTAATCTTCTTAACTTTTGTTCACTGGCATGAGCTAATTTTTTAGGTTGCCAAAAACACCAAAACAGCCGGTTATCAAACTTAACTAATTGGCCGTAATTTTCAAAAAGCGTCTGCATCATAGAAACACTGCTTCTAACAGTGGCGTTTTGCAAAACAATGGCAATGATTAGGTATTCATATAAAGAACCAGTGTGCATGGGACGTAAGCCACGAAATTTTTTAACCACCGGTCTTAATTTTTTATCTTTGCTAACAGCTTGGTAAAACTTGGATAAATCTAAATTAAAGTTAAACCTCCAGATAAGTTCTTGTTTAAGTTGGTTAAGAAAATCTTTAGCTAGTTGAGTCCTTGAAAAAACTGATGCTTTCACTTTAGGTTGTTTATTCGAACCAGCACTTTGAATAATTAAACCAAGAGGTTGATCTTTCCAAACCATAGTTTGCCAGCGCTTACCTGGCTGCCATTTAGTATCTTGCGTGGGGAAATGGCCTGGTTTAAAAACTGAAGAATCAAAATGGAATGGTGAAGTAGGGATTATAAACAAACTATGCTTATATAGAGAGTTTAATTGGTTTTGCAGGCATTGGTTTATTTTATCATCATTAACATGGTCAAATTAAAGTTTAAAGAGAAGTTTGAGAAGCTGGCTGGAGCGAAGAGTTAAACCAGATTTTTGTCCAGGATTTCTTTTAACACATTAAAACTTTTCAGCGAAGCCACTTTAGCGGTAAATTTTTTCGCTAAGCCTGTGGAAACTTGGGAGGCTAATACTGACAAAATTGGGCTTAAACTCAAGGCAGCTTCAGGTAAAATGGGTGGACATTGCCGCGCGAACTTTACCAACCCCGCCTCTGACTAAAAGTATTTGCCTGTCATATTTAACCCTGTTTCCGATAACAATCGGGATAAAACAGAAAATTCTGTTCGAGTGGCACTGATTAAGCCAAGAGGATTAAACTTTTCCGCCATAACCTAGATGAGTTTGGATTAGTAATTGCCGGGATTCCTCTATTTGCTCGGGTGACATTAACGGCGTTCTGGTTAGGTTTAAAAGTGGACCGAAAGGATCAGAAGGAGGTGGAAACGCCCACCAATATTCATAATTTTTATCGTAAGGTGGGACAACTTCGATATCATTGATAAAAGGAGCGCCGGGATAAGGCATAGATCGGGAAACTCTGATTTTCTCCGGCTTAGTTGCTTGCAAAAATTCAGCGGTCATTTGGCTGCTGGACTGTGTTTCCTGGGGATTACCGACCATCAAATAAAACTTGGCTTCGGCACCGGCATCTTTAACCATTTCCCTGGCGGTGACCACATTGGCCAAATTATTTTTATCCTGTTCTAAGGCCGCCAAAACCCTCGGATCGGCCGACTCTACCCCAAACGCAAATTCAACCGCTCCGGATTTAACTGCCAAATTATATAGCTGGGCATCTAAAGTATCGACCCGCGCCATACCCACCCACTCGATCGGCAAGCCTTCCTGAATTAGCAACCGGCTGATTTCCTTCAATCTTTCCGGATCCTGATTCAGGGTATCATCGGCAAAATAAAAATTTTTCGTTTGCTGATTATCAAAAAGATACCTGACTTCACCGACAACGTCTTTTGGCGGCCGGTTGCGAACCACCTGAAACATTTGCTTTGAACCACAGTTAGCGCAGTTATGAACGCAACCGCGGGATGTAATGAGTGTGCCCGGTTTGCTGGTAAATTTTTTAGTATCACCAAAAACCTGGTAAGAAACCGTTTGGCCGACTAAAAATTCTAAGCCTTTACTCGCCCAGGGGTATTGGGATAATGGTAGCTTTGGTATTCTTAAACGAGAATAGGCAGTTTGGCCATTTTCCCCTCGGAAAAATAGACCGGGAATATCCAGTAATTTTTCCGGATGATCAAACGCATGGGCCGCCAACGCATTAAGGAATTCAAGTACGGTTTCTTCGCCCTCGCCAATCGCGCCTATATCAAAGTTGCCTGGCTGAATCACCTCGCCTGGTTTTACCGTGGCATGATAACCGCCGATGAAAGACAAAGCATTTGGCTTAACTTGCCTGACAATTCTGCCGATTTTCTGGGCATACGGTTCATAGGGGGTAATTGCCGTAGTCATGACAATATCCGGATTGGTCTCCTCGATAGTTTGGGCAATATTAAAATCAGATGGTTGAATCTGCAAATCAAGAATACTAACATCAAGCGGATGCTGAAATTTTTCAGCAATAAAGGTGGCCAGGGAAAATAATCCCAGCGGGTACCTTGAAGCTTGTTCCGGCTGAACTTCAGATTGAGGATTGATCATTAAAATCCTCTTGGGTAGCTGGCTGTTGACTAGTTCAAGTCTTCTGCCTAAATCAATTTCTGGCATAAAGGGTATTATACCACCCTACAGCTTATAGTAATTATTTAAAGATCTATTTTACCAGGGCTAGAACATTAAGTTGCCGATTCGTTGACAAAAATCCGGATCTGGCGGTCGGTGCGGGCCAGGGGCTTTAACTTTTCCTGCAGCTCTCCCGGCAGACGCTGGTTATCATAGGCTTCTGCCAGCTTGAGCAGGTCAAAACTTTGCACCTTATCTAAGTAACCGGCGGCTTTGACAGCTGCTTCCAGTTCTTTTCTACCCGGCTGGTCGGACTTGGGAAACACCGTCCGGTTTTTAACCGAAACTGTGACGCTGCCGCCCTTAGTATAGAGAGTTTTTTTCTT
>JAUYIT010000024.1 GCA_030688315.1 Candidatus Komeilibacteria bacterium | reverse complement strand
TAACCGTCAAATTTCCGGAAGAATTTATTAATCTACCCAACATGCTATTTGCCATTGAAAAAAGGTTGGCCGTTAAAAAAATCAACATCATTGAATTGGTTTCCACTTACACCGAACTGACTTTTGTGATAGACAAAAAAGACGTTCTGCCGGCTATTGCCCAGCTGGAACGCCATCATTCTTATTAAATTATAATCTTAAAACAGCCGTTACCCGTCTTAACGGCGTTTTTTAGCCGGCAAATACTCCGCGAACAAATCCAGCCAATCCTCCAGCAGACGGGTAATTAAAAAATGATCAATCACGTGTTGCCGGCCCTGTTCCCCTAGTTTTTCCCTTAATTTTTTATTTTTTAAAATTTCCTCAATGCTGCGGGCAAAGCCCAAAAAATCGTCGGGTGGATGGACAAAGCCGGTTTGGTTATTTAAAACTTGCAGAGGCAGGCCGCCCACGCCCGAAGCCACCACCGGCGTGCCTTTGTACAGCGCTTCGGCCGCCACCAGGCCAAAACCCTCCTTGGTTGATTTTTGCATGACCACGCTGGCGGCCCGCTGAACCGCGTTAACGGCCAAATCGTTTTCATGGACGTTAATCAAAATTTTGATGTCTTTATCGCGGCCGTACTTTTTAAGCAGTCCCTCGTAAACAACCACGCCTTCGGGATCGTCGCTGGCAGTATTGCCGAGCAAAACCAGCTGGCAATTGATTTTTTTTCTGACCAGCCGAAAAATTTCCGCCGCGCCGGCCGGATCCTTAAACAAGTCAAAGCGGGAAACCTGCGCTATTATCGGTTTAGCCGGATTAACGCCCAGATTTTTTAAAACTCGCTTAATTTCCAACGCGGTCAGTTTTTTGTTCTTATCCGAAAGCGGATCAATGGCCGGATGAATTATTTTTTGCCCGACCGCGAGGTTTTTTTTATACCGCTCGTCCGAAACAACCATGGCATCGTATTTTTTGACATAGGCGGCCAAAAAATCCCAAGGCGATTTGCCGGGATCGCTTAAATCCACGTGGCAGCGCCAGATCCAGGGTTGTTTTTTTTGGTAAAAATCTATCAAAGCCAGCGGCTGGGGATCATGAATAATCACCAGGTCGTGATGCAAATGATTAAACACGGAAAAACGACGCAGCACTTCCAAATAAACCTGTTTTTGCCTGTTGGTCAATTTAACCTCCGCCCCCTGCAGGCCGTTATGGATAATCTTGGTAATTTCAAAAAAATCCGGCGTGCCGTGGATGATCCGCCAGCCGAAATTAATACCCAGCTCGTTCATTAAAAAAACAAAGCTGTTTAAAATTTCCGCCACGCCTCCGCCCTGGTGGGTGGAGCTGATGGCCACGATTTTTTTGCCAGCCAGCTTTTTGGCTTTTTGCCTGATTCTGGCCATAACCGAAGGCCCGACTATGGCGGTATAATCATTTAATTTAACCATGGTTTTTAATCAGTCCTAAAGCGCCATATAAACCCGCGTTGTCTTTAAAAGCAGGCAAACGGATTTTTTGAGGAGCCTCTTTTTGAAAACGGCGCTTTAGCATTTTATTAACGCTGTTGATTCTTTTAAACTGGCCTAAGGCAATGCCGCCGCCCAAAATAACCGCGTTAGCCGGCCTGATGTTTAAAACATTAGCCAAACCAAAGGCAAAACACCGGCAAACCTCATTCCATTGCCCAGCCGACAACTTTTTAGCTTCCTTTTTATAGCTGGCTTTAATGCCCATGCCGGAGCAAAAACTTTCCCAATCGTTGGCGCGGCCGTTAACGGAAATTATCTGCCTGCCCGGCTCAAAACCAAAAGCATTGATCCGTTGGCCTAAATATTTTACTTCGGCTCCGCCAATGCCGCTGCCCCAAATCAGCAATAAAAAATCTTCTTTTTTCTTTTGGCCATACACGGCCTGCCCTAAAGCGGCGGCCACGGCGTCATTTTCCATCACCACCGGGCAATTAAACCGGCTCTTTAAATCCTGAACCAGGCGCTTGCCTTCCCAAGAGGTCAAATTGCGCGAACTGACTAGGCCAGTTTTATCGGCCCTTAACCTGCCGGCCACGGACACGCCGATTTTTTTAATTTTGCCGGAGTAATGTTTAGAAACTGATTGCGATATTTTATCCAAATCCCGCCGATAATTATTAACCGTCGGCATGACGATTTTTTTGAGCAGCTTAGGACGGATTAAAGAATCAAAAAAACCGATCCTGATGTTGGTTCCGCCGATATCCAAAGTCACGTACATGCCTTTATTGTAGCAAAAATAAAAAAATCGGGCAAAGTTTTTGTCCGATTTTTAATCCGCTTTCAAGTCATCTATGTCCTGCTGATACTTTTCAGCCAGAGCGACTACGTTATCGCCGTAAAAACGATACTTAATATTGGTACCGCCGGAAAAATAGCGCATAGCCGCGGCCCACTCGCCTTCTTTAGTACCGCCGCCGTTGGCTTTGGATAAAATGGCGGCCGCTAAAAAAGCATCGCGGATATCCCACGGGTTGGCCGCCTTGCCGGTGATGGCGGAAACTTTGCCGCGATAACCTATCCAGGTAGACGGAATAAACTGCGCCGGGCCCATGGCCCCGCCCCAGCCCAGTTGTTTGCCGTTTTTATCTTTCATGGGGCAAGAAACCGGCGTTACGTTAGGATCCAAACCCAGCTCGGCGGTAATAGTTTTAAAGGGCTCCTGATCGCGCGTTGGCTTCATAATTACGGTCCAGCTTTTTTCGGGCGGATCACCGGGCCGATTGCACGTGCCCACGTTTTTACCCAAATTGGATTCCTGCGTTAAAATGGCCAGCAAAAAAGCCGTGCGCACGCCGGTCATTGATTCGGCCCACTGGGCAATGGTAACGGCTTCGCCAAAAGTTACCGCGCGGGAAATACCCAGCAAATCATAAATGCGGTTTTTAATTTCTTGGGCCCGTTTTTGCTTGTCCGATAAAATCTTTTGATACTCACTTTCCTGTTCCTTGGTTTTATTAAGCAAAGCGTTGCGCTCCGATAAAGTCAAAGACAATTCCTGATTCTGCAAGGTGCTGATGGAAATCAAGTTTTTTTGATCGTCGCGCTGTTCGCCTAAAAGATCCTCGTCTTTGGTCAAGGCCTCCTGTTCGGCCTTGGCCCCTTTAACCGCCACTTCCAAACTGGTAATAACTTCCTTGTATTCTCCGGCTTGAATAAAAAAATCGCCGATGCTTTTTTGGGTGACCAAAATGGCTAAAGCCGAATAACGATCCTTTTTTTCCACTTGCTGGATTAAATCGCCGATCTGGCTTTGTAAAGATTTGATCGCTTCCTGCCTAGTTATAATACTGGTTTGAACTTCGCCCAACCGGCTTTCAATGGTTTTAAGCGCTAAATTGCTCTGCTTGATTTGCGCCCCGATTTTGTTCTGTTGCAGTTTAAGCTGGCTGATTTTTTTGCTTAAGGTGTTTTTTTCCGATTTGACGGAATTTAGTTCTTTTTCATAAATCTCAATTTCTTTTTGAATGGCGTCCAGCTCTTTTTGCAGTTCGGCGGTTTCTTCTTTGGATAACGGGGCCGCGTCTTGGGCCAATGAAGTTGATGACCCAATCAAAAAAATGGCTAAGATAAAAATAATCGCCCAGTTTTTGCTGTTATTTTTTACTATCATGGATTTATTTTACCAGAAATCGTCCTTTTGGCCAAGTAAAATATTGCCGTGATTTACAAAACAAAATCACTTTGCTAAGATTGGAGCAATAATCAAAACTATATGCATTTTACCGTTTACGATATCCGCGATTGCCTGTATGACAACCGGCGCACGCGCAGTTTTGCCCAAGCCATTGGCCAAATGCAATTATTTGGCACAGACGGATTTGTTAAAATCTGTCCGTTAAAGCCTTTACTGCCGGATTTAGAAGTTAAATTGTAAAGACGTAACCAGCAGAGTCAACAAAATAAAGATGAATAACCGTCCCAGCATAAATTTAGGGGTTAATGAGTAAGGCATGGGGATTGATTTAAACCTACCCCTGTTTGTACAAATTGTCAACTTTGTATATTTAGTACACTTATCCCCATCTTGTAAACAACCATCAACCGGCCTATTATCCGGCGCTTAGCAAAAAAACTCCGGCTATCATTGAATTTTTCCGTAATTTATTATATAATTCTCCAATAAATTGCCTTCCCCTATTTTAACGGTTATCATATAAACATGACTAATACCGCCGACAACCAAGCTATTATAGTTAAAGGTTTAACCAAATCATACAAAAATTTACAGGTCTTAAAAGGCCTGGACTTTGCCGTGGAGCGCGGTTCCATGCTGGCTTTGCTTGGCCCCAACGGCGCCGGCAAAACCACCACCATTAAAATTTTAAGCACGCTGTTAAAAGGCGACGGCGGTTCAGCCGTTATTAACGGCTTTAATGTGGCTACCCATGCCCATCAGGTGCGCCAAAACATCGGCTTAACCGGCCAATACGCGGCGGTGGACGAGTACTTAACGGCCCGGGAAAATTTGCAAATGATGGGCCGGCTGTATCATTTAAGCGTCAGCGACAGCCGCCGCCGCGCCGTTGAACTATTGGAGCAGTTTGACTTAAACGAGGCCGCGGAACGCGCCGTTAAAACCTATTCCGGTGGCATGCGCCGGCGTTTGGATTTGGCCTTAAGTTTAATTGCCACCCCGCCGGTGTTGTTTTTGGATGAACCCACTACCGGTTTGGATCCGCGCAGCCGGTTGGCCATGTGGGAAATAATCAAACAGCTGGTGGCCGCCGACGTAACCATTTTGTTGACCACCCAAAATTTGGAAGAAGCTGATCAACTGGCCGATAGCATCGCCGTTTTGGATAACGGCAAAATCATCGCCCAGGGCACAGCCAATGAACTAAAAAGCCAAGTGGGTAAAGAGCGCTTGGAGATAACTATTGATGCCAAAAGCGATTTTAACAAGGCCATCAGCGTGATTGGCGGCGAAGCCCTAGCCACCGATGCTAAGGCCAGAAGTTTAAGCTTATCAACCGAAGGCAGCGTAGCTGAAGTTAAGCGCGTCCTTAATTTAATGGAGCAGGCCGGAATTGAAATTGAAACCCTGTCTTTGCATAAACCCACGCTGGACGACGTCTTTTTAAAATTAACCGGACACAACGCCGCCGCTGAAGAGAAAAACTAACCGTATGAATCAATCAACCTATATTGTCGGAGCGATCCAGCCCCAAAAACATTCGCGGCCATATTGGCTGGCCGTTGATTTGGGCGTGTTAATCGGCCGAAGCTTAAAACATATTTTTAAAAATAAAGATCAGCTGCTCGGGCTTACTATTCAGCCGATCATGTTTATGCTGTTGTTCCGCTATGTTTTTGGCGGCGCGATTGATACCGGCGGCGCCAGCTACGTTAACTTTTTGGTGGCCGGCATTTTAATCCAAAGCGCCGCTTTTGGCGCGCTTACCACCTCTCTTTCGGTAACCACTGATTTACAAAAAGGCATTATTGACCGGTTAAAATCCTTGCCCATTGTTAGCTGGGGCGTGTTGATGGGCCATGTTACCGCCGATTTGTTCCGCAATGTTATCCAATCAACTATTATGATCAGCGTGGGCCTACTGGTTGGTTTTAGACCAACCGCCTCGCTGGTGGACTGGCTGGCCATTACCGGAATAATTATGCTGTTTACTCTGGCTTTTTCCTGGATAGCGGCCATCATGGGTTTGATTGCCAAAACCGCCGAAGCCGTTCAATGGCTGGGTTTCTTTTTGGTGTTCCCTCTTACTTTTGCCAGCGCGGCTTTTGTACCCACCCAAACCATGGTGCCATGGCTGCGCGCCTTTGCCGAAAACCAGCCCGTTACTCATGTAATTGAAGCTGTGCGTGCCCTGATGATTGGCACGCCCATTGGCAGCCACGGCTGGCTGGCCGTGGCCTGGTGCGTGGGCATTATCATAATTGCCGTGCCGTGGGCCGGGTATTTGTTCCGCCACCATTCCAGCCGTTAATTAAGTTCCTGATTGAAAACAAAATCACCCTCGCCTTTGAGGGTGATTTTAGTAAAGCTGATTTTTAACCAAGACTATTTCTTTTTCTTGGGTTTCTTGGTCTCTTTTTTGTGAGAATTATTGCCTTTGGCCATGGGTGTTAATTAATTTTTAATTTAACTTATTTTATTATAGCACAAAATTAAATAAAAGCTATTCTTTATCGGTAAATACCACCAGCCGTTTAGAATAACTTTTGGAAACTTCGTCCCAAACTCCTTCACAGGTAATCAGGTTAAGATGCGAGTTGTTGTCGGTTGAACTAAAAACTTCCGGTGCCTGCGCCGTTGGGTCATATCTCCTGCTCTCGCGCACCACAAAAGTGGTAATGATTCCTTGATCATCTTCAACAGACAACTTATCGCCCGGGCGTAATTTATGCAAGTTATCAAATACCGAGGGCTGGTTGTTTTTAATTCCAAAATGCCCCGAAATGATAGCGGTGCCGTTTTCTCCGGGACGAGGCCATAGATCAAACCAAGCTACTTTAGAAAAATCTTTTGGCGCGCCAACCGCTCCTTGCGGGGTCAAGCCTACATACTCAAAAGAGGAATCAACATTAATACTGGGAATTTTAAGACGAACCGGCCTGCCCTGCTTGATTTCTGCCCTTGCCAAACCGGTGCCGTAGCGTATCTGACTGCCAAGTGAATCCGGAGGCCGACTGCTGATTGGGTTAAACAAAGCCGGCAAACTAAAAATTAACTGCTCTTGGTTTAAAGCCAAGTTTGAATTTTCCGGCAACATCTCTGACGACGCCTGAACACGGCTGACTAATCGGCTATTGTCGTAATTAACTGATCCGATGGAAAGAGTAAAGCCGTTTAACGCCAGTCCTAAAAATATCATCAAAAAAAAGGCGGTGGCGGAAAAAATTATTATCAACAACGTTCCTCTGGAGATAATTTTAAGTTCCATGGATTCTATAAAGAGATGCCAAAAATAAGTTGACACTTAGCAAAATTAAGATTGGTGTTTTAGGTTTTTTAAACCTGGCGCTTTCGATACAGTCCAAGCGCGGCTAAGGCCAGAGCTACTGAACCCAAGATGACGATATTCCAAAGAGTAATACCCGACCGGGTAAAAAATCCTGTATCAGGCAACTGCGGAACAACCACCGCGCCGGCCACCACAACCGTAGCAACGGCAATATCCCGCGCCGTTAACCCGTTGGCATCGCCACTCGCGATTACAGTATTAACCGTAGTTTGATTAAGATTAACGCTACAGGTGTAAACCCAGGTTTCGGCCGGGTCAAGCAGAGAATCGCCGTTGGCATCGCCGGAAATATAGACCACCGGATTGCAAACATCATCCGTTAATCGGACATTGCTCAAAGGAACCGTGCCGGGGTTAGTAACTTGTTTGGTGTAAGTAACCATCCCGCCTCCAGCCAGCAAAGACAGCGGACTAGGCACTTTAGTTACGTGAATCAAGGGCGGCACCACTGGCAGACCCACAATAACCGTCGCGCTGGCAATATCAACGGAACTTAAACCGTAATGCCAACCTGTAGCAACAACATTGTTAGTATGAGTTTCCGTTAGCGTGGTGGAGCATGTATAGACCCAGGTCTCGGTAACCTCCAATCGTTGGTTAAAATTGGAATCTCCGGAAGTAAGAATGATTGGACTACAGCTATCGCCGACCAGAGTGACATCAATCATAGGAACCGTACCAATATTTTTAACCGTGTAAGTGTACTCCACTAAACCCGGTCCACCTGGCAGAGCTAGAGGGCTAGGCACCTTAATCACGTCAATAAGGGGCGGATCAGGCATGGTAATAAAACCGCCGCCGCCTGAAACAGGCCTATTAATATCATTATTGGTAATGATACAAAACTTATTATCACCGGGAACCAGATTGATAACGCCGTTAGCATCGCAATCGCCTGAAAAAACTTGGGTATAATCGGAATCGGCAGTTTCGGAGACGGTATAGCTGGCGGGCGCGGCAAAAGTGTTAGTCACGCCGGAAACAACCGACGTGCTGTTAACAAACAAAGGAAAATCACCAACGGAACTATTACCGCCATCATCATTAATGACCGTTTTGACAACGTTAATGGTAGCGGGGATGTCATTGTTGGTGATCGTACAAGTTTTATCGTCGCCCGGGGCAAGAGTAACATTGCCGCCAGCATCGCAATCACCGCTAAAACTTTGGGTGTATAGCGCGTTAATGTCTTCACTTACCACATACGTACCCGCGTCCAAAGAATAAGATGTTCCGGGCGTTGCGGCTCCGGCAGCCGGACTGCCAACAACATTAGCCCCGTCAAGCTTAACATACAGATTAAAGGAAGACGCGGTGGCGCTACCGCCGTTATCATTGGTTACCGCTTTAATAACATTAAGAGTGGCGGGCTCGGCCCCGGCGCAAGTTGCGTTAACAATGGTATTATTTAAAGTAACCGCGGCGTTTCTGGCTAAAATTCTACCAACAATAGTTGAGCCGCCGTCATCGGTGATTGAATCCATCGCTAAAATATTGCCTTTAAAATCAGAGGTGGTGCCAAGAGTGGCGGAACTGCCGATTTGCCAAAAAATATTACAGGCCTGAGCGCCATTGGTTAAGGCAACATTACTACCTGAAGCCGTGGTCAGCGTAGAACCGGCTTGAAAAATAAAAACGGCATTAGCATCACCTTCGCCATCCAAGGTAAGAGTTCCTGTTAACCCAATGGAGCTGGCGGTGTTGTAAACACCGGCTGTCAGCGTTTGGCCGCCAAGGTCGGCCACGATAGCCGAAGCTCCGCCTTGACCAGCGGCATCATTATAGGCCGTAACCAGGTCGGTTTTGGCCTGTTGAGCAGTGGCGTCGCCAAAATGGTTAGTACCATTTATGGTTACCGTTTCAAAGCCGGTTTGAGTTAAGGTGGGATAAGAACCAACATCTCCGGTAATTACGGTAGTGCCGGTATTAGTAATGCCGCTGCCGGCCAAAACCGCAAAATCATCGGCTGCGCCCAAATCAACGGCGGTCGCGGCCTTTATTTGCCCTATTGAGCTAAAGGTAATAATAATAGCCATAGCTATCCCCACCAACTTCATATTAAAATTTTTCATTTATTTTTATTAAAACAGTTTATTAGATAGGGTTGATTTTTTATTCTATACCAAGATATACCGCCCCCTAGCCGCATATACCCTGGTTAATTTACCAGCTTTTGTTTTAAATTTGAAAGATTATACTTACAGTAAATTTATACACATGCTATTATTATAGTAAAATTTTACCATTTTTGCAAATACTACAAAATATATGGGAAAAAATAGCAAACGCACTGGGTTACACCGTGGATAACCTGTTGAAATAAGGATTTATTACCCCTAAGCCCGCCCCCTCTTTAAATATACCAAAAATCACTCCATAACTTTACTCGGAGTGATTTTTTGATAGAAAGGATAAATCAATTTTTGGGAGCGGTAAATAAAACCGTGGGCTGGCCATCCGCCTCCTTGCTGATGGGATTAAAGTCATGAAGCGAATTCATGACTGTGCCGTACAAATAACGGGTGTCGGCCGATTTAGCCGGATCATGAATAATAAACTCCCCACTTGCTTCATCATAACCGATAATTACCGCCACATGATAAGAATCGCCTAAATTTGGTTCGCCGTAAAGCTGATAACGGTTGACCAAAATAATAACCGGTCGTTTAGCCCGCAACTCTTTTTGAATCCTTTTTAATGAAGGGTCGCGTTGAATGGTTGCTTCAAAAAATCCCAGGTGATCAATCAGGGCTTTAATGCCGGTAGCTTCGGTATCCTTGTTTTTACCCAAAACCTGATTTTCCCAGGCCACCATTGCCAAAATTTGCGTAATGACTGACGGTATTTCCAAGGTTGCCTGGCCCTGATAATAACCGGCGATCATTAAGGCGCTGGTTTCTTCACACGCTTCATCCCACGGCGCTGACCAATCCCCTTCAGGCGCCTGGGAAGCGTAAGGCACGGCCAAACTGACGCTGATTGGTTGACGGTTAAAAACCAGCCAGCCAATCAACAAAATTAGGCCGACTCCGGCTACCACGGCAATTACAGGATAAGAAAATATTTTTTTCATAAACGACGTAGGGTGAGACCCGCCGAATCGGCGGGCGAGCCGAGCCTGCCTGCCGCCTGCCTGCCGGTAGGCAGGGCAAGGCAGGGAGTTTATATTAAATATAACAATATGTACAAAGCGTCTGCTAACTCCACCTAAGCATACCACGTTATTGCTTAACAGGAAAACCTCATTTTAATTAGCCAAAATTCAACTCCTATGGTTTTTTATAGATAAAGTGTATACTTAAATTAAGACCTTGATCTTATAAATTGAAAGGGGGTGATTATGGATTCATATAACTCACCGGCGACCAAGCCGCTGTATCGCGGAACTCAAATTGCTTGGTACCTTCTTGGCATTTTGGAAGCGCTGTTGGTGTTTCGGTTTTTCTTAAAAATGCTGGGCGCCAATCCCGGGGCCGGCTTTACCAACTTTATTTATGACCTCACCGGGCCCTTGGTCGCGCCGTTCTTTAACGTTTTCGGCATTACGCAAGTAACGGCAGGAAGTATTTTTGAGTGGACAACGCTGTTAGCCGCGCTGGTTTACTGGCTGATTGCCTGGGGCATTATCAAGCTTTTGTTTATCAGCAAACCGGTCTCCACGCCCGAAGCCGCGGCAAAATTAGACGAGCAGGATAAATAAAAAAAATATTAACTAAACTTAAATATATGGGAATTATTCTTTGGATTATTTTCGGCGCTCTGGTTGGCTGGATCGCTTCTATAATCATGAAAACCAACGCCCAGCAAGGCGCGCTGATGAATATTATTGTGGGTATTGTGGGCGCGGTGATGGGCGGTTGGATTATGAGCATGATTGGAGAAAGCGGCGTTTCGGGCTTTAATCTGTATAGTTTATTGGTAGCTTTATTGGGAGCCATTGTCCTGATTGCTATTGTTAAGGCCTTACGGCGGAATTAAAAAGCTTGATTAAAGATAAAACCTCCAATATTAATAACACGGGGGTTTTTATCTTTAATTTGAAGGCGAGGTAAACAAAAATGAAATTTTACTATTCAAAATTTTCAATATTTTTATCTTTCTTTTTAATGTTGGCCATAGGATTGCTGGCTTATAATTTTTTTAGGCCTTTGGTTAACATTGAGTATGTTAAGGTGTGCGATCAAAAAGATAAAAACTGCCATGTAACAAATCTGCCTTATCAAAATTCCACGCTCTCAACCGAAGAAAGAATCGCTGATTTATTAAACCGCATGACCTTGGCGGAAAAAATCGGACAAATGGCGCTGGTTGAAAAAAACAGCTTGGGTAATTTGGATGATCTGGCTAAATACGGCCTAGGCGCTGTCTTAAGCGGCGGCGGCGCCAAGCCGGAGGTTAATACGCCCGCCGGCTGGCAGGAAATGGTCAATAATTTTCAAAGTTACAGCCAAAAAACCCGCTTAAGCATACCTTTGCTGTATGGAGCGGATGCCAATCATGGCCACGGCCAGGTGCCCGGAGCCACTATTTTTCCGCATTTCATCGGCTTGGGCGCAACCAACGATCCTGGATTAGTGCATGAAGTAGCCAAGGTCACAGCCGCGGAAACGGCCGCCACCGGCATTTATTGGATATTTTCTCCTAATTTAGACGTGGTTAAGGATTTACGATGGGGCAGAACCTATGAAACCTTTGGCTCGGATCCTCAAGTAGTAAGCAAACTTGGGCAAGCTTTTATAGAAGGATTACAATCTTACAATAAAAGGGGTTTAACAGTAGCGGCCGGAGCTAAACATTATATTAGCAACGGTTCAATGGTCTGGGGCAGTTCCACTAACAATGATTTTTTTATTGACCAAGGCAATTCCAATATCAGCGAAGCTGAATTGCGGCAAATTCATTTAGAGCCCTTTAGGCAGGCGGTAAACGCCAACGTAAAATCCATTATGGTGGGGTTAAACAGCTGGCAAGGAGAAAAAATTTCCGCCAGCAAATATCTGATCAGCGATATTTTAAGGGGAGAGTTGGGTTTTACAGGTTTGATTTTTTCCGATTGGTACGGAGTTTATGAAATTGAAAGAAGTAAATACAACTCATTAGTGAGGGCCATCAACGCGGGCGTGGACATGATTATGCTGCCGTATGATTATGAGGATTTTGTTACTTATCTGCAGCGCGCTGTAGCCAATGGCGATATTAGCCAAGAGCGGATTAACGAGGCCACACGAAGAATATTAACGCTTAAATTTGAACTAGGTTTATTTGATCACCCGGCAATTGATTCTGCGGATTTAAAAATAGTCGGCTCTAAAGAAAACCGCGACTTAGCTAGGCGCGCGGTTAGAAAATCTTTAGTTTTGTTAAAAAATAATAACGCCGCCGTTCCAATTTCTAAAAATATTTCAAAAATTTTAGTGGCCGGATCGGCCGCGCATAATCTTGGCAAGCAAGCCGGCGGCTGGACAGTGGAATGGCAAGGCATTGACGGCAATTGGCTGCCCGGCACAACTATTTTAGACGGCCTTAAAAAATCGGTGTCTGCTAATGTTAAAGTGGAATACAGCTTAAGCGGTGATTTTAGCGCACAAAATAATTTAGCCGATGTTGGCATCGCGGTGGTTGGCGAAAATCCTTATGCCGAGGGTTGGGGCGATAATAACAATCCATCGCTTTCCGCAGAGGATTTGTCAGCCATTAATAACCTAAAACAAAAAAGCAAAAAAATCGTCGTCATTATTATTTCCGGCCGACCTCTTAACATTAAAGAATACACAAAAGATTGGGATGCCGTGATCGCGGCTTGGTTGCCGGGCAGTGAGGGCCAAGGTGTGGCAGATGTATTATTTGGCGATTACCCCTTTACAGGAACGTTGCCTATAGATTGGGATTTATAATTTTGATACCCGGTTGTTTTTAGAATAAAATAAAAGCGCGCTAAATTTCGTTAACGCGCTTTTAATGGCTCCGCTTGGTCAATGATATTATAACCGTGTTTAAGGAGAAAAAGGAGTATATTTACATACCCAAAATTTAAGCCAAGGTTGTTATATCTACTTTTTCAGCTTTAAAATCAGGTTTAGATTTAGGGGAAACTCTATTAGCCGCAATTATACGCAACATTTTACTAACCTCTTCATTGGTATTAATAAGAATCACATCTCTCTTTTTAAAAAAGCTTCTTTTTAAATCTTCTTTCATTAAAAGCAAGCTGTGGGCAGCCGACCTGGAAATAAATTCAACATTAGAAAAATCCAACTCAACTATCGAAAAATTAGACTTTAAAATACTACTCTTAAGAATAACAGCTATATCTCTAGAGCTAATTACAGGGGCAACTAAATCTGCGATTTTTATGGTGTTTTTGATAGTTTTTTCCATATTCTCCCTCTCTTTTTATTATAACATAGCTTTAAATACTATTCCACGTACTTAGAAATATCAATTGATTTGATTGGTTTTGGAATGCGATAAGCAACAATTACACCTTGCCAATAAAAACCCGGAAGTTCAACTATTTTATCTTTATTTTGAGAAGAAATTAAAGCCATTGATCCTGATAATAGTATAAAACTTCCCCCTAGGCCTTCACAAACAACGCGTTTAGAAGTTCGCACTCCATAGCCCCTCTCTACATCTGATTTAACTGAATGGCCGCTCATCACTCTGTTAATAGCTTCTTCATCGGTGAGATCTATTTTCTGCTCTTCTTTATAAGAACCCTTTAGTCCTCTTCCTCTATCAACAATACAAATATCTAGATATTCTTTTTTTGGGTAATACTGTCCAAAGATAAAGCCCTCTTCTTTTTTACTATGCTCAAAAATATTACCAACCAATTCCTCAATAGGATAGTAAATCGCACTCCTGGCTCCTTCCGCGGAAGTATCAACAACTTTAAAGATCATTTTACTAAACATAGATTCCAGGCGTTGTCTGTCTATTCCTAAATCTTTTCTTAATTTACCAACCGGAATATAATTTTTATTTATTTGAATAGCCAACTCCAAAGCAGATACCGATTCAATTCCTTTTGGAAAATTTATTATATTTAAATAATCCTTAACGGAACAGTTATCTAAATTACATCTACTATTAGTGGAGCTAATATAGGCGCTAATAGGTAAAACTAAAAGCGGACTGACCCAAACTAGTTTATTTAAGTCAAATTCTAAATCTTCACCATCTTTAACATTTTTAAATGCATTATATAAAGATAATAATTGAGCTGGCAGGGAGTCATTTGTTGGTTTTTCTATAGTAATATTTTTCATATTGGATATACTCATAAAGATAGATTATCATATTATGATAATTATGAAAAGTTCGAATCCCTTTTGCGGTCAATCAAAAAAGCCCTATTAAATAAGGCTCTTTTGCTGGCTCGGGAGGAGGGATTTCCGCCTCACCGCCTTCGGCGGTTCGTTGTCCTGGGCAGCGCCAAAAGCTCCTTATGGTCGCTTTTGTCGACGCTCGCCTACGCCTGCGGCTTGTCTCGCTTCTGCCCGTTCGAATCCCTTCTACTCACAAAACAAAACAAATCCGCCAACCATAAAGGCTGACGGATTTGTTTTGGCTCGGGAGGAGGGATTCGAACCCACGACCAATTGGTTACACTGATCTCTAAATTTCTTTAAAGGGTGGACTATATCATCGCCATATCATGACTTTCATCATGATTTAGGCGTTCCGGTATCTAGTCTCTACGGCGCTCCCCGACATAATGTCAGAGTTCCCACGGTGTTCGCGTATCTTTATTAAAGACTTAGCCTTCACCGTTATCCCGGAATTTTCACCTAAGGATTTCTCCTTAGGGCTGCCTATTTGACAGCCAACTGCTCTACCACTGAGCTACTCCCGAATGTTCCAAAACCGCGTTATTTGACGCGCCCGTGTACATAACGGATTTTATTATAAAGCATTAGCTGTAATATTTCAAGCCCCTATTAGAGTTACTTAAAATACCCTCTTTTAATACCGTCTGCTATGCGGCACCATGAAAAAATTATCCACTAAACATGTATTGATTTTTTTAATTCTAAAAGCTATATTTACATGATAAATAATCAAATGACTTAGGACTAGATTAAAGAGTATATAAATATGCTACAAGCTTTTATAGATGAATCCGGGGATTTGGGACATAATGAAGGCTATTTTATTATCTCTATGATTATTGCGCATAACCCAAAGCGTATTAAAAATATAATTAAAAAATTTTGCGCATACCATTCATTACCAGAAGCTCACGCATCAGATTTAAATTTTCCTAAAAAACAATTTTTAATTAGCACATTAACTAAACAACCGGATTATAGCGTCTCTTACATTATCGCGGACAAAATGATGATAAAGGAAAAACGTTTATTTGAGAGTAATAATTTACTATTTAATTATTTATTTTCCTTTTTGGTAAAAGATGTTATTAAAGCTAATACAGATGATATACACTTTTACTTGGATAATAGAACTCAAAAGGTAGCTTCTGCCAATTCATTAAAGGAGTACATTAGTATTAAAGCATATACAGAATGGTCGTTTAATAAAAATTTATTCCTCGAATACAAAGACTCTAAGGATTGTAAGGCACTACAAATGGCTGATTTAGTTGCAAACTGTATACGTCGTAAATACCAAAGGCAAATTAGCGACTTTTATTCCTGTCTAAATATAGCAAAATCTATTAAATTTCCTTATCAAGCATTTAGATCAAGCTTGAGTAATCCACAGCCGTGATTGACATTTTTGTTAAATTGTAATATAATTAAATTAGACGTAAATCCTATGGGGAGCTCTAATGAGTAAGTGGCGTTTCCCGTCACCGAACTATAGGTAGTTGTAAAGACACCCTGCGGGGTGTTTTTAGCATTATTCTGCTTTTTATAAAACCACCAACTTGCGTTGATGGTTTTTCTAAATTTAAATGAAGTTCAAACTAGTAGTCCCTTAACTTTCTCATGCCGCTATTATGCTGAATCCGTTCCAGGGCCTTGGCTTCAATTTGGCGGATGCGCTCGCGGGTAACGCCGAATTCCTGACCCACTTCTTCCAAAGTATGGGCCACGCCATCCAACAAACCAAAACGCATTTCTAAAATCTTTTGTTCGCGCGGAGTTAAATCCGAAATAATCTGCTGAACATGATCTTTAAGAAGTTGAAGCGCGGCCACCTTATCGGGCGTAATGGTTTTTTCATCTTCAATAAAGTCACCCAAAGTAGAATCTTCATCATCTTCACCAACTGAAGTTTCCAGCGAAACGGTTTCTTGTGATATTTTAATAATCTGACGGACCTTATCTAGCTCCTCGCCCATTTCGGCGGCAATTTCGTCGGGCATGGGCTCGCGGCCTAAATCCTGAATCAAGCGGCGTTCGGCCTGCTGGAAGCGGTTAATGGTTTCCACCATGTGCACGGGAATACGAATGGTGCGCGATTGGTCCGCCAGGGCGCGGGTAATGGCTTGCCTAATCCACCAGGTAGCGTAAGTGGAAAACTTGTAGCCCTTGCGGTAATCAAATTTTTCCACGGCCCTAAACAAACCGATGTTGCCTTCTTGAATTAAATCCAACAGCGAAAGCGAACGGCCGGTAAACTTTTTAGCAATAGAAACCACCAAACGCAAGTTGGCTTCCACCAGCTTTTTTTTGGCTTCCATATCCCCTTTTTCTTTGCGCTTGGCCAGTTGAACTTCTTCATCGCCGGAAAGCAAAGAAACTTTGCCGATTTCGCGCAGATACATTTGAATGGAGTCGGAAGAAATGTCGGTCAGATCCAGTTTTTGAATGTCCAAAAGTTCTTTGGCGCTAAGTTCGCGGGGCTTCTTTTTTTCCACGATGTTTTCCACCTCGCCCAAAAAGCCGCCTTCACGAGCCGTCACCTGAATGCCGGCTTCGTTTAAACGATCCAAAAATTCTTCCAACGGTTCCAGATAATCTTCAGCTTCGCTGAAAACGTACAGCACTTCTTCTTCAGTAATAAAACCCCTAAAACGCCCCTTATCTTCCAGCGCTTTAACTCGGGCTAAATCCAGTTCTTTACTAACAAACGGTTCAACCGGTTCCTTGGGTTCGGCATGGACATACTTAACCTTGGCTTTATCAACTTTATCGGTCTTTTTAGGTTTGGGATGATGGTGAACCGCGGGCTTTTTAACCTTAGTGTGTTTGACCGGCTTTTTGGCTTTTGACCCGCCGATTCGGCGGGTTGGCTTGGCTTTTGACCCGCCGATTCGGCGGGTTGGCTTGGAATTTTTTCGGCCAGAGGACGATCCGCCTTTGGCGGAAAAAATCGGCTTTTTGCCTTTAAATTTTTTAGTAGCCATGATGTTTAAAAAAAATTAATTCGCTTAACCCTAAATTCAGCAAAACCGATTGAAGAATCGGCTCTACCGGAGTTTTTTTAAAACCTCGTTTAATTGCTGGCTTAACACGTCCATTTCCACGGTGTTGCCCGACTTTTGAGCTAGCACCAATAAACGGTTTAAGTCCTGCGTTTTTTTACGCCAATGGTTTTCGGTCAGGCGGCCTACCGTTTGCAGGATTTCCCTGTTAATGGAAGCCGGGGTGGGATTGTTGAATTCTTCGCCAATCAGCAAAGTCAGCTGATTAAAGTAATCCCGGTTGGACGGCTCCAAATTTTTTAACAAATCGGGTTCGCCTGAATGATGACTTTTATTATAGTAAATTATCAGCTCTGTGTAAAGCTTTTGGGCCGGGCCGTAATGGATCATTTCGGGCTCCAAATGGTGGGTGACCTGGTCCAGCTGTTCGGGGAATTTGATTAATAAAGAGAGTAAATGCTCGGCCACCAGCCGGTTTTGGTCAATGGCGGCCTGCTGGAAGGCGTCTAGGGGCTTATCTTTGGGCCCTGGAACGGTTTTTATGCCCGCTAAGCTCTTACTTAGGGCCCCTTCGTCTACGCCCAAAATTTCGCTTAATTTTCTTAAATAATGGGATTTTTCCACTTCATCGCCCAGGTTTTTAATGAGGGGCAGAACTTTTTTGGCCGCGGTTTTTTTATGGTCCACCCGGCTTAAATCCAGACCCGCTAATATCGCCTTGAAGGCATAATCCATAAAATTATAGGCCTCCTTAATGGCCTGCCGCCACTTGGCCGGATCTTCCTTAATTAAATCATCCGGATCTTTGCCCGAAGTAATACTAATCACTTTAACATTGAGCCCGTTGCGCCAGGCCAGGTCAATGCCCTTGAGGTTGGCCTGCGTACCAGCCGGATCGGCGTCAAAGGCAATCATAATGTTGTTGGTGTAACGCTTTAATAATTTGATTTGTTCTTCGGTTAAGGCCGTGCCGCTGATGGCCACCGTATTTTTGGTGCCGGTTTGATAACAGGCAATGGCGTCCATGTTGCCTTCCACCAAAATGGCGTAGTCCAAACGCTTGATTTCCAGCTTAGCCAAATCGAGGTTATACAAAATCTGACTTTTGTTATATATATCGGTGCCGGGCGAATTAACGTATTTGCCGCCATGATCTTCTTCCCTTAATTTGCGGGCCGTAAAACCGACCACACTGCCGTGCACGTCGCGGATGGGAAACATTAGGCGATGCCTGAACCGATCATAGGGTTTGCCCCGTTCGCCCGCCACGGTCACACCGGCGCTATCCATTTCTTTTAAGGTGAACCCCTTGCTTTGTAAATAACGAATGGCTTCGTCCCAACTGTCGGCGGCGTAACCTAACCCAAACTGCTCAATTATTTCCGGCTTAAGTTGGCGTTTGCTAAGATACTCCCTCACGCCAGCCGCCGCTTGATCAGTCAGCAAAAGCTGATGCCAGTGTTCCATGACGGCTTTGTTTAAATCCAACAGCCGGGTTTTTTGATTGTGCTGTTCGGGATTATGATATTCCAGTTTAACCCCGGCGCGGCCGGCTAAAATGCGCAGGGCTTCAGGGAATTCCACGCCTTCAATATTTTGAATAAAGCTGAAATGATCACCGCCTTTGCCACAGCCAAAACAATGCCAAATGCCCTTATCCGGCGAAACCACAAAAGACGGCGTTTTTTCGTTATGAAACGGGCAACACGCCTTAAAATTGGTGCCGACCTGACGCAAGCGGACGTATTCGCCGATCAGTTCGGCTAGGTCCAGGCGCTGTTTTATTTCCTCGGTAGGATTAAGCATATCTTAACTTAGGTATCATAACCAATAAGCCGGATTTTATCAAACCTTGCGTAAAAATCGCCGTTATTGTATATTAATCCTATGAAAAATTTTAAATACTTTGATATCATCCTCGGCTTGTTTGTGGCCGTGCTGTTGATTTCCAACATCGCTTCAACTAAGATTTTGAATCTGGGGCCATTCAGTTTTGATGGTGGCACTTTGCTGTTTCCCCTCGCCTACATTTTTGGCGACATTCTGACGGAAGTTTACGGTTATAAAAAATCCAGGCGCGTGATTTGGCTGGGCTTTTTTGGCGCCTTATTGATGTCGGTCGTGTTGATGGTGGTGGGCTGGTTGCCGGCCGCCGAAGGTTGGGAAAATCAGGAGGCCTATCAAAAGATTCTCGGTTTGACCCCCCGCTTGGTGTTAGCCAGCTTGATCGCCTATTTTGCCGGCGAATTTTCCAACTCCTTTACTTTGGCTAAATTAAAGATTGCCACGGCCGGTAAATGGTTGTGGTTAAGAACTATTACCTCTACCTTAATCGGCGAAGGTTTGGACACTGTTTTATTTGTACTAATTGCCTTTTGGGGAATCTTGCCGACCGAGCTATTGATTACCATCATCGTTTCTAACTACATCTTTAAGTGCGGCGTGGAAGTTATTCTGACACCCGCCACTTATGGCGTAGTTAAATTCCTCAAACGCAACGAACAGGAAGATTATTACGACAAGGAAACAAAATTTAATCCGTTCAGCTTAAAGGCATAAATTAAATAAGATTCAAAAAAGCCCCTTACTAAGGGGCTTTTTAAAAATGCGGTAAGATTGTTAAGCTTCTATAATATCCAGTAATTTATGACGCCGAAGATTAAAGTGATGGTAATAAAAATCGTGGTAATAAATATGCCAAATTGTTTTGCTTCGCGCCAGGCGCGGTAAGAACTGTAAAGCCAGAAGATTTCCGAGATTAAGGCGGCGATCACCCCGTACTGCGGATATTTAAAGGAAGTTAATAAAAATCCCAGCAGAGTAAAAACAGTCAGGCAAACTTGCACAACGGCATTAAAGCTTGTTTTTTTCATTATTTAATGATCAACTCTTTCTAAATTGTACTGGCGGTGTTTGTTGGACAAAGTTCGAAACTATTTCGAGCAGAATCCAAATGATTAAAACTACTAATGCGGACTCGGCAGGGCGAAACAATTTGTCTGGGGGAATGGATTCGCCCTGCCTCGGCTGATTTCCCGCCCGCAGGA
>JAUYIT010000037.1 GCA_030688315.1 Candidatus Komeilibacteria bacterium | reverse complement strand
AGAACCCCGAAAGAAAAACACCCTTTCCTTTTTCAAAAGAAATTTCACCCCCGCCAAATCAGAAATGCAAGGAGTGTTTTTTCTTTCGGGGTTGCTGGCGTACTCGCCAGTGCGTGGGGCTTTCTCCGAGCGTACGATTCAGTTTCGCTTCACCACGCACGCGGAGCGTGCGAAGTCATTACCTCACTTTGTTTTGGAAATAGGTGCGAGTTTGGTACAATACAGACACCATCAAACTTAACTCGACCATCTTATTAACTAACTCCCGCCATAGGCGGGTCGGCCTCTGGCCGAAACTTATTATTATTGTTGAATGTCACGTGAAGATGCTTACCGCACATTGTCTGCCTGCCGGCAGGCAGACACGAAACAGGAAACACGAAAGAAAATATGATCAGAACTAACAACAGCAGAAATTTTCGCCCGCGAAGCGAGGCGAGCCGCGGGGGTTTTAAAAAACCAACCCACAGCGATACTTCTCAAACCCAAATAAAAAACGAAGCGGCTTTGTCTAGAATCAACGGCATTGAAACCGACCAGATTCTGGCTCCCAAAGACAAAAACTTCAGGTTTGCCCCTAAGGAAAACCTTAATTCAGCGCGCTCAACTCGCCCGTCTGACGGCAAATCCGCTGGTTCTGCCCGTCCGCCCCGTCGCGAATCAAACTACCGCTCAGGTTCAGCCAGACCAAGAACTATGGAAAACGCTGCGCCCAGGCGCGATACCCATTATCGCTCCTCGGCCAGGCCCGGCCGACCCCAAGCACACACCCCGGCCAAACAAGGAGTTGCCGAAGCCGAACAACCTAAGCGCGAAAACGTTTCCCGCGAAATTGAAACAGGCGAAGAAAAATTGAAAATCATGATTATGGGCGGCAACGAAGAAGTCGGCCGCAACATGACGGTTTTGGAATACGGCCAAGATATTATTATTATTGACTTGGGTTTGCAGTTTCCGGAAGAAGACATGCCGGGCATTGATTACATTATTCCCAACATTGAATACCTGCGCGACAAGGTCAAAAACATCAGGGGCGTTTTTATCACCCACGCCCACTACGACCACATCGGTGCCATTCCCCATTTGATGGACGCTTTGGGCAGCCCTACTATTTATAGTTCCGATTTAAGCTTGGCTATTATTGGCAAGCGCCAGGGCGATTACCAAAACGCCTCTCCGCTTAACATGCAGGCCGTTAGCACCAATGACGTTATTAAAGCGGGCGTGTTTAAAGTGGGCTTCTTTGGCGTCAGCCACAATATTCCCACCAGCATGGGTTTGGTGGTGGATACGCCTTTGGGCAAAATTGTTCATACCGGCGATTTTAAAATTGATCTTAATGAAACCGGCGCCACCGGCACCGAAATTGATAAAATCAAACAGCTGGGGCAGGAAAACGTGTTGGCTTTGTTGGCCGACTCCACCAACGCTTCGCAATCCGGCCACCAATTAAGCGAAAACGAAATTCAGCACAACCTTGATGATATTATGAAGGACGCGCCCGGCCGGGTAATTATGGGCACCTTTGCTTCATTGCTCGGACGTATTCAACAGATCATTGTGGCGGCCGAAATGTTCGGCAAAAAAGTGATTATTGAGGGCTACTCCATGAAAACCAACGTGGAAATCGCCAAGGCCTTGGGCTACCTCAAAATCAAAAAAGATACCATCATTGATGTTAAACACATTGATAATTATCCCAAGAATAAAATTTTGATTGTTTGCACCGGCGCCCAAGGCGAAGACCGGGCCGTGCTGATGCGCATCGCCAACCGCGAACATAAAAGTTTGAAAATTGAAAAGGGCGATACGATTGTTTTTTCCTCCTCCGTTATTCCGGGCAACGAACGGTCGGTTCAACGGCTCAAGGACTCGCTGTACCGCCAGGGCGCCGAAGTCATCCATTACCAAATGATGGACGTGCACGCTGGCGGCCACGCCAAGGCCGAAGATTTAAAATTCTTCATTTCTTTAGTTAAACCTAAATACTTTATTCCGGTAGAAGGCCATCATTCCTTTTTGCGCTTAAACGCCAAAAACGCTTTGGCCGCCGGCGTTAATCCCGATAACATTTTTGTGGCCGATAACGGGCAGGTCATAGAATTCACCAAAAAGGGCGGCGTACTGACCAATAAAAAAGTGCCGACCGACTACGTATTTGTGGACGGCTTGGGCGTGGGCGATGTTTCCAACATTGTTTTGCGCGATCGGCAGATGATGGCCGAAGACGGCATGATTGTGGTTATTGCCACCATCCGCGCCAAAACCGGCGAGCTGGTGCAAAACCCCGATCTTATTTCCCGCGGATTTATCTACATGAAAGAAAACAAGAAACTAGTGGAAGATACGCGCAAAAAAGTCAAAGCTCTGCTTAAAGATTACAATCCCAGCAACTCCACTAACGATGCTTACATTAAAGATAAGGTCCGCAACGAAATCGGCAAGTTTTTGTTCCAGCACACCGAACGCCGGCCGATGGTTTTACCGGTGATTATTGAAGTGTAATTAACGCGTGGCGGGGATCCCCGCCGTTCGCTCAAAATAACAATTGAATTATGAATTTAACTCAACTGTTGTTGACCGGCTTTGGCGCGGCCGTGTTGGGCGCTATTATCGCCTCCGGCGCCGAAATAGGACAAAAATATTTGGTGACCACTAAAAAACAGACGCAAAGCGCTGTTTTGATAAACCTCTATTTTTTTCTGGCGCTGATCAGTATTGTTTTGGCGCTCACGCTTAACCAGTTTACCCTCAACGCAACTTCCATTCTGCTTGCGGCCATCAGCGCTTCGGTTCAGGCCCTGGGCGTGTACCTTACTTTAAAGGCTTACGCCATTGAAGATTTTTCCTTGACCCTGCCTTTTTTATATTTAACTTCTATTTTTATTATTCCGGTGGAATGGCTACTGTTCAGGGATAGCCCTACCATATTGGCCTTATTCGGCATCGGCGCCATTATTGGCGGAGCTTTTTATTTAAGCCGGGTTGAAAACAAAAAAGGCGCTTGGAAATTTTCCTTAGGCAGCCGTTTAATGATACTGGTGGCTTTGCTATATTGCGTGGCCGGGCCTTTGGACAAACTGGGCCTTCAGCAATCAACATCGGTCGGCTACTTAACCTGGCTCTACGTTTTTACCGGCGTATGGCTGGTAATTTGGGGATGGTTGCTGGCCAAAAAAAGCCTGGTTAAAAATGAAGTTGTGAAAAGTTTTAAAAATTACTGGCCGCTTTTTTTGATTATCGGCTTGATTATTGTTATCAGCGGCTGGTTGATGTTTAACGCTTACTCAACAATTTTAGTTAACTACGTTATTTCCATCAAACGCGCCGCCTTTTTAATTCCCATTTTACTCGGGCCGCTGATTTTTAAGGAAAAAAATTTATTAAAAAGATTACCCGGTGTGTTACTAATGTTGGCCGGCGCGATCATTATTATTTTGTTTGGATAAAAAAAGACCCCCTGGAATCTACAAAGAAATTCTAGAGGGACCAGTGGTCTAAGGTCATAACGAGCCTAAACTATCAAAGAAGTTTTCTGACTGCGAGAGAAGACCCGATCGCCATCGTTACAAACATTTGTGACTCCGTCAACAAAGTCTGCATCCATGAACCAGGCATGGCTACTTCCAAACGGTTGAGCCCTAGCATGGATCATGTAGATGATGCCATCAATACGAACAAAGAAAATATTCGCCTGATGAGTATGAGACATGAGCCTATGGCTCGTGTACCCATCAATCATCATGAACCTCCAAACTTCCCCAAAGGAAAGCCCTGGTTTATCTTCGCCGCCAAGTTCAGTGATAATTGGCCCGCCGTGCTCACAACACCGAGTAAGTGTGTGATAGTTTATCAGAAAGAGAGAAGGAGTCGGTTGTTCAACGAGCCCTAAAAACCTTGATCTAAAAAAATCTCCTAGACCAAAGATCTTCACACTTTCCCTACCGGTGTTCCGTTCAAAGTAGTCACCAATAGTAAAAGGATCTTGACTTGGTGTTGTTCGAATCTCAACCTCTTTTACGTGCAGGAGTAAGGCCGATCGATCTTGTGTCATACGCTGAGACCTTGAAAAATGTTCGTTCTTAATACCTCCAACCTTAGAAGGTATTTCCAACGGACGGTGAAATGTTCATTACATTACTATTTAAATCACATTCTACATAATCTGTCAACCTATAAATAACCACAAATTCCTGCTACAATATCAATAAGTATAAAATTAATCTGATTAAAAATGAAAATCCTACTTTCCGGCATACAGCCGACCGGTGAAATCCATATCGGCAACTATTTAGGGGCCTTAAAAAACTGGCTTGAACTTCAAGATAAATACCAGTGCCACTTTATGGTCGCGGACTTACATTCCATTACCATTGATTATAATCCGGCCGAATACCAGGAGACGATTTTGAATACGGCCATGGATTTACTGGCCATTGGCATTGACCCTAAAAAATCGATTTTGTTTGTGCAATCCCAAGTGCCCCAGCATACCGAGCTATGTTGGTATTTTAATACCTTAACGCCCATTGCCGAACTGGAACGAATGACACAATTTAAAGATAAAGCCAGTCAACATAAAGAAAACATCAACACCGGCTTGTTTGATTATCCGGTTTTGCAGGCGGCCGATATTCTTTTATACAAATCCGAAGTAGTACCCGTTGGTCAGGACCAATTACAGCATTTGGAACTGACAAATACAATTGTCCGCAAATTCAATAATAAGTTTGGTAAGTATTATGAAGAAATCAAACCGGTTATCAGTGAAGGCGCCAAGATTATGTCACTCACTAATCCGGAAAAAAAGATGAGTAAATCTTTAGGCGCCAATAATCTAATAGCATTATCCGATGAGCCCGAGGTAATTAGAAAAAAAATCATGTCAGCCGTAACTGATACTGGCCCAGCGTCCGATGCTATGTCCGCTGGTGTTAAAAACCTGTTTGATTTGCTTAAATTGTTTAACGCGACTTTGGCCCATCAAAAGCTGACGAGCGCTTACGATAATAAAACCTTAAAATACTCGGAATTAAAAACCGAGCTGGCTGAAGCCATTATTAAAAATCTTCAACCAATTCAGGAAAGAAAGAAAAAACTGCTTCAGAACAAAAAACAGGTGGTTAAAATTTTGGCCGATGGCGCTAAAAAAGCCGGCAAAATTGCCGGCAAGAATATCTTGGAAATAAAGAAAAAAATGGGGTTACTGTAAGATCAACCAACTTGATTGAAAAATAATCTTAACTGCTTAACGGTCTCCGTAACCTGTCGGAGATCGTTTTCATTAATCAGATTATTTTTGGCGTATTCCATAATCGGCCTGACCGATTCTATTTTTCTGCCGAATTTTTCCATCCAGTCAAGGCGGGGGAAAAGCCATAAATGAAAGCCGTGCTCCGAGTCCTCATTTTGAAAAAAATAGACATCCTTTACTTTTAAAACTTCTTTCATTGCCAGCCTGACTTTTACCGCCGTTTGAATGAACTCATTCAATTCTTCGGTTGTAAATTCAGTAATGGAATAAACTTTTCTTTTTGCGCTAATGATAAAAAAGGCGGGTATGGGAACCTCCCAATCCTAGACAACTTTAAAATAATCATTTTCCAGGATTACTTGGTCAGGAAAGAGAATTCTCGACATATTTACAATGCCACCTTGGCGCTTTTGATTGGGGAGCCCAAAAACTTACTGCCTAGTTCGTCAAAATGTTCGGGGCTGTTGGTGGTTAAATACTTAATCTGACCGTTGCGAGTCAACTTGTTTTCAATTTCCGGATGACGGTTTAAATAATCAACCAACTTATCAGCCACTATTTTAGGCGCGTTTAAAACGTTAACCCGCTTGCCCGCGATTCTCTTAAATTCTTTCATCAACAAAGGATAATGAGTACAGCCCAAAATCAAACTATCAATCTGCGCGTCTTTTAACGGCCGCAAATACTTTTTAATTATCATTCTGGTTTCCGGTTTATCCAGCCAACCTTCTTCAATTAACGGCACCAACAACGGCGCTGACTGCTGATAAACTTTAACTTCTTTTTTTAGATGCTTTAATTCTTTTTCATAGGCCTTGGATTGAACGGTGGCTTTAGTGCCTACCACGCCAATGCGGCCAAAACGGGACGCTTTAATTGCCTCTTCCGCCAGTGGCCTAATCACGCCTAAGATTCGACGTTCAGGATGATGAGCCGGCAGCCATTCTTGTTGAAGCTTGCGCAAGGCCTCGCTGGAAGCGGTATTGCAGGCCAAAATTACCAACTGGCAACCCTGCTTAAACAAAAAATCAACCGCTTGTTGGGTAAATTGGTGAATCGTTTCCTGGGTACGGCCGCCGTAAGGGCTGCGCAAACTATCGCCAAGATAAATATAATCATACTTGGGCAGGGCCCTCTTAATTTCTTTGAAGACTGTTAATCCTCCAAAACCGGAGTCAAATATACCTATCATATTTTACTGTCATTGCGAGGAGCGTAGCGACGAAGCAATCTCGTCGGGATTGCTTCGCCATTCCATTCGCTCGCAATGACGGTTAGCTGTTTATTACATTTAAAACCTCTTCCTGCCTCTTCTTCAATTCTTCTTCATTCTTTGCTTCAACAGTTATCCTTAATAACGGTTCGGTGTTGGAAGGCCGAACGTTAAACCACCAGTCGCCAAATTCAACCGTAAGGCCGTCAATTTCATCCAAAATATTTTTTTGATAATGCCGGCGGATTTTATCCAGCTTAGCCGTAATATCATCAACTTTAAAATTCAATTCATCCCCTCTAGCGTATAACTGATAATCTTTGATAATCGCGGATAAGGGCCGGCCATCTTCGGAAATGGTTTGCAAAGCTAGCAATAAAGCGATAAAAGCATTGTCGGCGTTAAAATTATCCTTAAACGCGTAATGGCCGGAAACTTCGCCGCTCATTACTCCGCCTTGTTCGCGGATATGCCGAGCCAAATTCATGTAACCGACTTCGCTCCGTAACGGCCGCCCGCCCCATTTGCTTACCAAATCTTTAACCGCGTGCGAGCAAATCAAATTATAGGCAATGCCTGCGCCCGGAAACTTTTTAAGCATCGGCTTGGCGAGTAGCAATAAAGTCATATCGCCTTTAATTAAATTACCCAGTTCATCCAGCAAAAAAATCCGATCGCCGTCCACATCAAACATCACGCCCAAATCGGCTTTGGCCGACAATATTTTGGCTTGGATTTTTTCAGCCGCGCCCGGCTGTAATGGATTAGGAGCGCGGTTAGGAAAATTGCCGTCCAGTTCGGGAAAAAGATGAATCAATTGGCCGGGCAATAGGGAAAATATTTTTGGCGTCATTAAACCGTTCATGCCGTTGCCGCTATCAACCACAATTTTAAACGGTTTGATTTTTTCCAAATCAACAAATGAAAAAATGTGCTTTAAATGATCATCGCTGACGTCTTGAGTTTTAAGTTGGCCCTGAACTTTTTCAGCCGCAAGCGGAAAAGTCATTTTTTGCATCTGCTGATACAAAGCCACACCGCTCAAAAATTCCACGCCGCCGTTGTTTTTAATAGCCAGTTTAAAACCGCTGTATTCGGCGGGGTTATGCGAAGCAGTGGCCATGATGCCGGCGTCAAAATCATAATTGCCCGCGGCAAAATAGTAATCGTTGATGGAAACCAGACCGATATCGGTCACCCCTACTCCGTATTCCAAAAAAATCGCCATGGCGGCTTTAATAATTTTAGCCGAACCTAAACGATTATCGGTGGCCACCACGATTTTAAAATCCTTAATGGCCTTGCCGGTTTTTTCCGTCAGCACGCTTAAATACGCCTGAGCAATTTGACCGGCGGCTTCTTCATTGATTTCAGTGGGGTAAATCCCCCTGATATCGTAGGCCTTAAAAATTGACGGATTTAACGACATATTACTTAACATACTAGCTAATTTCTGGAAAATAATCAACCTTGCCTAAACTGCAAAATATGTTAAAATAGCAGCATAATTATTTATTTTGAAATTCATGAAAATTTTTCAACAAGACCCTGAACTGGCCAAATTTTACCAATCCGAGCTGGAACGCCAGCGCACCACCCTGGAAATGATCCCATCGGAAAACTTTGTTTCCGAGGCGGTTTTAGAAGCCCTGGGCGGCGTAGGCACCAACAAATACTCCGAGGGTTACCCTGGCCAAAGATATTACGGCGGCAATCAATATATTGATCAGATTGAAAACCTAGCCCGCGACCGGGCCAAACAGCTGTTTGGCGTGGATCACGCCAACGTTCAGCCCTACTCCGGCTCTCCGGCCAACCAAGCAGCCATTTTTTCCGTTTGCAAACCCGGCGACAAAGTAATGGGCATGAGTTTATTGTTTGGCGGCCACTTGACCCACGGTTGGAAGGTTAATTTTTCCGGCGTGTATTATAACGCCGTGCAATACCAAACCGGTCCTGATGGTATTTTGGATTATGATGAATTGGAAAAACTGGTTAAGCAGGAAAGGCCTAGGGTTTTATTCTGCGGTGCCACGGCCTATCCCCGCTTGTTTGATTACAAAAGGATTGCGGAAATTGTGCATAGCGTTGACGGTTACTTTATCGCCGACATTGCCCATGAATGCGGTTTAATGGCCGCGCGGGTGATTCCTACACCTGTCGGACACGCGGATATTATCACCACTACGACTCATAAATCATTACGAGGCCCGCGCGGCGCCATGATTATGTGCAACGGCAAAACTTCTCATCCCTTAAAACCATTAACCGAAGACGAGCCGATGAGAGAAAACTTACCAACTTTGATTGACCGCGCCATTTTCCCCGGTTTGCAGGGTGGCCCGCATAACCACACCACCATGGCCATTGCCGTGGCTTTGGGAGAAGCTCTACAGCCGGACTTTAAAATTTACGCTCAACAGATTTTGAACAACTCTAAGGCCTTAGCCGCTTCCTTAATGAACGAGGGTTTGAATTTAGCTACCGGAGGTACTGATAATCATTTAATGATTATTGATTTAACCAACTTAGGTATTGGCGGTAAAGAAGCCGAACTGGCTTTGGAAGAAATCGGCATTACGGCTAACAAAAACACCATTCCGTTTGATAAGCGAAAACCTTTTGATCCTTCCGGTGTGCGACTAGGAACTCCGGCCTTAACCACGAGAGGATTTAAGGAAGATGAAATGACCATGATCGGTCAGTTGATCGCCAAAACCCTCAAAAATACCAAAAACGAAACAGTCAAAGATGAAATTAAAAAAGCGGTTCTGGAAATGACCTCCAAATATCCGCTGTACCCCGATCTGAAATACGTTTAATTGAAACCTAAAAAGGCCTTGCCTTTAACGGTCATTGCGAGGAGCGGGATCCCTCGCTACGCTCGGGACAGGCTCCGCAATCCCGATGTTATACCAAGTACAACGGGATTGCCGCGCCCCTTCGGGGGCTCCAGAATGACGGTAATAAAGCAAGGCCTTTTTGATTATTTGCAAAAAAATTTGATTCTGCTAGAATAAATCAGTTCCGCAACATTTTACTGGAGGAAAAAATGAATACAGTTCCGGTCAAAAACGGGAATGGCAAGGACTATGACATAGTCGATGTCAATTTTAAACAAGTGTTTGGCTTCTTGTTTAAGCGCCTTGAGGAATTAAGTGGGTTAATCGTTTACTCTAAAAATTTGGAGGATAATCCTAATGATGGTTTTGAGCTGGAGTGCCCTTTGGTTCACAAAGCGATGTTTTTGGGCATAAATCCAGAAAAACAATTAGTTTTTGCCATCTTTGGTAAGGATAATGGCCTTAGGATTGTAACCGTAAATCAATACGGTTACATCAATTACGAAACAAGCCGTGATTTTTCGCCTCTCACCGCTAAGTCAATTCTACTAGTTTTGTCGGGAGCGTTAATCCACGAAATCACGTGGGAAAAAGCGTGACCAACCCTCTTAACGGCACTTCTCGAACCTTGGTTCGAGATTTTTTTTAGATCAATCTGGTTTCCTGCCGCACCCAGGCCTTAAATTTAAGGTTGACTTTATCAACATCTATCTCAAAAATACAGGGTGTTTGATAGGAATGAAGTTTTTTAACAACGGCCTCGACTTTTTGATAATTTTCCTTTCTGGTTTTTAAATACATGGCCGTTTCATGGGTGTTGACGATCTTATTTTTCCAACGGTAAATGGACTCGGTTGGCCACCAGTTGGCGCAGGCAATCAGCTTGAGTTTTAACAAAACACCGGCGATTTTTTTGGCCTCGGTTTTATTTTTACAACTAACGTAAATCAAAATCATAACTTAATCGGCCTCCTGTAAAAATGGCGAATAAACTTTTATAATCTGCCCTTGCTCATCCAGTTCAATGTAATTCTGGGCTTTACCATCACGAGAAGCCGAACATTGATTAGCCGGTTGATTATCAACTTCCGTCCGAGGGTTGTGGGCAATGTCCAACACCCACAGGGTTTCCGGATACTCCGAATTGCCAAATAAGGACTCGCTCAAACATGGGCCATCGACAAAATTCTGGCTGGCAGTGGCGGCCGCTTGGTAAACCACAGCCGCCTCCTGCTGGGCTAAAAAGGCCTCCAGCTCCCAATTTATTTTAGATAAATCCAATGGCGGCCGCGGCCTTTCCACAGTACAGCCCGTCAAAAATAACACCAATGAAATAATTAAGATTTTTTTCATATCAGTGTAATTTAAATAAAAAATCCGTGAAATCAGTGTCCTAAAAGAGTTTTGTCTGCCAATGGTTTTGCCGGCCCACCACCTGCACATCAATCACCTTATCCAGATTAAAAACCCGAATCGCCTGCTTTAAGTGGCAATAGGCCTGCAATTGGTTGCCTTTGATGGATTTAATATCAATCCGCCTTTTACCGCGCTCTTCCAGATCGGTTTTTAAATATTCAATTTCCACCTGCTCGCCGTTTTTTAAAGCGTTGGTAATTTTACTGGCCACGTTTTCGCCATCGCCCCAACGCACGGGAATTTTTTCCTTTTTGCCCATGGTATCGTACCACAGGTTGCCGTGCTTTTTGCCGTATTCATAAACATCGCGGGTAATTCGTACGTCGTCCAAACAGTATTTGATCAGCTTATCCCAATCGTTGTTTCTAAAATACCAAATGGCATCAAGACCGGAACCGGATTTGCCTTCGCCCAAAGTGCTTTGCGCGATGGAATCCAGTTTTAACCTGTGGCCAAGGGCGCGGTTCACTTCTTCCAAAATATCCAAATGCGGCAGTTTACTTAAATTGAATTTGTAATACGGCTGTAAAGCGGTAAAATCAAAACTTTTGGAATTAAAGCCGATGATTAACGAGGCCTGCTTAAGCCATTCCCCCATTTCCTTAAACTCATCTTCTTTAAATGCTCTGAACTCGTCGCGGTTATATGAATACACGCCGCAGACCGAAACTTCAAGCAAATGGGTGTTTTGATATCCGCCCACGTCTTCAAAACTTTTTTTGGTTTCCAAATCAAGAACCAATTTATCATTCATAATTTTTATTTCTTAACGTATTGAGCTGACTATGGCGAGCTTGGTCGAGCCATCGTCCATATGGCTTGAGCTTGTTTAATATCTTGTTGAATCTTGGCGACTAATTGCTCGCGATCGCCGATTTTTAACACCTCGCTTAACTTTTCCTTGATCTCCACTTTAATTTGCTGGCCGTACAAATCGCCGTTAAAATCCGCCAACCAAACTTCCAGCCCATCCACTAAACCAATCACCACCAAAGAGTGATATTGTTTGGTATTATAAAACGTTTCGCCTAAATATACGCCAGGGCTGTATAGCAAAGCGATGGAAGTTTTAATATTGGCTGTAGGAAAGCCCAGCTGGCGGCCCTCCCCCTTACCTTCAATGACTGTGGCGTTAATTTTCATATTTTAAGAATGTTACAAAAATGCCTTACTATTTTACCTTAAATCCGAATATTTTTCCACACCCTCCCTTTGACACTTTCCTATTATTTGGCTAAAGTTATCATAATACGCACGAAGGGGGTTACCTAAAAGGCGTCAGCCCTATGCTGACAAACTGAATCAAGGGAGAGATCATTATGACCTCACCGCCCCGAGGCTCCAGGAGCCACGCCAACCTCGATCAATGATCAATGAAGTCCGCCGGATCCGCGCCTCAACTATCCGCTGAGTCAACTGACCAGTGGCTTGATTGAATCGCTCGGTCTAAACTGAAAGGAAGCACATCGCCTATGAATGTCCTGATTATCAGGTTTTGGCTTTAGAGCCCGCGGTGCAATCAGATAGATTCGATGTTTGGAGGATTTGAAGCCCAGAGTAGCGAGAAATCGCTCGGAAACAAGAACTCCATCACAGGGAGAAAATCTAGGTCAGAACGCTATTGCTTTGCTACATGCACTGCATCAAGCGCTCTGGCCGCTTTTTTTATATGATTACATATAAGCTCCTCGGCTCGGAAATATGAAAATTTATTTTCATATTTCCTCGCTCTACGTCGCTTATAAAGAATCCAAATCCGGCAAATAACTAACATTACCATCATTCAAATCCTTCCTCTGCCAAATATTCTGACCGCCATTACTGGGCAAAGCAAAGCCGCTTGAACGAAATTTTTCCAGCAATTTAACTTCTTCCAACAACCCTTCTTCAATCTCCGTTATAAACTTGGAGGGCGTATTTAAGTTAAACGAATTGTAACCGCCCATTAACGGATAGGATAAATACAAATGTTTTTGGGCGCGGGTAATGGCCACGTAAAACAACCGGCGCTCTTCTTCCAAACCGCCCTCTTCACTCATGGCCCGCTGGTTGGGAAAAGCCGTGTCCACTAAATTAATCACAAATACCGCTTGCCATTCCAAACCCTTGGCCTGATGAATCGTGGATAAAACTATCCTGTTATCATCATGCCCCGAAGGCCGCTCCTGACCCAAAGCAAAACTTTCCTGCAAACTCATTTCCGATAAAAAAACCGTCAGGTCTTCGTAGCGCTCGGAAAAAACCGCCAGCTGTTCCAAATCATCCAAACGATCCTGCCAGTTAGGGTACTCGGCTTCCAAATAATTACGATAATCGGATTTAGCCAGCGCCCGCACCATTTCAGCAATACCAAACGGCCCGGTTTGGGAGCTCACGGCTTTTTTTAAAATACCAATCAAGCCCTGCCAACCCGTGCCGGCTTTAGCGCCCAACGCCGACCCTAAATTAGAAGCGATAATTTCTTTAATATCGGTATAACCCTTAACCACCTGATAAATCTTGCTGGCCGTAGCCTCGCCCACGCCCGCCTGCAAATTTAAAATCCTTAACCAGGCCACTTCGTCAGCCGGGTTATTAATCACTTTTAAAAAGGCCAGCGCGTCTTTAACTTGGGCGCGTTCAAAAAACCGCACGCCGCCCCGGTATTCGTATAAAATATCCTGTTTGGTGAGGGCAAATTCCAATTCCTGGGAATGATAGGCGGCCCTGAATAACACGGCGATCTTATTTAAAGGCAAACCGCCGGTTTTTAACTGTAAAATTTGCGCCACGATAAATTGGGCCTCTTGGGCGGCGGAGTTAGCCGGAATCAAATTGGGTTTAACGGCGGCGGGCAACATGGGCCGCAAGGTTTTGGCAAACTGATTGCGGTTGTTTTCAATCACACTGTTAGCCACGTCCAATATTTCCGGCGAGCTGCGGTAATTATTTTCCAATTTAAAAATCTTAGCCCCTTCAAACACTTTAGGGAAATTCAAAATGTTGCCGATATCGGCCGCGCGGAAAGAATAAATGCTTTGCGCGTCATCGCCCACCACTAAAACATTATGATGAACCTGGGCCAGCTCCTTGATTATTTCGGCCTGCAAATAATTGGTATCTTGATATTCATCAACCAAAATATATTGAAACTGGGCGCCTAACCGATCCCGCGTTTCCGGAAACTGTTTTAACAATTTAAGCCAGTTAAGTAGTAAATCATCAAAATCCATACTGTTGGTCAAGCTCTTTTTTTCTTCGTACCGGCGGGCGATTTTAACAATGGTATCGCTGATTTTTAACCACTTGGGATGGCGCGTATCAATCACTTCTTCCAAGGCTATTTCTGAATTTTTGCCAAAACTGATCAGCTCCTTTAACACGGCCGGCGAAGGAAACCGCTTGGACTTGGTATCAATATCTTCTTCCCTTAAACAAACTTTTAAAAGCGACTTAGCATCTTCTTCGTCTAAGATTGTGAAGTTTGATTCAAAGCCCAGAACTTTAGCGTACTTGCGTAAAATCCGGTTGCCAATATGATGAAACGTGCCGCCCCACAATCCGCTGGGAAAATAACCCAACAGCTCTTCCACGCGGGTCAGCATTTGATGAGCCGCCTTGTTGGTAAAAGTGACTAACAAAATATTTTCCGGGTTAACGCCGCGTTCAATCAGATAGGCCACGCGATACACAATCGTCCGGGTTTTGCCCGATCCGGCACCGGCCAAAACCAAACAAGGGCCCTCGCCCTCGGTTACGGCTCTAAACTGCTCATCATTCAGCTCTTTTTGGTAATTAACCTTAAAATCCTTAGCCGGAACGTCATTTTGTAAAACAAAGGTCTTGGTCATATGAGTACATATTTTAACACAAAAATTAAATAAAAAAAATCCCGCCAGTATTAACCGGCGGGAAAGGTTTGTTAAAACCTCAAGGCATACGCCAAGCCCAGATAACCGTACGCCTTTTCGTTAGGAAAATCCGATGAAATTCCCAGTTTGAGATCGGTGGAAATTGGTCCCACGCAGATATACTGACCTTTGGCGTTAACTGATGAGGACCGGACACGTTGGCCAGACAGCAATTGACGACCCCGAAGATTCAGGTAGGCCAGGGTTGCCCAGACAATTTCGGGCACATTAGGCACGCGCCAACCTCTGCCCAGCAGATTGATCTGCTCACGCAAAGGTTTAAAAGTGGATTGAAATAAAGGCCCTCTGCCAATGGCGAGCCAACCTTTCCTGACCACTTCTTGCCCGAAAAATTTCTCGTTCGCAATCTTTGCGATGTCTTGCGAATTTAGAAAGTTGGGAAACTTTCGGGCAATATCTGCTAGAGTCAAATCTTCCGGCGGACCAGCCACCAAGATTAAGTTGCTCTCTTTGCAGCGGTCAACCACGACCTTGCCGGGAAAGGCGGACGAAAGCTCTTCAAGCCCGGATTTGGCATAAAGCATGCTCAAAGCGCCGATAATTTCTTCAGCCGGCAAAAATTCATCAACCAGCAGATGTCGCGCCCGATCAAACGACGGCGGATGACTGGCCATGATCAAGGCCTCGTCCATTCTTTCGGGAGGCCATAGCCCGGCCTCTACCTGTCTATGGAATTCAGCCCATTGATCGCCAGTTGGAAATTTACCGCCGCCATGATGAGACGTTCGGCCTTTAACTGTGACTTCATGCTTAGTTTTTACTGCTGTGCTCATAGTTCCTCCTATATTTAGCAACAGCGAAGTACGAGTAAATAAATATATAAAGCAATTTCAAAAAAATGTCAACTTAAAAAGCCGGGTTTAGCCCGGCTTTAACTAAAATAAATGGTTATTAACCTCTTAACTTAACTTCATAAATAATCTGCTCTAAGCGCTTTAAATTACGCTTGGCGTCATCAAATTTCTGACGGCATGAACCGGTTAAATACAAGGTCAGCATAAAACCGACAATCTCTTCGGTGAACGACCGATAGCTTTCCAAAACTTCATACTGACCCTTAGTGGCTTTAAGCACGGCCTGCCTGACCAACTCCCCGGTCAGATCGGTAATACCGTTAATATATTCTTCCGGCCCAATTGATTGGATGGGCAATTTATCCAGCGGCTTGCCGAGCATGAATTGAAAAAACGTTTTAGCTTCCACGTATTCTTCCAAACTGGCTTTATAACTGCCTTCAAAACGGAGGCGGTTGTTTTTGTTATACGATTTGTTCAGGCGACCAATCACCGCTTCGGCCTGGGTTAATAATTTAGCCGCTTCTTTGGCGTCTGCGCGGTGTAGGGCAAAAATCGCCGATTTTGAAGATTGCAAAATATCGCGCGAAGCGTTAATAATCTGATTGCGTTCCTGCTGGTAAGTTTCCAAGTCCTTTTTGATTTTAGCTAAAAATGTTTTGTTGATCATATGACAGGAATTATAGCCGTAAAAACAATTTAAGGCAACATGTTATATTATCCACTTGACAAAAAATATAGAAATGATAATCTAATATTAGATTTCTATGAAAGAGCGTCATCTAAGGTTTCGTCCTTAGAAGGCGCTCTTTCTTTTTGTATTCAAGCTGGACAAAAACGGTCTAATCCGTTATCCTATGTTCAATTATTGATTAAACTATGTCATTTTCCATCGGTATTGTGGGCCTGCCCAACGTGGGCAAATCAACCCTGTTTACCGCCATCACCAAAAAACAAGTTGACTGTCAGAATTATCCTTTTTGCACCATTGAACCCAATGTGGGCGTGGTGGCCGTGCCTGACGATCGGCTGACGCAACTAACCAAACTTTACGCTTCCGCCAAAACCGTGGCCACCACCATTGAATTTGTGGATATTGCCGGCTTGGTTAAAGGCGCTTCGTTGGGTGAGGGCTTGGGCAATAAATTTTTAGCCCACATCCGCGAGGTGGATGCCATCATTGAAGTGGTGCGCGATTTTAAAAATGACGACATTATCCACGTGGCCGGTAAAATTGATCCGGCTGATGATATTAAAACCATCAACCTGGAATTGATTTTGGCCGATTTGGATACGGTCAGCAAACGCTTGAGCACTTTGGAAAAACAAAGCAAAGGCCCCGCGGTTAAGGAATTGGCAAAAAATATTGAAATTTTAAAAGAATTGCAACAGCTGTTAGAACAGGAAAAATTTGCCAATGGAATCAAAGTTGATAAGGAAGATGAACATTACGTCAAAGAATTAAATTTGCTGACGTCCAAACCGGTCATGTATGTTTACAATGTTGATGAAAATGAAATGGGCGCTGACGATGGACGGTTAAAAATTTGCGCTAAACTGGAAGCCGAGCTGGCCGCTTTAACAGATGAAGAAATCAAGGAATATCTGGAAGCCACCGGCTTAACCCAAACCGGACTTGATAAGCTGATTGTTAAATCTTATCAGTTGTTAAATTTGATTACCTTTTTTACGGCCGGACCGACCGAATCTCATGCTTGGACCATCACCAAGGGAACTCTGGCGCCGCAAGCCGCCGGGGTAATCCATACCGATTTTGAACAGGGCTTTGTGCGGGCGGAAATAGTTAACTGGCATGATTTGATCGAAGCTGGCGGCGAAGCCAAGGCCAAAGAACTCGGCTTGGTTAAAACCGAAGGTAAGAATTACGAAATGAAAGACGGCGACACCACCTACTTCCTGTTCAACAAGTAACAGGGGCTTGATTTTTGCCTCAAAGTATGCTATAATACATATGTTGAGGTGAAAACCCCAACATTTATCGGCCTCTGGCCGAAAAATACAAAACAAACACAAAAAATCAAAGCTCGAAAAAATTCTCGGACTTTGATACAACCTACGCTAATTATCTTTTTGTGCTTTGATTTTGTGTCAGAGCATTTTTTATTCCCAATCATATGCCCAACCCGGCTAAAAATTTACACCCCGCTTTACTACTCCTGATGTGCCTGCTGATTATTGTGGGCGTTTCCAAAGGTTTGGTAATTGCCGGCGAAAAATGGGGCAACAGCCAAAAAGTACTGGCTCAGGAACTGCCTCCCCTAATGGGCGAAGTCAACCAACTGCAAGTGACCGAATGGCTGAATGACGGCTACCTGGCTTTGGCCGATTAACTAAGTATCAAGTTCTTTTAAAATTCACAGTGAACCTTATAATAAAAAGGGACTAAAACTTTTGATCAACTATCCAAAATAGATCAAGATTTAGCAATCATAGGGTTCGCTAAGAATAACAAAAACAAAAACAAAATATCGGCTAATAACCGATTTTTGTTTTTTATGAATTATGTAATAAACATCGCGTCGCCAAAAGAGTAAAAACGGTAACTTTTTTTAACCGCCTCTTGATAGGCCTTAAGAATAAATGACCGACCGGCTAAAGCCGAGATTAACATCATCAATGTGCTCTTGGGCAAATGAAAATTGGTAATCATCGAGTCAACGAATTTGAATTGGTAGCCCGGGTAAATAAAGATATTTGTCCATTGATTACCTGATTTGATTTTACCTTTGCCAGCAAAAGATTCTAGAGTTCTACTGGAAGTTGTACCCACGGCAATAATCCGATGGCCTTGGCGTTTAGCCTGATTAAGACGTTCAGCCGTTTTTTTATCAATACTCGCCCACTCGCTGTGCATCTGATGCTTTTTAATATCATTAACTTTAACCGGGGCAAAGGTGCCGAGGCCGACGTGTAAAGTGACATATTCAATTTGCACGCCTTTTTTCTTTAGTTTGATCAACAGGGGTTTGGTAAAATGAAAACCCGCCGTAGGCGCCGCTACTGATCCTTTGGTTTTAGCATAAACGGTTTGATACTGACCCTGCAGTTTACTCTTTTTTTCAGACGATTTGATGTAAGGCGGCAAAGGAATTTGGCCCAAGGCCTCAACCAATTTGTCAAAACGACTGCCTGATTGATTAAATCTGACTTGCCAAATTGACGCGTCAATTTGCTTGATGATCTGACACTCCAACCCTTTACCGAACTGAATTACCTGACCAACCTTTTTTCTCCTGTTGCCGATTAATACTTCCCATACTCCGCGACCTGACTCCCTTAACAAAAATACTTCAACTTGACCGCCTGTGTCTTTTCTATGGCCCATCAAGCGAGCCGGAAAAACCTTAGTATTATTCAAAACCAGAACATCGCCTTTATTGAGGTAATCCGGCAGATCATAAAAATGACGATGAATAATCGTCTTTTTTTTCTTGTCCAAAACCATCAAACGCGAATGATCGCGCGGGCTAACCGGCTTTTGAGCAATTAATTGTTGAGGCAAATGATAATCAAAATCCGATAATTTCATTTAGGAATACTATCATATTTCAATAAAATAAAAAATGCCGGACCGGTTAAAGCATTCTCATGAACACTTTAACTGGTCCGGTTGGTTGTTTGCTTCCGATCATGCGACAGCAGCGGAATATCCACCTGGATAGTCCCTAGCCGCGGCAATGAATGTCAGCGTCTGCTGGCGAATATATTCCAGGATCCGTATTGCGGCCCTGATACTTTCAACATCGCCTGTCCGGCTTGCCGACTCGATTTGTTCAAAAATAAAGCGATATTCGCTTTGCATTACCAAAGCCGATTCGCCTCCGTATACGATGCTGACTCGATCAGCCAGCGTTTTTACCGACTCTATGGCGAGGTCAAAGTAATCCTGGTCTGTTCGATCGTTCTGTTTAAGCGACTCCTCCGCCAACTTACAAAACTCAATGGCGAGATCAACAGGGTTTAAGAAAATATTCTCACCCTTTTTTATTGAAATATCGCCAGGACGAGTTATTAAAAACATCTCTCGCTCCGAATTATGATTGACGCTATGGTCAGCTTTGGTATATTCCCAAGGGAACTTACTAGGCAACCATAGCCAAAAGTGGCCGAACTTCAGCCGTTTTTGGCTATGGTTGCCTAAATTCTATTGTTATGAGAAATGAACAATATTTTTAGTATATTCCAAGCAAAAAAATTGTCAAATTCAAAAACGCGCCTAAGCGCGTCTTTTATTTTTCTAAATCAACTTGGCCTGCAATTCACCCGGAACTTCCAATCCCAAATGGCGGTAACCCAGTTCGCTAACAATGCGGCCGCGGGGGGTGCGCATTAAAAAGCCGAGTTGCATTAAATACGGTTCGTAAATTTCTTCAATGGTGCCTTCTTCTTCCTGCACCGCGGCCGCCACTGAATTGAGGCCGACCGGTCCGCCTTTGAATTTATTGATAATGGTTTCCAAAATCCGACGATCCAGATAATCCAAACCCTGTTCGTCCACATCCATCAAACGTAAGGCCTCATTAGCTAAATCGGTACTGATCTGGCCATTGCCTTTGACTTGCGCAAAATCCCTAACTCTCTTAAGTAACCGATTGGCGATTCTGGGCGTTAAGCGCGATCGCGAAGCCAGTAAACCGGTGGCTTCGGGGTTTAATTCAATTTTTAAAATCTTGGCGCTGCGGTTCAAGATTTGCTCTATTTCCGGATGCTGGTAATAATCCAAACGGTGAGTAACGCCAAATCGATCGCGCAAAGGCGAAGAGAGTAAATTGTATCTAGTGGTGGCGCCGATGATAGTGAACTTAGGCAAATCCAAACGCAGAGTTCTAGCCGAAGGGCCTTTGCCGATCACAATATCCAAAGCGTAATCTTCCATGGCCGGGTACAGCACTTCTTCAATTACTTTGTTAAGGCGGTGAATTTCATCGATAAACAAAATATCACCGGGCTGGAGATTGGTTAAAATGGCCGCCAAATCGCCGGCGCGTTCAATAGCCGGCCCGCTAGTAACCCTAATGTTAACCCCCATCTCATGGGCAATAATGTGCGCCAAAGTGGTTTTGCCCAACCCTGGCGGGCCGTACAGCAACACATGCTCGATGGGTTCCTGCCGCTGTTTGGCGGCATTCATAAAAATATCAAGATTGTCCTTGATTTTTTGCTGGCCAAAATATTCGGCCAAATTTTGCGGCCGCAAAGTGGCGTCAAAGGCCTGATCCTCGCTTTTGGCCGCCGCGGAAATGATTCTTTCTTCTGACATGTTCAAAATTTAACATTTTTATGACAAAAAGAAAAGGCCTTGCTGACACCGTCTTTGCGAGCCCCAAAGGGGCGCGGCAATCCCGTTGTACTGGTATAAACATCGGGATTGCGGAGCCTGTCCCGAGCGCAAGCGAGGGATCTCGCTCCTCGCAATGACCATTGTGGCAAGGCCTTTTTAATTATTTTTTACCCGAGTTCTTTTTTATCCTGGAACATCTGATTAAACCGGAACAGGGAATAACTTCCACACCCCTTTTGACCAATTCATCCAAAAATAAATTCATGCCCAAAGAGTCGGAAGACATGTGCCCGGCAATCACGATATTCAAGTGGGCCCGCTCCGCTTCCAAACGGTTTTCTTCCTTCATGTGCATGCCCACAATGGTGCCGATGCCGGCGCGCGCCAAATATTGGTAAATTTCCTTACTGCCTTCGGTGCCGCCGGTAATTTCGGTTAAAGCGATTTTACCGGTGTAATTGGATTTTTTACCGCAGAACAAACGCGGGCCGGATTTTTGCCTGGCCGCTTCCTGATACTCGGGCTGTTGCTTGATGACGGCCATTAAATCGCCGACGTTTTCAATATGCTTAAGATGCGCTTTAATTTCTTTATCCAGATAATCAGCTACCAAGTTGTCGGTGGGAGTATGGGTGCACATCACATTCATGCCTAACAATTTGGCCGCGTCAATCACGCGATTGTGGTTAACGGCGGAAATACCGCGCGAAACCTCGCTCATGCGGATATGGGTCAAATTTTCAGCCACGTTAATAGGGATTTCGTACTTAGCCATCAATTCAACCTGTAAATCCATCACTTCGTGCAAACCAGCCAAAGCCACGCCAATGGGGTGGTGAGCTAACACCAAATCAATCGGTTTATCTTTGCTAAGCTCTTTCGCCAACAGCAGATCGGAAACCTCAATATCAATGCCAGCCATGATGCGGCTGACTTTTTTATCGGGTTCGCCCCAAAAACGGGTATCGGAAAAAGGGTTGGTCAGGCGGTCGGTATCATATTCCCGTTTTTCCGCTTCGTTTAAAGCGGCATAACGTTTTTTAAGCCGTTCAAGTTTATTCTTTACCAAACCGGAACCTCTTAAATCGTGCTTAATGCCCAGCTCAATAGCCAGATCGTAAATTTGCTTGATGGTCATCATATTGAATAGTAATGGTTAAAAAATTTAAAAACGCTTCTTTAATCTAGCAAATCCTTAAATTTTTGGCAAGTCCGAATTTTGTAGTAATATTAAGCACACTGAAACTGTTTGACAAAGGGATAAATTGCTTTATACTGTTTACAAGCCAAATCTCATATCCAATAATCAAGGAGGATCTTGATGGCTTGCAGAGGTTTCCCTATTGTCCATTGCGTTTTGGGGGAAAACAACAATGGACAGCCCTTGCCCTGCCCCATTCGAGAGGCGAGGGGCGAAGGTGAACAAAATGAAGTTCATTCATTCATTCATAAATTTCCTGCATGCGGGCAATGCCCGCATCCAAAAATTCCGATCGACCCTAAAAAGTTAATCGCCTATTTCCCGGCCGCCAAGGAGGCGACCGGCCTAGCCGCTTAAAGGACGGCACAATCATCACCTGAGGCAGACAACAATCTGCCTCTTTTTTTAAACTAAAAACGGTCAAGGTTTGCCAAGACCGTTTTTATCATTAACAATGAATTAAACAAAAGTAACCGAAGCCACTTTATCGCCTTCTTCTTTAAATCTCATTAGGCGCACGCCTTGAGTGGCCCGGCCAATCACCGAAACGGACTTGAGCGGCATCCGGATCACCTGGCCTTTTTGCGCCATAATAATCAGATCCTCGCTGGAACGCTTGGCATTGACGATAAAGGCCGAAACCAGCTTGCCGGTTTTTGGCGTTACGGAAGCGGTTTTAATGCCGCTGCCGCCCCGGCCCTGAATTTTGTATTCTTTAAGATCGGTTCGTTTGCCAAAACCGTTTTCCAAAACCACCAGCAGTTGTTCATCGGTACCGGCCTTGCCCTGATCCAAAATATCCATACCCACTACTTCATCGCCGGATTTTTTAAGCTTAATGCCCCGCACGCCTGAAGCGCCACGACCCATTTCCCTAATGCCGTCTTCCTTAAACCTAATGGCTTGGCCCTGGGCGGTAACCAGAATGATGTTATCTTTGCCGGTGGAGGGCTTGACCCATTTTAACTGGTCGTTGCCCTTAAGCTTAATGGCAATTAAACCGCTCCGGCGCACGTTTTCAAATTTATCAATACCCACTTTTTTAATCACGCCTTCAATGGTAACCATCACCAGGTATTTAAAGGCGGTCATGTCCTCGTTGGATAGCACGGCCGTTACTTTTTCTTCCGGTGAAAGCTGGAGGAAGTTAACAATGGCCTGACCCTTGGCCGTGCGGCTGGCGGCCGGAATTTCGTAGGCCTTGGTTTGGAACAAACGGCCGCGGCTGGTAAAGAACATTAAATCGGCGTGAGTGGTGGTGGAGAATAAATGTTCCACAGTGTCTTCTTCCTTGGTGGTTTGGCCGATGACGCCCTTGCCGCCACGTTCTTGAACTTTAAACGTGTCGGGCGGTAAACGCTTGATGTAGCCATCGGTGGTTACCATAACCACGGTTGATTCGTTAGGAATTAAATCTTCAGCCGAAAACGTACCCACCGCGCCTTTAACAATCTTGGTCCGGCGTTCATCGCCGTACTTGGTTTTAATTTCGGCCAGTTCGGTTTTAATAATACCTAAAATACGCTGAGTATCTTTTAGAATAGCTTCCAATTCTTTAATCAGTTTTTTCTTTTCTTTTAATTCTTCTTCTACCCGCAAACGCTCTAGGTTAGCCAGTTGCTGTAGGCGCATTTCCAAAATCGCCAAGGCCTGCCGTTCGGAAAGTTTGAATTTTTTAATCAAATTAACCTTGGCGTCTTCTTTATCTTTGGATTTTTTAATGGTGGAAATTATCTGATCAATATCTTCCAAAGCCATTACTAACCCTTCCAAAATGTGCGCCCGATCCTTGGCTTTATTTAAATCAAACAAGGTGCGCGCCCTAATGACCGCCTGACGGTGCTTGATGTATTCTTCCAAAATAATTTTTAGGGTCAGCACCTTGGGCTGAATCCCATCCACCAAAGCCAGTAAATTAACGTGGAAAGTTTCCTGCAATTGCGTATGCTTGTACAAGGCGTTTAAAACTTTTTTAGGGTAGGCCTCTTTTTTAAGTTCTACCACCACCCGCACGCCTTCACGGTCCGATTCGTCGCGCAAATCCCTGATGCCTTCAATTTTTTTATCCTTAACCAGTTCGGCGATTTTTTCCACCAAAGTGGCCTTGTTAACCTGATAAGGAATCTCGGTAACCACGATGTTAAAAGTGCCGCCCTTGGCTTCCACAATCTCGGCGTTGGCGCGCATCACAATACCGCCCTTGCCGGTGGCGTAGGCGGCTTTAATTTCATTAATATTGTAAATAGTGGCGCCGGTCGGAAAATCCGGGCCTTTAACAAACTGCATTAAATCATCAACCCCGGCGTTAGGGTGATCAATAAGATGGGTAATGCCGTCAATCAATTCTGATAAATTATGGGGCGGAATGTTGGTGGCCATACCCACGGCAATACCCACGGAACCGTTTAACAGCAAGTTAGGCAGTTTGGCAGGCAACACTGTTGGTTCCAAATGCGAACCGTCGTAGTTAGGAATAAATTTTACTGTATCCTTATCCAAGTCAAATAAAAGTTCTTCGGATAAATGAGTCAGCTTGGCTTCGGTATAACGCATAGCGGCCGCGCCGTCGCCGTCCATGGAGCCAAAGTTACCCTGACCGTTGACCAAGGGATAGCGCATGGCAAAATCCTGGGCCATTCTGACCAAGGTATCATACACGGCCACGTCGCCGTGCGGATGGTACTTACCCAAAACTTCACCGACCACGGTGGCGGATTTGCGGAACTTGGCGCCGGCCTTAAGCCCAATGGTCCACATGGCATACAAAATGCGCCTGTGCACCGGCTTTAAGCCATCGCGCACGTCAGGCAGAGCGCGGGCCACAATAACCGACATAGCGTAATCCAAATAGGAAGTTTTCATTTCCTCGGTAATCGGCTGAATTTCCAAACGGCCCTGATTGTTGATCAGTTCATCGCCCACTAAGGCCTGAAAAATTTCCTTGTCTTTATCTTTCTTGTCTGATTGTTTTGCCATAAAATTAAATACTAAAGCCAACGACTAAAAAACGAAGTTCAGGTTATTAATCATGAATATTTATCCTGTTTTACCGGCCGTAAGCCAAGGTAACCACGGCCACCAGCACCGCGAACGCGCCGATGGACAGAGCCGTAATAATGATGGGTGATAAATGCTTCATCATATATTTATTTTTTATTTTCTTCTAGTTTTATTTTAAGTTTATTAATCATTTCAAGTTGCGCGGCGCTGGAAGTACTGCTGGTAGCCGCGCTGTTGCCGACAGACGCCTCAATTGGCAAAGACAAATCTTTTAACTCCTCCTTAACTTGTTTAAAAACCTCACTACCCTGGCTGACCGACTGTTTGATTTCGGCCACCATCTCCGACCAGCTTTTTTGCTGGGGATCCGCCTCCTCTTTAACCGCGGTCTTGAGCCAGTAATTTTTAAAAAAATAGCCCCATAAAATCAAAATCGCCACGGTCAGAATTACGATGTACACCCACATTTCCTTATGTTGTTGCGGGGTGGGCTTGTTCATACTTAACTGGCGGATGGCTCAATAATCACGTAGTTAGCGTCTTCTTCCGGCAAATCCTTACGGCTGATTTTTAGCTTATCCATGGTTTCAAAATTACCGCCAATCGCCTTCTTAAACTTATCCAGCGGCTCCAGTTTTTGCTTTAAACCCGGCAATTGATAATTCATGGGAATAACCAAACGCGGTTCCAGCTGGGCAATCAGCTCGCTGGCCTGGTCGGCGCTTAAACAATCACCGCCGCCCACCGGCAGCATCAGCATGTCCAAATTTTTCAAACGCTCCAGCTGCTGTTCATTGAATTTGGTTTTTTTAAGCGCGCCCAAATGAACCAGATAAATGCCTTCGGTTTCAATTAAATAAATCAGACCTTCGGCATTGCCGCCGCTCGCGGCCACCGGCATGGCGTAAATAAAAATATCTTTGACTTCATATTCGCCGGGCACGGTAATGGCAAAACTTTGGTCGCTTTTGGCCTTGTCCGGAGTTTTGGTATAAAGGGTCAAATCATTCTGCATCCGGGGCAGTTTTAAGCCCACGGTATCTTCATAAGGATCAATCAACACCGAAGCCCCGTTATTTTGAATCCTAAAGCAGGTTAAGCCATAGTAGGAAATATTCATAATTTGACTAAAAAAATATGGTAATTAATGGTCTAATTTTAACAAAAAATCAGGCGCTTGTAAACCCCCGCTTAAAGTCGATAAATCACTAAACTGACGGATAAAAAATTAAAAAACCGACCGCTGGACCAGACAAAAGTGTTTTATGAACACAGATGTCTAGCCCAGCAAGTCGGGAGTGTCCAAGGATCCAAGGATCAGATGACCCGTGGCCAAGGACAGAGTAACTAAGCAGCCAAGCGCTGCTCGCGCAGGCGGACCAGACGAAAGTCACTGCCTAAGCCGTCGTGGAGCCAGAAGAAGGACAAGTACCACCGCCCACCACCCCAGATGAGGAAAGCCACGCTGCGGTCGCCGTCAAGCGCCTGCCACTTGGTCGCCGTAAAGACCAGAACAGTCCCGCGTAATTCTACGGGGATCTTACTCTGGTTTTTCAACAACCACTCGGCCAAATGCTGACTTGAGTCAGCATTTAATTCCTCTTTAGCACGGCGAGTCATTTCTTCGCCAGAAATCCACGTTTCCCCTTCTTTGAGAAACTCAACGGCTTCGATTGAGAAATTGCCTGGAAGCGGGCTCGCGTCATCTTCGAGTAAAGTCCAACCGTCCCTGGACTTGTCAAAATCGAAGATCGCCGATAATTCGGCAATGAGCTTCCTAATCCCGTTCTGGAACTCGTCGCCACGCTCATTTAAGCGTTGCGCACCCTGGTCATTAAGACCGAATTTGTTGTAAACGGCCTCAAAGAGACCAACTGCATGGAGACCTTTGGGGTCTCTAGACGTGATCAATGTCGTTGACATCGTCATCATCCTTTCATGAAAAGTACACTATCCGATTTTACCTATTCGGATCGCAGGTGGCTGACTCAAGAATCAGACCAAGATTTTGCCTTAAAATGCCTTATTTTAAGAGCAAAACCCTGATCTGATAATTAATATATTAAGATACCATATTTTATAGATTATGTCAATATTTACAAAAAAAAACCAATGCTATATAATAACCTTGTTAATATGAAGAAGACCCTTGTACGGTTTCGTCCGTACCGGGGGCTTTTTCTTTTAAGAACAATCTATTCTTAAAATTATTTAAAAAGAGTAGAGGGCACTGAATTCTTCTAATCAAATAAGAGCAGTATTTGCCACTAGGAGCGATAATTGATTTTAAAGCTCGCCTGTTTAATAGAAAAAGGGTCAAACAGGCAAAGTCGCCGTCGCCCGACACTAAAACTGCTTGATCAAATCTATTTTCATAATAATCAATCACTGTTCTTAAAACCAATTCCGCATCGCAGTTGCCCTTGGCTTTGCCGTCAGCTTCATAAGTTAAGGTTTTAAAAATCAAAATAAAGCCGGCACGGCGGAGTTTTTTATATAACCCTTGATTACTGGTAATAAAACCCAAAAAGATGTAGGCCTTTTGAATTTGGTACTTTTCTGTGAGCCATCTCCGAAAACGGAAGTAATCCAACAGCCAACCAAATTCTTTAGTGCCTCGATGAAGATTGTTGCCGTCTATATAAGCGTAATTTTTTAAATCGCTTTTCATATTGATATATTTACTTTATAAAACAGAAAAGGGTCAATTAAGCATCCGCCTTGCGGCGGAAAATTGACCCTTTATTTATATTTTCAGCCAGAGGCTGATCCGCCTTTGGCGGAGATTTTATCCTAACGCTACGCCGGTTAACTGTCAAGGCGCTACCTGACCTTGACGGGATAGGTCTGATGGGCTATAATGCCACCACTCTCATTACTAATCCGCCTGCGGGCTTCTTAATAAATAAGACCGGCCCAATAGAGAGGCAGACGGGCTTTCCGCTTGGTTTTACCAAAGGAAGGTTAAAGGGCATTTTTTTGTCCTTAAATTTAATATGACACTATCAACACAAATCAAAGCCGTGGCCAAAAACGCCATGGATGAACTGTTGGCCCGCGCTGACGCCCGCCCCATTCCTAAGGTTGGCGATTTGGTGGAAGGCACGGTTATTTCCGCTTCCAAAAACGAAGTTCTGCTGGATATTGACGGCATTACCGCCGGCGTGGTGCGCGGCAAGGAAATCTATGATGAATCGGATTTGTACACCGACGTTCAGGCGGGTGCCAAAGTTTCGGCCACCGTATTAGAACTGGAAAACGAAAACGGCCAAATGGAACTTTCGTTCCGCTATGCCGGCCATCAAAAGGCCTGGGAATCTTTAGACCAACTGATGAAATCGGCCGAAATTATTGAAGCCAAAATCATTGACGCCAACAAGGGCGGCTTAATGGTTAAAGTTGGCAACGTGATCGGCTTTTTACCCGTTTCCCAACTTAACATTGAACACTACCCCCGCGTGGAAGGCGGCGATAAAACCAGAATCCTGTTTGCCCTTAAAAAATTCGTGGGCACTTTCTTTAAGGTCAAGGTGATTGACGTTAATGAGAATGAGGAAAAACTGATTGTTTCGGAAAAGGCGGCCTGGGAAGAAAAACAGCAAAAAACTTTATCCAATTTTAAAGTCGGCGACACGGTGGAAGGCAAAATTACCGGCGTGGTGGATTTTGGCGCTTTCATTGAATTTACCGACGGCACCGAAACCTTGGAAGGCCTGATCCATATTTCCGAACTGGCCTGGCAACGGATTGACGATCCCAAAACCATCGTCAAAGTGGGCGACGTGGTTAAGGCGGAAATAATTTCCATTGAAAATTCTAAAATTTCCTTGTCCATGAAAAAACTGCAGGCCGATCCCTGGAAAAACGTGGAGAAAAAATACGCGGTCGGCCAAAAGGTCAAAGGCAAGATCTTAAAAATCAATCCCTTTGGCGCCTTCGTCGAACTGGACCCGGAAATCCACGGCTTAATCCATATTTCCGAATTCAACGAAGAAAAGAAAACCACCGATCTGACCGAAAACGAATCCTACGACTTCTACATTATTTCTTTGGAACCGCGGGAGCACCGCTTGGGCCTGTCCTTTAAACCTTTAAAGAAAAAGGAAGAGGTAGTTGAAAAGAAGGAAGAAAAAATCGCGGAACCGGTTGAACCGGAAGAAACCAAGGCCTAAGGCCTTGCCCAACCATTATCGTAATATTACCGTAGAGACGCACAATTGTGCGTCTCTACATTGTTTATAACCAACGGGTTTATTCAACGGTAGAAACGGGTTTAAAACCCGTTTCTACGATTGCCGGGCAAGGCCTTTCTTGCCAAAAACGCTATTTTACATTATAATAAAAAAACTGAAAATACAAAATAACAATTTGCGTAATCAATATTTATGAAAAATAATTTATTCAAAAATTTCCTCATCTTTCTCCTGATTTTTGTGGTCATCGGCAGTTTGTTCAGCTTATACAACGCCCAAAACAATGAGCCGGAAAAAATCGGCTTGGGCGAACTGGTTACCGCCATCAATAACGAACAAGTCAAATCGGTGGAAGTCAGCGACAGCGAACTTAAAATCACCATGACTGATGACAGCCAAAAAGTCAGCCGCAAAGAACCAACTGAATCCTTAAGCGAACTATTGAACAACTACGGCGTGGCACCGGAAAAAATTCAAAAAGCCAACATCAGTATAGCCGAAGATTCTTCGGCTTCGTTATGGATGGGCGCTATTTTACCTTTCTTAATTCCCCTGTTGCTGATTGCCGTGTTTATCTGGTTCATGATGCGCTCCTTGCAAGGCGCCAACAACCGCGCCATGTCGTTCGGCCAATCCGGTGCCAAATTAATGGCCCAACAGGTTAAAAACAAAACCACTTTTGCCGACGTGGCCGGCGCCATTGAAGCCAAACTGGAACTGACCGAAGTGGTGGAATTTTTAAAAACTCCCAAAAAATTTCTGGAACTGGGCGCGCGCATTCCTAAAGGCGTACTGTTGTTGGGCGCGCCCGGCACCGGCAAAACCCTTTTGGCCCGCGCCGTGGCCGGTGAAGCCAAGGTGCCGTTTTTCCATATTTCCGGTTCGGAATTTGTGGAAATGTTTGTGGGCGTGGGTGCTTCCCGCGTGCGCGATTTGTTCCAAAAAGCCAAAAAAAGCGCGCCCTGCATTATTTTTATTGATGAAATTGACGCCGTCGGCCGCCAGCGCGGCGCCGGCCTAGGCGGTTCGCACGATGAACGCGAACAAACCCTAAACCAAATTCTGGTGGAAATGGACGGCTTTGAAAACGAAACCAATATTATTGTGATGGCCGCCACCAACCGCCCGGATGTTTTGGATCCGGCCTTGCTAAGGCCCGGCCGTTTTGATCGGCAGGTAATTATTGACATGCCCGACCTTAAAGACCGCGAAGCCATTTTGGCCGTACACGCCAAAAACAAACCCATGGAACCGGCAGTGGCCTTAAAAACCGTGGCCCAGCGGACGCCCGGCTTTTCCGGCGCGGACCTAGCCAACGTGCTAAACGAAGCCGCCATTTTGGCCGCCCGCCAGAATAAAAAAACTATCGGCTTAACCGAGACCCTGATGAGCATTGAAAAAGTCATGCTCGGGCCCGAACGAAAAAGTAAGATTGTTTCGGATGAAGAAAAAAAGATTACCGCTTACCACGAAGCCGGCCACGCTTTGGTGGCGCACCTTTTGCCCCACGCCGATCCGGTTCATAAAATTTCCATTATTTCCCGCGGCCGCGCCGCCGGCTACACCATGAAACTGCCGCTAGAAGATAAGCAGTTTAAAACCAAAAGCGAATTTTTGGACGAACTGGCTGTTTTGCTGGCCGGGCATACCGCCGAGCAGGAAATCTTCAATGAACTGACCACCGGCGCTTCCAACGATCTTAAACGCGCCACCGATATTGCCCGCGAACTGATTACGGTTTACGGCATGAGCGAAACCATGGGCGCCAGAACTTTCGGTAAAAAAGAAGAAATGGTCTTTTTAGGCAAAGAGATCCACGCCCAGCGCGACTACAGCGAAAAAGTCGCCGAAGCCATTGATAAGGAACTTAGTAAAATTATTGAAGAGGCCCAAACCAGAGCCAAGGAACTTATCACCACTCATCGCCAACAATTGGATAAAATCGCCACTGAACTCCTGAATAAAGAAACTCTGGAAAAAGAAGAGTTTGCCGCTTTGTTCAAAAAATAGTATAATTATACAAAGTAACTCTTTCAAAAAACAATCTACAGTCAAATTCCAATTTCTAACCTTATTTGTAACTTGTTTATTGGAATTTATTTGGAAATTGGTTTTTGTTGATTTGTAATTTTATTATTAATAGGAGGCCTATGGAATCACTCTATCGTCAAATTCTAAAAAAGGCCTGGTTTATTACCAGGAAGTTCGGCTATCTGTGGCCGCTCGGAATCTTTGTGGCTTTTTTGGGCAACGGCGGAGAATATCAAGTGCTCATCAATCAGGTTAGTGCCGTCCGCAATCAGGCCGAAACCGCGGCTACCTGGTCGGCCAATCTTAACGCCTTTCTGCCGTCGCTAGATACTTCATTTGAAAAAATCGTCATGCTGTCCTTGTATTTTTTGGTAATACTGGCAGTTGTTTGCTTTTTTATCTGGCTGATTATTTCAGCCCTGGGCGGCCTGATTAAAGGCGTTACCATGGCCAACAGCGAGGAAAAATCCACTTTTATCGGTTTGTTAAAAATCGGAGCCAAAAAATTCTGGACGCTGTTGGGGCTGAACCTGATTGCCAAAGCCATTGTTTACGGCACCTTGCTTTTGATTATTACGCCTCTGATGATTGCCACCTTTACCCAAGGTTACACCCTGTTAAATCTCCTGATTACCATTTTATCATTTTTGATTTTTGTGCCGCTGACCATTATTGTTTCTTTGGCCACCAAATACGGCAGCGCTTTTGCCGTGCTAAACGGGGAAAATTTCCGCAGCGCCTTTACCAACGGCTGGCGCCTGTTTAGAACCAATTGGCTGGTTAGCTTGGAAATGGCTTTAATCTTGTTTGGCATTAATTTGCTGGTGGGCCTGGCTTTTATTTTGGCCGCTTTGTTGATTTTTTCTCCGTTCTTCTTTTTTGGCATTGCCTATACTTTGGAAAACCCCGACCTCTTGGGCACCCTGATGTATATCAGTTTGACCTTGCTGTTGCTGATGTCTTTGGCTGTGGGCGCTTTGCTCTCGGTTTTTCAAATCGGCTCGTGGACGCTGTTGTACTCTCGCCTAACCACCGGCGGCAAAGCTTACAGCAAACTGGTCCGCTGGGTGGCAGTGTTACCCGAAAAGTTCAAACGTAAAACCGTGTAAACAAAAAAGGTCTTGCCACAACGGTCATTGCGAGGAGCCCCGCCTTTGGCGGGGCGACGAAGCAATCCCGGTGTTTATACCATGAACAACGGGATTGCCGCGCCCCTTCGGGGCTCGCAATGACGGTAGGCAAGGCCTTTTTTGTTTTCCATAAATAAGGTAAAATATACATCATGGACGAAGTTAACATCAATGATTTGCTGGAAACCGAGGCGACAGCCACGGCCGCTGAACCGACGCCGTCAACAGCGGTTCCTTTGAGCGTGGCTTCCGCCAAAACTGAAGAAGAATTGGATGATAAAATGCGGGAGATTGAACTAAAAAATTTGGAAGATTTAGCGCAGGCCAAAGCCGGCCAGATGGGTTTGGCCTACATTAACCTTAAGGGCTTTCCGGTTTCGCCCGAAGCCATTGCCTTAATCACGCAGGATCAGGCCGTTTCTTTACGGTCGGTCTGCTTTTTTTATTCCGGTTCGGAAATTAGAATCGGTTCGCTTAATCCCCTTAATCCCCAAATTAAGGCCGTGGCGCAAGAGCTGGCCAAAATGCACCACGCCAATCTGGAAATTTATCTGATTTCGCAGAACAGTTTGGATTTGGCCTTAAAAATTTACGACAAGCTTCCTAAAATCCGAAAAAATGTTAAAGGCGTGGAAATTACCGAAGACGATTTAAAAAAATATGAAGACGTGCTGACTTCCTTTGACGTTCTGCAAAAAGAAGTGGACAAGGTTAACATCAGCGAGCTGTTTACTTTGCTGATTGCCTCGGCTATTAAAGCGGCCGCTTCTGATATCCATATAGAGGCCGAAGAAAAAGACATTAAAATCCGCTTTCGTCTGGATGGCGTGTTGCACACCGTGGCCAAAATCAAGCCCGAAGAATGGGATAAAATCATTTCCCGCTTAAAACTGATTTCCGGCTTAAAACTGAACATTACCCAAGCGCCCCAAGATGGCCGCTTTACCATATTTTTGACGGGCGACAAAGTGGAAGTTAGAGTTTCCACCATTCCTACCAGTTACGGCGAAAGCGTGGTGGCTAGAATTTTACGGTCTTCTTCGGTCGGCTTAAAATATGAAGATCTGGGTTTGCGGGGCAAATCATTCGTAGATTTAAAACACGAAGTGGCGCGCCCCAACGGCATGATTGTTTCCACCGGCCCCACCGGCAGCGGTAAAACCACCACCTTGTACGCCATTTTAAATACTTTAAACAGTTCCGAAACAAAAATCATCACTTTGGAAGATCCTATTGAATACAAACTGGAAGGCATCAACCAAAGCCAGATTGATCACGCTAAGGATTACACTTTTGCCAAAGGTTTGCGCTCCATTTTAAGGCAAGATCCGGATATTGTGATGGTGGGTGAAATCAGGGATTTGGAAACCGCCGAAGTTGCCATTAACGCGGCTCTCACCGGCCATTTGGTTATTTCCACCATCCACACCAACAACGCGGCCGGTGCCATTCCCCGCTTTTTGGCTATGGGCGTTAAGCCGTTCCTGCTTTCCCCCGCCTTAAACGCGGTAATTGGCCAACGGTTGGTGCGTAAAATCTGCCAGCAATGCAAAATTGAAGACCGGATTGATACCGATGTCATGACCAAAATTCTTAATTTGTTATCCAAGATTCCGGTCAGCTCTTCTGAACGGCTTGATGACAGCGAACTTCATAATTTAAAATTCTATAAGGGCAAGGGGTGCGCCGCTTGCCACGGTTTGGGCTTTAAGGGCCGGATCGGCATTTTTGAAATTATGACCCTAGGGCCGGAAATTGAAAAAATCATCTTATCAGGCAATGTTTCGGAAAATGATATTCAGGATATTGCCGTTAAAAACGGCATGGTAACAATGGTGCAGGACGGGCTGTTAAAGGCCAAAGACGGTATTACCACGGTGGAAGAGGTGTTTAAAGTAGCTGATTAAATACCTGGATAGCGTTTAAAGCCAACATAAATTTTATTTTTCCCTAACATTAGCCAAAAAAAATTATAACACTGGAAAAACTGTTGATAAACCCTTGACAAGAATAATAAAATATGATAATATTCGCAGGTTAAGCAAAAAGATCAATAATGACTGGTGGTCTTTACGATTATTAGTCAAAGAAAGCATAATATCATGCAAGACGAAAACCAAACCCCGGCTGAAGATGGCGGACAAACCGCTACTCCCGCTGAAGAAGGTCAGACCGGTGAAGCCACCGAAGAAACCCCCGCTACTGAAGCTGTTGTCTAATCCGACCTATTAAAAAAGACCCCGACGTTAAGTCGGGGTCTTTTTTGTTTACGATAACTTTTGTAACTTTTCTTGAGCTTGTTTGAGCTTTTCCTTTTCTTTCAAAATAACCTCTTTTGGCGCGCGGCTGACGAAAACCTGATTTTTAAGCTTTCTTTGTTGGACTTCAATATACTGCCGCAGTTGCATTGCCTCGGCCGCGCGCTTTTTATCCAGTTCGGCATTGGCCTGAACGGCTAAAGTGATTTCCACCTTAGTTGAATTAACGGTAATACCCTTAACTGATGCCGCGATTTTGAGGCCAGCCAAACCTGCTAACAAAGACAAATTATCTTTAACTGCCTTGACTGATGTTTTAATTGAGCAATCCAAAATTTCCTTGGGGCTGATTTGACGCTCACTGCGAATATTCCTGATGGCCGTTACCGCCTGTTGGATCAGTTCAAAATCATGGCTGGCTGCTTGTTTTTTAACCAAGACCTTGGGCCACCGCTCAATCATCAACAAGGTTTTTTTACCCATTTCGCTCCATATCGCTTCCGTTACAAACGGACAAAACGGATGCCACAGAATTAAAAGTTTTTCCAAAATAGACAGGAGGATTTGATCTTTGCCACCTTCAATCTTGGCCACTTCCAAATACCAATCGGCCAATTTGCTCCAGGTAAATTCATACAGTTCCTCACCGGCAGCCGAAAACTTAAACTCTTCAATGTTCTTGGCGGTAGACGCGATAATCTTATCCAATTCCCCTAAGATCCATTTATCCGCCAACGTCTCTAATTTTGTGATTTGTGATTTGGAAATTTTTTGTTTCTTGTGATTTGTTTCTTGTGATTTTGACAGGATGTATCTGCTAATGTTCCAGAGTTTATTGACAAAATTTCGGTAACCCGCGATTTTTTCTTCATATAACCGCGCGTCGTTACCCGGCGTGGCGCCAACTAATAATGACAATCTTAAAGCGTCGGCCCCAAACTTAGCAATCATATCTAGCGGATCAATGCCGTTGCCTAAAGATTTACTCATTTTCCGGCCTTCCTTATCGCGTACCAAACCATGCAAATAAACCGTTTTAAAGGGAACTTCCTTTATTAAATAAGTGGACATTAAAATCATTCTGGCCACCCAGAAAAATAAAATGTCGTAACCGGTTTCCATGACCGAAGTGGGGTGAAAAGTTTTTAAGTCAGGAGTTTTTTTAGGCCAACCCAAAGTTGAAAATGTCCATAAAGAAGAAGAAAACCAGGTATCCAAAGTATCTTCATCCTGAATCCAGCCCTCGCCGGTAGGCGCGGTTAAACCGACAAAGATTTTATCCTGGTTGTACCAAACCGGAATGCGGTGGCCGTACCAAATCTGGCGGGAAATACACCAGTCGCGTAAATTATCCATCCACTGAAAGTAGGTTTTGTTAAAACGATCGGGAATAATCTTAATCCCGCCTTTTTTAACCGCTTCAATTGCCAGCTGTTTTAAAGTTTTGCCGCGGCCAGGAATTTTTTTATCCACCGCCACAAACCATTGTTTGGAAGTTAAAGGTTCAATGGTTGTGCCGCAACGGTAACAGACCGAAAGATTATTAGTATATTCTTCAATTTTTTCAATTTTTCCGGCCTTTTGCAAATCGGCCACTAATTTTTCCCGGCATTCTTTAACGGTCAGACCTTGATATTGCCCGGCCGCCTCGGTCATTTTGCCCTCTTCATTAATAACTTTAATAAATGATAAATCATTTTTTAAGGCCCATTGATAATCGGTTTGCGAATGCGCCGGCGTAACGCCAATCGCGCCAGTACCAAAAGTCATATCCACTTCTCTATCGGCAAAAACTTTAAGAACTAAAAAATTGCCCATCAAATCAGCAACTAATTTTTCACCGACTAATTTTTTATATCTTTCATCTTTAGGATTTACTGCCACGCCAGTGTCGCCTAATTTTGTTTCCGGACGGGTGGTGGCCACCGTAACATGGCCATATTTTATATAATAAAGCTTACTCTGTTCTTCCCGATGTTCAACCTCGTCATCAGCCAAAGTGGATTGACAGCGCGGGCACCAGTTAACCACCCGCTCGCCGCGGTAAATTAAACCGTCATCATACATTTTTTTAAAAGCGGTTTTAACGGCCAAAGAAGACGATTCATCTAAAGTAAACCGTTCGCGCGACCAATCCAAACTGGAGCCCATTTTTTTTATTTGCCCGCGAATAACCTTTTTAGAATCTTCGGCAAAGGCCTCTACTTTATTTAAAAACCGCGGGCGGCCCAAATCGTAACGGCTGTGGCCGGCCTTTTTTAATTCTTTTTCCACCACATTTTGGGTGGCAATGGCGGCGTGGTCCATGCCCGGCAACCACAAGGTTTTATCGCCCTGTAAACGATGATACCTGACCATTACATCCTGATACGCCAGCATGGCCGCGTGGCCGATATGAAGTTTGCCAGTCACATTAGGCGGTGGTAAAACAATGCTAAAGGCCTTACCCTTTTTTCCGGGTTTAAAAGCGCCTGATTTTTCCCACGCCTGATACAGAGCGTCTTCGTAATTTTCGGCTTGATAGATTTTTGACAATTCGGACATAATTGGGCTTTCAACTACTGCTTGATAAAACTGGCTTTTCTGGCGTTATTCATAAACCGGTCAATATCCGCCTGACTAAAGATATTATTGGTTTGTAAAAACTCCAATTCCTTGAATAAATTAGTGCGGTACATTTCCGGTCCGTCAGTGTTAATGGTCAATTTGACCTTATTCTGATGAAGCGTCTGATAGATTTTTCTTTCTTCATTAAGCGACTTAATGACCCCGCATTTTAAATTAGAGGTCGGGCACAATTCCAAAGTGATATTATGCTTGACCAAATCCTTCATCAATTTTTTATCCTGCCAGCATAAAAAACCGTGGCCGATCCGATCGGGTTTAATCAATTTAACCACCTGGCGCATTTCCGCCAAGTTGCCTTCTTCGCCAGTATGGATGGTAATGCCCAAACCCTGCTTGCGGGCTTCTTTAAATAAACCGACGTATTTTTTCATCTGGAATTTTTTGACTTGCGGTCCGGCAATATCCAAACCCACAATGCCTCGGTTTTTGTACTTAAGCGCCTTGTGCATGATAATTTCATTAAGCGCGTAAGGAAAAGTCCTATCCAACATTAAAATCAAACCGGCCTTAACTTGCGGATATTCCAAAATGGCCCGATCCATGCCTCTTAAAGCCGCCATGATAATGTGGTCCAAATCCTGCTCGCCGCCGCGGTTGCGTTTCATGGGGTTAAAACGCAGTTCATGCACGGTAATGTTGCATTTGCGGTACCCGCCGCCAATAACCGACTGGACGGAAGTTTCCACGGCCACGGGCGAGGATTGGATCAGCTCGGTCCAATAAAACAACTGCTTATCCACCTCGGCCATGCTTTGAAAGTCGTCTGATTGAGCGATAGTGATCAACTTTTCAAAATCCCAATAATTTTTACTTGGTAATTTAATGCCCTGAGTGTGGGCGATTGACCACATGATGGCCGGGTCAACGGCCGCGCCTAAATGATTGTGCAAGTCCACCCGTTGGGGCATGGTTTGAGAGTTCATATGAATGAATAATTACCTTTAAGCTAAGGCGGATTTTAAATCCGCCTCTACAATAATATACGATAAAAAAGGCCTTAAGTCAATTTTATTACAAACAAAAAACCGCCCTGCAATTGCAAGACGGTTCTTAACTTTTAAAAATTACCAGTAGTAATTATTCATCGTCCGGGCTTGAACGGGCGGAGCCCAGGTGAGCATGTCCGGAATTTTGGACAGGACTTCGCCGGTATTCTGAAACAGCGAAATCAATGAGTTTGTATAAATTTCAATGGTGTCCTCCAAAGGATTGCCCATGGCGTCGCCAATGTACATGGCATTATAATACAGTTCCGCGCCAACCTGAGCCACGGGCTGTAAGGCCACGCCAATGGGATCGCGATGAACAGGATCGCTGATGGCCAAAAAATTAATAACTAGTAATGAGTACACAATCAGGCAGCTGCACATTACATAAGTGCCTTTAAATAGGTGATCAAAATAATCAACAGATTTTTGCTTTTTGCCGAGCGAGCTCTTATTGCTGTCGCATGATCCTGAACAACAGGAGCAGGACTGGCGCAGGCAAAAACTGTGCAGATTGTCGGCAAGTTGAAAATTACGCATATTTTTGTTTTTATTTTAGTTATTAAAAATGAAAAAACATAGGGATTCCTATGCTTATAATCTAATATTAGCACACTTTTTACTAAAAGTCAATAGTTCTGTCATTTTCACCTTCTCCCGGACTGATGGTAATCATCCTTGAATCCGGCGGCAAAATGTCTTTGACCTGATTAGCCCATTCAATGACCGTGACCGTGTCGGGTTGGCCCAGATAATCCAACAAACCGATATTCTTTAATTCTTCAGCATCCCGTAAACGATAAGCGTCAACATGAACCAATTTGGAAATTGATTGATGACCGATCACCGAATAAACCTTCATTAACACAAAAGTAGGGCTGGCCACTTTTTCCTTAATCCCCAAAGAATCAGCTAGGGCCTGAACAAAGGTCGTTTTACCCGCGCCCAGTTCGCCGACTAAACCGATCACTTCCCCGCCCTTAAGGTTGACCGCAACCTCTGTGGCGATTTGTCCGGTTTCCGTTAAATTTTTAGAAATTCTCATCATCTGTTTTAAGATTATTTACATTTTGAGGCTAAAACGGTAAGATGTCAATGGTTAGTTAATCACTCCTTTTATGAAAATTATTTTTATTCACGGCAATGGATCGATGCATTGGAGTTACGCTTGGACGCCCTGGCTTAAAGCCGAACTGGATAAGCTGGGCGTGACCAACGTTTTTGAAACTTTCCCTGATTCCATTATTGCTCGCGCTCAATACTGGCTGCCGTTTTTAAAAGACAACCTAAAAGCGGACGAGCAGACCATTTTAGTCGGTCATTCCTCCGGCGCCAGGGCTTCCTTAAGATATGCCGAGAACAATAAGCTTTTGGGTTCTGTTTTAATCGGACCTTCCATTACCGATTTAAACGATGACTTGGAAAAACAAAGCGGCTATTTTGATTCTCCCTGGCAGTGGGATAAAATTAAAGCCAATCAAAAATTTATCGGTCTGTTTTATTCTACTGACGATCCATATATTCCCGCCACCGAATTTGAAGAAATAAAAAACCGGCTAGAGCCGGAAACCTTCGCTTATACAGATAAGGGTCATTTTGTGGACCAAACCTTTCCGGAATTATTAGCTTATCTAAAAAGTAAATTAAACTAATCTTAAATTAGCGTCAGCAGTTAAGGTCTTCCAAGTATTTTTGCTCGCCTCGCTTCGCGGTCGAAGCGGGGAAGATTTTTTTGCATTAAAATAACCGGCCAAAGCAATCATAGCCGCGTTATCGCCGGTTAACCATTTTTCGGGAAAATAAAAATCCAGCTCTGATTCTTTAGTTTTTAAATCTAAATTCTTAATTAATTGTTCATTAGCGCTAACTCCCCCGCCTAAAATAATTGATTTGGCCTTGAATTTTTGAGCCGCCCTGATAGTTTTATCAACCAATACTTCAATCACGGCTTGCTGAAAAGAAGCGCAGATATCGTTAGTGTATGCCCGGCTTAGACCGCCGGTTTGAGTCATGTTTTGCAAATGGTATTTAACGGCAGTTTTAAGTCCGGAAAAAGAAAAATCAAAATCATCGCTCTTCAGCATTGGCCGCGGAAACTTAATGGCCTCGGCGTTACCGCTCTTAGCAAAATGAGCCACGATCGGCCCGCCCGGATAACCAAGGTTCAACATTTTGGCGACCTTATCAAAGGCCTCACCAACCGCGTCATCCAAAGTTTGCCCAATTAATTTATATCTACCAACTTCTTTAACTAAAACTAATTCGGTATGGCCCCCTGAAACTATTAAAACAACAGCGGGCAAACAATTTCCAATTTCTTTATCCTCCGAAGCTCGCAGAGCGAAGGGGGACAATTTCCAATTTACAAATTTATTTTTATCTTGTGATTTGGAATTTGAAACTTTTTTGGCTTGACCCGGCAAAGCCGGGGAAATTGGTGCTTGTGATTTGTTATTTAACAGGAAGCTCCAAAGATGTCCTTCTAAATGGTTAACGCCGATCAATGGAATCTGCCAACTATAAGACAAGGTCTTAGCGGCCTGGACTCCAACTGATAATGAAGTAATTAAACCCGGGCCTTTGGTGACCGCAATCAAATCCGGTTTCATGACTTTACCTAAAACTTCTTCAATTACCAGATTGATTGACTCCACATGCTGACGCGCCGCCACCTCCGGCACCACCCCTCCGTACTTTTTATGAATCTCCGTTTGCGACCAAACCACATTATTTAAAACTTCAAAACGACCGTCCTTTACTTCCAGCAAAGCGGCCGCTGTTTCATCACACGATGATTCTATGCCTAGTATTTTCATGCTTAGATACTAGCACGCCTTGACTTTTCTTTCAATTCATTGTAGTATTGGCAATAGTTTTTTAATTGCCATCATCGTCTAACGGTTAGGACGCCAGGTTTTCATCCTGGTAATCGGAGTTCGATTCTCCGTGGTGGTACCAAAAATTTTTTAGACCTAGAGGTCTTTTTTTATTTATTCAAATTTTTGGCTTTGACAAAAGTATCAAATCATAGTTAAGATAGCCCTGAATAGTAAATTCACAACCTGCCAAAGGAGGCAACTAATGAAGAAACTGGACCAATCCGGCCGGGCCTTACCCGCTACTCTTAGCCTGATTGAATGGCTGAAAAAACAATCAGGCCGTATCGAAAAGACGCGGCGTTTCCAAATAACTAGCGTCAATGGCCTTTTTAATGGGCAAAATGCCAACACCTGGCACTTTGAACATCCTCAGGTCAACAACGGTATGCGCAAAACCGGCCTGCTGAACATCAAAGTCTATTCGCCAGACGGCCGAGAGTTTCAGTTAGTGCAAACCATTTTGTGCGAAACAGTGGCGGTTTCCAAGGAACAACTCAAAGCAACGGCTTTGCGGTTGATTGTGGAGTGCCAAAAGCGCTTCCCCAATCAGCGGTTGAACTCGCCTTACAGCAACGATGAGTTGGAGAAAACCAAAACATCGCTCGATTTGCCGAACGGTTCAACAACCCAAAAGGTGGACCTGCTGTTGCTGGCTCTGGCCGCTGAAAGCAATCAGCCAACGCCCGCCAACAATCAGGAAGAGCTTCTATCTACCCTGCCGGAAAAACTTCAACTGATTTACCGGCAACTCTGGGCCAAGGGTTTTCGTGGCAATGACGGCCGGTTCTGTTTTAAAGGAGGAATTTTTGAACTCTTGCGCTACAACAAGATGCCCGTTCAAAAATTGGAGGCCGCCGGCTTCATCCAGATGATCCAGCAGGGACTATGGTGGCTCAAGATTGAGCTTGGACAAACAAAGGCTGACGATAAAGCGGTTCGCCGCCAAATCAACGGACGCTGCGTTGACCTTCAACTGTCGGTCAACCAGACCAAACTGTATCGCCAACTGGTCAAAGACACTATCGTCCACAAGGGCGAACTGCGGCTCTATGGCGATCTGTGCAAAACGCCGGGCCGCGGGCACAGAGTACTTGATCAGCTGATCAAACTGGGTTTGCTGGAACGGATCATGGTGGGCGCTTACCGGCTGATTCCGGTTAAATCAGAAATAAATCTGATTTATCGGATTTTATCCGGCACCGCGATTAAAACCATCGCCATCGCTCCTTATCCTGAAGAAACTTCCAATGAAACAGGCGCTGATGACGTTTAAATGACCTCATCAATCTGTTGTTGGACCGGCGCGGACAGCTCAAAAGTTCGCTTCAACTCAACCAGCTGGCCGATCAACTGGCGCGTTGGTCAGAGATCTCTCGAACCATCAGCCGAAAGTATGATCCAGTGGTACTAAAGATTGACCTGATGGCCTTAGAGAACAAAACTTGATCAAATGCAATTTTGACGGAATACTCCAATTTTCCGTCTTTTTTTTGCTATTTTTAGCCAAACTTAACCCGCCAAATCGGCGGGCTTGACAAATTCTGAAAAATAGGTATAATAAACCCTTGTGAACTTTCAAAAAGTGCCCAGAAAATGGGCTTATCAACCAAATAGCATGGAGAAAGCATGCAAAATCGAGACGGCCCCAAACAAAAGGCCGAACCGATTCCTGAATTCGAGAGGATTCTTGAATCCTCCGATCATATTATTTGCGTACAAATGACCAGCGTTTACGTTGGCTATGGATACGCGATAATCGAATACCCGATCGGACAAACCAAAGTCTCAATTAAGTTCCAATTTGAGACCAGACGTGGTCAGCCCAGCGCTTGGCGCGGCGACCACGATCTTAAAGTTAAGGAACAACTGCTCATAAAAGTCGGTTTCGGCGATAAGGGATACTACGCCAAAGAAGCGTGGCCTAAAGCCAAACCTGCTTGAGCAGAAGAAACACCAGCAACACCAGAAACACCAAGAAGGGTGCTATGAACGGAAATTACGACGAAAAGATTCGGCGGTATTACCGCCACTGGGATTATGTGCTCCATTTTGAAAAAGAAAATGGCAGCGTCAAAGCAAACGTGAGCTGGGACTTCCAACTAGCTCACTGCCTTGACAAGTGCAAGCTGGAAGAATTCCAGACCTTGCTATGGCAGCTGGCCAAACGCGCTGACTTGGCCCACCGAGCAATTTTCACCTGGCTCCACCACGATTTGCACAGTCCGCTGTGCGAAAAAGTGCTGGGCCAGCAAATCGCCGACCGGTTGGACATCATCAGTTTCAGCTCGGTGATGGCCGAACGCGGTAATATTCTGCCCTGGCAGGAGATCCATCACGATCTGACTCAATTCATTATTGAGACGATCGTGGAGAATCTCCACGAAATCGAGGGAAAGAAGAACCTGGACCAACTTCGCCAATGGTACGGCCAACAGCTAATTGCTCTGGCCGGCGCGCGGCAAGACAGTTGGCCGCTGGAATATCTAAGGGAACATTTCGACCTTTGGAAACAATGGTCAATGTTCTTGGCTAATCCCAAAATCAACCCCAAGATCAAGCTTGAGAGCAACAATATCTTGCTAAATTGCTTGTTCGACATGGCCAGTCAGGATCCGGACAAGGCCTACATCCATGTCGGCCGGTTCGCCAAAATCCTGCATGATCGACTACGAGACCGCGATAACGGCATGGGTTTTAGCACCAAGGTTCTCGCTGACCTGATCGTTTGGACCATCAACATCAGCGACGCGGTTCCGGAAACCGAAAATGTCATCAGGACCTACCTGACGTTGGAAGCGATCGGCTGCGCTATTTTGGCGTTTGGCATGAGCGCCTACCACGATGTCAAAATGGAGCTAGTGCGCTTCTATGTGGCTGGTGGCGTACAACCGCCAACCAATCCACAGCAGGAGCGCGCCCTGGAGCTTATGCTTTGGGAGGCGCATAAGACGGAGTTTGAAGCTCCGTTGGCAGCTGCGTTACCAAAGAAAAAGGTTTGCGCAGTGGTCTGATGGCCTAAGTGCAATTTCACCGCCGGTGGCGGCTCAAACGAGAGTGGTTACACCATTCTTGAATGAGTCGCCCCGGCCTCTTTTTTTTGCCACACGGATTGCACTGATTCAAAATGGATTCACACAAATAATTAATTTGCTATGTGTATAAAAAAATTGTATAATATACGGGTATAAAATCTCACAAAACTAAAACAGAACTACTTATGTTTAAAATTTTCGGCAAAAAGGAAAAAGATCAAAACGAAGACTCGGCTGACGATTTCTTTTTAACCAATGATTCTTCGGAAGAACAAGCGGTAATAACCAAAGAGGCCTCCAAAAAACCCGCTGAACACGAAGAAAAATGGCTGGATGAAGATTACGAAGAAGGCCAGCTTTCAGTTGACGTTTTCCAAACCAAAGACGCCATTGTGATTAAATCCACCATTGCCGGCGTTAAGCCCGAAGACATTGATATTTCCATCAACAACGACATGGTGACCATCCGTGGCAAACGCGAAATTGACGAAACCATTTCCGAGGACGATTATTTTTATCAAGAATGCTACTGGGGCGGCTTCTCACGTTCCATTATTTTGCCCGTGGAAATTATGCCCGACAAAGTTGATGCTTCCTTAAAAAACGGCGTGCTAACCGTCACTTTGCCTAAAGCAAAGAAATCACAAGCTTTCAGCATCAAGGTTAAGGAACAAGAGGACTAAGAATATGTCGGAAACAATTGACGGTACGATTGATCGCTTTGCCGAAAGAATGGTGGTTATTAAAACCGAACACAACGAAGAATTATTCTGGCCAATTAAAAATCTGCCCGCCGAGCTAACGGTGGGCGCCCGCGTTAAACTAACTTTATCAACGGCAGAAAACGGCGCGGCGGAAAAAGAAGTTCTGGCCAAAAAAATGTTAAACGATATTTTACATGTTGAACCCACAAGAGACGATCGCTAACTTTAAGTTTCCTTTGCCTAAAACGATGAAATGGTTACTCATGGCCGTAACCATTTTTTTGATTTTACTGACTTTGGCTCTGCTGGCCAGCTGGCTATACGCCCAGGCCTACTCGCAAAAATTTTTTCCCGGCGTAACCGTTAACGGCGAATCGTTAAAAAACCTTACCGCCCAACAGGCCGTAACTTATTGGCAAACCAAAATTGATGAATTTAACCGCCAGGGCTTAAACTACGATTTCCAAGGCCAAAAAATCACCATTTACCCCACACTGGCCGAAGTTGGGCCGGATGCCGCTTACCAGTTAATTGACTTTGATGCTGATAAAACCGTGGCTGAAGCCATGGCCGTTGGCCACGGTCCAAATTATTTGGCCAACTTTGCCGGCCAACTGCGCGCCCTGATCTTTGGCAAAAATCTGACCATTGTTTATCAGCTGGATCAGGAAAACTTTTTACAAATTTTAAAAAATAATTTCGGTGATTTTGCTTCGCCCAAAAACGATGCCCGTCCGCTGATTGACGACGAGCTGAATATTACCATTGTGGCTGAAACCAGCGGTGCCAATTTTGATTATCAAAATATTTTAAACCAATCGCTTAACAACATCAGCCGGCTAACGAGCGAAACCATAATATTAACCTTACAAGATGAAAAACCGGAACTTAAGCAAAGCGACATTACCCAGGCAAATCTAGCAGAACTAAAAAACAAGCTGGCCAGCAGTTCTTTGGCATTATTCTATAATGATAAAACTTGGATTGTACCGCGGACAGAGTTTAAAAACTGGCTGACCTTTAAATTAGTTGACCGCAAGTTAACGCTGGCTTTAGACGCTTCCAGCACCTTGGCCTTTTTAAACCGCGAGATCGCGCCGCAAATTTACCAGCCGGTGCACGAAGCTAAGTTCGCCATTACCAACGGGCGGGTGGCGGAATTCCAGGGCAGTCAGGATGGACAGGAACTGGACTTGGCTAAAAGTTTGGCCAAAATTGAACATGATTTTTTACAGGAAAACTCCGCTAAAATTGAACTGACCGTTAACGAAACCAAATCCACCATTTCCACCAATAGCCAAAACGATTTGGGCATTGCCCAAATTATCGGTACCGGACACTCCAACTTTAAAGGCAGCCCCAAAAACCGCCGCCATAACATTGCCACGGGCGCGGCGGCCTTAAACGGCTTGCTCATTAAACCCGGCGAAACCTTTTCTTTAATTACCGCTTTGGGAGATATTGACGCCGCTAGCGGCTACTTGCCGGAACTGGTAATTAAAGGCGACCGCACCATTCCGGAATATGGCGGCGGCCTGTGCCAGATTGGCACTACGGTTTTTAGAGCGGCTTTGGGTTCCGGTTTGCCCATTGTGGAACGGCGCAACCATTCTTACCGCGTAATGTATTACGAGCCGGCCGGCAAAGACGCCACCATTTACGATCCTAAACCCGATTTTAGATTTCTTAATGATACCGGCAAGCACATTTTAATCCAGGCCCGTATTTCCGGCGACGATATATATTTTGATTTTTGGGGCACGGCTGACGGCCGCGTGGCCGAGCAAACCGATTCCGTAATTTACAACATCCGCCCGGCCGGACCGACCATTATTGTGGAAACCACTGACTTAAAACCGGGCGAAAAAAAATGCACCGAATCCGCCCACGCGGGCGCCGATGCCTATTTTGATTACAAAGTTACCTATCCTGACGGTACCGTTAAAGAAGAGAGATTTACCAGCCACTACATTCCCTGGCAGGCCAGGTGTTTGGTAGGCGTTCTACCTACTGCCGAACCGACTCCGACTTCCACTCCTGTTATCATGCAATAGTTTTTAAAGAGGCGAACGAGGGCAATGAATTTTTTAGGCGAGGGAGGTTAAGAAATTTTTCGAAGCCGAAGATCTGTTTGAGCAGCCGAGCTACGGGCGGCGAAGCCGCACGGCAGCGAGGCGCGAGTTACTGTAGGCGAGAAAAATTTACTTAACCGACCGAGCTTAAATTTTTACTTGCCCGAGCGAACTTAGTACAAAACAAAAAGCTGTTCTAAATACTGCGCCCAAGAAAACTATTGTCAGCTCGCGTCGAGCAACGAGTAAACCCGAAGCCAGAGATAAAGCCGGCAATAATCCCCATGCTTGTCGTGGACGCAGAATTTAAAACAGCAGTCAGGTAACAACCAAGTATAGCACGAATAAATAATTTGTCAAGAGTTTGATCTCAAAATATCAATTTTTTAGCTAACGTTAGCTAAATCTGGCTAAAACAGTTAATAGCGACAAACAATTGACAAAAGCCCAAAATTTAAATATACTACCACCAATTAAGCAACAATTCTTTAATCAATAAAACTATGGGTTTACCCTCACAAAAACGAACCAAGTCGTCCAAAAAAAGACGAGCATCACATTTCGCCTTAAAAACCAGTAAGGCTAACCTGTGTGCCAAGTGCCAGCACCCCATTATGCCCCATCATGCCTGCAAGCATTGCGGCTTTTACAAGGGCCGGGAAATTGTTAAGCCAAAAATCAAAGTTGCCAAAAAGAAATAAGCACCCTGTAAACTAAAATATGTCCAACCGCCATCTGGCTAGAACCTTGGTCCTGCAAGCCCTGTTTCAATGGGACTTTAACGGACAGGAAGAAAACATCAAAGTTCTGCTGGAGCATAACAAACAAGAGTTTGCTCCGGATTTTGACGACCAAAATTTTTCCGCTGAATTGTTGGACAGCATTGTAGCCAAAGCCAAAGAGCTTGATGGCCTGATAGGCAAGTACGCGCCCGAATGGCCGTTGGAACAAATCACCATTGTGGACCGCAACGTGTTGCGCATCGGCATTTTTGAACTTAAATTTGCCAAAGATATTCCGCCCAAGGTGGCTATTAACGAAGCCATAGAACTGGCTAAAAAATACGGCGGCGAATCTTCAGGTAAATTTGTTAACGGCGTGTTAGGCAGCGTATTCAAAGATATGCAGGAACAGGGCGAAAAAAAGGACTTTGAAACTGAACCTCCCCGCGAATTTTCCGCCGGCGGCGTGGTGTTTAGAAAAGAAGGCGAGAATTACAAATTCGCTTTGGTGCTGGACGCTTACGGCAAGTGGACTTTCCCCAAAGGCCATATTGAAACCGAAGAAGATCAGGAAAAAGCGGCCATGCGCGAAATTCAGGAAGAAACCGGTTTGGGCAACGCTACCAGCCATGGCTACTTAGGCAGTATTGATATTAAAGTCAATGAACCCAACAAACGGCCCGTGCCCAAAACCGTCCATTATTACTTGATTGAAACCCCCGATAGCGAATTTACCGTCACCAAAGAACCGGAAGTTAAAGAAGCGCGCTGGTATGATTTAGCCGAAGCGCTCAATGCCATTAGCTACGAAAACGCCAAGGAAATTTTTAAAGCGGCCTTAAAAAAACTTGGCCTAAATACGGAAAATTAATAATTAATAAAAAGATTAGAGCATTGGAATACGCGAGCATAATTATGTTCCCCTATTCCAACGTTCCGATTCTCAAAAATCTTTCATGAAAGATCTTAAAAAGCTGGAAAAAACCCTAGAGGTCGTTTTTAAAAACAAAGATCTCTTAAAAATGGCCACGGTCCACCGCTCTTATTTAAACGAGCACAAAAATTTTGAACTGGACCACAACGAGCGTTTGGAATTTTTGGGCGACGCCGTGCTGGAATTGGTTACCACCGATTATCTTTACAAAAATTTCCCCAACCCCGAAGGCGAACTGACCAACTGGCGCGCCTCCTTGGTCAACGCCAAAATGCTGGCCGCCATTGCCCACGCTTTAGCCATTGAGGACTTTTTGTACATGTCCAAAGGCGAAACCCAGGATGCCAACCCTAAGGCCCGTAATTATATTTTAGCCAATGCCGTGGAAGCCATTATCGGCGCGATTTATCTGGATCAGGGTTTGGAGGCGGCCCGGGAGTTTATTAATAGAAACATGCTAAGCCGGCTGGATAATATTTTGGCCAACCAGTTGTATTTGGATCCCAAAAGCAAATTTCAGGAAAAATCACAGGAAATCTTTAACGTTACGCCGGTTTACAAAGTGCTGGAAGAATCCGGACCCGATCATAATAAATTCTTTAAAGTTGGTGTCTACTTAAACCATGAAATGGTGGCTGAAGGCGAAGGCACCAGCAAGCAGGAAGCGCAGGTTAAAGCCGCGCAAAACGCCATTGAAGCCAAGGGCTGGTAAATAATCTTCATATGAATCAAAGTTGGAATCTAAAAGAACAAATGCTGGAAGCCATCCAGGCAAGTGGTGGCTGGGTTAACTGTCATGCCCACTTTGACAAGGCCTTCTATATTACCAAAGAAGGGTTGGATAAAAGCATGGTGGATATGGAACAAAAGTGGTTGATGTCGGACGAGATCAAAAAAAATTCCAGCCAGCAACAAATTGAAGAAAGGATTCGGACGGCTTTGGATTTATTAATTGCCCAAAACTGCAAGCTCACTTGCAGTTTTATTGATGCTTATTCCGCGGTGGGGCACAAAGCCATTGATGCCGCTAACAAGGTCAAAGAGGAGTATAAGAATAAGATTACTTTACTGACTATTACCCAGCCCTTAGGCGGATTGGTTGATGTTGAGGCGCGGAAGTTATATGAAGAAATTACGGCCAAGGCCGATATCGCGGGCGGTTTGCCCAGCAAAGACCGGCCGAACGATAAACAAAATTTGGATAACTTATTCGCCATTGCTAAAAATCTGGGCAAAAAACTTCATGTGCATATTGATCAGGAAAACAATCCTAATGAAAAAGATACTGAGATGTTGATTGAGTTTACCAAAAAGCATGGCTATGAAGGCAAGGTGACTGCTATTCACGCTATTTCGGTTTCGGCCCAAGATAAATCATATCGTCAAAAGGTTTATAAAGAGATGGCTAAAATAGGAATGTCAGTTGTTGTCTGTCCATCAGCCGCGTTGGGCATGAGACAGTTGGATCAATTTAACTCCCCCGTTCATAATTCCATTGCCAATGTACCGGAACTGCTGGAAGCGGGCGTTACCGTGGGCTTGGGCGTAGATAATGTGTATGATTTTTATCAACCCTTTGTGGACGCGGATATGTACACGGAATTAAGAATGTTAATGGAGGCCTGTCGCTTTTACAAGTTTGATGAATTGGTTCAAATCGCCACTACCAATGGCAAGAAAATATTAGAAAATTAATATCTATTTTATGTCAAAAATCTGGCAATCAAAATCCGATACTTCATTGCATCCGCTGGTGGAGCATTACACCGTGGGTAATGACTATATTTTGGATATGCGTTTACTGCCCTATGATGTGGAGGCCTCTTTGGCTCATGCCCAAGCCCTGTTTAAACTAAAAATTTTAACCAAAACCGAGCTGACTAAATTAAGCGGCGGCCTCAAGGAAATTTTAAAACTGCACGCCGCTGGTAAGTTCATTATCAAACTGGAAGACGAAGATTGCCATACGGCCATTGAAAATTATCTGATTGCTAAATTGGGGCCCATGGGCAAAAAAATCCATACCGGCCGCAGTCGCAATGATCAAGTTTTGGTTGCCACCCGCCTCTATGCCCGCAAAAAAATCAAACAGGTGGCCGAAGAAATGATTAAGCTGGAAAAAGTTTTTTTAAACTTTGCCAAAAAATACCAATTTATTCCCATGCCCGGCTACACCCACACTCGCCGCGCCATGCCTTCCTCCATCGGCCACTGGGCTACTTCATATTTTGAAGAACTAACCAACGATTTTCAACTCTTGCAATCGGCTTACACTTTAAACGATCAAAATCCACTAGGCGCGGCCGCCGGCTTTGGCGTTAACCTTAATTTGGACAGGCGGTTGACCACCAAATTATTAAAATTTAAACGCACCCAAATCAATTCCATTTACGCCGTTAACTCCCGCGGTAAAACCGAATCCTACATTTTGGCCGTCTGCACCCAGATTATGATGACGCTGGGGCGGTTAGCTAACGAAATGATCTGGTTTACCACGCCGGAATTCAACTATTTTAATTTGCCATGGAGCTTTACAACTGGTTCTTCCATTATGCCGCAAAAAAGAAACCCCGATGTGTTTGAAATTATCCGCAGTAATGTTAACGTGATTGTGGCCCTGCAAACCCAGGTTAAGGATATTACCAAAAACCTGATTTCCGGTTACAACCGTGATACTCAGTTAACTAAAGAGCCGTTGATTAAGGGCCTGGGCATTACCAGGAGAAGTTTGGAAATTGCCGCCTTGGTAATGAGCGGCATTACACCTAATAAAGAAGTTCTGATGAAATCTTTGACTCCCGAATTGTTTGCCAACCATGAAGCCAACAAGTTGGTCATGCAGGGTGTACCGTTTAGAGATGCCTACCAAAGGGTTAAGGAAAATCTGGATAAGCTGACTGTACCCGATCCGGTTAAAGCCATTAAGGAAGTTATTTCCCTTGGCGGCCCGGGCAACTTAAACCTCAAGGGTTACAAAGTTGATAAGCAAATAAAATAACATGGAAAAATTTCAACAAGAATTTATTGAATTCTTAATCACCAATCAAGCCCTGCAATTCGGCGATTTTACTTTAAAGAGCGGGCGCAAATCCCCTTACTTTATTAATACCGGCGTGTTTGAATCCGGTGAATCAATCAAACAGCTGGGTTACTTTTACGCCGCTTTGATTAAACAAGAATTTGGCGACAATTTTGACTTGATTTTTGGCCCGGCCTACAAAGGCATTCCTTTATGCGTGACCACCTCTATTGCTTTGGCCAATGATTTTAAACTGGATAAATTCTATGCTTTCAACCGCAAAGAAGTTAAAGATCACGGCGATAAAAAAATGATTCTGGGGCATCAACTTAAAGATGGTGAAAAAATTATTTTAATTGATGATGTGATTACCGATGGCGCCACCAAATTTGAAACCGTAGAGATGTTGAATAATATCGCCAAGATTGAATATACTGGCTTGGTTGTAGCCGTGAACAGAATGGAAAAAACCGCTGACGGTTTAGATGCTTTCAAAAATATTGAAGATAAACTTCATTTTCCCGTTAAAGCCATTGTAAGCGTGCGGGAAATTATTGATTATCTGACCGACAAGGAAATTAACGGTCAGGTTTATTTAACTTCCTCAAAAGCAGAGGAAATGGAGCAATACCTTAAAGAATTCGGCATTTAATCTAATTTGGTTATCATATGAACTGTTGGCTGGTCAGAATTGATTTTCTGGCCAATTTTTGTTATATTAACCATATGAGTAAAGATAAAATCATCAAAAAACTTAAAGCAGAATTACCGGCCTTGAAAAAGGAATATCCCATCAAAACACTGGGTATTTTTGGCTCGGTCGCCCGCGGCGACGATACCCCCAAAAGCGATGTGGATATTCTGGTAGAATTTTATGAAAATAAGCCTGTTGGATTTTTTAAATTTATTGATCTCGAAGAAAATTTAAGCGCTCTATTGGATAAAAAAGTGGATTTGGTAACTAAACGCGCTTTAAAACCCATAATTAAACAAGGAATTCTTAACGATGTAATTTATGTCTAAAAGAGAAGTCAAACTTTATTTGTCAGATATTATAGAAGCGGCCGAGAAGATAGAAAATTACCTAAAAGGTTTAGATAGGCTACAATTCTATGATGACATTAAAACAATAGACGCAGTAATAAGAAACTACTCTATCATAGGAGAGGCGATCAAAAATATTCCCGCGGAATTAAAATCCGCGCATCCAGAAATTTTGTGGAGTAAAATAACCGGCATGAGAAACAAAATCATTCATGAATATTTTGGAGTTGATGAAGCCATTCTTTGGGATGCCGCCAAAGAGGATTTGCCTGAACTTAAAAAACAAATTTCTAAAATAGAAATATAATGAATTACCTTGAACGCTCTAAGCTGACAACCAACCTTTCAGCCAGGGTTCTTTTTGAATTAATGGCCAGTAAAAAGACCAATCTGTGTTTGGCCGCCGATTTAACGGACTGGCACGAAATTTTTAAATTGATCAAAAATGTGGGGCCGGAAATCTGCCTCTTAAAAACCCACATTGATATTATCACCAATCTGCCGGATGATTTTGCCGAACAATTGAACAAGCTCAAAAAACTTTATAACTTTTTGATTTTTGAAGACCGCAAGTTCGCCGATATCGGCAACACCGTTAAAATGCAATACGGCAACGGCATCTACAAAATCGCTGACTGGGCCGATATTACCAATTGCCATGTAGTGCCCGGCCCGGGCATTATTGAGGGTCTGCGCGAAATCGGCCAGCCGCTCGGCCGCGGCCTGCTGTTGCTGGCCGAAATGAGTTCACAAGGCAATCTGGCGACCGGCCAATATACTCAAACCGCCCTTGATTGGGCCAATCAATACAATGATTTTGTAATCGGCTTTATTGGTATGAAAAAGTTAGTTGAAGACGAAAAATTTATTACCATGACGCCGGGCGTACAATTTAGTGAGGGCGGTGATAATTTAAAACAACAATATGCCACGCCGGAAAACGTGATTAGCGGCGGTTCCGATATTATCATTGTGGGCCGCGGCATTTACCAGTCGTCCGATCCTCAAGCCGAGGCCCATAAATATCGGAAGGCCGCCTGGCAATCCTACCTCAAACGCTCCACTTAACGGAGCGTTTTTTGATTAACGTAAAACCTTTGTCAGTCCCGTATTAAAATGATATAATATTTCCAACATATGTATTTACAGAAATTGGAAATTCAGGGTTTTAAATCTTTTGCCGAAAAGACGGTTTTGGAATTTAACCGCGAACTAACGGCCGTGGTAGGCCCCAACGGTTCGGGCAAATCCAACATTGCCGACAGCGTCCGCTGGGTGCTGGGCGAACAAAGCTTAAAAGTTTTGCGCGGCAAAAAATCCGAAGATGTTATTTTTGCCGGTTCCACCGCCAAAGCCCGCTTGGGTTTTGCCGAAGTCAGCTTGTTTTTAAATAATGAAGACGGCCGCGCGCCGGTTGATTACCGCGAAGTGGTAATAACCCGCCGCATTTACCGCGATGGCGAAGGCGAATACCTGATTAACAAAAACAAAGTCCGGCTGTTGGATATTCAATTGCTTCTGGCTAAGTCCAGCTTTGGCCAGCGCAACTATTCCATTATCGGCCAGGGCATGATTGATTCCATCCTCACCTCTTCACCCACCGAGCGCAAGGAATTTTTTGATGAAGCCACCGGCGTGCGCGAATACCAGATTAAAAAAGATCAGGCCGCTTTAAAACTGGAGCACAGTCAGGAAAACCTAAAGCAGGCCCAACAGCTGTTGGAAGAAATTGAACCGCGTTTGCGCAGTTTAACCCGGCAGGTTAAAAAACTGGAACGCAAGGAAGAAATTACCGGCCAGCTGACGGTGTTGCAAACCGAATACTACAGCCATCAATTGCTTAATTTGGATCAACAGCTGGCGCAGGTTAACGAGCGTTTAAAACTTTCCGAAAAAAACCGTTCAACTCTGGAAGAAAACTTAAGAAACGGCCAAAAAATTCTGGACCAACAACAGCTTAAAGAAACCCAGGCCGAGGAATTCAGCAGTTTGCAAGATCAATACCATCAACTTTCTTCCCAGCGCAACCTGCTTAACCAGGAACTTTTCGGCGTTAAAGCCAAAATTGATCTGGATTTAACCAAAGCCGGCAAAGTGGATTTGGTTTGGCTTAATGCCCGCGGCCAAGAGTTAAACAATGAACAGCAAACGCTGGAACGCGAGGCCGATCAGGCCACCGCCGAAAAAGACCGCTTGGCTAAACTGCTTAATGAAAAATTGGCCGGGCAGGCGGAAGTGCTTAAAGAATTTTCAACTTTGCAAAACAAACTGCTCACGCGGCAAAACCAAGGCACCAAGCAGTCAGCCCTGCCTTACGATAAAATCAAACAACGGCTTAATCATTTGTATCAAAGCCAGGTGGATTTTATCAGTTTGGTGGAGCAAACCAGCGATTTGGCTGAACTGGGAAAAATTAAAAAACGCGCTCAAGAATTGTTAACCAAACTCAAGGAGCTGGCGGACGAACTGGCCGAAACCGACACCGAAAAACCGACCGAGGATTGGTCTGAACTGCAAAAAAAACTGGCGGAATTTATTACGGCCAAGGATTCTTTGGTCAATGAAATTCAGGATTTAAAAATAAAAACGGAACTGGTTAAAGAAAAGCTGGCCAATTTGGAGCAGGCCGCCAACCGCAACCTAACCGAAAGCGGCAAAATCAAGGCCGAACTTTCAGCCTATCAAAATCAGAACAAAGAAGAAGCCGCCTCGGCTTTAACCGGCCAACAGGCCAAATTGGAAAAATCCTTGGCCAACATCAACGGCCAAATTGACGAACTCAAAATCAAACTGCAATCATTTTCCGAAACGCAAAACCAGGAACGGCAAAAGTTTATCAAACTGCAACAAGATTTGCGCGATCTGCAAGTAAAATTAAATTCCAACATCAACGAACTTAACGAAATCAAAGTTGAGCTGGCTCGTTTGGAAACCAAAAAAGAGGATCTGGAGCAGGAAATTGCCGTGGAGCTGGCGGGCAACTTTATTACCACAGTCAATCCCCGGCCGATTAATTTAAATGAAGCATCTTTGGAAATTGCCCGCTTAAAAAACCAGCTGGCCGTTATCGGCGGTATTGACGAGGGCGTGGATCAGGAATACAAAGAAGTTTCCGAACGTTACAACTTTTTGGAAGAGCAATCCACCGATTTAAGTAAAGCCATTGATTCGTGTTTGCAAATTATTGACGATCTGGATGTAAAAATTACCGACCAGTTTGAAGGTGCTTTTCAAAAAATCAACGAAAAATTCCAACATTACTTTAAAATCCTCTTTAACGGCGGGCAGGCCAAATTACTGCTGGAAAAAAAGGTGCTGACCGAAGAAACTGCTTTGGCGGAAAATAATGAAGAAGGTGAAGCCGTTAATCAACCGCCCAATACCGTCGGCCGCAAACCAAAAATTGAATTCGGCATTGAAATCCAGGCCACGCCGCCGGGCAAAAAATTAAAATCCATCAATACCCTTTCGGGCGGAGAAAAGGCCTTAACTTCCATTGCCCTGATTTCCGCTATTATCGCCAACAACCCTTCGCCGTTTGTGATTTTGGACGAAGTGGACGCGGCTTTGGACGAATCCAACTCCATCCGCTTTGCTAAGATTGTAGGCGAACTTTCATCCCACACTCAATTTATCTGCGTCACTCACAACCGCGCCACCATGCAGCAGGCCGCTATTTTATACGGCGTAACCATGGGTTCCGATGGTATTTCCAAACTGCTTTCGGTCAACTTAGCCGAAGCGGAAAAGGTGGCCGAGACAACTTAACCGGCTAAAATAAAACGCTTGACATTTTCCCCATTTTTATTATAATACCCCCAATGCTGCAAAGTGCTCACCGCCATCAGGCGGATGTTATTCTTAATTAATCAACGATGTTATCAATTAGATTCACCAGAACAGGCAAAAAGAAACAGCCCTACTTTAGGGTGATTTTAACCGAAAGGCAAAAAGATCCCTGGGGCAAATACATTGAACTGCTGGGCAATTACAACCCCCGCACCAAGGAAGCCAAACTTAAGGAAGACCGGATTAAATACTGGCTCTCGGTGGGTGCCCAGGCCACGGTCAGCATCCATAACCTGTTGGTTAAGCTGAATATTATTGAAGGCAAAAAGAAAAACCCGGTTAAGGTTTCCAAAGATAGGCAGGCCAAGATGGCCAAAACCAAAGCCGAAGACCAAGCCAAAGAAGACACTGCTAAAGCTAAGGCCGCCGAACCAGAAGTTAAAGCCGAAGCTCCCGCTGAAGTAGCAGCTGAACCGGCCAAGGAAGAGGCCACTGAAACCGCCGCTTAATGCGCCAGCCTTGCGTCTAGGCGGGCCGATTGACACCCCTTTTAAAAAAAGCTATACTGCAAAAAGTTCTTTAAATCAGCCGGCCTTTCCTTCTCACACCAGTCAGTGAAGAAAATCCGGCCTTAAAGGATTAATCATTAACAGATGAAAAACATGTCCGAGAAAGACCAAGAATTTCTGGAGTATGTTGTCAAAAATTTGGTTGACAACCCAGATAAAGTCAGCGTTGACAGAACGGTCGACGAAATGGGAGTCCTGTTGACTCTTAAAGTTGACCCGACCGATATGGGTCAAATCATTGGCCGGCAGGGTCAAACCGCCAGAGCCATCCGCACTTTGTTAAGAGTGGTCGGCGCCAAAAACAACGCCAGAGTCAATTTAAAAATCTTTGAACCGGAAGGTTCTACCCGCGGTCCCAGAATGAGGAGAGACGATGCTCCCCGCGATACCCAAATGGAAGATGTTGACACCTCCGTTGTTGACGATTTGAAATTGTAATTTCAATTTTATCTACAATCTAAGAACCTCACTTTTACCGGTGAGGTTCTTATGTTATGATTATGTCATTATGCAATACGATATTATCACCATTTTCCCTAAAATCCTTGATTCCTACTTTAACGAGTCAATTTTAAAGCGCGCGCAAAAGGCCAAGTTGATTACCATTAAAACCCACGATTTGCGGGCCTATACCACCGATAAGCACCACAAGGTTGATGATTCGCCTTATGGCGGCGGGCCGGGCATGATTTTTAAAATTGAACCGCTGTACAAATGCCTGAAAGCCCTTAAGCGCAAGAAAAAATCAAAGGTCTTTTTAATGGACCCGGCCGGCCAACAGTTTAACCAAAAAATGTCCGCTAGCTTTGCCAAACTGGATCAAATCATTTTAATCTGCGGCCGCTATGAAGGCGTGGACGCGCGGATAGACAAATTGATTGACGGCAAAATTTGCATCGGCCCCTACGTTTTGAGCGGCGGCGAACTGCCGGCCGCGATAATCGTGGAAGCGGTCTCTCGTCTACTCCCCGGCGTGCTTGGTAAAATGGAATCGTTGCAATACGAAACCTTTAACGGCGAGTTATCCGATGTGGTGGAACATCCCCAATACACCAAGCCCGCCGTCTTTAATCGCTGGAAAGTTCCGGAAATTCTATTATCCGGCAATCACGCCGAGATAGACAAGTGGCGGAAGGGCAAGAAAAGGTCATAAACTTATTTCTAAACTATCTAATACATTCGGAATAATAAAATTAAGTGATAACTCTCCATTACCGCCCCGGCGAGGCCGTGCCGGGGTGGGAAGTGCTAGATGGGGAGGGGCGGGCTTTGGAACTCCGAGCCCCTCCCTTCTGCGAAAAGAAAAATATGGAACCAAAACTTTTTGTTGCCACCAAGGCCTTTATAAAATATCAGGATAAAATTCTGATCATTAAGGAATCAAATAAATACACTGACGGCACCAATGCCGGCAAGTTTGACGTGCCGGGCGGCAGAATCAAGCCGGGTCAAAGATTTGACGAAAGTCTATTACGGGAAATTAAAGAGGAGACCGGTCTCACGGTCACCATTGGCCAACCCTTTTTTGCAAACGAATGGCGTCCAGTCGTTAATGATGAACAATGGCAAGTGGTGGGTATGTTTTTTGAATGCCAAAGCACGACTAATCAAGTTACTTTAAGTGAAGACCATGAGGAATATCTCTGGATTGATCCGACGGACTTTAAAAAATATAACTTAATTGAAAATTTGACTCTAGCTTTTGAAAGTTACTCAACCAAATACCGGCCTTGACAGATTTCTTGCCTTTGCTATTATAAATTTATAACAAGGCACCGGCAACAAATCCCCGTAGGGAAAGTTCCGACGAATAATCGGATCTAGCCGGCAGTCTGGCCACCCTTAATCAGGGTGGCTATTTTATTTTTAGCCAAACTATATAAAATCCTTATTTCTTTCTTATCCAGTTGATCACAGTAAGATCTAATTAAACCGGCATATAAATCAGCTAAACGAAGAATTGGCCAAGCGACATCATTGCCCATTCTAATCTTTTTCACAGTAGCGCCCCTATGTCTTAAAACATTTTTTAATCTGGCCAGGTATTTAGCCGATTTTTGACCATCAATAATTATATTTCTAATACGTTTCTCCGTTAGTAAATCATGCAACGCCTGCTCAAATGCCGTTTCGTTAAAAGGATTTTGGATAATTGCCGCTTTGACAGTAAACTTTTCTCGGCAAACCACCCTTAAAAATGCCTCCCTCACATGCCAAATCTGTTTATTCCAATGGAATGGTTCAATACGCAATGCTTGTTCGGCTTGAATAATGGCATCGCTTAAACGATCGACATCATTAACTGCGACATAAACCAAAACCACCGTTGATTGGCCGACTGGTTTATGGATACCAGATTCATCAATAAAAATATACATATTTTGAAATAGAATAATAAAAGGGCCAAAAGCAAAAAGCTTGTTGACCCTATTTTGTACCGACATCTTAAACCATTCGCAAATTAAGTCAAGGTGGATAAATCTATAATGCCTTACAGACCGCCAGGCCGGCGGATTTTTTGTTTGACAAAAAATCAAGGCTATAATAAGGTTTTGGTGATTAGCTCGTCACAAACAAGGAAATATACAATGGACGTTACTGAATACCTTAAGAAACGCCATAAGGAAGTGATGTCCGTATTGTATTACGACATCCCTCCTCGTGGCTGGGGCTTGCCGCCCCAACGCCTGATCCTAATTGATGAAGGCATGGCCCGGGCAAAAACCGGCCAAGAATCTTGGGAGGCCTGGTCAGGTAAAACCGTGCCGTTTACCGATTTTATCGATCCCAGGCACCCCGAAGTGCAGATTGTGCCGACTGACAGGCCCATCAATGTAGTTGACGCTTGGGGCGATATGCTGGGCCCGGAACAGCACTGCTTACCGTTCAGCAAGACCTCCTTTGTGATCATGCCTGATCAACAAGGGGTCTTTGAAGAAGCTGAATGCGCGGGTTTTTGGAGATTATGGATGATCAAGCAACTGCAGTTCCTGACTCTGCCGTTCCTTAACTACAAAGACAGAGTTTCGACCATGCCTTTGCCGGTGTTCAATCACCAGCGCATCACCCATTGCTTAATCGCGGCGGCCATGGCCGAAGTGATTCTGGGCCGCAACGGTTTTTCAGCAACGGATCGGGCGCCGATCGTTTTAACCGTGCTAGCGCACGATATTGCCTTACCGGCCGGCGGCGATTCGGTCAAACGAATCAGTCCCTACGCGCTGGATGAGGAAGAGAACTTTGCCTGGGCGCTTAAACACTGGCAACTGGCGGATAGGTGGCAAGAAAAGTTCGGCTTTGATTTAAAGTTGGCCAGCGACTGGGTAAAAAATCGCGGCTTATTCGGGCAACTGCTGGATATCTGCGATAAACTTTCTTACACCGCTCTTGATTGCCATGAACTGGGCGGACTCTTTAATGGGGAGATGAGAAAATTTGGCCTGGCCTGCCCACTATTTATGGATGTTTGGGAGGATATTGTCTTCTCGGACGACCATCAACGCCTGGCTTTTACAAATCCGGAACGCCTGTTTCTATTCGTCTTAGCCAGAACGCTGGAACACGCTGAACTGCTCCGCAACCCGGCCTCCAGAACACTGGACTTCTTTCACAGCCAGTTGGTAAAACCGGCTTACGAAAAAGGTTTAATTACCTGGCAGGAATTGCTGACTTGGAACGATGAAGATCTGGAACACGCTCTTAAAGCCATCTACCCGGAACAAAAAGTGGTTCTGCCCTGGCTGGTTTCTGATGATGAATGGGCTTGGATCAAGTTCTCCGCTCAAACGGAGTTGAATCAATTTGTCCGTGCTCGATCAGTCAAATTTGACCATACCGAAAGCATTACCCGCTTTAACTCGGGTCTGGATTGGCCAATCTGGCAAGACGGCAAAATCATTGCTTTGCGAGATTGCCTTCATCCTAATCAGATTAAGGAAATCGCCGATCTGGTAAACTCATTCATCGGCTATTATGCCTATTGGAGGGTCAGGCTGTCTAAATGGTAAAACATTCAGACGGCCTTTTTTTATTAACTTGAAATAATACCCTGAAAAACATATAATGATATCATCTTAATCATCAAACCTTATGGATAGAAACTTAGCTTTGGAATTTGTGCGCGTTACCGAAGCGGCGGCCATGGCCTCCGTTAAATGGATGGGTCGCGGCGACCGGAAAGCGGCCGATCAGGCGGCCGTGGACGCCATGAGAAGCCAATTTAACGACATTGATTTTTTTGGCACCATTGTGATTGGGGAAGGCGAAAAAGATGAAGCGCCGGAACTGTACATTGGCGAAGAACTGGGCACAAAAAAAGGCGACCAATACGATATTGCGGTTGATCCCCTGGAATGCACGGACAGCGTGGCTAACGGCGTGCCGAATGCCATCTCGGTGATTGCCACGGGTAATCACGGCAGTTTGTTCCACGCGCCAGATATGTACATGAATAAAATCGCCTGCGGGCCCAAAGCCAAAGGCGCCATTGATTTGGACGCGCCGGTTAAAACCAATCTGGCCAAAGTGGCTAAAAAACTGGACAAGGAAGTTTCCGAATTGGTGGTTATGGTTTTGGATCGTCCCAGACATGACGAGTTGATTAAGGAAATCCGTTCCTGCGGCGCCAGAGTGAGGTTGATTTCGGATGGCGACGTGGCCGGAGCTATTGCACCTTCCTTACGAGAATCCGGCATTGATTTATTAATGGGCATTGGCGCTTCGGCCGAAGCAGTTTTAGCATCAACCGCCATTAAATGCATGGACGGTGAATTTCAGGCCAAATTTTGGCCCAAGGATGAAGCGCAAAAAGAACGCCTTAAACAAATAGGGTTTAAGGATTTAAATAAAATTTTTACAGCCGATGATTTGGCCAAAGGCGAAGAGCTGGCCTTTACGGCCACCGGCGTGATTGACGGGCCGTTGTTGAAGGGCGTCCGCGTTACCGCCAACCACATTATCACCCATTCCGTGGTGATGCGCGTTAAAACCGGCACCATTAGGTTCCTTGAAACTCACCACAAAATTTAATCTAACATAATCTTAAAATTAACGAGATTGCTTCGCCCCGACGTTTGCTACGCAAAGTCGGGACTCGCAATGACCATAAATATATGACACTAAAAAAATTAACCGTTTCCGACGTTATGGTTCCGTTGGATGTGCCTAAAACCAAACGCGCCGAATACATCAAAAATTATCTGGCTTTTACCCATAACACCGGCCGGGTAATGCTGTTTGCCGGCGACCAAAAAGTGGAACATTTAAATGATGACTTTTTTGATGGGGGCAAAGAAATCTCTTTGGAAGACGCCGATCCGGAACATCTTTGGAAAATTGCCGATAAATCGCCGGTCAGCTGTTTGGCCGTGCAAGGCGGCTACGCGGCCCGCTACGCCCCCAGCTACCCCAAAGTACCGTTACTCATCAAACTTAACTCCAAATCCCATTTGGTTAAAACCGATCAGCAGGATCCAATCAGCGGTCAATGGCTGTCCATTGATCAGGTGATGACTTTAAAAAAGAATGGCGCCAACGTTTTGGCCGTGGGTTACACTATTTACCTGGGCAGTGAGTTTGAAAACCAGATGATTACCGAAGCCGCCAAAATTGTTTTTGAGACCCATCAAAACGGTTTACTGACCGTGCTCTGGATTTACCCCAGAGGCAAAGCAGTTAAAGATGAAAAAGACGCTCACTTAATTGCCGGCGCCTGTGGCCTGGCCTGCGTGCTGGGTTCGGATTTTGTTAAAGTTAACTATCCCAAACAGGCAGGCGCCGAATCGGAAGAGATCTTTAAAGAAGCGGTTAAAGCAGCTGGACGCACGGGCGTAATTACGGCCGGCGGCAGCACCACCGATCCCAAAGAATTTTTAGCCAGATTGTGCAAACAAATTAACATTAGCGGCGCCGTCGGCAATGCCACCGGCCGCAACATTCATCAAAAGCCATTGTCTGAAGCTATTAACTTCTGTAAAGCCATTGCCTTGGTTACTTTTGAAGATTGCGACCTGGATAAAGCTTGTCAAATTTACGACGGCCAAAAAGTAAAGTAGGGCAAGACCTTGCCTTCTCACCGTCATTGCGAGCCCCAAAGGGGCGCGGCAATCCCGCTGTACTTGGTATAAACATCGGGATTGCTTCGTCGCTACGCTCCTCGCAATGACCGCTAGGGCAAGGGCTTGACAATCCCTCATAGATGAACTAAAATAGGGTCACGTTCTTCATAAAGTGGCTAAATAATTAATTTAACCATAAAAAAGCTTCAAAAAACCTTAAAAATTTAAGCTTTTTCAAAAAACAGAGGTGTTTAATGACTTCAGGCCGGGTATTGGAAATCTTGTGTACAACTTGATAATCCCCCGATCGAGCTCAGCTCGACAAGCAAACAGCCATTGAAACCCGCTGTTTTTTGTTCGCCCAGGCGGGTGAATGAAGAAATGAACTTTGACAGCTGAAAAAGTGATAGGAAACAATTAATTCCCGAAAATTCCAAACCCCGGCTTTTATTAGTCGGGTGTTCTAAAAGCAGAGCTTGCTCTACTTTAGATCAAGGTGGACTAATTACGGTCGTCCATCTTACATCTTTCGATCTCTTGAAAGATAAAACAAAAAACTGCCGTATCTTAAATGAGAGTTTGATCCTGGCTCAGGATGAACGTTGGCGGCGTGTCTAAGGCATGCAAGTCGAGTGGGTTTAGACCCACGGCAAACGGGTGCGTAACACATTGGTAATTTACCCTTAACTCGGGCATAACTCGCCGAAAGGCAAGATAATTCCCGATGGTCATGGGGGGACGAAAGTCATTCCCATGTAAAGATTTATCGGTTAAGGAAAAGCCTATGGCCCATCAGCTAGTTGGTAGGGTAATGGCCTACCAAGGCAACGACGGGTAGCGGGTGTGAGAGCATGACCCGCCTCACTGGGACTGAGACACTGCCCCGACTCCTCCGGGAGGCTGCAGTCAAGAATATTCCGCAATGGCCGCAAGGCTGACGGAGCGACGCCGCGTGCAGGATGACGCCCTTCGGGGTGTAAACTGCTTTTTTCTGGGACGAAATTTTGACGGTACCAGAAGAATAAGCCACTGCTAACCTCGTGCCAGCAGCAGCGGTAATACGAGGGTGGCAAACGTTATCCGGATTTATTGGGTGTAAAGCGTCTTCAGGCGGTTTACTAAGTTTTTGGTTAAATCTAAAGGCCTAACCTTTAGCCCGCCAAAAAAACTGGTAGACTAGAGACCGGGAGAGGTCAGTGGAATAGCCGGTGTAGTAGTAAAATGCGTTAATATCGGCTAGAACACCAATAGCGAAGGCAACTGACTAGAACGGTTCTGACGCTCATAAGACGAAAGCGTGGGTAGCGAATGGGATTAGATACCCCAGTAGTCCACGCTGTAAACGATGGGTACTGAGTATTGGAAGTATCGACCCTTCCAGTATTGTCAATCTAAGCTAACGCCTTAAGTACCCCACCTGGGGAGTACGGTCGCAAGACTAAAACTCAAAGGAATTGACGGGAGTCCGCACAAGCGGTGGAGCATGTGGTTTAATTCGACAATAAGCGAGGAACCTTACCAGGGCTTGACATGTTAGGAATCTCGGCGAAAGTTGAGAGTGCCCGCAAGGGAGCCTAAACACAGGTGCTGCATGGTTGTCGTCAGCTCGTGTCTTGAGATGTTGGGTTAAGTCCTTTAACGAGCGCAACCCCTACTCTGTGTTAAATATTCACAGAGAACTGCCTCGGACAACGGGGAGGAAGGCGGGGATGACGTCAAATCAGCATGGCTCTTACGCCCTGGGCCACACACGTGCTACAATGGCGAGTACAGAGGGTCGCAAAATCGCAAGATGAAGCTAATCCCATCAAAACTCGTCCTAGTTCGGATTGAGGTCTGCAATTCGACCTCATGAAGCTGGAATCGCTAGTAACCGTGGATCAGCCACGCCACGGTGAATACGTTCTCGGACTTTGTACACACCGCCCGTCACGTCAAGAGAGTCGGTGGCACCCGAAAGCTGGCTTTACGCCGGACTAAGGTGAAATCGATGATAGGGACGAAGTCGTAACAAGGCATCCGTAGCGGAAGCTGTGGATGGATCACCTCCTTTCTAGGGAGTAATCATCTTCTAATTAAAACTTAGGTTTTAATCTAAAGAAGGTCGGATCGTCCCGACTTTGCGCAAGCGAACGTCGGGACGGTGGGAATTAATTGCTTTCTTATCACTTTCTAGCTGTCAAAGCGGCTGGGTAGCCAACCCCGGTCGTTTTTGTTAGAATAAACTGTGAGCCGAGGTAGCTCAGTGGTAGAGCGCATGCCTGAAGAGCATGGCGTCGGCAGTCCGATTCTGCCCCTCGGCACCAGAGGGCGATTAGCTCAGTTGGTTAGAGCGCGTCACTGATAATGACGAGGTCAATGGTTCGAATCCATTATCGCCCACCACGGGTCATCAGCCGCTGCAGGTTCCGCATTTGAACAAGTTCAAATGCTTCACCTTCCGCGGCTGTGCCCCTCTTAAAATCCATCCCTCCTACGTCGGGATGGATTTTGTTTTAAATTTGCCTGTCGGCAAGTTTTTAGTTAATTTGACTGCTTAAATACCATTTGTTAAAATATACATGCCTTGGATATTGGGGAGTTGTTAAGCGATAGGTCTCTTAATTGAGCGTTTAACAGCTGTGAACCAATATCAATTACAACCGGCTTAATGGCCGGTTTTATTTTAAAAAATAATTAACAACTTTATGCTAACCTACGTTTTACTGATCGCGGGCTTTGTGATCTTAATCAAAGGCGCGGACTGGCTGGTGGACGGGGCCTCAGCCATTGCCAAAAAATTCAAGATTTCAGAGTTGGTAATCGGTTTGACCATTGTGTCATTTGGCACCAGCGCGCCGGAACTGTTTGTTAACCTGTTTGCCAGTTTGCAGGGCAACAGCCAAATTGCCATCGGCAACATTTTGGGCTCCAACATTGCCAATATATTATTGATCTTAGGCGTCTGCGCTTTAATCTATCCCCTGCGCGTAACCAAAGGCACAACTTTTAAAGAAATTCCCTTAAGCTTGCTGGCCGCCGTGATGGTTTGGATTATGGCCAGCGACAAGCTTTTGGATGGCATGAGTTTTAACGAGCTGACTAGAACGGACGGTTTGGCGTTGCTTGGTTTTTTTGCCATTTTTATGTTTTACGTTTTTAGCATTGCCAAAAAGGAGACCGATACCGGCTCGGTTTCATCCGCTAAAAACATGAGCTTTATTAAATCAGCTCTGTACATTATTCTTGGATTAGCCGGATTGGTTATTGGAGGCAAATGGATTGTGGACGGCGCCGTCACTTTGGCCACGGCCTGGGGTGTTAGCCAGTCATTGATCGGCCTGACCGTTGTGGCCATAGGCACATCCTTACCCGAGCTGGCCACTTCGGCCATGGCGGCTTACAAAAAAAATGCTGATATTGCCGTAGGCAACATCGTGGGTTCCAATATTTTTAATATCTTCTGGATCCTAGGTTTAAGCTCGGTAATTAAGCCCCTACCTTTTGACGGCCAAAACAGCGTGGATTTGGGTATGACGGTTATTGCCACCCTATTATTGTTTGTGTGGATGTTTGTAGGTAAAAAACATGTTTTGCAGGCCTGGCAGGGTATGTTTTTTTTGATGATTTACGCCGTTTACATTATCATGCTTGTTTTTCAGAATCGGCTGGCCGGGGGTTGATTTATCGGGCAAACCGTGTTATTGTAAGGTTTAATTTTACAACGGGGTATAGTCCCGATGTTCGCCAAAGGCGAAATCGGGATCCCGATCCCCGCGAAGCGGGGCATCGGGACGCAGTTTCGTCCAGAGGACGACCGGCCTCTGGCTGGGGCTAGCACCCGTCTTTCGTAAGTGTAAGTTTATAATCACATCATCGGGGTATAGCGCAGTTGGCTAGCGCGTCTGGTTTGGGACCAGAAGGTCGTCGGTTCGAATCCGACTACCCCGACCACGGGTCATTGTTTGCTCCAGGCTTCGTGTCCGGATATGAATACATATAAGCTCCTCGGTTCGGAATTGTAAAAGCAAAGCTTTTACAATTCTCTCACTCTACGTCGCTTATAAATCCGAACACTACGCCTTACGCAAACGTGCCCCTCTAAAATTTTGCCAAAGGCAAAATTTTAAAAGGAAGAGTTTGATTGTAGCTGGAGCGGACGAGCGAAAGCTCGTACGCGTAAGCTAAAAGCAAACTCTGACGCGCGGGTATCGTATAACGGTTATTATGTCAGTTTTCCAAACTGAAAACGGGAGTTCGACTCTCCCTACCCGCTCCAGCAAAAAACACTTAATAAATTAAGTGTTTTTTGCTATAATAATTTAATGCACGACCAAAGATTTATCCATCACCAAAATTCGAAAATAATTACCAACATCAGGGAAGTGGTTTTTGGCTTGGAAGACGGTCTGGTTTCCACCCTGGGGGCCATTACCGGGATTGCCGCCGGCACCGGTAGCCACTTTACCGTGATTTTGGCCGGCCTGGTAATTATTGCCGTGGAATCAATTTCCATGGGCGTGGGCGTTTTTTTAGCCGATGCTTCGGCCAAGGATATTGACGACCGAAAAATAGATGAAGAAAAATTTGAAATAGACAATTTTTTAGATAAAGAGCGTGCCGAATTAAAGGGCTTTTACCAACATGATGGCTGGCCCGAAAAACTGGCCGAACAAATGTCCGTGGCCGCCAGCCAAAACAAGCATCTACTGCTTAAAGAAATGCTGACCCGGGAACTCAAAATTTTCAGCCAGCCGACGCAATCGCTAAAAAAAGGCGTGGTCATGTTTTTGGCCTACATTGCGGGCGGACTAATTCCCCTGCTACCCTATTTTTTTATTCCCCTACCTCAAGCAACTTATTTATCCGTGGCCTGCACCCTGGCCGGGTTGTTTATTTTAGGCGCCGGTGTGGGCAAACTTTCGCTTAGCAACTGGTTTAAACACGCTCTTAAAATGCTGATCTTGGGCGGACTGGCCTTAAGTGCCGGTTTACTAATGAGCCAGCTCTCGCAAAAATTCATTTCCTAAATCAGACGTTTATTTATGAATTTTTACGCCCGAGTTTACCAAATCACCAAAAAAATCCCCAAAGGCCGGGTGGCTACATCCGGACAGATAGCGGCGATGATTTCAACGGCTCGGGCAGCCAGGGTAGTCGGCTTTGCCCTACGCTCTTTGCCAGCTGATACGCCCTGGCACCGTGTGATTAATTCCAAGGGTATGATTTCTATTGAAAACATTAACTGCCCACCGGAACTTCAGGCAAAACTATTAGTCAAAGAAGGGATTAAAGTTGAATTGATTAAAGGAAATTAC
>JAUYIT010000031.1 GCA_030688315.1 Candidatus Komeilibacteria bacterium | reverse complement strand
GGTTGCTCCCAGAAAGTCCATCGGCCACTCCTATTGTTTGCCCAAGTGGACCAAGGATAAAAATTACCTCTCTAAAATTTTAGCCAAGCTGGTATATAAAGTCGGCGAACGATTAAGATCGCAAAATCAGGTCGCCTACGGATTTTACGTCAGTTGGTCGTACGTCAATGGCGGTCATTTTGGCAAGAGCTTAACTTTAACTCAACCAATATTTTCTGACGATGATATTTTTTCATTGGTTAATGGTTTTTTAAGCAAAACCATTCTGCCCGACAAAGTCCGCTTTCTAGCCGTCGGAGTTTACGGTTTAGGCGAGCCCTCCAATCAAACAGCGATGTCTTTTACAGACAAACATCCGCCAAAGGCGGATCAGCCTCTGGCTAAAAAAAATCCGTTAGCAACGGATACAAAGTTGGTTCAGGCCCTAGATACTATCAACGGCCGTTATGGCAAGCAGGTTGTTTATCGCGGACGGATGTGGCAGACCAGTGACCTAGCCAAAGAAAGAATCGGTTTTAGAAAACTGGACGACGTTTAACTACGCTCGTCGTCTTTTTTACTTTTCAACAGTTCAATATTAGGACTGTATTTTTTGTTGTGAATTTTCCATTTATCCACATACTGCCCAACGCCGGTAGAGGAAAGCAAATTGCGCCTCCGGGTTGATTCCTGCGACCACTTTAACACGCTTTCAAAATTAAGCTGGTAACGGCCTCGGGAAATAATATAACGGATACCGCCTTGCTTAAGTGCCTGCCTAATAGTTTTAGCGGAAACGCCAAACAACCTTGAGGCCTCGCCAACAGAAATTCTTACCGGATTAGTTTGTTCCATATACCAGCATTATAACACTTTTATTAAATAAGTTATACACAATTCTATACTTTAAATCTTATTAATTAGCAATATAATCATTATTTATTTAATAAAGTATAGAATATTCTATACTTTATTCACTTAAAATAATATATAAAATTCTTTAAATACGCATAATTTTTTTACCTTGTCATTCCCACCCCCTCGGCTCGGCTTACGCCTCGCTCGGGGTAGGCTCCCGCGGAGGAATCCCTTAGCTGTTGTTTTAACGGACAAGGGATACATCAACTGGATCCTGCCCCGAGCGAAGCCGAGGGCTCCTGAATGACGGTTTAAAATTACTCTTTCAGCCGATACATGGAACCGATAAGTTAGGTTATTTATTTATCATAGACAGGGGACTTAAAACATATTATAATAAAGCTCAATACCCTTGATTAATATTTAGTTTTGTGATATAATTTGGCTAATCTTAGCCCTTTCTTTATTAATCAGGATGTTTTGTAACATTTCCCTTTATTTTCCGTCATATTATATGCAAGAATCATCCGACCATCAGGATAAAGTTTTGCTCATTAAAGCAGGTCAGGGCGATGCCAATTCTTTTGGAGCGCTTTTTGATAAGTATTATGCCAAGATCTATCGCTTTATTTTCTTTAAGGTCTCCAGTAAGGAAACCGCCGAAGATCTAACCAGCCAAACCTTTTTAAAATGCTGGGAGCATATTTCGCAAGGCAACAAAGTTGATAAGTTTCAACCTTGGCTCTACCGCATTTCCCGCAACCTGATTGTTGACTACTTTAGATCCAGAGAAAAAGAAGAACTGCCTCTTATTTATCAAGAGAGCGGTGAAAACGAAATTGAAGATGTTAAAGTGGATCCCGGGCAAAACTTGAGCCGCGAAGAATTGGAAAAAATTATTTTCAATTTAAAAAGCGAGGCCCGGGAAATAATTTTGCTAAGATATATTGAAGACCTAAGCATCCAAGAAATTTCCAAAATCGTGGATAAGTCAGCGGTCAATGTAAGAGTTATTATCCACCGATCTATTAAAGAGCTACAGCAATTTATTAAAGAATAAAATGTCGGAACAACTTTTAAAACAATTTAAAAAGCTGGAAAGAGTTTCTCCGTCACAAGAGTGGGCCGAAACCACGCGCAATTTTTTATATCAAAAAATTGAACGCGAAACTATCGGCATACAGCCAACCTGGCAATATAATTTCAGGTTGTTTTTTGTTGTTTGGTCGCGCAGGATAATCCCTTCCCCCGTTAAAATGGTTTCGGTTTTTACAATTTTAGCGGTCATGTTTGGCACTAACCTAGTGGTAGAAGCCGGAGTTATTCCGCCCAGCAAGATGATTGGGGTTGAACGGCCGATTGAAAAAGTCAGGTTATTTTTCGCCTTTACTCCAAAAAGCGAAATTAAAGTCAATCTTCATTATTCCGATATCAGACAGCGCCGGGTTTTAAACATTGCCAGCGATGATAATATTTCTCCGGAAGAAAAAACCCGCCATATTAATAAAGTAGTCAAGTACTTGGAAGGCAACGTTTTGGGCGCGGCTAATTCCTTAGCCATTGCCAAAGAAGATTTGGGCGATAACAAGCAAAAACAGGGTGAAGTGGCTAAATTAGCCATAGAAATCACTAAAAACGGCCAGGAAGCCGTGAAAAGCTTGGAACAGGTTAAAGAATCCGCCAATTTAGCGGGTGTGGATAAAACCGTGGCCGAAGCGCAGTCGGATATTGAAGAATCGGGTGTATCCAGTTTGGAAGTAGCCGTTAATCAAATTAAGGGCCAGCAGGAAGAAAATGCCGCTGTTTCTTCGGAGCAGGTTAAAGAAGTCATTTCCCAGTTAATTAAAAGCCAAAGCGAAAAAATTGAAAAGTTAGACGCTAAAGCCGATCAGGTTGGCGTGGCTGAAGCCCTAAATACCGATAATTCGGTTAAGCAAATAAAAGATTTAAACAAGGATTTGGTTGACGTGGCGGAAAAATCCGTGCAAGCCAAGGTTATTTTGGATGAGGCCAAAACTTCTTTAGCCAAGGATAACTTAACCGAGGCCTTAGATAAGGTTAAGCAGAGCACTCAAATTACCAAACAGTCAAAGGCGGTGGTAACTAAAATAGAAGATATTTCCTTAAAAAAATTACAGGGTAATGCCGTTGTGCCCACCACTTCCACCAGCACCATTAATTTAAATAATTTGTTTAAAGATAAAATTAAAGACAAGGTTAAGCAGTCCACCACTACGGAAACCACGCCGGAAGTTATTTTACCCAACGGCGCCAGAATAAACCCGTCTTTAATTTATGATCAAAATTCCACTTCTACCCATGAAGAGCCGCTATGCTTGGATTGTGAATAACTTGATCGGTACTAGCTGATCAATTGGCGATGTGGAAATCTTTTTTGACTAATACTGCACATTATATTATAATATAGCAACTGTATTCCTGCTGTCATTGCGAGCGCTGAACCGTAAGGTTCAGGGCGAAGCAATCCCGATGTTTATACAACGGGGTTGCTTCGTCGCTATCGCTCCTCGCAATGACAGCAAAAATACAGTTATTTGTATTTTCTTTTTGGCGAAAGCTAAAAAGAGCTAATTAGTTAGTAAGCAATTGCTTTACAAAACTTGGCTTGTGCCCGCGTCTTCCTCTTTATAGAGGAATATCCGGGCATAAGTCAGAAATAATAAAGTAATTGATAAAAACTCATTTTCTAGCCCTTTTCAAGGTTAGAAGAGATTGTCCGTGATAATAATTAATTAAAGGTCGATCGGCTATAATGGCCGAAGTTAGTTTGCGCCACGTTTTAGCCCGCCGAATCGGCGGGTGACATTCTTTAAAAACGGAAGAGACGGAAAATGAGATAACAAGGAGATTAATAAAAATGAGTAATTTCTTAAAGAAATCGTTTTTGATCTCCGTGATGGTATTAACCGTTGTCAGCACCGTTGGTGTTGCTCTTACTCCTTCCGTAGCCCAAGCGGCCACGGCTGGTGATTTGATCAAAACCGATACCGTGAGCGCGGTTTACTACCTGGATTCCAATTTAAAAAGGCATCCTTTCCATCACGCGAATCAGTATTTTACTTGGTTTTCCGATTTTTCATTGGTAAAAACCATTCCGACTAGCGAAATGTCCGGCTATGACCTTGGTTCAACCATTGTGGTCAGGCCCGGCACCAAGCTGGTCCAGTTCGTTTCGTTAAAAGCCGATGGCGGCTTTGACGTTGACGATCCTAAGGTGTACGCGGTTAGCTCCAACGGCAGCATTATGCACGTTGACAGCGCCGCTACCGCCGTTAAGTTTTGGGGTTCCGCCTGGGAAACCATGATTTTGGGCTTGCCCAACTTCTTGTTCGGCTACTACACCCCCGGCGCCCAGGTAACCAGCTCTTCAATGTACCCCACCGGTTCATTGGTCAAAATGGCCGATTCCAGCCAGGTTTACTACATTGATGGCTCATCCAAGAGACCTGTTACTGATGCCGGCTTTACCGCCAACAGATTTAACATGGCTTTTGTGGTGACTGCTTCCGACCTATCCGCTTACGCCTCCGGCTCTTCCGTGACTTCCATGGAATCCGCTTTGGCTAACCCGGTTGGCGGAACTGTTGTTGAGCCTCCGGTTACCGGCACTGGTTTGACAGTGGCTTTGGCCGCTGACACCCCCGGCGCGCAGTTGGCTCCAGGCGGAGCGACCAACGTGCCTTTGATGAAGTTTAACTTAACGGCTTCCGCTGATGGCGCCATTACTGTTAGCTCCATCAATATTAAAAGGTTAGGGCCCGGCACTACCGCGCAGTATACCGGTTTGTACCTGTATGAAGGCGCGAATCGTTTAACCAACGCCAAAACCCTTAACAGCACCACGCATGTTGCCCAGTTTGTAAATTTGGGCTTAAGCGTTTCCGCTGGAACCACCAGAACTTTGACTTTGTCGGCTGATATGGCTACTTCTGTTGCCACTTACGCCGGTCAGGTCAGCTACTTCCAATTGGCTTCCGCTGATATTACTTCTTCAGCTACTATCAACGGTTCGTTCCCGCTTACCAGCAATACCGTAACCTTTGGTTCGGTTTCGTCTGGTAGTATTAAGGTGGAAAAAGACGGTACTCTGTCCAATCCTTCGGTTGGCCAGATGAATGCCAAAATCGCGCAGTTTAAATTAACTGCCGGCACTGGCGAGGATTTAAGCGTCCGCCGCATTAGCTTGTATGAAACCGGCACGATGAATAATTCCTACCTGTCTAATCTTAAGCTTTATCAAAACACCACTTTAGTGGCTTCAACAGCCAGCGCAACTGATAAAGGGTATGTGGTTTTTGATTTTGCCACACCTTACACGTTAAGCAAAAATACCAACAAAATCTTCCATGTAACCGCCGATATTTCCGGCTCTGCCAGAAATAGCGACACTGTGAGGACTTACATTGATCAGACAACTGACGTGTACGCTGTTGGAGCTAACTATGGCTATGGAGCTTCGGTTGATATTGGCGCTACTGCCGGTACTTACGACGGCACCTCAACTAATTACTCCGAAGTTACCGTGCAGGGCGGCCAGGTTACCGTGGCCATGAATGGCCCGGTTGCCGGCACCCTTGCTGTTGGCGCTACAGGTGTTACCTTAATGAATTTTAGCGTTAATTCAGCTGTTAACGCCGAAATCAGATCGTTAAGAATTGAATTGCACAATGACGGCGGAGACGGCGACGATCTTAACGCAGCAGTAATTGATGGCGATGCTGCTACTGATGCTGCCACGGCGCTTTGTGCTAACGACTACATCTATAATGTTAAGGTAGTGGATGTTGATAACGGCGAAAGCACCAGCTCCGTTGATTGTTCCGGCTTTTCCAACATTGATGCCACTAATGGTGATGGTGTCTATCACGCCTTTACCGATTACTTTACCTTAACTGCTGGTGTAACCCGTAACTTTGCCATTAAGGCGGATTTGCACGCCAGTTTAGACGCTGATGATTATTTCGCGATTTTGGGCTCCGGCGATACCACATTCTACACCTTTAGCTCAACCGCGATTAAAAACACCGACAACAACCAGTGGGCGACCGACATTGTGCCTTCCACTCAAACTCAAGGCAACACTCAAACGGTTGCCGCCGCTGGCTTAAGAGTTTCCCGTGCTTCCAACGCCGTTGGCACCACGGTTATCCAGGGCACCAGCAAAGTTACTTTGGCTGAATTTGCCATTAATGCTTTGGACGGTTCCGATGTAACCATTTCCGGCATGACCATGTACGGTTATGTTGATGGCAACGGCGCCGGCACGGCCGCTTCCGGAACTATGTCATTGGGTTCCGATGACTTGGTTAGAGAAGCTGGCATGGGCGCGGTTGGCACTGTTTACGCCAACAACTTGGTAACTAACTTCCGCATCTATAATAAGTCAGCTGATGCGGCTTTAAGCACCAATCTTAACAGCTCGGTTGAGTCCATGAGTTCAGCCGGCGCCGTGACTTTCTCCAATATAAATTGGACGGTTCCGGCCGGTGAAACTCGCGTGTTAGCCGTTGTGGCAGACGTTACCGCGTCCGCTTTTGAAAACGGCGATACAGGCGCGGCTGGCACCTTGGGTATGGAAAAATACGTCAAGGTAAACTTTGGCGACAATGCCGGCATTACCGCTGTGGATGACAGTAATAATTCGGTTACCATGACTGACTCTGCCGGTAATGCGTTTACTTGTGTTGACGCCAACGGAACGGGTGACACATGCGGCACGGGTGTGGCTGCCGGTCTTTACGCTGAAACCAGCGACGCCTACATTGCAATTGCCGCTTCCGGCACCATTAACGTGACTGCTGAAGGCAATCCGGTTATTGCCAATGTGGTTGCCGGTACTTCAATGGTTCCGATGATGAACCTGAAGTTTTCCGCTTCCGATGAGGCCTTTAACGTTAATAAGTTCAGAATTTCCCAGTCGCAAGGCACCAACGGCAATAGAGCCGTTGACAGCGTTACCATCAGCTATCAGAATCAGGCTGGTCAAACTGTTGCCGCCACCCAGCCGGAAATTGGCGGCAACGCTGACTTTGTCATCACCGCTAATCCGTTGTATGTTCCGGCTAATAGCGACAGAATTGTTAATGTTTACTTTGACGTTCCAGCCATTAACCAGAATACCGCGACTTATAGCGGCGATATGATTAAAGCAACCTTTGACTTTGACACTAACTTTGAAGCCAGAGGAGTTGGTAATTCCTCAAGCAACAAAACCTCAACTTCTGGATCCAATGTTGTTGGTAACACAATGACGGTACACGGCGCCTTGCCCACCTTGACCGCCGAAGAGTCATCCTCCGCTTTAGCTGCCGGAACTGTTGAATTGTTAAGATTCGCAGTAGAAGCTAGAGAAGGAGGCACCACCGTCAATCTTAAGAAGTTGACGTTTGAACTAAGCATGACCGATGCTTCAACCGATACTTCAACCTTGTATCTAAAGAGCTTTAAGATTTTTGAAGGCGAGAGTTATGAGTCGGCAGCCGCTAACGAGTTAACTCGTGGCGACACCGGCGACGCAACCTATCAGATTTACAATGGTTGGGGCGCTACCGGCACTTCGGCCGGTTCCGATGGTTTGTCTGGTGGCAAGTTGAGCGCGGATGACGCGCGCATCTACCAGAACGTGGCCATAAGCGCTGGAATTGATGGCGCAGGAAACTCTTCCTCCACCCATAAGATAATCTTGGTCTTTAATGACGATCGGCCAATTAGTTCCGGTGATTCCATGTATTACATCATGAAAGCTACTGCCGATAACGTTGATTCTGGCGACACCGGGGACAGCATTACTACTAAGATTATCAGTGATAATGGTGACACTACCACCACCAGCTCCAAGTTCTTGGAAGCTTTCTGTGACGGTACTGGTACCAAAAACAGGCCAGGCAAGTACTGCTTGAGCACTGGTCCGGGCAAAGATGCCGCTGCTGGTGAAACCGGCGCGTACATCATCTGGTCCGACACTACCGGTACCAACGGTACTACCACCCACGCCGATATTTCCGGCGCTGGCAGCACCACTGGCGACTGGTTCAACGGCTACAAGTTGAGAATCTTGGGCCAAAGAACTTTGAACTAAGACAACGGTCTTAAGAAAAGCTGTTATAAATCGCTCTCCGGGCTAAAGCCCGAACCGATTTTAAACCCCCTCCGTCTGATCAACGGAGGGGGTTTTGTAATTATTTGTGTCGCGCAGTGAAGTGATGCGAAGCATCTACTTCATTGTGGATAACCTTGTTGTATTCAGGATGTTTAAAAAGTTGTATAATTATACTAATATTCGTAAATTACAGATCATTAAAGGTCGAAAAAATTAGATCTGTTTTTACGTACGGACAAAAAATTTAGTTTTATATTTAAAAATTTTATAATTAAATAACCTATGAAGAAATTTACTTATTCTCTTGGTTTGGCCGTGTTTGCTATTTTTTTGGTAGCTGGCTTGGTCCAGGCGGCTAGTACCATTGGCACTAACATTTCCACCGGTGGTACTTTGGCAGTAACCGGTGCCTCTACTTTAACAGGGGCTACCACCATTACCGGCCTGTTAACGGCTAATGGCGATATTACCTTATCGGCCGGTGCCACGGTTGTTAATACCAGCGCTACTTTATTGACGGTAACCGAGACCAATGTTAACTTTGCCGCCAGCAAACTGGGCGTGGCCACTTCTTCGCCCGCCTCAACTTTTTCGGTCAACACCGCGGCCGGAGTAAATCCGTTTGCCGTGGCTTCTTCCACCGGCACTTACTTGATGGTTAATAAAAGCGGTAACGTGGGTATTGGCACCAATAATCCCACCACCAAGCTGTACGTAAGCGGTGCGGCGACCTTTACGGGCAATTTAACGGTTGATACCAATACTTTGTTTGTTAACGCCGCCACCAACAGGGTTGGTGTGGCTAGCTCAACTCCTCAAGCCACCTTTTCCGTTGGCGATGGCGCATCCACTACCATGGATATGGGTAAAATGTGCTTCCAGGGCAACAGCGAAGATGGCACTAGGTATCATTTTTCCATTTCCAACGCCGGAGTTATTAACGTGGCCGCGGGCAACTGTCCTTAATTAACTAACGCACGAGCAAGCAATATAATATGAAAAAATTAATTGTTTTAGCGCTAGTTGCCGTGCTGTCTTTGCCCGCCTTGGCTTTGGCTGCCAACGATGTTTCTTTTCCTCAGGATTCAATTATTACTTTGGATGATGGTTCTGATTACACTATCAGCAGATCGTCTACTTTTGACTCCTTTACGGTTAACGCAACAAACATTGTGTTTACACTTTCGGCTAGTTCGGTGGTGGCTCTTATTTCCTTGGATCAAAATGATTTTAGTTATACCGGCACGGTTAATACAATGACTGTTTCTGAGGATTGTCGAAATAATTTTTCTTCATTAACCATACTCGTACCTGCGGGGGCTACTGACACTTATACTGTTACAGTTACACCTGGTAGCTCTTGCACCGCTAGCGGCGGTGTAAGCGGAGGTAATAACGGTGGTGGAGGAGGAGGTGGAGGAGGCGGAGCTAGTCCTGCTCCGGCGGCCAGCACCAGTGAAAGCGGCACGGCCAATGCTTTGGGCGTGTTGGACAACCTGGCTAGCGACGGCGCCAATGTTACTGTGGCGCAAGCGGTTTTAGCCAGCATTGTTGCTGGCGACGGCGGTAGCGCGGCTTTGGCCGATAATTCGGTGGCCGTGAGTTTGCCGGCCGCGGCAGTTAGCGCCAACAGCACCTTAAGCGTGGCGCCGCAAGCCAATTTCCCACAACCCACGGCTGGTTACAGCGCGGTTGGTTCACAAGTGTATAACGTTACTTTATCGGGCGGCGCCACCATTGCTTCGGGCAAAAACGCCACTTTAACCTTTAAGTACACCGACGCCCAGAT
>JAUYIT010000036.1 GCA_030688315.1 Candidatus Komeilibacteria bacterium | reverse complement strand
CAGTTACTGAAGCTGATTACACAACTGCCACTTGGGCAGCTTACCAAACTATCGTTGGCGACAACGTGGTCACCGACCAAAATACTCAAGACGAAGTTGATGCTGCTACAGAAAATATCACCGCCGCTCAAGAGGATTTAGTTGAAATTTCCGAACTTACTTCCGCAATTAGTGCTGCTAATACAAAATTAGCTAATGCTGTGGAAGGTGATGAAGTTGGTCAGTACGCTGTAGGATCAAAAGATATATTTGCCACAGCCATTTTTGCAGCTCAAACAGTATTAGACGATGAAGCTGCTACTCAAGCCCAGGTCAACACTGCGGTTACTGATTTAGCTACTGCCGATGATATATTTGAAGATGGTAGGGTTAATGAATAAATTGAAGGCAATTAACTACAACTCAACTATGAACAATAAATTTAAAATACTAGCATTCCCGGCAATACTATTCTCACTGTTTGTGGTCAGCAATTTAGCGCTGGCATCAGAAGTAACAGGAAACTTGAATACCGGCCTTAATGCCAATAATGGCAATGTGGTTGAGGGAGTTGTTATTGCTCCACCTACAGCCAGCCCTTCTACCGGAACATATGCTTCAGCACAGAATGTTGCCTTAAGCGCTGCTGGCGCTTCCAGCATGCGTTACACTTTAGACAATAGTACGCCAAGTTGCGCTAGCGGGCAGGTTTATTCGGAATCGATTGAAATTACTTCTTCAAAAACCTTAAAAGCAATTTCCTGTTATGCCACCGGACAATCTTCTAGCGTAGCCAGCTATGCTTATACCATTAGAATTGCCGTTAACAATGATGAGGTTGAGGTGCTTTTAAACGAAGAAACTTTATCATTGCCAGACGGAGCAACTTATAACTCCACACCTTCATTGCAGGTTGAGCAAAATATCAGCATATCTGCCGGCGCCAATACCGTTACATTACCAGACAACACTATTATTACCGCTGTTAATGGGCAAAATTTTGATGCCACGGCTATAACAGCCAGTAGCCCTGCTGCTGGAACACTTTCCGGTTTAACAACCGGCACGGTAATGGCCGGTAGTTTACAGTGGGGCATTGCTAATTTAGGTCTGCAATTCTCCAACCCTATAACTATTAGTATTACTGTTGGTAATGGTTTAAACGGGCAAACCTTAAGTATTGTAAGATCAACTAGTGGTAATAGCGGCTGGACATCAGACGGCATTGTTTCACCGGCAACTTGTGTTGTCTCGGGCGGATTATGTAACTTTAGCGCTACCAAGGCCTCTTATTATAGCGCTTTTTATACACCTACCCCGACTCCAGTAAACAACGGTGGTGGAGGTGGAGGTGGTGGTGGAATAAACTCTACTCCAATATCTAATACTCCAATAGTAACTGCTCCAATAGTAACTGATCCGATTGTTATTGCTCCGATTGTAAATACTCCAACTATAATTCCGCCTCAAGCGGTCTTGGGCGTTAAAACCTATGCTAATGGCACGTTACTTCGCGGATCTAATGCTAAGATTTATGTGGTTGAAAATGGTAAGTTAAAACATATTACTAGTTTAAAGGAACTGACTAAATACGCCGGCCAAGAAATTATCAAGGTTAGCGATGAGGTTATTACTTCTTATGGCCAAACCGTTGCCGGTCAAGCGGTCTTGGGCGTTAAAGTTAGCTCAAGTATCGATGATTTGATCGCCAGTACTAAGTTTGGCCAGCGCGGCGCAAAAATTAAGCAACTGCAAACGGAACTACAAAATCTCGGCTTTATGCCAAAAAATTTCAAGGTTACGGATTATTATGGTCCAATAACCAGTAGGGCAGTGGCAAAATACCAGGCCAGTAAATAAAAAAATATCACCATCCTGCCTAAAAGCAGGATGGTTTGGTAAATGGCCATGAAAAAAACCTTAAAAAAATATTTTATTCCCCATCAGGAGAATAATTACCACCCTTATATTTTGCACCACAAGCGCTTGGTTTTGTACGGCAGTTTATTTGTGGCGATTAAAGTCATCGTGGTGATTTTTGTTTTGGTTTTGCCTATGCAGGCCTTTTTACTGCCCGATGTTTTATTGGCGCAACAGCGCCTGATTGTGGCTTTAACTAATGATTTGCGACAGCAAAAGGGTTTACTTCAATTAGCGGTTGAGAACAAATTAAATATTTCAGCTCAAGCTAAAGCTCAAGATATGGCCGCAGGCCAGTATTTTAGCCATGCCAGGTTGGACGGCAAAACCGCAATGGATTGGATTGAAGAAGCCGGGTATGCGTATAAAGTAGCGGGAGAAAATTTAGCGATGGGCTTTCCTTCGGCCGAGGAAGTTGTTAATGCTTGGATAAAAAGCCCGACTCATTATAGCAACTTAATTGATCCTGATTATAAAGTGATTGGCGTTGGCTTGGAAGGCGGTTTATATGATGGCCAAGAGACCGTTTATTTGGCCCAGCATTTAGCCGCACCCCAACAACTGCCTGTAAATTCAGTAACGCCGGCAGTTGTTAATAATGCATTATCTGGTACTGTTTTAGTCGATAATAAGGAAAAACCAGTGGTGGCGGACAAAGTGCCCATGGAAGACCAAAAAATGCCTGCCACGCCCCGTCAGGAGCGTGTATTAGCGGCTAAGGTGGATAATCCTGTGTCTTTTGTCGCTGATAAATCCAGCGTCTCTTGGCGAGAACAAGGCGATAAAACCTTGTTAACGGTTGAGGCCATAATTTCCGGTCCAGTAAAATCAGCCATAGTTGAAGTTGATCATTATCCGATTGAGTTACAAGTCCTTAGTAAGGGCGTGTATCATGGCGAATATTTAGCTTTTGAGCCGGTCAATAATTTTTTCTCAGTGGTAACTATGCCAACTATCACTATTACCGGTTTAGATGGGCAAGTCATTACGGCTAATATTAATTGGCAGACCTTAAAAGTAGTTAGTCCAACTCCGATTCAAAAGTATGTTAAAGCCAAAGAATCGCTTTCTTCAATAACAAATATTTTTGCTGTTTCTAAAAACATCTATTTTGCCTTTATTATCTTTTTTGCCTTGGCTTTGCTTTTAAATATTGTGATTGAAATTAAAAAACAGCATCCTCATATTATTCTAAAAACTTTAGGCCTGCTTGGTTTGCTTATTTGCTTCTGGTTGGTTTAGCTTGGAAAATTAAACTACCCTAAGTATTCCTTTATTAGCGACGTAGAGCGAGTGAAGTATAAAAGCAAAGCTTTTATACTTCCGAGCCGAGGAGCTAATATAGGTTAATACCGTCAGGGCTTGCCACGTAAAATATTTCTAATTAGAAATCTTATTATCCTGCGCCTTGGCGCAGGGGACTATATTATTACCCTCCTTAATAGTTGAGTGATTTTTTGTTTATTGCTAAAATCACCGTTTTCCGTTAAAGTTAACTAACGCTTAGCTGTAAAATTTGCTTAATGAGAATAACTTTTAAATTTTTTTGTCCACGCTCGTAGCATAAGCATTATTTATGACTATTAATCAAATAAAAAACGCCGCGGATTTGTTTATCGCCGCTTTAGAAGCTGAAGGCGTGCAGTATATTTTTGGCGTGCCGGGCGAAGAAAATCTGGATTTTATGGAGGCGTTGAGGCAATCAAAAATCAAATTTATTGTGTGTAGGCACGAGCAGGCAGCTGTGTTTATGGCCGCTACCATGGGCCGGTTAACGGGCAAAGCCGGCGTGGCTCTATCAACTTTAGGGCCCGGCGCCACCAATATGGTTACGGCCATTGCCCATGCCCAGCTGGGCGGTATGCCGTTAATTGTTGTCACCGGGCAAAAGCCGGTTAAAAAAAGCAAGCAGGGCCGGTTTCAGATTATTGACGTGGTAGCGATGATGTCGCCTTTAACCAAGTTTTCTTACAGTATTAATTCGGCGGAAAGAATTCCTTCGTTAGTACGGCAGGCGTTTAAGCTGGCAGAAAGCGAACGGCCGGGCGCCGCGCATTTGGAACTGCCTGAAGATATCGCGGCCGAACCAACGTCATTAAAACCTATTACACCGGTAGCTGTGCGGCGCCCGGGTCCTGATCCGGAAGCCATTGCCAAAGCCGTTAAAATGATCAGCCAAGCCAGCCGTCCGATTGTGCTAGTTGGCAATGGTGCTAATCGGAAGCGCGTGCGCAAGCATTTGCAAAAATTCGTAGATAAAACCAAAATTCCTTTTGTTACTACGCAAATGGGCAAGGGCGTGCTGGACGAAACTTCACCAAATTACATTGGCAACACCGCCTTAAGTTCCGGCGATTATGTTCACTGCGCTTTGCAAAAAGCCGATCTTATTATCACTCTTGGCCACGATATTACCGAAAAACCGCCGGTAATTTTAACGCCGCACGAGCGCAAAGTGATTCATATTAATTTTTACGAATCGGAAGTGGATAATGTTTATGTGCCGGCTTTGGAAGTAATCGGCGATATTGCTCATTCGCTGTGGGCCCTAACGCAAAAAATCAAGCCCAATAAAAAATGGGATTGGTCGTATTTTTATCAGATGCGAGATAAATTGCTTAAGTCAACTTCCGTCAAAGCCGATAGTAAGTCATGGCCGTTTAAGCCCCAGCGATTGGTTAGTGATTTAAGAAAAATAATTCCAGCCAGCGGAATCTTGTGTTTGGATAACGGCATGTATAAGTTATGGGTAGCGCGCAGTTATCCGGCTATTGAACAGAATACCGTGTTATTGGACAACGCTTTGGCCACCATGGGCGCGGGCTTGCCTTCGGCCATGGCCGCTAAAATTTTATATCCCAAAAAAGAAGTGGTGGCCTTGGTTGGCGATGGCGGTTTTATGATGAATTCGCAGGAACTGGAAACGGCTGTGCGGTTGAAATTGAATTTGACCGTGATTATTTTGACGGATTACGGTTATGGCATGATTAAATGGAAGCAAAAAGGCGCGGGTTATAAAAATTACGGTTTGGAATTTAGCAATCCGAATTTTGTTAAATACGCTGAGGCCTATGGCGCCAAAGGTTATAAAATCAAGCGCGCTGCCGATTTTAGCGTTATTCTAAAAAAATGTTTGAAGCTAAAAGGCGTTAAGCTGATTGATTGTCCTATTGATTATTCCGAAAATGAATTGGTGTTTAATAAGGAGTTGAAAGAAATAAAGTGTGATTTATAATATGCCTTATATATCTAAAAATCCCGCTACGATGGAAGTTCTTAAGGAATTTCCTGAATTGATTGAAACTGAACTTCAGCAAAAATTAAATTTGTCAGCTTCAGTTTTTGAACGTTGGAAAATGGTCAGTGTGGCTGAAAGAACGGTATTGATGAAAAAACTGGCTGAATATTTACGGCAGAATAAAAAGGAACTAGGAACTTTAGCCACCGTGGAAATGGGTAAGCCGATCACCGCGGCCATGGCCGAAGTGGAAAAATGCGCCTTAACTTGTGATTTTTATGCCGAAAACGCAGAAAGGTTTTTGACTTCCGAAAGTGTCAGTACAGATGCTACAGAAAGCTATGTGGCTTTTGAGCCGTTAGGCACGATTTTAGCCGTCATGCCTTGGAATTTTCCGTATTGGCAGGTGTTTCGTTTTGCCGCGCCGACCATTATGGCTGGTAATGTAGGATTATTAAAGCACGCATCCAACGTGCCACAATGCGCTTTAGCCATTGAACGGGCCTTTGTGGAAGCTGGTTTTCCTAATGGCGTTTTCCAAACCTTGCTGATAAATTCGTCAACTGTTGCATCCGTGATTAAGTCGAGCGTGGTGAAGGCCGTTACTTTAACCGGTTCGGAAAACGCCGGCCGCAGTGTGGCCTCAATTGCCGGCCAGCAAATTAAAAAAACCGTTTTGGAACTAGGGGGCAGTGATCCGTTTATAGTTTTAGCTGACGCGGATATTCAACTTGCCGCCAAAACGGCCAAAATCGCGCGCTTGCAAAACGCCGGTCAAAGTTGTATCGCCGCTAAGCGTTTTATCTTGGTTGAGTCAGTTGCTCAAGAGTTTATTCAAGCCATGACCGCGGAATTCAAACAAACAATCGTTGGCGATCCAATGGATGAAAAAACCGAAGTCGGGCCAATGGCCAATGAACAAGGTCTGCAAGAGATCGTCAGACAAGTTGAAGAATCAGTCAAACTGGGTGCGAAAATTGAAACGGGCGGCCATCAAATTGACCGACCGGGATATTTTTACGAACCCACCATTCTTTCTAACGTTAATTCCATCATGCCGGTTTACCAAGAAGAAGTTTTTGGGCCGGTCGCGGCGGTAATTATAGTTAAAGACGATCAAGAGGCGATTAAAGCCGTCAATGATACTCCTTTCGGACTTGGGGCTTCGCTTTGGACCAAAGACCTGGTCAAAGCCAAGCAACTCGCGACTTTAATTGAGTCAGGCAGTGTTTTTATCAACGGCCTGGTTAAATCCGACCCGCGTTTACCCTTTGGCGGCCTTAAAAACTCCGGTTACGGCCGTGAACTTTCCTCCTTTGGCATCCGTGAATTCATCAATATCAAAACCGTTTGGATAAAAAAATAACTTTTGTCAAAAAAAGGATTTTGTGTTATTATAAATCATAATTTATGATCACATCTTCAGCTAAACGGTTAATTGAACAGCTTAAACGGTCGGACCCGAAAACTTTTTACGGTGGTAATGATATTGCCAGAATCCAGGTGGACAGCTTTGTTTCCCGGGTTTCTTTTATTTACGAAAAAATCCGCAACGCCATTGATTACAAAGAAGATCATTTGATGCGCAAGGCCGCGATTTTCCGCATTTTACAACGCCGGCTGTTAATCAAACTTACTACCGAAAGCCCGGGCCTGCCTTTAATTAAGGAATTAATCAGAGCCGGCTACTTGGAAGATAACTTTATTCCCCAATTTAAAGTGGAAGAAGTTGACGCCGTGATTAACAAGTATCTGGTCATCTTCAATTTAAGCGGAGCCAAAAGAAGTTCCGATAGGGGCAGTCAGCTGTTTAAGTGGCTGTTGCGGCTGTGCGCCTGCGAAATTGAGGAATGTTTAATGCCGCCCTTGGCCGATCAGGCCGTGACGGAATTCATGTTTAAAACCATGCGGTCGGCCGTTAATTTAGCCGACCACAGCTTAAGCGAAACCGAAAAGGACTTGTATGTTTATTTGGCCATGCACCGGGCTTTGGTTAAATCCGATGAAGCCCTCACCGATTACAAACTGATCAAATATTTTTATCCCAATTGGCGCAAGATTCCCACTGATGATTTGCTATACGTGGCCAAAAAAATCAATAATCTTAAAAAAGAGCTGGAGCGACGCAAGCAGAACCCGCTGGCTCAAAAGCTCTATCATTTTTATAAAAAATACACCTTTGTTTTTAACCTTTTACGCGATATTATTCTGGAAAATCCGGCCGCGGCTGAAAAAATTTTTAACAACCCGGCCGAACTTGAGGCCAAAATCATCAATACCTGCGCTAAATCCTATAAAAAAGCTAGAACCAAATTAAGGCGCAGTATTGTGCGCGTCACCATTTATCTGTTTCTGACTAAAATGCTATTGGCCTTGGTGATGGAGCTGCCTTACGATTATTACATTGCCGGTGAAATTTTGTACGTTCCCCTGGCTATTAACGCCTTATTCCCGCCGTTTTTGATTTTTTTATTGGGCGTGTTTATCCGCATTCCCACCAAAAAAAATACCGACCGCGTGGTTAAAGTCGCAAGAGAGGTTTTGTATCAGGATCAAGTGGCTGATGTGCGCACCTCCTTAAGGGGCGCGGTTAAACGCGGCAGTTTTGCCACCTTTATTTTTTATTTTTTGTATTTTATTTTATTCGCCATTTCCTTCAGCGCCCTGATTTATCTGCTGGATCGCTTGCATTTTAACATTTTCAGCAAGCTGATCTTTTTGCTGTTTTTATCCTTGGTCAGCTTTTTTGGCATTAAATTGCGGATGAAAGTAAGGGAAATGACGGTAATTGATAAAAAAGAAAGCCCCTTGGTTTTTTTAATCAACCTGTTTTCCTTGCCGTTTTTAAAAGCCGGCCATTGGTTGAGCGAAAAATTTTCCAAAATCAACGTCTTCGTCTTTTTTCTGGATTTTATTATTGAAGCGCCCTTAAAGATTTTTCTGGAAGTTATTGAGGACTGGATCACTTTTTTGAAAGAGAAAAAAGACGAGATGTATAACAAAGAGTAATATGAAATACGACGTTATTACCATCGGCGGGATTACGGAAGATATCATGTTTCACACGGATGATCTTCAGGTTTTAAAAAATTCTAAAAAAACGGGCGCGGATAAACTTTTCGCATTTGAAGTAGGCGATAAAATTTTAAATGACGAACAGGTGCTGTACACTTTTGGCGGGGGCGGTTCCAACACCGCCGTGGGTTTGGCCCGGCTGGGGCTAAAAGTCGCCTTAGTCGGCGCCATTGGCACCGATCCTTCGGCTCTAAAAATTTTGCATCATTTTAAAAAAGAAAAGGTTGGTTTATCTTTGTTGCAAAAAGTGGAGCATTACTGGACGGGTCTATCATTTGTAATTTCCGCCGGAACGGCTAACGAACACGTGATTTTTACCCACCGGGCCGCTAATGAGCGTTTGCAAATTGGTTCTGCTAAATTGTCGGGAGTTTCCACCAGCTGGTATTATCTAGCTTCCTTATCCGGGTTGAATTGGAAAGATAATTTGGATAAGGTTTTTGAGGCGGCTGGCAAAAGAAAAGTCAAAATCGCTTGGAATCCTGGCGCGACCCAGTTGGAAGCGGGTTATAATTATTTAAAAAAGTATTTAAAACAGACCGAGGTTTTGATACTAAATAAAGACGAGGCCACAATTTTGGCCGCGTCAGTTAAGGACCAATCCGTCTCTTTAAAGACCGCTGAATTGTTGGAATTTTTGGCCGGTCTCGGTCCTAAAATTGTCAGTATTTCTGATGGCGGCCGCGGCGCCTATGTTTATTCCGGCGGTCAATCGTATTTTGCCAAGGCCTTGCCCGTTAAAGCCGTTAACACCACCGGAGCGGGCGACGCCTTTGGCTCCAGTTTAATCGGTGGTCTGCTGATTTACAAGGAAGATTTAAAAAAGGCCCTTAATCTGGCCATGATCCGCGGTAGTTACGTAGTCAGAAAAATCGGCGCGCAAGAAGGATTATTGACTTTAAAAGAAATTAATAATATACAGTAAACAGGCGAGCGAGGGCAAGTAAAATTTTTTGGGCCGAGCGCAAAATACCGGGCAAGCCGCCGGCCGCGGCGAAGGCCGGAGGCGAGGACAAAAAAATTTTTCTTGCCCGAGTAATAATAAATTTATAATATGGCATTCAAGTATTTAACATTATTATCGTTGTATATATTCGGCTTTTTATTATTAAGTCCGACTTCAACCAAGGCGGCGGAGTTTGATTATGATCTTTCTTTGAAAGCCGAGGATTTGGAATTTTCCAAAGACGTGTTTATCAGCGGACAATCAATTAGAATTTACGCCCGCGTTAAAAACGTGGGTAACAATGATATGTCGGGCTTTGTTTCGTTTTTTAGAGGCAGTCAGATAATTGGCGAATCTCGTCCGGTTTCGGTCCGCCCCAATTTTTACGATGACGTGTTTGTGGATTTTGTCGTGCCCGAAGATTCCTTTAATATTCAGGCCAGAATAATGGCTGCCGAACCGGCCGATCAAAATCCGAGCAATGATTCCAATCAGACAACCTTGATTGTGCCGGATAAGGATACCGACGGCGATGGCACGGTTGACCGGCTAGATAACGATGACGATAATGACGGCTTAACCGATGAGCAGGAAAAAGCGCACGGTACCAACCCTTTAAAAGCCGATACGGACGGAGACGGTTATAACGACAATATTGACGCCTTTCCGCTTGATCCAAGCGAGTGGCTGGATACGGACGGAGACGGCATTGGCAATAACGCCGATATTGACGACGATAACGACGGCTTGTCGGATTTGCAGGAAAAAGCCAAGGGTACTGATCCGTTAAGAAAAGACACTGATGGTGACGGCACCAATGATGGCCAGGATTATTATCCTTTGGACCCCTTAAAAATTTCCGCCGAACAGGATCGTAATATTTTTCAGCCGCCCACCGGCCAAACCGAAGTCAAAGAACAGGATAAACAGGTGTCGGCCGCCAGTGAGGGACAAAATATCCAAAATTTACAGGAATTGCAAAATCAGCTTAATACCTTAACGGGCACGCCAGCGGCCGGACAAAAAGCCGCTGACCAACCAGTGCAACGTTTAGGCCAAGCCATTGAAAAAGTTTCGGGCAATGGCGGCGGTTTTTTCAGCTTAGGCAACATTTTTTTCTGGACTTTAGTTGCTATTTTGATTGCCTTGGCAACAGTCGTCTTTTTCTACTTTAAAAACCGGCAAACCGGCTCAAAACAGTTGGACGCCATCAGCCCGGAAAAACTTGAGTTGCCGGTGATGCATACGCCAACCGTCATTGTTAAAGAACAAAAAGAAACCCGACTGCCTCGTAATGTGATTAATTTAAAGGAACTGATCAAGAAAAAGTAACAGACAGATGAACAAATATCGCTGGCTAGTCAAGCCGACCATTAATGAAGCAATCAAGCAACAGTTTCCGGAACTACCGGTAACTGTTTTGCAATTGCTTGATGACCGGGGTTTAACTACGCAGGCGCAAATTGACGAATTTTTACATCCCGATTATTCGGCCAACATCCATGATCCGTATTTATTTAGCCAGATGAAGCTGGTGGTTGATACTTTATACCAAGCCAAAGCCGACGGGCATAAGCTGGCGATTTTTGGCGATTATGATGCCGACGGCGTGTGCGGTTCGGCCATTTTGCATCAAGTGTTTACTTTGTTGAATTTTGATTTTGTGACTTATCTGCCGGATCGGGAAAAAGAGGGCTACGGCTTAAATGCCAAGGCGGTTAAAATTTTAGCTGACCAAGGAGTTAAGCTAGTTATAACTGTGGATTGCGGCATCAGCAACGTGGCTGATATTGAATTGGCTAATTCTTTGGGTCTGCAAGTTATTATTACCGATCATCATCATGTGCCTGATCAAGTTCCGCCGGCTCTGGCCATTATTCATCCGGGCTGGGACAAAAATTATCCGTTTAAATTTTTGGCCGGCGGGGGAGTGGCCTTTAAAGTGGGTCAGGCATTGCTAAGGGATTCGCGGGCGCAACTTCCGGTTGGTCAAAGCGCGGTTGCTTTGGAAAAATGGCTGTTGGATCTGGCGTCCATCAGCACCGTGGCCGATATGGTGCCGTTACTCGGAGAAAACCGGACCATTGTTAAATACGGTCTGATTGTTTTAACTAAAACCAAAAATTTGGGCCTAGCCAAGTTAATGGAAGTGGCGGCAATTAATCAGGATAAAGCGGACGCCACCACCATTGGCTGGCAGTTGGCTCCGCGCATTAACGCGGCTGGGCGCATGGCTCACGCCAACAGCGCTTATGAATTGCTAACTACCGCAAATATTGAACAGGCCATTGTGCTGGCCGGACAGTTAAATAAGCGCAATACCGAACGTCAGAGTATTACCGAAAAATTATTTACCGAAGCCAAACAGCAGTTGGGCGCGGTTACCGCTGACCAGCCGGTTTTAATCGCGGTGGGGGAAAAATGGAATCCCGGACTGCTGGGTTTGGTGTCATCCAAATTAACTCAAGAATTTTCCCGGCCGTCATTGGTGCTATCCGATCAGGGCGGCGAATCGTACGTGGCTTCCGGCCGCTCTATTAAGGAGTTTAATTTAATTGAGGCCTTAGAGCACTTTAAAGATTATTTTTTAAGATTTGGCGGGCACGCCGGAGCGGCCGGCTTTAGTTTAGCCAAAACCAAGCTAGAAGCTTTTAAAAAAGATTTTTCCGCCTATGTTGGGCAAAAATTAGCCGGCGCAAACTTGACCCCCACCTTAATGATTGACCGGGAGCTGATTTTAAATGAGGTCAACTGGGATTTAATTGAGGCCTTGGAAGAATTTAAACCTTTTGGCGAAAATAATTACAAGCCCCGGTTTTTATTGAAAAACGTGGCCGTGGTGGTGGCCGAAGCCATTGGTGCCGATAAAACCCATTTGCGTTTGCTGGTCAGCCAGGGTGAGCGGCGGGAAAAAATTATTTGTTTCGGTTTTGCCAATGTTTGCGCCTCGCTTAAACCGGGCGACCAGATTGACGTTGTTTGTGAGCTGGGCATTAACCAATGGAACGGCAATCGTGAAATTCAGCTTTCTTTGGTGGACATTAAACTTTCTTAAGCGCTATGATTCAAAAAATAAAAATTTTTACTGATGGGGGAGCGCGGGGCAATCCGGGACCGGCGGCCTGCGGGGTGATTGTTAAAGACGAAGCCGATAAAGTGATTGGCCGGTTTTCCAAATACCTGGGCGAACGCACTAATAATCAGGCGGAGTACGAGGGCGTGATTCTAGCTCTTACTGAAGCGCAACAATTCGGCCCGTCTCGACTCGGTCAAGCCGAGGCGGGTAAAATTGAAATTGACTTTTATTTGGACAGTTTATTGGTGGTCAACCAGCTCAAAGGCAGCTATAAAGTCAAAGACGCGGAGTTGCAAAAGTTGTTTGTTAAAATTTGGAACTTAAGCCAAAAATTCAAAAAAATCACCTATACCCATGTGCCCCGGGCCATGAACGCCCTGGCCGATCGGTTGGTTAATGATGAGCTGGATAAAAATTGACAGAAAGCGAATAAAATTGCTATAATTTGGAAACAAAGATGAACAACTCGTATGGATAATTGGGGCATTATCGGCCATCAGTCGGCCATCAGTTTTTTGGATAAAGGTTTGAGCCAAAATAAGCTGGCTCACGCCTATTTATTTTACGGACCCCCCAACTTGGGTAAAACCGCCGTGGCCGAGGCGCTGGCCTTAAAAGTGCTGGGTTCAAATGAATTGTTATTGACCAATCTGCTTAAACTGGAGACCTTGCCTGATAAAAAAGATATCGGCATTGAGCAGGTTAGGGAATTTTGCCGGTCGCTTTTTTTAAAATCGTTCAGCGATCATTATAAAATAGGGATTATTTACGAGGCCGAAAAGCTTAATCAGGAATCAGCCAACGCTTTGTTAAAAACTTTGGAAGAACCCGCTCCTAAAACTTTACTGATTATTGTTTCCTCCGCCTGGCAAAATCTTTTAAGCACCGTTATTTCCCGCTGTCAGGCCGTTAAGTTTTTGCCGGTCGCTTCGGCTGAATTATATCAGGGCATTCAAGATAAGGCCGAAGACGCAAATACGGCTAGGCAAATTGTGGACTGGTGCGGAGGCCGGCCGGGTTTGGCCCTTAAACTGGCCCAGGATCAGGAGTTTTACCAAGAATTTGCGGCCAGCCGGGATTTATTAACCCAAGTTTTAAATCAGGATCTGCCGGGCCGGTTTAAAATCGCGGAAAATTTATTGGAAAAAATTGATGAAGCCAGGCAGAAGGTTTTGGCAGCCGAAGATTTGCTGGCGCATTTGGAAATTTATTTAAGGCAAAAGTTAAAACAGAACGTGGGCCAAATTGATTATGCTCAGGCCGGTAGGCCAAGCTGGCCGATCCCTAAAATTTTGTCTTTATTCGATTTAATCAAACAAACCCGGGAACAGCTTTATTTTAACGTCAGCCCCCGGCTATTGCTGGAAAACGTTTTTATCAACCTATGACAAAAAAAGTTTTAATCCTTTTGCCGTTGTTGCCGTTATTTTTAAGCGGTTGTTTGATTAACATCAAAACCGAACAGGCGGCTGATGGCGGAGTTTACAAATCGTCGGATCAGGGCGATACCTGGTCGGCCGTCAGCTCCGTTTACCGCGTAGGTGAAGCCACTCGGACTTTTGCCTCCAGCGATGTTACGGTTATGGTGGTTGACCCTACCGACCGCCAGGCGATTTACGTGGGCACTTCGGCCGGCGACTTATTTTACACTTACAACGGCGGCGAGGCCTGGAGTCAAAGTTTGGCCAAAGTAGGAAATATTAACGCCATTGCCGTTGATCCGGTGGATAGGTGTATTATTTACGCGGCCATTGATAATCGGGTTTATAAATCCACCGACTGCAGCCGGCACTGGGATTATCAGCTGATTGAAACTCGCGATAACCCCAATAACCAAATTACCTCTCTGGCGATTGACCCGTACAACCCCAGGATTATTTACGCCGGCACTTCGGGCAGCGGTTTGTTTGTGAGCGAGGATAGCGCGTATTCCTGGCACGTCAATCGCAATTTTTCCGGGCGCGTTGCTAAGATTTTGATCAATCCCAAAAACGCCAACATTATTTATCTGGCCACCGCCGGCCAAGGCGTGTTTAAGTCCGTTGATCACGGCCAAACCTGGCGCAATATTTTTGAAGGCAAAGTGGAGAAAAATAAAAGCGAGGTGCTATCGTATCGGGAACTGATTCTTGATCCGACGGTTGATGACGGTTTGTTTTACGCTTCCAGCTACGGCCTGATGCGTTCGGCTAACGGGGGAGAAACATGGCAGGAACTTAAACTGCTCACGCCGCCCAAAACCACGGTAATTTATTCTTTGGCTATCAATCCCAAAAACGGCAGTGAGATTTTTTACGGCACGTCTGAAGCGTTTTACCGCAGCCACGATAACGGCTTAAACTGGATCACCCGCAAACTGCCAAGTTCGCGCAGCGCCAAGCATTTAATGATTGATCCGCAAAATCCGAAAATTTTATTTTTAGGCGTTAAAAAAGTCAATTAATCTTTAACCTGTAATCCTATGAGCGATTTTATCAACAGTCATAAGGAGGAATTTAACAAAGTACTGCTGTTTTTGGATAAAGAAATCGGCAATTTAAGAATCGGCCGCGCCACCCCGGCTTTGGTGGAAAACGTTCAGGTTGATGCCTATGGTGTGCTGACCCCGCTGGTTCATTTAGCCGGCATTGCCGCATCTGATCCTAAAACCCTCACTATCCAGCCCTGGGATAAAAGTTTAATCAAGGAAATAGAAAAAGCTATTTTAAAGGCGGATTTAGGATTCAACCCTTTGGTTAAAGAAGGGTTGGTGATTATTAATATCCCGTCTTTAACCGAAGAAACCCGCAAAGAAGTGGTTAAAAAATTGCATGTAAAACTGGAAGACGCCAAGGTCAGCATTAGGGGCGTTAGGGAAAAAATCAGAGATAAAACCATGGAGCAGGAAAAAGACAAAACCATTACCGAAGATGAAAAGTTTAAGAATCTTGATGAGCTGGATAAATTAGTCAAAGATTACAATGAAAAAATTAAGGCACTCGGTGATAAAAAAGAAGAAGATATAATGAAAATATAAATTACTTTGACTGAATCAAATTTAATTATTGACTTAAAATATTGATGTTTTTAACTATAGTAATATTCATTTTAATCTTAAGCGTGCTGGTGTTTGTCCATGAACTGGGACATTTTTTGGTGGCCCGGAAAAACGGAGTCAGAGTGGAAGAATTCGGTTTGGGTTTTCCGCCCAGATTGTGGGGCGTTAAAAAAGGCGATACTCTGTATTCCCTTAACTTAATTCCTTTGGGCGGTTTTGTCCGCCTAAAAGGCGAAGACGGTTCTTTAAGGGATGAGGGCGACAGTTTTGCCAGCAAGCCCTTTTACGCCAAAGGCCTGATTTTGGCGGCCGGCGTACTAATGAACATTGTGTTGGCCTTTTTTATTTTTTCCGCGGGCTACATGATTGGCTTGCCAACCGCTTTATCGGATGAAGAGCTTAATCAGCCCCAGGTGAGCCAGGTTAAAATCAGGGTGGTGGGCGTGGCTCAAAATTCGCCGGCCGCCGCGGCCGGTTTAGTTGGCGGAGATTTATTGCTGGAGGTCAACGGCCAGCCGGCAGTCAGCCACGCTCAAGTTACCGATTACGTTAAACAAAATCAGGACCAACCAATTCAACTTAAGGTTCAAAAAGCCGACGGGGAAGTTAAAGATTATTCAATCATACCGGCCAACATCGCGGAGGCCGGTCCGGATAAGGTTTTGGGCGTTAATATTTTACAGACCGGCTTGGTCAGATATGGATTTTTTGCCAGTTTTTATCAGGGCTTATTGACCACAGTGGGTTTACTTTGGAGAATTATTACCGCTTTTTACGGCCTCATTGCCGGTTTAATTACCGGGCAGGGTTTGGCCGTGGAATTATCAGGTCCGATCGGCGTAGCAGTGCTAACCGGTCAGGCGTTGGAAATGGGCTTCAGTTATTTACTGCAGTTTGCTGGCCTGCTCTCGCTTAACTTGGCCGTGATCAACTTTTTTCCTTTTCCGGCTTTGGACGGCGGCCGCTTTGTGTTCGCGGTGATTGAAAAAATCCGCCGCCGGCCCAATAACCAACAGGTTGAAAACGTCATTCATAATTTGGGTTTTGGCCTGCTGCTGTTGTTGATTGCCGTTATTACTTACCGCGACATCGCTCAATCAACCGGTTTTATTGACAGGATTAAATCAATATTTTAAGCCATGAACTTCGCGGTGCCCAAGCAGGAAATAAAAAGCAATATCCGCGAGGCCTTAAGGCGTTGCGGTTATTTTGGCATTACCAACCGTTTTACCAATAAGGTGGGCTATGTGCGCAGATTATCGCAAAGCCAGCATTACCCCAGATTCCATTTATACATTAATCAGGAAACGGACACGACTTATCAATTCAGTTTGCATTTGGATCAAAAAGAACAAAGCTATCAGGGCTCTCGCGCGCACAGTGCTGATTATGATGAAGACACGGTCAAGAATGAATCAGCTAGAATCCTGCCAATCCTAAAAAATTAAGTTAAATTAGATTTCGCTGAAAATATTTCTTTTTTTCGCCTTGAATTTAATATGTTCGCTCGGGCAAGGCTGTCATCGCGAGCCCCGAGCGAAGCGAGGGGCGTGGCGATCCCGATGTTATACGAATTATAACGGGATTGCTTCGTCGCTCGGCTTCGCCTCGCTCCTCGCAATGACATCTTGCCCTCGCTCAATTAATATAAATGACAGATTTATTCTATGTTACAGTCAAAACTTTTAAGTAAAACCTTGCGTGAAAGTCCTAAAGATGAAGTTTCACAGAACGCTATTTTACTCACGCGCGCCGGCTATGTTGATAAGTTAATGGCCGGCGTGTACAGTTATCTGCCGCTCGGGTTGAGGGTTTTAAATAAGATCAAACAAATCATCCGCCAAGAAATGAACGCGCTTGGGGCCCAAGAAATTTTAATGCCGGCCTTAACGCCCAAAGAAATCTGGGTTAAAAGCGGAAACTGGAGTAAAATTGACGTTTTATTTAAACTCAAAGGCTCGGGTGATAAGGATTACGCTCTGGGTGCCACTCATGAAGAAGTGGTAACGCCCCTAGTTAAAAAATTCGCTGCTTCGTATCGCGATTTGCCAGCGGCGGTTTACCAGATTCAGGATAAATTTCGCGATGAGCCGCGCGCCAAATCGGGTTTACTACGCGGCCGCGAATTTTCCATGAAAGATTTATACAGCTTTCATGCCAGCGAGACAGATTTGGAAGAATTTTATCAAAAAGCCATGCAGGCCTACTTTAACGTTTTTACTAGATGCGGGCTCAAAGCCCGGTTGGTGGAAGCTAGCGGCGGCACTTTTTCTAAGTATTCCCATGAATTTCAGGTTTTAACCGAATCAGGCGAGGATAATATCGTGGTTTGCAATCAGTGTGATTTTGCCCAAAATACCGAAATTTGTTCGCTTAAAGTAGGCGTGCCTTGCCCAAAATGCGGTCAGGGAGTACAGTTGGTTAAGGCCATCGAAGTCGGTAATATTTTTAAGCTAATGACTAAATTTACCAAGGCCTTTGATTATCAGTATGTTGATGAGGGCGGCAAGCGTCAGCCGGTGTTAATGGGCTGTTATGGCATTGGACCTTCCCGCATTATGGGCGCGGTGGCGGAAATTTGTCAGGATGCTAAGGGTCTAATTTGGCCGGCTGCTCTGACGCCTTTCCACGCCCATCTGTTGTTGCTTGATGCCAGTAAGAAAAAACAAGCCGATCAGTTGTATCAGGATTTAATTGCGGCCGGTTACGATCTTCTTTATGACGATCGTCTTGAATCAGCGGGCTTTAAGCTTAAGGACGCCGATTTAATCGGGATCAATATCCAATTGATCGTGGGCGAAAAAGCTGGCGATCAGGTAGAATACCGTTTTAGAAACGACAGCGCCAAAGGCAAGGCGGATTTTAACCAAGTAGTTAAGTTACTGGAGAAAGAATATGTTCAATAAATTGTTCGGCAGATTTTCGCAGGATATCGGGATTGATTTGGGCACCACCAATACCTTGGTTTACGTTAAGGATAAGGGTATCGTGATTAACGAACCCTCGGTAGTGGCCGTTAACACCCGTAACAATCAGATTATTTCCATCGGCGAAGATGCTAAAAAAATGATCGGCAAAACGCCCGGTCATATTATGATCACCAAACCGCTCTCCGGCGGGGTAATTTCGGACTTTGAAATTACCGAAAAAATGATCAGCCATTTTATTAAAAAAATCCATCAGCAAAACTTCAGCTTTTCACCACGACCGCGGGTAATTATCGGCATTCCTTTAAACGTGACCGAGGTGGAAAGAAAAGCAGTGGAAGACGCGGCCAAATCGGCCGGCGCCCGCGAAGTGCATTTAGTGGAACAGCCGCTGGCGGCGGCCATTGGTTCGCGCGTGCCCATTCAGGATCCCAGCGGTTACATGATGGTTGATTTGGGCGGCGGTAAAACCGAGGTGGCTGTAATTTCTTTGGGCGGGGTGGTCACGTTTAATTCCTTATCCGTGGCCGGAGAAGAACTGGATGAAAATATCATTCAGTACGCCCGGGAAAACTTCAATTTGCTGTTAGGTTCCAAAACTGCCGAGGAAATAAAAATTAAGATCGGCACGGTGGCTAATTTAGGCAGCGACAAGGAAGAAACCACCATGCGCGGCCGCGATTTAATCAGCGGTTTGCCTAAGGAAGTAATTTTAACCAGCCAGCAAATTAGGGAGGCCATTTTAAGATCGGTCAGGCAGATTGTGGAAGCGATCAGGGATACTTTGGAAAAAACCCCGCCGGAACTGGTGGCCGATATTTATACCCGCGGTCTGTTGCTTTCGGGCGGCGGGGCCAGGTTAAAAGGGCTGGATACTTTAATTGCCCAGGAAACCAAAATCCCGGTGCAGATTGTTGATGATCCGCTGACGGCCGTGGTTAGAGGTACCGGCATAATTTTGGAAGATTTGGAAAATTTAAAGGAGGTTCTGCTTCCATCTCCTTCGGATGAATAAACCATGAACAAAAAGCAGTCAAAATTTATCGGCGTTGGCGCGGCAGCTATTCTGCTGATTTTTTTTCATTGGTTCGGGTGGCTTAAAGCGCCCGAGGCCTGGCTGGCCGGTCTGTTGGCACCAGTGGAAGCCAGATTTTATTCCTGGGGACTTAATTTTAGCGCGCTTAAAAATTATCAACGGCTAAATGATGAAAATTTGCGGCTCAAGGGAGAATTGGGAGAGCTAAGCGTGGATTACCTTAAATTGAGCGAATTGGAAACCGAAAACCGCTATCTTAAAAGCGAACTGGACTTTTTGGTCACGGTTAATTACCGCTGGCAGTTGGCCAAGGTCATTGGACGCTTGCCTTTAAACGATAACGTTTTTATTATTGACGCGGGCGCCAATAGCGGGCTTAAGCCCGGCCTGGCCGTCACGGTCAATCAGGGAGTTATTATCGGAAAAATTTCCCAGGTGGAGCAAAACCGTTCTTTTGTCCGCCTACTTAATGACACCGCCTCCCAGCTGGCCGTCAGTTTTGGCGACCAATCGGGCAGAACCAACGGCCTGTTATCCGGCCAGGCCGGCAACAGTTTGGTTATTGAACTAATACCCCAGAACGAGCCGGTTGAGGAAAAGCAGAACGTAATCACTTCGGGTTTGGAAGAGCTGGTGCCGCGCGGACTGCTAGTCGGGCAGATTTCGCAGGTGGAACAGCAGGTGGGTCAGATTTTTAAACAGGCCAGGGTTAATCAGCCATTTAACTACCACAACCTCCATGTGCTAACGATAATTTTAAAAAATTGAGCTTTATGGTTAAGGCGATTAAATTTTTAATTCCTCCGCTTGCCATACTCGTTCTTTTTTTGTTGAACCGCTTGCTAACGCCTTTGGGCTGGCTGGTTGATCTGCCGCTGGCCGCGGTTATTTTTCTTAATTTAAACCGTTTGCCGGGCCGCTGGAGCGCGTTTATTACGGCCGGTATATTATTGGATTTGGCTTTTGGTTCGCCCGGCGTTTTTTTACTGGTTTTACTGCTCGTGTGCGGAACACTGCATTTATTAACCGCTGAACTTTCTTTAAGCCATCAGCTGGCCCGCATTTTTTTAATTTTGGGCTCGGTTGGCGGCTATTGGCTGTTGCTTTTTTTAATCTCCCGGCTGTTTGGCTGGATCGCCCAGGAGCCGGCTTACGCCCTGTTGTTAAAAATGTCGGTTTGGCAAGCAACGGTTTATATTTTGTTAAATACTTTGATAATTGTTGTAGCCGGTCAATTTTTTTACCAATCAAAGAAAGGTAAATATGTGGAAATCTCGTGACCCTTTTATAATTCCGGGCTTTAGCGCCGATAAGCGCCAGGGCCAGGTGGATAATTTTTACGACAGCCACGAAGTCAGCGAGTCGTTTTTAGTCATGGGCGGCTCGCAAACCTTAGGTCGGCTGGTCAATTTATCCAAACAGCGTTTGGTGCTGGCAATATTAGCGGGTCTGTTTTTACTGCTGGCCGGCCGGCTGTTTTATCTGCAGTTTTTTTCCGGCAGCGATTTTAGAAACATCGCTGAAGGCAACCGTTTGCGACGGGAATGGCTGGCGCCCAGCCGCGGCATTTTTTTTGACCATTTAGGCAATCCGATGGTGGAAAATATCGGAACTTTTTCCCTGTTTTTTCAGCCGGCTGTCAGCAGTTTAAGCACCGAGGAAAAACAAAAAATAGGCGGGATTTTTAAGGATCTGGAATTAACGGACCAAGAGACCGCCGATCTTCTTAACACGACCGGCTATTTGCCCGTAGCTGTAAAAGAAAATTTAAATTATGAACAGGCGCTGGGCCTGATGCTTAAAGTTCAGGATTCGCCCGCCTTAAAAGTCATTATTGACCCCTTAAGAAAATATCCTGCCGACGGATCATTGACTCATTTGTTCGGCTACACTTCCAGAATCACCCGGGAAGAAAAAGACAAGTACTTGGCCCTGGATTACCAATTGACCGAAAAAGTGGGCCATGGCGGCGGCCTGGAAGAATATTACCAGAGCGAATTAAGGGGCTCATTTGGCCAGCGCCAGATTGAGGTTGACGCGCTCGGGCAGGAAAAAAAAGTCATTGCCGAGCAAGAGCCCAAAAACGGCAATAATCTGGTTTTGGGAATTGACCTTGGTTTGCAGCAGAAAATTGTGGAGAGTTTTAAGGCGCAGCAGCCGCATAAGGCCGGCGCGGTGGTGGCCATGGATCCGCGCAACGGGCAAATCAGGGCTCTGGTTTCTTGGCCTACTTACGATAATAACGAGTTCAGCCGCGGCATCAGCTCTCAAAGCTATCAGGGCTTGCTTGATAATCCCTTAAAGCCATTAATCAACCGCGTTATCGGCGGCGAATATCCGACCGGTTCAACTATTAAGCTGGTGATGAGCTTGGCCGGATTGCAGGAAGGCATAATTGACAGAAACAGTACCGTGGCCAGCACGGGCGGGGTTTGGTACAGTCAATGGTTTTTTCCGGATTGGCAGGCGGGTGGCCATGGCCTGACCAACGTGATTAAGGCCTTATCCGAATCGGTCAACACCTTTTATTATTATCTGGCCCTGGAAAATTTTGACGGACATCGCGGCCTGGGTTTAAAAAAAATGCTCGGCTATTTTAGTTCCTTTGGTCTGGGTAAAATTACCGGCATTGATTTAAAAGGCGAGCGAGCCGGTTTTTTACCCAGCGAGGAATGGAAAATTAAGGCCAAAAACGAGGTTTGGTACCCGGGCGATACTTTGCATCTGGCCATTGGTCAGGGTGATTTATTAGCCACGCCTTTACAAGTTGCTATGTACACCAGCGCCGTGGCCAATGGCGGAACTTTATTTAAACCTCGAATTTTGGAAAAAATCATCAATTCTCAGCTTGGCCAAACCACGGTGGTTGAACCGGAAGTGCTGGCGCAAAATTTGGGCAGTAAAAATAATTTCGCCACGGTGGCCGAAGGCATGAGAGCCGGCGTAACCAACGGCAGCAGCCGCCGGCTGTCATTGTTAAGCGTGCCATCTGCCGGAAAAACCGGCACGGCCCAGGCGTCAAACGGCAATCCCCATGCCTGGTTTACGGGCTTTTTACCCTATCAAAATCCGGAATTGGTTATAACCGTGTTGGTGGAAAATGGCAATGAAGGTTCCGAAACAGCCGTGCCCATCGCTTACGAAGTTCTGAATTGGTACGTTAAGAATAGGTTGAGCGATTAATCAAGCCCCCCTCTTGAGAGGGGGAGAATTAATGAGGGGGTCCAAAAAAGTATGTTTGACATAACTTAAATAATTAATTATGATGAACTGTATATGAATGATTATTCAATTTTAAGCCCCGAAGGTAAAAAAAGGCTTGAGTCGGAATTAAATGAACTTAAAACCGGCAAGCGCAAGGAAATCGTAGAGCGGATTGAGCTGGCTAAGGAGCACGGCGATTTAAGCGAAAACGCCGAGTACAACGAAGCCCGTGACGAACAGGCCTTTATGGAAGGCCGCATTTTGGAAATTGAAAATATTCTCAAAAACGCGGTGGTGGCAGAGAATAAGGACAATAGCCAGGTGCAGGTCGGTTCGTCCGTGGTTTTGGAAACAGGGGAAAAGCAGATTAAATTCACCATTGTTGGTTCTCATGAAGGCGACCCCGCTCAAGGTCTGCTTTCCTGCGATTCGCCGATCGGACAGGCCGTGTTAGGCCGGTCCATGGGAGAAGCGGTAACAGTGGAAACTCCGCGCGGCTTAACCGCTTATACCATTAAATCGATTAAATAATTTTTTTTCTTCAGGCCAAGATGCTCCTGTTTTGGAGTTTTTTTGTTCCGCCGAGTCATAATTTATCATATTGTCAATAAGGGTTATTTCTGCTAGGATAAACTTACTTTAAACCAATTTTAACGCATGTTTACCAAGAAAATCGGCATTGATTTGGGCACCACTTATACGCTGGTCCATGTGCCCAAAAGAGGCATTATCATCAACGAACCCTCGGTGGTGGCGATTTCGGTTATGGATAAAAAGGTTTTAGCGGTGGGTGAAGAAGCCAAGGAAATGCTGGGCCGCACACCCGACACCATCGTGGCTTTGCGTCCGCTTAGGGATGGGGTGATTGCCGATTACAAAATCACCGAAAGCATGCTCCGTTACTTTATCAATAAAGCCATTGGCGGCGTTAAGCTGTTTAGGCCGGAAGTAATGATTGCCGTGCCCGCCGGCATCACCTCAACCGAAAAAAGAGCGGTGATTGACGCCACTGTGGCGGCCGGCGCTAAAGCCGCTTACATCATTAAAGAGCCCATTGCCGCGGCCATTGGCGCCAATATTCCCATTGGTTCCGCTTCCGGACACATGATTGTGGATATGGGCGGCGGCACTTCTGAAATTGCTGTTATTTCTTTGGGTGGCATTGTGGCTAACACCTCCATTAGAATCGGCGGCACCAAGTTTGACGCGGCCATTGCCGAATTCATCAGAAAAAAATACGGTTTGGCCATTGGTGAAAGCACTTCCGAGCAGATTAAAATCCAGATCGGTTCGGCTATGTATCTGGATGACGAGGAAAAATTAAAAATGAATATCCGCGGCCGCGACATGATTTCGGGCCTGCCTCGCACCATTGAAGTTAATTCCGACGACGTGACCGAAGCCCTGCAAAACGAACTGCAGGGGATTATTGCCGCCGTCAAGTCGGTGCTATTTAAAACCCCGCCCGAACTTTCCGCCGACGTGATGGATAAGGGTATGGTGTTAACCGGCGGTTCTTCATTATTGCGCAACATGGCCATCCTGCTCTCGCAAGCCACCGGCGTGCCCGCTTATGTGGCCGATGAAGCACTGTTGTGCGTGGCCAAGGGCACGGGCATTGCCTTGGATAATTTGGAATCCTACAAGCGCAGTATTTTGTTTACAAAATAACAATTTTCAAATATCAATATCCAAATAAATTCCAAAATTTAAATTACAAATAGTTTTTGAATTTTGTTGTTTATTATTTATTTGGAAATTGAAATTTGTCTCTTGGAAATTATGATAATTGGCATTGACGCGTCACGCGCGAATCGCGAGCACAAAAGCGGCGTGGAATGGTACGCCTATAATTTACTGGATCGTTTGTTTGAACTGGATCATAAGAATCAATATTTTTTATATACTCCCGATAAATTAAGAGGCGCCATTGTGCCGAGATCCGATAATTTTTCCGAAAAAATTCTTCATTGGCCATTTAGGCGGTTTTGGACTTTAGGACGCTTAAGTTGGGAAATGATTGCGCGTCAACCCGATCTTTTATTTGTGCCCTCGCATACTTTTCCTCCGGTGGCTGCTAAAAAAAACGTGATTACCTGGCATGACGTGGGTTATGAACATTACCCCGAAACTTACAACTCGTTTGAACTAAGATCCTTAAAGTATGGCGCCAAAAGAATGACCGCTATTGCTGACCGGATCATCGCTGTTTCCGAATTTACCAAGCAGGAAATTATAAAATTTTACGGCATTGCTGGCGATCGCATTGTGGTTGTGCCTCTGGGTTTAAACCATCGTCTGTGGCGGCCGAGTCCTCCGGAAACAGTTAAAAACACTCTGGAACAGTTAAAGATCAGGTATCCTTATTTTATTTTTTTAAGCCGTTTGGCGTTGCGTAAAAACGTGATCGGCCTGATTAGGATCTACAACCGTTTTAGGCAAACGCAAAAACATCCTTTTAATTTGTTGTTGGTCGGTTCCGACCAGCCCGGCGGTCACGAACTGGACGCCGAAATTCAGGCCTCGCCGTATAAGGACGAAATAAAAAAATTGGGATGGCTGCCTATTGAACAGTTGCCGGTGTTATTATCCGGCGCGCGGGGTTTGCTGTTCCCGTCAATTTACGAGGGCTTTGGCTTGCCGGCTATTGAAGCCATGGCCTGCGGCGCACCGGTTATTGCCAGTAATTCGGGCGCTTTGCCGGAAATAGTTAATGGCGCGGGCTTGCTGATTGATGCTCATGATACAGATGCCTTTGCTTTAAACATGGCTAAGGTTGCCGAGGATAACGATTTTAGGCAAGATTTGATTGCCCGCGGTCTGTCCCGTGCCCAGGAATATAGCTGGGATAAATGTGCCAAGCAGACACTGGATGTTTTGCAAAATGTTTAAAAAAATAAAAAAATCGGCTGATTGCCGATCTTTTTTTGTCCTTTTAAATTAATAAGCCGAATTCTGTCCCGCCCGCCGAATCGGCGGGTAGGGATGATCATCTATCTAGTCCTGAATCTTACGAATCAGGATCATGCCTTCAACCCGCTCCGACGTTAATCGGAACCTACTTGAAGTTGCACCGGATAGAGTTTACCTCTTTCCAGCTGTCGCCAGCTGGACGGGTCAGCTGATTAGCCGACCTTTTCACCCTTAATTTGCGGAGAGTATACTCTTGGCCCACAAATAGGAATATTCTCTGTTGCACTTGTCCTGATTGGCCGGTTGCCCGGTCAAGCGGTTGGCGTTACCAATTATCCTCCGTTTAATAAAACGAAAAAAGCGGTGTTCGGACTTTCCTCCACGATCCCGACTTTACGTCGGGATCGGGGCGATCATCTAAATTTAAAAGGACTTTTAAATCATAACAGATATTAACAAATTAGTCAAGGTTGTAATTTTTGGCAAAAGTTGTCGTTTCTGCTATCATTTGCTTATTATCTTATATTCGGCGATTTAAAGGCGTTGTTATTAAATTTTACTTGCTCTAAGTTTTTATGAAAAAATTGGAATTAATTTTTACCGCTATTTTGTTGCCTCTGGACTACCTGGCTTTGCTGTTGGCCGGTTCGCTGGCATATTTTTTAAGATTTGAATCGTTTGTAGTGGAGATCCGTCCAGTGGTTTTTGAACTGGCTTATACTGATTTTTTTGCCATATTAAGCGTAGCCTCTTTGGCCTGGCTGGCCGTGTTTGCAGTTTCCGGTCTTTATTCCGTCAAGCGCCAGAGTTTTTTCAGTTACTTTTTTAAGATCGGCGTGGCTTGCAGTGCCGCCACCTTGCTGATCGTGGTGGCTTTCTTTTTTAACTTCCAACTGTTTTCCTCCCGTTTGATTATTTTAACCGGCTGGCTATTAAGCATCGTCATCGTGGCGCTGGAACGATTGATCATTTTTTACGTCAAGAAATTTTTTTATAAGCGGGGCATTGGCGTTAGGCAAGTGGTAATAATCGGCGCCAATAAAAGCGCTATTGATATTGCCCGGTCATATGTTTTAAATCCCACTTATGGCTTTAGGGTTTTAAAAACTTTTACCGAATTCAATCAGAATTCAATCGAGGAACTAAACGGCATGGTTAAACAAGAATTGGTTGACGATGTGATTTTGGCTGACGCCAGCTTATCACATTATCAAAAAATCAATTTGGTCAATTTTTGTTTGGAACATCAGCTTAACTATAAATACGCCGCTTCGCTGTTGGATACCAAGCTGATTAATTTTGAATTAAGTGAAGTGGCCGGCGTGCCTTTGATTGAAGTTAGGCAGACGCGGTTGGATGGTTGGGGCAGGATTTTAAAACGGTTGTTTGACTTAATTGTGGCCTTGGTTTTTTTGATAATTTTGTCGCCTTTGTTAATCGTCATCGGTCTGACGGTCAAACTGACCTCAACAGGGCCGATGATTGTGGCGTTGCCGCGGATTGGCGCGTACGGCAAAAAATTCAATTTATATAAATTCCGCTCTATGGTTAAAAATGCCCATTTGTTAAAAAAAGATTTGCAAACTTATAATCAAAGAGCAGATGGTCCGCTTTTTAAAATGGAAAATGACCCTCGTTTGACCTCCTTCGGTAAAATTATCAGAAAGTGGAGCTTGGATGAACTACCGCAGTTTTTTAACGTTTTCTTGGGCCAGATGAGTTTGGTGGGGCCGCGGCCTCATGAACCGGAGGAAGTTAAGGGCTATCAGCAGTCCGAAAAAAAACTACTAGCCATTAAGCCCGGCATTACCGGTTTGGCGCAGGTTTCCGGCCGGAGCGATTTGCTGTGGGAAGAAGAAGTCCGTTTGGATACTTATTACGTGGAGCATTGGAGCTTGGGTTTGGATATTCAAATTTTATTAAAAACGCCGCGCGCGGTTTTTAGCCAAAGAAGCGCCTTATGAAAATCGCCTTAACGCACGATCATTTATTTCAGGTGGGGGGAGCGGAAAAAGTGTTGTTGGAATTGCACCATCTTTTTCCAAACAGCCCGGTTTATATTTTGATTCATAATCCCGAGTATTCCAATTTGTTCGCGGGGCTGGATATTAAAACTTCTTTTTTGGCCAACTGGCCGTTTGCTAAAAACCATTTTAAATGGTATTTGCCTTTAATGCCCATTGCCTGGGAGCATTTTGATTTTTCCGAATACGACATTGTTATTTCATCGGCTTCGGCTTTTGCCAAAGGCGTGCTGACCCCGCCCAACACCTTACATTTGTGCTATTGTCATTCACCAGTTAGATACTTGTGGTCCGACGCTCATCGCTATGTTGAGGAACTAAAACAGCCAAAAATTATTAAGAAACTTTTACCAGTTGTCTTGAATTTTTTAAGAACCTGGGATTACACTGCGGCCCAGCGGGTGGATAAGTTTATCGCCAATTCCGAATTCGTAGCTAAAAGAATTAAAAAATATTATCAGCGTGAAGCCACGGTTATTTATCCGCCGGTGGAAACCAAAAGTTTTAAAATCAGTCCGGAAATTGAAGATTACTATGTTTTGGTTTCGCGGTTGCGTCCTTACAAGCGGGTGGATTTGGCCATTCAGGCCTTTAACCAATTGCGTTTGCCCTTAAAGATTGTAGGCGGGGGCGAAGAGATTCAACGCCTTAAAAAAATGGCTAAAAATAATATTGAATTTTTGGGCGAAGTCAGCGATGAACGGCGCAATCAGCTGATTAGCAAAGCCAAGGCCTTTATTCATCCCCAAGAAGAAGATTTCGGCATTGCCTTGGTGGAAGCCATGGCTTGCGGCCGGCCGGTGATTGCTTACAAATCGGGCGGCGCTTTGGAAACGGTGATTGAAGGTTTTAACGGTAAATTTTTTAGCGAACAAAGCTGGGAATGTTTGGCCGACGCGGTTATTAAGTTCCAGGCCCTGTCGCGTGATTTTGATCCATATAAAATCAAAGAATACGCGGAAAAATTTTCGTCCGAACGATTTGCTACGGAAATGAAGGATTTTACGGCCAAATCATGGCAGGAATTTTCGGGCAAAAAACTGCCATTATAGAAACTTGTATTAATCATTTTTCATTGGTATAATTAAAATTCACTTATTATAACCCTAAAAATCCCCATGTTTAAACAAAATTTAGGCCCCGGCTGCGGCGGTTGTTGATTTAATAGCAGTCAACTTGATTATTAAAAAAATTACTATGGATTGCTCAAAATGCGGTTTGCCCATCACCGCGGATACCAAGTGTACCTGCGGCGACCATTGTTCCAGCTGTTGCGAATGCGAGTCCGATTGTGAGTGCGCCTGCAACAAGGCCTAGTGTTATTTGTTTGTTTGGAACCCCGAACCAGAATTGGTTAAACCGCTGGTCCGGGGTTTTGCCATTTTAGATGGCATTGATTATAATTAGTAGCGAGCATGTAATCATATATGAAAATCGCAGTTGATCTTAGGGGATTATTATCAGGCCAGTTGACAGGAGTAGGGGAATACGCTTTTAATTTGCTTAAGGCCATGCTGGAGATTGACCCCGTCAATCATTATCTTATTTTTTCCAGCTCGCTTAAAAAAGCCGCTCTGCCAGCCGAGTTTTCAAACAATCCCCGGGTTGAACATTGCCATTTTTATTGTCCCAGTAAGTTATTTAATTTTTCTTTAAAGTTTTTTAACCGCCCGCGGCTTAACAGGTTAACCGGGCCGGTTGAGGTGTGGTGGTTTCCTAATCTTAATTTTTGGTCGCTTGATTTTGGCTGTCCGGTAGTGATGACGGTTCATGATTTATCGTTTGCCAAACTGCCTTGGGCTTACTCGGCCAAAAGGCAACTGTGGCATCAGGCCATCAATCCAGCAAAAAAATTAAGACAGGCCTCGGCTATCGCGGCTGTTTCACAGCATACTAAAAACGATTTAGTCCAAACTTACGGCCTGGCACCTGTTATGATTGAAGTCGTTTATCCCGCACTGCCGGAGTTTAATTCGATTGATGCCGCCGATGTTGAACAAGATTTGGTTTTACCCGATAAGTATGTATTATTTTTAGGAACTTTGGAACCAAGAAAAAATATTGAAAGCATCATTAGGGCTTTTGCAGAACTAGCTTTACCCGGTTATTCCTTGATTATTGCCGGCGGTCACGGCTGGCTGTATCAGAAAATTTATCATTTGGCTGCTGAACTGAAGTTAAATAACAAAGTGAAGTTTTTGGGCTATGTTACGGCAACGCAAAAAAGGACGCTGTTAAAAAAGGCCGGCTTGCTGATTTGGCCTTCATTTTATGAAGGTTTTGGTTTGCCGCCCATGGAAGCTATGGCCGCGGGCGTGCCGGTTATTAGTTCCGCCAATTCATCCTTGCCCGAAGTTGCTGGCGACGCCGCTCTGCTGGTTGATCCTTATAACATTCAGGAACTTAAACAGGCGATTAGCGGGGTTTTAACTGATGATGGCTTGCGCCAAAGTTTGATTAACAAAGGTTACGAGCAGATAAAAAAATTCAATTGGCACGATTCAGCTAAAAAAATGTTGAAGATTTTTGAAAGCATTAGTAAGTAATTAGTAAAAGTGAGCGAGGGCAAATAAAAATTTTTCGTGCCTGAGGCGGGTCCCCCGAGCGAGGCCTGGCGAGCTCCAGGCGAGACCAGGCCGAGACGAAGAGGGGAGCCGAGGACAGAAAAATTTTTATTTGACCAAGCGAACTTAAAAAACATTATTATGACTTATCCAAATAAACCGGCAGACGTTAAGTATCCGATCAATGAACTGGCTAAAAACCGCTGGAGCCCGCGCGTTTTTGCCGACCGGCCGATTGAGGAGGAAAAAATCATGTTGTTATTCGAGGCAGCTCGCTGGGCGCCGTCATCATTTAATGAACAGCCCTGGCGCTATATTTATGCCACCAAAGATGATCAGGAAAAATTCAAACAGTTATTTTCGTTAATGGGTGAATTTAATCAGGGCTGGGCAGGTAAGGCCTGGTTGCTGGCCGTTTCATTTGTCAAAAAAAATCAGACAAAAAACGGACAGCCAAATTATTACGCGATGCATGATACCGGCGCGGCCAGTTTTAGTCTGGTTTTGGAAGCCGTCAATCAGGGTTTAATGGGTCATCAGATGGCCGGATTTGATAAAGAAAGAGCGGTTGCGGAACTGGGTTTTGATCCGGCTGAATATCAGGCTGGTTCCATGATCGCTGTTGGTTATCCCCCTACCTTGGCTGATTTGGAAAAATTGACTCCTGAACAACAAACTTCGGAATTATCAGACCGGAAAAGGAAAGTGCTGACGGAAATCCTTTTTAAAGGCAAGTTTAAAGCAAGTTAAACTTTAATCAATGAGAATCGGCATAGACGCCCGTTTTTACGGGACCAAACAAAGGGGGATCGGCCGCTATGTTAAAAAACTGGTGGACGGTTTGGTTGAGTTTGACCGTAAAAACGATTACGTGATTTTTTTATCCCGCGATAACATTGAAGATTTTAAAACAACCAACCCTAGGGTAAAAAAGGTTTTATTTGATATTCGCTGGTACAGTTTGGCGGAACAGCTGGCCGGCCATAAGATTATCAGACGCGAACGGCTAGATCTAATGCACTGGCCTCATTTAAACGTGCCTTGGTTTGCGGCTAAGCCGTATGTGTTAACGATACATGATTTAATTATCAATCGCTTTCCCGATTCCCGGGCCAGCTCATTGCCTAAATGGCTGTATTGGCTAAAGCTGTTGGCTTATCGTCAGGTGGTAAAACGGGCGGTTAAACGAGCGGTCAAAATCATCGTGCCTTCAAACTTCGTCAAGGAAGATTTATTAAAAATCTACACTTTGTCCTCTGAGAAAGTCCAAGTGATTTACGAGGGCTATTTTTTGGCCGATGGCCAGCAAACCATGGCCATTACCCATTTTAAAATTACCAAGCCGTTTTTGCTGTACGTGGGCTCGGCTTATCCCCATAAAAATCTGGAACGCCTGTTAAGCGTTTTTAATAAATTGAATCAGGAAAAAAAATACCAGCTGGTTTTGGCCGGCCGAACCGATTATTTTTTTGAACGGCTTAAAAAAATCGCCAAACCAAACCCGGACGTGATTTTTACTGGTTTTGTTTCCGACAGTGAACTGGCCGCCTTATACCACGAAGCCAGTTTATATGTTTTTCCCTCGCTCTATGAGGGTTTTGGCCTACCGCCCATTGAAGCCCAGGCCCATGGTTTGGCCGTGGTTTCTTCCAACACCTCCTGTTTGCCGGAGGTTTTGGCCGACGGGGCAATTTATTTTAACCCTAACAGTGAAGCGGAGATACTAGCTTCAATAAAATCAGTGCTGGAAAACCCCCGTTTAAGAAAGGATTTGGCTGTAAAGGGCTCCGTTAATGTTAAAAAGTTCAACTGGATCAAGGCCGTTAAAGAAACTCACAGTTTGTACTTGTCACTGTTTCCTTAAAGGTGGTATAATAGAGGAAATATTTTGACCTCATTTTTTTAATGAAAACAAAAAAAAGCGAACATGAGGAAACCTTATCTGTGCCGGCCAAAAAAACAACCAAACGATTGGCTAAGCCGGTAAATAAGGCCAACAAAACGGTTCGCCAAAGCAAAAAAAAACCGGCTAAGCAGGCAACAAACGCGATTGCTTTGGAGATCGATAATTTTTTGGTTGACGAGCAAACATTTGTTTACCAGCAGATTCAGAAGGTTGCTGATCCAATTCCTCAAACCGCTCCAATCGATTTAGACCAGAGCCAACCGGTTCAGCTTAAAAAAGCCCTGGATCGGTTGTGGCAAACCGGCAATTTTAAAATCTCTTTGAGCCAGCAGGGCAGTAGCGTCAAACCGCAGGAGAAAACTACACCTAAGGGCTCGGCTTTTACTCTTAATTTAAAAAAAGAACACGACAGATTAACCGGCTTGGGTAAGTTTTCCCGGCCGGCTGTTGGCCGCAAGTTTAAGGCGGAAATTCCTAAGGTGTCTTTATTAAACAGTCCTAGAATTACCGACTTGGTTTTTGCCTGGACCAAAACATTTAACCGGATTTTTTATCTACCCGCTTCGCCTTCGGCTTATCGAGGCGAGCCCGCCAAAGCCGGGCGCTTGCCTCTACTAGCTAAAATTACCAGACCCGAACCGGTTCACCAACCCGTTGGACCGATGTGGTTCAAATTAAAAAATGCCTTGTATTTTGCTTTGGTGGCTTTATTGTTTATTGTGCCGTTTAGGGGTTACTTTATTTACCGCCAGCTTAATAACGCCCAGGTGAGGGTATTGGGCGCCACCGAAACGGCGATCGGTGGCCTTAAGCAGGGCTTTAATGACGTATCGGGCAACAACTGGGAACAGGCCGGCAATAGTTTTGCCTTAGCCAATAGTTATTTTGGCCAAGCCGAAGAAGTGGTGGGTTCATACAACCAGTCAATTTTAAATTTTTTGGAGCACGTGCCTGTGGCCAGCCAAAAGGTCAGCGGTGGTAAAAATTTGCTGGCCGCGGGCGAACTGCTGTCACAGGCCGCTTGGGAAATTTCCCAAACCATGAGTTTGCTTAAACAGGAAGCAAATAACGACCAAGCGACTGATAATTTTTTGGCCGTCAAAAGCGGTTTAAGCAAGGCCTTGGATTTAATGAGACAGGCAGTCGGCGCTTTAAATAAAGTTGACCATGGTTTATTGCCGGCAGAATATCAAAACAGTTTTTTACAACTCAAGGAACGCTTACCCCTGTTTTTAAAAAGTTTTAACGAAGCCACTCAATTGTTGGATTTTTCCGAAGAAATTTTGGGCTATCAGGCTCCCAAACGCTATTTGTTTGTTTTTCAAAATCACAATGAGCTAAGGGGTACGGGCGGCTTTATGGGCAGTTACGCTTTGGTTGATTTGAATCGGGGAAAAATCAGCAATCTGGAAGTGCCGGGTGGCGGGTTCTATGATTTAAAACAAAGTTTTCAGGCCTCTGGTGAAAAAATTTTATCACCGCAACCCATGCATTTACTGGGCACACCCTTGATGCCCTGGGACACCAATTGGTGGTTCGATGTGCCCGCTTCCATGAATAAGTTGTTGTGGTTTTACTATAAGTCCGGCGGTCCTACGGTTGACGGGGTCTTTTTAATCAACGCTTCAGTTCTACCGCAGATTTTAAAAGATACCGGCAATGTGGAGTTGCTGGAATATAACGAAGTATTTACTCCGGAGAACGTTGTTTTGGCTTTACAGCACAAAGCCGAATTTGAATACGACAAGGATGAAAACAAGCCTAAAAAAGTTATCGGCGATTTAATGAAGGTGCTGGTGGAACGGCTGACTTCGGTTTCCGGCGAGCAGTTACTGCCGGTGGTGCTCACTTTTCATCAGGCGCTGGAAACCAAAGAGATCCAATTATTCTTTAATGATGAAAAATTACAGCAACAGGCCGCGGCTCGCAATTGGACCGGACAAATCAAACCGGCCGAAAAAGATTATCTGGCCGTAATCAGCAGCAACATTGGCGGTGGCAAATCCAACAGCGTGATTGACCAAAAAATCGACCATTACGCCAAGGTCGGTGCTGACGGTTCAATCACTGATATTGTTTCCTTAACCTTAACCCATCGCGGCGATCCCGCAGACGTTTTTGAGCGCGTACAAAACAATAATTACGTTAGGGTGTATCTGCCGTGGGGGTCAAAAATTTTGGAAGCCACTGGTTATGATGTTTTAGACAAATCATTATTTAAAGAAGTCTATGAGGGTTACTCCGAAGATGAGGATTTAGCCAAAGCCACTAAGAATGCCCGCTCGTTTGGAGATGACGGGGGAGTTCAAGTTTATGATGAGCTGGGTAAAACGGTTTTTGGCGCCTGGCTGCAAATCAAGCCCGGCGAAACCAAAACTTTGTCTTTTTCATATCTCCTGCCGTTTAAACTTGATTTTAAACCGACGCTGGCTAAAAAAGTTTTATCGGCCTTTGGTTTTAAATCGGCTGAAGCTTCAGATGATTACAGTTTATTGGTTCAAAAACAATCCGGCGCGATAAATACGGTTTTTAACAGTCAAGTTAGTTTTCCGGCTGGATTCAATGTTGCCTGGTCCCAAGCCAGCAATGATAAAAAGGTGGATTTATCTGAACAACGCGCCGGTTTTCAAACCGACCTGGATAAAGATTATCTTTACTCAATTTTGTTGAAAAAATAGAAGGCCTTGCCGACACCCCCTCCTTTTTCCTCCCCTTATAAAGGGGGATGGTTGGGAGGGGGTGTCGGCAAGGCCTTTATGTTGATAAAAACCCTTATCTAGTATATAATCCCTTTAATCTTTATGTTAAAGGTTTTTTGGCAAAAAATGGTCACAACGGTTAGCGGCGGCGCGGTGCTGATCGCTTTTTTTTCTGTGGTCAGTCGTTTGCTCGGCTTGGTCCGGGATCGGCTGTTGGCTTCATACTTTGGCGCCGGTCCAATTTTAGACAGCTATTACGCGGCCTTTAAATTGCCGGATTTAATTTTTAATACTTTGGTTTTAGGCGCTTTGGCCTCGGCTTTTATTCCGGTGTTTACCCGCGCTTGGCAGGTTGATCGGGCTAAGGCCGTAAAGTTAGCCAACGTCATCTTAAATTATCTACTGGTAACTTTAGTTGTCCTGTCCGGATTAATGATTTTATTCGCCCCGCAAATTGTGCCTTTGATTGTGCCGGGTTTTTCGGGCGTTCAACTTGAGCAAACCATCGCTTTAACCAGAATCATGCTGTTGAGTTTGATTTTTTTTGGCTTAAGCAACGTGGTCGGCGGCATTTTAAATTCGTTAAAGAAATTTTTTACTTTTTCTTTGGCGCCGGTATTTTACAATCTGGGCATCATTTTCGGCGTGGCTGTTTTATATCCCGTGCAGGGCTTAAACGGTTTGGCCTGGGGCGTGGTACTGGGTTCACTGCTGCATTTTTTAATCCAGTTGCCGGAGGTAATCAAATCCGGCTGGGTTTATCAGTGGCAGTGGCGCATTACTGTTGAGGCCAAAAGAGTTTTTACCTTAATGGTTCCCAGAACTATCGGCTTGGCCGCCAATCAGCTTAACTTACTTATTATTACCGCGATCGCTTCCGGTTTGGCCGCCGGCAGTTTGGCAATTTTTAATTTAGCCAACAATTTACAATCGTTTCCTATTTCCATTTTTGGCGTGTCGTTGGCTATTGCCGTGTTTCCGGTTTTTTCCGAAACATTGGCCAGCGGTGAAAACAAGAGGTTTGTGGAGGCCTTTTCATTGAACTTTCGGCGGGTGGTTTTTTTACTTATCCCGATATCCATTTTTATTTTATTGTTAAGAGCTCAGCTGGTCAGAGTCATCCTGGGTTCAGGTAATTTTGACTGGACCGACACCTATTACACGGCTCAAACCTTGGGTTGGTTTACTGTTTCGTTATTGGCCCAGGGTTTAATCCCTATGCTGGCCCGCGGTTTTTACGCCTTGGAAGATACTAAAACGCCGGTTTTTATCAGCTTGGGCGCGATTATAGTTAATATCATTGGCAGCTTATCCTTAGGTAAAATTTTCGGCGTGGAAGGTTTGGCCATGGCATTTTCTTTGGCATCTATTTTAAACATGATCGCGCTGTTACTGGCTTTACGGTTACGGGTCGGCTATCTTGATGACGCCAAAATCATCTGGTCAACTTTAAAAGTTTGCCTTAATTCGGTTTTGGCCGGTCTGGCGGTTTACGGTATGTTAAGGTTAATGGCCGGTCTGGTAGATATGACCACTTTTTTAGGCATATTTTTACAGGGTTCGGTCGCGGCCGCCGTTGGTTTGTTATTTTACTTTGCTATCAGTTTATTGACCAACAGCGAAGAAGTCTTGATTGTAAAAAGATTCGTGGCCAAATATTTAAGGCCTTTATTTAGGTAATTAAGGTAAGCGAGCAAGGGCAAATTAAAATTTTTCGTGTCTGAGGCGGGGCCCCCGAGCGAGGCCTGGCGAGCTTCAG
>JAUYIT010000028.1 GCA_030688315.1 Candidatus Komeilibacteria bacterium | reverse complement strand
CGCGTTTTAATCTATGGTAAAATTAATTAATGAAAAAGCGTAGTTGGACAACAGAGCAGTTAATTAAAGTCGCTGCCAAATCGACTAGCGTTAGGCAGGTCATAAAAGCGCTGGGTTTAAAACCGGCTGGCGGTAATTATTCCCAAATTAAAAAGTTTTTAAAGTTATATAAGGTTAAAGTCAGTCATTTTACTGGACAGGCCTGGAATAAGGGAATGCGCGGCATTGGGATACATCGAATAGCCCTGGATAAAATTTTAACTGAGAATAGTAATTTTCAAAGTTTTAAACTAAAAAGCCGTCTTTATAACGCAAAATTAAAGAACCCAGAATGCGAATTGTGCGGTTGGAACAAAAAATCAGCCGACGGAAGGATTCCTTTAGAATTAGATCATATCAATGGCAACCGACTTGATAATCGTTTAATCAACTTAAGAATACTTTGCCCAAATTGCCATAGTTTACAACCAACGCATAGAGGTTTAAATAGAAATAAACATTAATAACCCGAGCCCAGGTGGTGGAACTGCTATACACACAAGACTTAAAATCTTGCGGCCGCAAGGCCTTGCGGGTTGGACTCCCGCCCTGGGCACCATCAATTTTATCCCATTTTAAGAGCTGACTGATATTCTCAGTTGTCTCCAAAGGGAAATACAACATAATGCTTAAATAATTTTAATCATATTAAGATTATTCAAATAAGCGTTAAACAAAGAGCTCCGCATCAAGCGGAGTTTTTTGATTTATAAAATTATGAATAAATTTACTCCTAAATGTTTATTCACAATTTGACATATTTTAGAGGTTTGCTAGGATTAGAACAGGTAATAGCGATGGCGCATAATTATGCGCCGTCGCTTAAGCCCCTATTCAATAAAAAATAGCTAAAGTTAGCTAAAAACAAACAACTTTAAAATAAAAGCATTGTCTTAAAAACTGTTAATTTCCTTTAGTATGCTTTTATACGACCTAATTTACTGGCTTTATCGCTATATTTCGGCTAATAACCGGCAAGAATTTAACCAAAACGCCTATGGGCTTAGGGAAATTTCTTCAACTGACGGCCGAGCTAAAAAGGCGTTACTGGCTGAATAAAATGATCAAAGACGCCGAAAATCCCTTTTTTCAAACCAAAAACCCCTTCAAGCAAAGCTATCAGGGGCCCTTGGCGAAAAGCGATTTTGTTGGTTTTACCCAACAAGGTAAGTATAGGAGGAATAAAAAAAATGTCAAGTTAAGAAAAGAACTTGATAGGGAAGTTAATAATTAATTTCTCCGAAACGGTTGAAACCCGATTCGGAGAGGTCATAAGGCATTTTGCTTTATGACAGGAAAGGAAAAGCGATTATGAACCTCAACAAGGTTTGTTTGCTTGGCAATCTGACCAGAAATCCGATTGCCAAAACCATGGCTTCGGGCACGGAGCTGGCATTGTTTTCGGTAGCGACCAATTATGTTTGGCGCGACCAAAAAACCAAGGAAAAAAGAGAAGCGGTGGAATTCCACCCGGTGGTGGCCTGGGGTAAATTGGCCGGCATCGTCAACAGTTATTTAACCAAGGGCAGCAAGGTTTATGTGGAAGGCCGTTTGCGCACCAGAACTTGGGAAGATCCGGCCAAGCAAAAGCATTACAAAACCGAAATCGTGGCCAGCGAAATGATCATGCTGGGCGGCGGATCCCGTAAAGAAGAAACCAAACAGGGCGAACTGGCTAATGAAGATATTGAAATTGAAGAAGTGCCCGTTACCGAAGAATAAGTTCTTTCATTTTTTCCCGAAGAAAAGCGCGGAGAGAATTATCTTAGCCACGGACCCTGGTTAGGAAAATTCTCTCCGGCTTACGGGAATTTGTAATTAATCTTGTCATGTTGGAATGACATTAAAAAGTATGGAATTATTGACTCTGTTTATTTTTCTGGGAGTTGCCGGTTTTTTAAAAAGATAGTTTTTTTTGCCTTTTAAAACAATTAAATAAAGTATTATCAAGTAAATTTTAGTCCTATGAAAAAATCATTAATCATCTTTTTGGCCTTTACCTTTATTATCGGCACGCCCGGCTTAATGCTGGCCGCTGAAGAAGCCGTTAGCAGTCCAACCATTGATTCTTCCAGTTCCGTTAGCCAGCCAACCGACCCTTCCTCAACCGTGGTTTTGGAAGCACCGACTATTGTTGATCCGCTAGAAACATTAAAAAGTGCCGAGCAAAACATAACTGATACGCAAATCAGCGAACCGCTCCAGCCGGAATCAACAAAAATTATTGATTCTTCCTCTTCCGTGGGTTCCGGGATTGTAGCCGATCCGGTCAATCCGGTCGTTGACGCCAATCTTTTAAATAATGAAGCGGTGGATGCGGGCGATGAGCCCGGCAGAGATCCCGGTGAAGAGGAAGGCGGCGCCTATCAGCAGGAAAAAAGCGCTAACAATAGTTTTAAAAAGCAGGCCGGCCTGACTGGTCAGTTAAGAGTTGACCAGTTTAGCGGCGCGGCTAGTTATAATATCGGCCTGGAAGCGCCGGCCGGCCGGAACGGCTTAAATCCCTCTCTGCTTTTGGCCTACAACAGCCATGATAAATCCGGTGATTCCTGGGTGGGTCAGGGCTGGAGTTTGCCGCTGGGCAGTATTTCCAGAACCAGCAAAAGGGGAACAAATAATTTGTATACTTCTAACGAATTCACTTTGTTCTTAGGCGGTTCCGCCAAGGAAATTATTGAAATAGACGCGGATAACCGTCTTTACGCTCCCAAAGAAGAAAGTGATTTTTTGCAAATTCAATATCTGCCTGATTCCTCAAGCTGGCTGGTTACCGATACCCAGGGCATCAAATATTACTTTGGTCAGTCTGTTGACTCACGCCATAACGACCCTGATGATCAGGATAAAATTTACTCTTGGAAATTGGACAAAGTGGTTGATACCAATGAAAATTTTTACAGAGTTGAATATTTAAAACGAGAAGGCGCGATTTATCCGGCCAGGTTTGTTTATACCGGCCACGGCCAGACCGACGGACCCATGGAAATCCTTTTTAATCTGGAAGAACGAGGCGATGATGTTACTACTTCCTATCAAACCCAATTTTTAGTTACTACTGACAGACGACTTAATAACATTGAAATCAAGGTTTCAGGTCAAACAATCAGCCGCTATCAATTGGCTTACACGGCCGGTCAAAATGGCAGAACTTTATTACTCGCTTCAATTACCAAAAAAGGTTATCAAAACAATCAGGAATTTAGTTTGCCGGCTACTACTTTTACCTATTCAACCAAACAGGCGGGCTGGGATGAAGAACAAGATTTGTATCAGGGCATAGGGCCTTTTAATAAACCCGATAACGGTGCGCCCGATCCGTTGGTGGATTTTAACGGTGATAGCTGGGTGGATAGAGGCTCGTCTTTTAATGACGGCAACGGTTTTGGCGGCGGTGAGGGTTGGAGTTTTCCTAATTTAAACCTGGGTGAAGGCCATAGTTATTTTAAATATGTAACCATAGGTGATTTTAACGGCGACAAATTGCCGGATTTAGTTTCGGTTGTTCCCGTTTTAGGCAATCAGGGCCAGTATATTTCCAGGGTTTGGCTTAACAACGGCGTTAACGGTTTTTCCGCCAATAATAGTTTAAGCCAGTCA
>JAUYIT010000023.1 GCA_030688315.1 Candidatus Komeilibacteria bacterium | reverse complement strand
ATAAACAATGTTAAATCAATTTATCTTTCCAGGTTTTAGGCATATTGGGCGAATCCAACTCCAACTGATCAAGATACTTGGGTTTTTCATAACCGATCTGCCTGGCCCAGGCAATCATTTGCCCTAAGCCCTCCTTTAAAGAGGTTTTGGGCTGATAATTTAAGAGTTGCTTGGCTTTTTGATTGGAAGAAAAAGCGTTTTTTACTTCCTGCGGCCGTTCGGGTAAATGAATCGGAGCAAATTTTTTCCTGTCAGCCGGATCAGGAAAAAATTCTGCCAAAACAATATCCGAAAGTTCCTTGATGGTTATTTCTTCTTCCGGACCCACGTTGATGACTTCGCCATGAAGATGATCCAAAAAGGCGGCCTCGGCCATGGGCTGAATGCAATCATCAATATATGTAAAGGACCGGCGTTGTAAACCGTCGCCGTAAATAAAATATTGCTTGCCTTCCAATAATTTATTGATAAAAATTCCGACCACGTTGCGGTAAGGATCGGCCTTGTTTTGCCGCGGGCCGTAAACATTATGCGGCCTGATAATGGTATATTCAAAATTATGAACATTAGCTAAAATGCGAGTGGCTTGTTCCTTAGCCGCTTTGGAAATACCGTAAACATCTTCGGGCCTAAGGGGCATATCTTCGGTAAAGGGCGGCTGTTGATTGCCGTAAACCGACATAGAGCTGGTTAAAATCATTCGCTTGAGTCCGTTTCTAATGGCCGGAATTAACAGATGAAGATAACCCATGTAATTGCGGCTGGTGCATTCCAAGGGCGTAAAATGACTGCGGCCTTCGGTGGCGTCAGCGGCCAAATGATAAATAAGATCGGGCTTGATTTGGTTGATGTAATTCCTCACGCCGGCTTCATTTCTTAAATCCAAAACCGTAAATTGCGATTTGGGGTTAACGTTGCGCATGTAGCCGCCTGATAAATCATCTAAACCGTAAACTTCCAGACCCTTATCAACTAAATAATCAACCAGATGACTGCCCATAAAACCGGCCGCGCCGGTTACTAAAACTCTGTTGTATTTATTTGAAGATGACATAATGCCATTTATTTAAGCAAATATAATATCAATATTCTACCAAATTATCCACAATGTTACCAGCCCGCCTTGACTCGCCCGCCTAAACGCCCGCTTCGCTCTCGCGAAGGCGAGGCGAGCGAGTTTGGAGTCAGGCGAGGCAGGACCGGCAGTTAAATTAACATAAAAGCCGATTTTTGGCTACTTGACAGCTCCTTATTATTATATATAATAACACTATTATTACCTATAATTAACTCATAATCCTATGAGCAAAGCACCCTCTAAATACACTTCCGTTTCCATTCCCATTGTTTTAAACGAAAAAATCAAAGAGCTAATTAAGCCCACCGGTTTTGTTTCGGTGTCCGGCTTTGTCACTTACCTCTTGCGCCAGGTGCTTTCTGACAGCAGTCAGCCCCAGCCCAGAGGAGATATTTTTAACAAAGAAGGCGAACAAAATGTTAAAGACCGTTTGCGCAGTTTAGGTTATCTTAAATAATTAGTGTAAGCGAGGGCAAGAAAAATTTTTTTGAACGAGTGAAAAATACCGGGCGAGCCGCCGGCCGCGGCGAAGGCCGGAGACGAGGGCAAAAAAATTTTACTTGGCCGAGCGAGCTTAACTTTTAATAAACTTATGGATCACTTAGATCAACTTGAAAACAAATCAATCTACATTATCCGCGAGGCGTATTACCAGTACAAAAACATGGCCATGCTCTGGAGTATCGGCAAGGATTCCACTTCCCTGTTGTGGCTGGTGCGCAAGGCCTTTAACGGCCACGTGCCTTTTCCGGTTATTCATATTGACACCACCTTTAAATTTCCGGAAATGTACGAATTCCGCGACAAGTACGCCAAAGAATGGGGCCTAAATTTAATTGTGGCCAAAAATGAAGACGCCATCAACCGAGGCATTAGCTACGCCACACACGATGCCTTTACCTGCGCCCATGAATTAAAAACCGTCGCGCTTCAACAAACCATGGCCAAGTTGGGCTTTAAGGCCCTACTTTTGGGAATCAGGCGCGATGAACACGGCATTAGAGCTAAAGAGCGGGTGTTTTCGCCGCGCAGCCAGGATTTTAAATGGAATTATCAGGATCAGCCCGCCGAATTGTGGAACCAGTACAAATCCAAGGCCGATGAGGAAACCCATTTGCGCGTTCATCCCCTGTTGCATTGGACCGAACTGGATATTTGGAAATACGTGAAGCGTGAAAATCTGCCGGTTAATTCCTTATACTTTGCTAAAAACGGTTTAAGATACCGCTCGCTTGGCTGTAAGCCAATCACTAATCCCATGAAATCCGAGGCCGACACGGTTGATAAAATTATTGAAGAACTGGCCGTTACTAAAGAAGCCGAACGTTCCGGCCGAGCCATGGATAAAGAACAGATGTATACCATGCAGAAACTTAGAAGTTTAGGATATATGTAAATTAATGCCAGCGAGGGAGGTCAGGGACAATTTTTCGCAGACCGAGGACTTGTTTGAGTGACCGAGCTACGACCGCCGATCAGGCGGGCGGCAGCGAGGGCACGAGTTCCGGAGGCAAGAAAAATTTGTCACTGACCGACCGAGCTTTAATTCAAAATAATTTCATACACTATGGACAAAAATTATTTAAAACTAGTTATCGTTGGGCACGTGGACCACGGTAAATCAACTTTAATCGGTCGGTTGCTGGTAGATACCGGCAGTATGCCCCAATCTAAAATTGATGAAGTTAAAACCGTTTGCGAGTCGCTTGGACGACCGTTTGAATTTGCTTACCTCATGGATTACATGGAAGAAGAACGGGAGAAAAAAATCACCATTGATACCGCGCAAATCTTTTTTAAAACCGAACTCAGGGATTACGTAATTATTGACGCGCCCGGCCATAAGGAATTTTTAAAAAACATGATTACCGGCAGCGCCCAAGCCGAAGGCGCGATTTTGATTGTTGACGCCAATGAAGGCATTAAAGAACAAACTAAGCGCCACGCTTATATTCTAAGTTTGCTGGGGCTTAAACAAATCGTAGTGGTCATTAATAAAATGGATTTGGTAAATTATAAAGAAACCAGATTTGAAGAAATCAAAAAAGAATTGCTGAATCATTTAACGGCCGTTAATCTGACTCCTAAATACATTATTCCTATTTCCGCCAGCCAGGGCGATAACATTGCCAATAAATCCGAACATATCAACTGGTACTCCGGCCCGACCGTTTTACAAGCGTTGGACTTGTTCCAACCCATGGTGGCTTCCGAAAATCTGCCTTTAAGATTTCCGATTCAAGATGTCTATAATTTTGACAATCAGACGATTTTAGCCGGACAAATTGAAAGCGGTGCCATTACCGTTGGTCAGGAAATTATTTGGTTGCCTTCGGGCCAAAAAACCAAAGTTAAGGCCGTAACCAAATGGCTGCCAACTGTGCCGGGCGGCGGACAGGATTTAAAAGAGTCCACGGCCGGACACAACATCGGCCTGATTATTACCGACGATTTAAAGTTGACCAGAGGCGAAGTGGCTTGCCCGCTTGAGCAAGCGCCTAAAACCGTTACTCAATTTAAGGCCAGAATGTTTTGGATGTCGGCGGCCGGAATTAAAACTGACGAAAAGTTTTTATTAAAATGCGCCACACAGGAAGTAACGGCTAAAATCGGCAACATTAACAAAGTTTTAAACTCATCCAGCTTGGAAACAATTGCCGGTCAAACCGATGAAATTAAAGAGACCGAAGTGGCGGAAGTGGAAATTTTAACCGAACAGCCGATCTTGGTTGAAGATTATAATTTTATCCCGGAACTGGGCCGCTTTGTAATTATTAAAAGCGAAGATATCGCGGCCGGCGGCATTGTGACGAAATAAATATGGATTTAAACATTTGGTTTTTTATCGCGGTCGGCTTTGTGGCGCAAATGGTTGACGGCTCTATGGGCATGGGCTACGGCGTTATTTCCAACTCTATTTTACTGAGTTTGGGCTTGCCGCCGGCCGCCGCCAGTTCCAGTGTGCACACAGCCGAAATTGTTACCACCGGCGTTTCGGGATTTTCGCATTTTAAACTGGGCAACGTTAATAAACAACTGTTTAAACGCTTGGTTATCCCGGGCATTATCGGCGGCGTTATTGGCGCCTATTTATTAAGCAACATTGACGGCAATCTTTTAAAACCCTACATTGCTATTTACCTTGTGTTAATGGGCGGCGTTATTATCTGGCGCGCTTTTAATTTTATCGAAATCGCCGAACACACGCCGGCCGCCAAAAAAGTAATGCCCTTGGGTTTAGTTGGCGGTTTTTTTGACGCCATTGGCGGCGGCGGCTGGGGGCCGATTGTCACCTCAACTTTAGTGGCTCGGAACCATGATCCGCATAAAACAGTGGGCAGTGTTAACGCCGCCGAGTTTTTTGTCACCCTTTTCCAGTCAATTACCTTTATTATCGCCCTCGGCTTTATCAACTGGCAAATTATTTTGGGCTTATTAATCGGCGGCGTGTTAGCCGCCCCTTTGGCCGCCTGGCTGTGCAAAAAAACACCTTCCAAAAAACTGATGGTTTTGGTCGGCGTCCTTATTATCATCTTAAGCGCCCGCACCCTGTATCTAACCTGGTTTTAAATGGTAACAAAAACAGACGGAATTTTATCCGCCTGTTTTTTAGTAAAAAATATTTTAAGCCGGCTGTTTTTCTAACTTACCCACTCTCTTGTCCAATGACCAGCTATCCTCTTGTAGATTCTTGATCTCCTTTTTATGACCAGTCAATATTCCCAGAATCGCCCGCAAATTTGTTTCATAATTTTCTTTCATATCTAACCTGAACTCGGCGATATCAGATCTAACTTCTTGAAATCTTTCATCAACTGCTTTAAATCTCTCATCAACAGCAGCAAAAGACTCTTGAATCGCAACAAAATGCGGTTCAATGTAGTTTTCCATGGTTTCCATGGTAACTACCATATTTTTGGCCAGCTTTTGGCTGGCAGAAGTATTTTTCGCTTTTCTTGGCATACTTATGTGATTAGTTGTTAAATGTGACCCTGGGAAGTTATTCTAACTCCAAAAAATAGTTCGGTCAAATTTGGCTAATCTAAAACCTTAAAACAACTTTTTCCACAAGTCGTAATTACCCTTAAGCCAGAGCTTAAAAATAAAGTTGGGGACATTTGGATCCAAGGAATCGCGATGTAATAAATAGGGATTGGTATCTAAATTATTAAAGCCCGGTAAAATGGTAAAGCCATATTGATAACCGGCTTTTTTTACTTCGTCAATAACAGCATCATTAAAGCTCTGCTTGTCACCATAAGGATAAGCAAAGAAGTCGGATTTGACTGACTGACTGACTTCGGCCGTCAGTTTATCAGCCGGAAGTTGAGTCAGCCGCTCGTGCGAAACCGAATGACCGCCTAAAGTATGTCCAGCGTCAGTTAATTTTGACGATTGCGATAAAAATTCATTGTTAATAAAAAATACGGCCTTCACGTTTTCTTCGTTTAAAATGGATAAAACGTTTCTAAACCAGGATTCATAACCGTCATCAAAGGTCAGCAACACATTAATCCTGTCGGTTGAAAATTGACGATTCTTAAACTGTTCGGGCGTGAGCACGTTGTAATTCTTTTTTAACCAGCTTAATTTTTCCAAAAAATACCAGACCTGATTATCCTTAACCTCATGCAAGCACCAAACTCTGACTAATGGCTTTTTTAACGCCAACCGCGTCCAAAACGGTATGCTAGTTAAATAGGACAAAACAATTAAAATGTTCCTAAAAAATGTTCTCATATTTTAAGTAATTCAAAAATATCGTCAATTATATAATCGGGATTACCCTTGGCCAACGCCAACTTGTCTGTAACGCCCCAGGTTACCGCCACCGTTTTAATGCCGGCCGTTTTGCCGGTTTCTATATCATGGACCATGTCGCCCACAAAGGCGGTTTCTTGCGGGTCAAAGCCGTTTTCTTTTACCAACGCCTCAATCACTTTTCTTTTATCATGAACACTGCCTTTTATTAATCTGAAATATGGAGTAAAGCCATAATCAGCGACATCCTGAACCAATTTTTCATGCAGATATGAGCTAAGCACAGCCATTTGCGTTCCTGCGGACATCAGTTTGGCTAGAACTTCATTACTTCCATTAAAAGGCAGGGGTTTAGCAGAATGTTGAATGGCCTGATAAAAAAGGTCGTCGCATTGTTTTTTGTCAGCGTGCGGCGCGTATTTATACCAGTAATCCATATACGGCAAAGTAAATTCTCTTTTGAATTCCTCAAAAGAAGTTTGACGGCCAATTAACTGTTGCATGACCGCCATAGTGGCTTCGTAACCAATTTTAACATCGTCGCTTAATGTTCCCGACCAGTCAAAAATAATATTTTTCATAATTTATCCTTCTGTTTGAACTGTGTGTTGGATAATATCCAAAGGAAACTTTTGTCCGTTAAAATAATCCTTGACCATCTGCTTAATATCCACATCGCGCAAGGTTTTAGCATCCATGGCGTAAATTTCTTCCGGCGTAAACCATTTTAAATCGCTAACATCGTCAAATTGTTTTTGTTGATTGCTAAAATCAGCTTCACCAATAAAAATAATTTTAATGGCGTGAGGTGTGCCGCGCACCGGATCGGTCAGATCTTGCCTGACTAATGAATAAACCCCGAGAATTGCCGTAGGAGTAAAAGTAAAGCCGGTTTCTTCTTCCACTTCCCTTTTGACGCCCACAACTAAGTTTTCGCCAACGTCTAGCCAACCCGCTGGATGGCTCCACTTGCCGCTATCACCTTTTGTGTGAGATCCTTCCTGGACTAAAGCGATTTTACCGTCTTTTTCTATAATCGCCCCGACTACGCAAAATGTTTGGGTTAATACTCTTTGTGACATATTATTTTTATATTTATGGCTTATTTTAGCAAAATTTGACAAAATCCGCAATTTTGCTAGTATTATCTCATAGAGTAGTTGCTCGTATATTACGGGTAGCGCTACCTGTCAGCAAAAAGGGTCATACAAGGGCCTTTTTTGTTTTTTTATATGGTGGATCTGGGCCTGTAATGTTAACGGTAGCATACTACTCTTGACAGGTAGCTGTGCGGGTTCGACTCCCGTCAGGTCCACCACCAACAAAGAACCTCGATTAGAGGTTTTTTGTTATCAAAATTATCTTCTGCCATTAAGCCACCATTTTTTAAACAGCGGGATTGATAAGGTTGAAATAACAAACGCTAATGTGGGCACAATAGCATTTAGCAATGGATCGGGCAGGCCGCTAAAATGGAAAAAGCTGACTATCACCAAGTAAGTCAAAACCAAAATAATTGCCTTGCGCGCCCAGCTGGTTTCCCAGGCCTTATCCAGTTCCACCCGCCGGTTGCGCTCTTTAATTTCTTCTATCTCCTTTTGTAATTCTTCTATGGTTGACATAAAAATTGTGACGAATAAACTATTTAACTTCCGACGCCTGATCTCCTTTAATGCCCCAATCGTCCTTGGAGACGTTATTAATAATTACCTGAACGCGTTCTACCGGAATCTCTAAGGTATCAGCAGTGGCTTTGGAAACCGCCTTGATTAAAGTCCTTTTTATTTCTTTGCTTCTGCCTTCCCACATGTTTATTTGAATAATTGGCATAATTTTTGAATAATAATCTTATTAAATAAGTTGATTTAAAATAGCCCTAATTGTTTATCCAAAGGCGGGTTGGAAAAATAAACTCTTACATCACAACCCTCTTCCATTAATTCTATCATTTCAAAATTATCCTTTAAAAGCAACTTAAAGCCCGGCTGGAATAAATATTTTTCCTTAAAACCGTTATAATCCGCAACCGTAAAATCCGCGTCCCCTCTTTCCGGCCGGGTTACGTCCGGTTTTCTGATTTTTAACAACCGCAGATTTCCAGCAATCGTTGCTATTGGTTCAATTTGAAATACCGGCCCCATCTCGGTTTCCTTTACAACCTTTCCTATTTCTTTAACGGTTTCAATAAACGAACTATATTCCTCGTCATTTTGACAAAAAATACAGGCATAATTTACCAGCGCTCTCTGCGCGTCAGTATATTTATTTTTAAGAGAATCCGCCTGTTCCACTACATCTCTTAAAATACTTTTTAAATCTACCTTTTCCATGAACACTGAATTATTTTATTTTGTAATCTTTCCCTATAAAGAACCCGACTAACAAACCGATGGCTAATCCAAATAAACAAATTAAATAAATTATTAGCGGGGCCAAACCATGCATTTCTTGTATTATTCCCGCGTCATACCCATACCTTATCGTGGCTATAAATATGGAAATGGTTAAACCCAAAAAACCAAAAACAAGAATTGAGAAAAAAATTATTATAAAATTCAAAAACTTTTTCATAGGGTTAATAGAGCCTGATAATTTATCAGAATAAAATTATTTTTTTGTTTTCTTAATAATAAAAATTGAAATAACAAAAATTATTATCGATAATATAATCTGTAATGGAAAAGAGATACCGATCCATATGTTAAATTTTTTACAATCTAAAATTTTATTTTCAATAATTTTTCGTGTACTTTCTATCTCCCTATGCAAATCATTGGTCGCGGCTAATACGCTAACTAATAAATCATCATTGATCACTTTTTCATTTATATGTTTATTGAATAAATCATCCATTGTTTGGGTCCGAAAATATAAATCGAAATTTGATGTATGGGTATTGTTTATTTCATTTTGACAGCTGCCTTCTTTATAAGATAGAAAGGAACCGAATATTGTCAATAATGACAATATAGCAACAAGAAATGTTAACATTGCTTCTAAGTATAATTTTTTAAAACTCTTTAAGATCATAAATTAATTTTTACCAAATGTGTGTGAATTAATAAAAATTTATAATATACAATGATTTGGAATATTATTTTTCATTTTTAATATAATCAAAAATCAATGACTAGTAAATTTTTAGTAAATATACCGATATTGATGATAAACACTATATCTCCTGAAAATATTTGTTTAACGTATTAATAAATTCTTTAGCATCTAAAAAATAATTTGGATAAGCTTTCCTTAATTCCTTAACCGTGTCTGCAGAAACTAATACTATGTCCCTATCCTCATTATTTTTTAACATGCTTTCTTCAAGCCTTGAATAATCTAAATTAGCCAATTCTTCTTCGGATTTTTTAAAAGCTGAAATCTTAAGTTCTTTTGTAGTTAAATTTAAATTTAAAAGATAAAGATCAAACTTATTTTTTGATACTTTTTCAAAATCCTCAATGATTCTATGAATTTTTGCCCACTCATTCATTTTCTTTACTACTTTTAATTTTTTAGCTAAATTTTGTATCTGACTTCTTAATTCAATTCTATCGTTAGGGGTATTTGGGACTATTGGCTTGTTTTCTATATTAGCAAAAGCAGAGCTTACGAGCTTAAAAAAATCTTTCCAATCTTTCTCGCCTTCATTAGATTTTATAGCTTGTCGAGTAAAATGATCTACGGTTTCTACTGCAGTAGCCCAATAATGTTGAAGATTTGTTCTAAATTGTATCTCAATTAATAAACCGTTATATTTTTTATTTTTATCACTAAAATATTTGTAAACCAAGTGTATGCTTCTATAACCATCCAACTTGGGATTGGCTATATAATCTTTTTTGTTAACTAACTTATGTCTTAAACCACTCTTTTCATATTCATCTAAAACAAGCTGATTAACCTTCCTGATACTCGATAAAACCGCCCTACATCCTCCAACATCTTGCATTCTAGACATTTTCATTTTACTAGTCTGATCACGTTTAAGTTTTTTCAATATTGAGGTAACTCGTTTGAGCCTACGCACCGTAAATGCACTTGAATCAACTTGCTTAGAAACACGTTTTAGCCTTACTGCAAAAGTGTGTAATGGAAAACTATGGGCAGATCTCCAGTTGTTCAGTATAACCATAGCATCATCTAAACTTTGAGAAGTGCTAGTTGATGAAATTAATTTATCACCTACCTTGTTTATCTGACTATTGGAATATTTTAATTTTGTCCATTTCATAAGTCAATTTTAATAACTTCTCCGTCCATCTGCTCTGGTTTAGAGATACCGAACTCGTTTAAGATTGATGGGGCGAGGTTTAGGATGGAGGTGTCTAGTTTACCCGGTTTAATCCCCTGTTTATAATGCAAAAACAGACCGGAACGCTCGTTTTCGCCTTTCCAGTGGGCTGGTTTTTCATAAACCTCATCGCCACCGAGTGACCCGCTAAAATGGGTGTTTGGCGCTTGATCCACAATTAAATCCGGCGCTTGATCAAAATATTCACCGTTATAAACTTCTTCCTTTTTATAAACCTTTTTAACAATGGGCATACCATTGTATTCCAACGCTTCCAATTCCTTAATCAACTTTTCTTTAAACGCATCGTCTTTATTTAATAAGTAAAGCGGACCCTGACCGGAAGCAATTACCTGCGAATTATCCCAATCAATAGTTTCAGCTTTGCCGGCAAACTGAATGTGGCCAACGTCATCAGGCAACATTTGCTGAAGATTTTTTGGCACCACTCTTTTTACAAAATCTTTAAGCCCTAGCTTGGTAAGGGTTTTAGTAACCCTGCCTTTGGTGATACCGAATTGACCAAGTTTTGAAGTAGAGGTATTGGTTTTAAGTTTTAAATAACCTTTTTGTTCCAGCCAGGTGGAAATATTGAATTTGATTTTAATTTCGTTAGTACCGTGATCGGACATAAAGTAAAAAGCTGAATCGGGATATTTTTCGAGCAAGCGGCCCACGCCGTCATCAATTATCTGCCAGGCCTTAAAAACAACTTGGTCACCCCAATGATAATGCTGTAAAACGTTGATGAGATAAACAGCGACCATAAAAAAATCGAACTTGCCCTGTTCCAACAAATATTCCGCGGCTTTAAAGCGGACGTCAATCAAACGGTAAATTTCTTCAATCACCTCGGTAGTGCCCTGCTTCATAAAACTGATGTTGGGCGGCAACACATGGTAATCAAATTTTGATTTTAACAGCCCTTCCAAAGCGGCCGGATAAGTAAAGCCCGATTCCATGGCATCCGGACCGCCAGCCACCATAATGCCGTTGATGGCGTGAGGCGGATATAAAGTAGGCATATCAATCACGCCCACGCGATAACCGGCTTCGGATAAATAATCAAAAATTTCTTTGCCGTGAAAAGAATGCGCCGAAGGAATATAAATTTTACGATTGGCCACGTCAACATTTTCCCACCAAAAAACCCCCAGCTTGGCCGGATTTAAACCGGTGGCAAAACATTTCCAGTTAGGTGAAGTAACGGGCGGCAGTTGGGATTGCAAGGTTCCCCACACACCCATGGTTTGCAGTTTTTTAAACGCCGGCATTTTACCTTCATCAATCCATTTTTGGATGTAATTCCAACTGCCGCCGTCTAAGCCGATAACAATTACTTTTGGGTTCATAAATTAAAAACTTCAACTATCTTGGTTGTTAGATTATTCATATTATGCCCCTTAACCACTATTTGGCGCAAGGACTGGCCTAGTTGGGCGCGCTCTGATTGGCTTAAACCAACAATTTGACTGATTTTTTCCGCCAGTTGCTGGGCATTACCCTGTTCAAACAAACACTGCGGCCAATCGGCCAAGATTGGCTTAAAAGCCGTGTTGGAATTAATCACAGCCACACCGCAGGCCATGGCTTCTAAAACCGTTTTATCTAAACTTTGCGTGTTGGAAGCGTTTACAAAAACATCGGCTGACTGATAGCGCTCCGGCATTTTAAAATGAGGCAACGAGCCGGCAAAAATAAATTGATTTTCCAAATTCTTATTTTTAACTTCCTGCTTTAACTTTTCAAAATACGGAACTTGAACGGACAAAGGCGCGCTACCGTAATATTCAAACTTGAGCTGACAACCTTTCTGATTGATTAAAATATCGGCCGCGCTGATTAATGTTTCAATATGTTTAATGGGCGAAATCCGGCCGGCCGAAATTATTGTTTTAACCTGTTCGGCGTAATTTTGCTTAAGAGAAAAATGCTCGGTATCAATGCCATGGCCGGTCGCAATTTTCTTTTTAGTGTTAACGGGAAAACTTTCGGCTGAAGCCGTTAAGATCCGATCCACAAAATGAACCGCGATTTTTGATTTGATACTTAAATGTCCGTGCGTTTTCCACCAGAGGAGCGGAATTTTTTTTAAGGCCATCAGCCATTTAACGGGTGCCAGCATTAAAACATAAACCTCGTTCATGTGCACAAACACACCATCAATCTCCCCTTTTAAAATCAGCGGCAGGGCAAGGCGATAAAAATAAAAAAACCGTATCCATTTTGACCAACTGTATTCTTTACATAACGAGCGGACTCTGACGTTTGCCGGCAGATTCAGTTTTCCCTTGGATAAACAAATAACTTCCAGGCGTTCCACCTTGCCGGCCAAGCTGGCCAGCCACTCATGCACCACGCCCAAGAGGTCATCGTTTTGGTCAACTTTTTGCGTGATAAATAAAATTCTCATGTTAGGGAATCAGCTTAAAGCAAATTTGGTTGGCGAATAAATTGGGCCAGATGTTCCGCAATATTCTGGTACCCGATCCGGCTTTGACCTCCGCGATGGTAAAGCCGAGCTTGGTCAATGTTTCCTTAAAATCGGTTAAAGAAAAATAACGCAAGTGTTCTTCCGGCGCCACGGCCCATTGCTTAGGGAAACGTCCGCCAAACATCAGGCGCAAGCGGTGCTTATACAAAGCGATGTTGGGGATGGAAACCAGCACGCCTTTACGTGCAATGCGCTTGGCTTCGGCCAGGGCTTCTTCGGTATTAACCAAATGTTCCAGCACTTCGGAAATTACCACGTAATCAAAACTTTTATCGGCAAAATCCCACGGATCGGATGCGTTAAACAAGCGGGCGTTTAAATTGCGGCCGCGGCAAAATTCAATGGCCTGGGCGGAAATATCCAAGCCCAGCTCTTCCACATTGTTCAGTTTTGATTTGACGGCTTGTAAAAAATAACCGTCGCCGCAACCCACGTCCAACAGTTTAATATTATCAGTCAGCCAGCTTAAAAAAATGGCGTAACGGGGCCGGTTGCCGCTGTGGCCGCGCGTTTTCCAATAGTGTTCGTAAAATTCTTTCATATATTTATCGCGTTTTTTATGCTTAAAATAATTTTAGAAATAATCTCGTCTTGGCCGGGCAAAGAAGACGCCGTTGTTAAGGCGTTAGCTGACAACTGTTGGTTTAAATTTTGATCTTTGATTAATAACGTGATTTTTTCGGCCAGCTCTTGAGCGGTCGCTCTCTTTAAAATCAGACCGTTGACTTGATCCTTGATTATTTCTTCAGCTAAACCAACATCTGCCATAATTACAGGAAGTCCGCATGACATTGCTTCAATGGCCGTGCGGTTGTAGCCCTCAACATAAGAAGTTATCGCCAGCACATCAGCGGTTTTGTAAAAGCTTCCTAAATCCTCTCTCCAACCGTAAAATCTAACTATGTCCTCCAGTTTTAATCTTGCAACCTCTGATTTTAAAGCATCTTCTTGATTCCCCTGACCGACTATTGCTAAGCTGACCGCTTGGCCGTTTTTGACTAAATGATTGACGGATTCAATTAGCAAATTTAAATTTTTTTCTTTAACCAAACGGCCGACAAATAAAATTACAAATTTACCCGGAAATTCCTGATGCAAATCAACGGTAATTGGTTCTTGGCTGAATTTTTGCGCGTCAACGTAAATAGGCGCCACAATAATTTTTTCCGATGCAATTCCTTTTTTAATCAAACTGTCCGCAATTCTTTGGCTAACAACGCGAACGCTATCGGCCGCCTTAAGAACTTTTTTAGCCATCAACCAACGGATAAAACCGGATAAGCCCTTGCGCCAATAATAACTGGAAGAAAAAAAGTCGCCGTGCAATTGGATGTTCAAACCGACTGACAGATTTTTCTTTAACTGCCAGCCCACCAAGCCGGTTAAAAACGGATCCTGGCAAGTAATAACCTCAATCTTTTGCTGGGCAATAATCTTTTTCCCAAGTTTGACCGCGTCAAAAACATAACTGGCCGGCGCGACCGAATTGGTCGGAATAACCGTAACTTTATCCGACAAAAACGTTTTTTTTAATCCCGACGTAGAAAAAACTATAATGGATAAATGCTCGAGTTGTTTTGCGTATAACAACATCCGAGCCGCCACATCGGAGTTTGGCTCAAACAACTTTAGATCGGTACTGATCATTAAAGTGTTCATTCGGATCGCAAAGTAATTAAATATTCTTCAATCATCTTGTCAAAAGAAAATTTGGCTAAACTGTTGACGGCGTTATGTTGAAGTTTTTGGCGCAAGGCCTGGTCTTGCCACATTTGTTTAATTGAATCCAGAATCTGCTGTTGATTGTTGTACTCAAATAGCAAACCGTTTTCTCCATTGGTAATAACTTCCGGGTTGCCGCCAATGTTGGAAACGGCCGCGGGTAAACCGTGGCTTAAGGCCTCTAAAACCGTGTGCGACAAACCTTCGTAGCCGGAGTTTAAAACAAAATAATCCGCGGCCGCGTAATAAATCGGCATTTCCGCTTGAGCAACCTGGCCAGCAAAAATCACCTTATCCTCCAGTTTTAAATTTCTAACTTGGCGCTTCAAATTTTCTTCTTCCGGACCGGTGCCCACAATCAACAACTTAAAATTATTGTTAATCATCAGCCAGGCCGGCAATAAATCAATCAGCGTGCCAAAGCCCTTCCACGGCGCCAACCGACCGACCGATAAAATTATGTCGCCCGCCAAATTCAATTTTTGCTTGGCCACTAACTGCTCGATTGACCTAGGATTGGCTTCAAAGGAATTGTAAATGACTTTGATTTTTTCAGGGCTTATTCCCCAGCCCGACACGATTTTTTTAAGATATTCGCTTGGGGTAATTACCAAATCGGCGTTTTTAACGGTCCACGCCCTCAAAATTTTTTGCCAGTTGATTTTAAATGAATGTTTGCCGGCTTGAAATTCATCAACGGTCTGATCGGTCCAGTTGTTGTTGCGCGCCCTTTCCCAAGCCACATCCCCTACTACCTTGATAATGACTTTAACGCCGGTCAATTTTTTAACCAAAATCGCGGGCAAACCCGAAGCCAGCGGCCCTTGGGCAAAAATCAAATCCGCTGTTTGAGCTAATTTTTTTAAAGCCGAAAAATAACGCCAATATCTAAAAAGTAAGTTTTTGCTCCGACCAATTTTGATGACGCCGTTTTCAACCAAATCTTGATCGGCGTAAGTAATAACATTGAAGTCAATTTGATTGGCCGCCAAAACCGGTTCCATTCTTTTGATAAACGTAGCCGGACCGCCGCTTTCGGGCGGATAAATTTCCGCGGCAATAATCATTTTCATAATTTATAAAATTCCACCGTCCGCTTAAGGCCCTCATTAAAATCAATAGTCGGCTCGTAACCAATCAGCTTTTTGGCCAAACTAATATCGGCCAGCGAATGCTTAATATCCCCTGCCCGCTCCGGACCGTAAATGGCCTTGATTGAAGTTCCCAGACAATGATTTATTTCTTCCACCAATTGATTTAAGAAAATTGATTGTCCGCAAGCAATATTGATTGTTTCACCCTGACCGACTTTATCCGAATTCATGGCTAAAATATTGGCCACCACGTTGTTATCAACAAAAGTAAAATCGCGCGAAATAAAGCCGTCGCCGTTGATAGTTGGACTTTGGCCGTTTAAAATCTGTTTAATAAATAAAGGAATCACGGCGCTGTATGGAGAATCCGGATCCTGATTGGGCCCAAACACGTTAAAATACCTTAAAGAAACAGTAGGCAAATGATAGGCCTGGGAAAAAATCCGGCAAAGCTGTTCGCCCGCGCTTTTATAAACGGCGTAAGGCGAAATGGGCGCCGGAGTCAAAGTTTCAATTTTGGCCAAAACATCCTGATCGCCGTAAATTGAAGAAGAAGAGGAATACACCAGCTTTTTAATTTTATGCTCAACGCTTTTTTGCAGAATTTTTAAGGTGATGGCCACGTTATTTTCCAAACTTAACTGCGGATCGTTAAGCGAACGCGGAACCGAAGGCAAAGCGGCCACATGCAAAACATAATCCACGCCCTCAATGGCTTGGTTGATTTTTTCTTCTTCCAAAATTGATCCCTCAATGAATTTGATGTTGGATAAAACAGCGGCCAAATTTTCTTTGCGGCCGGTAATTAAATTATCAATCACGCTAACAACGTGACCTTGTTTAAGTAATTCTTTAACCAGATTGGAACCGATAAATCCAGCCCCTCCGGTAACTAAAATATGAGACATAGTTTTACTGTCATTGCGAGGAGCCCGCCGACTCGGCGGGCGACGAAGCAATCTCGTCAAGATTGCTTCACCCCGCTTTCGCGGGGTTCGCAATGACCGTTTATAAGCATTTATACGTTATTCCTAATTTATTCGCCTCTTCTTTATCATAAAACCTTTTTAAATCAAACAAGACCGGGTGTTCGGTCATCATGCTTTTAAGTTTTTCCAAGGTCAGCTGTTTAAATTCCTGATGCGGACTAAACATAATAACCGCGTCAACCTTAGGCAAATCGGCCAAACCACTATTTTTAAAACCAAAATAACTTTGGATAAAATCATCGCGCGCCAAAGGATCATGGCCAAAAACCTCAAGCTGACGGCTCTTAAATTCTTCCGCCAATTCCTTGGCTTTGGAATTCCGCAAATCCGGCACATTTTCCTTAAAGGTTAGCCCCAAAATCAACACTTTGGACTGGCTTAAGTTTTTACCGGCTGCCGTTAATGACTGGCTGACAACTTCGGCAACATGCCCGGGCATAGCATCATTAATACTTCGCCCCGCCAAAATTACTTGCGATTGATAACCAAGTTGCGCTGATTTATAGGTTAAATAATACGGATCCACGCTAATGCAGTGCCCGCCCACCAAGCCCGGATAATATTTAACAAAATTCCACTTGGTGCCGGCCGCTTCAATCACCTCGCGCGTATCAATATCCATTTTGGCAAAAATCAGGGAAAGCTCGTTCATTAAAGCGACGTTTAAATCGCGCTGGATATTTTCAATCACCTTGGCCGCTTCGGCGGTTTTAATATTGCTGACCGGATAAACCGTGTTAACAATGGCGCCGTAAACTTGGCTGACAGTTTTGAGCGTGGCGGGCGTGGAACCGCTGACCACTTTAACAATTTTATCAATGGTATGTTCCGAATCACCCGGATTAACCCGTTCGGGCGAATAACCGAGAAAAAATTCCTGATTGTATTTTAAACCGGATTCTTTTTCTATAATAGGCACACACACTTCTTCGGTACATCCCGGCCAAACAGTGCTTTCATAAACCACAATGGAACCGGCGCTTAAATTTTGGCCCACGGTTTTAGAAGCGCCTCTGACCGGTGCTAAATCGGGATTTTTATCGGCGTCAATGGGCGTGGGCACGGCCACGATGATAAAATTAGCTTGTTTGATGATAGACGGATCAACGCTGTAATTTATTTTATAATCTGCCAGTTTATCCCCTATTTCATGGGTTCGGTCATAACCCTTTTTGAGTTCCTCTATTTTTTCAGGATTGTTGTCATAACCAAAAACTTCATATTTTTTGGAAAACAAACAGGCCAAAGGCAGGCCCACATAACCCAATCCAACCACGCAGATTTTAATATCTTTCATATCGAAGCTTGCTAAAAACCAAAAAAAATTATACCCTGATATTATAATAAGAAAACTGACAAAAGTCAATCTTAAAAATGAGCCAATCTAAGCGAAAAATACTATTTCTGGTTACCCAATCCCAATGGGGCGGTGCCCAGGAATATGTCTATAATTTAGCCACGAATCTTGATAAAAATCAAGATGATGTTGTGGTGGCGGCCGGAGAGGGCAACGGTGAGCTTTTTAAGGCCCTTCAGAAAGAAAAAATTGACTTCAGGCGATTGCAATGGGCTAAAAGGTCTGTTAACCCTATATTTGATATTAAGTCATTATTTGAGCTGATTTCTTTGTTTAAACGCGAACAACCCGATGTTATCCATTTAAACAGTTCCAAAATCGGTTTTATTGGCTCATTAGCCGCGCAAATTTATAAAAAAACCCATAATGTTAGAATTGTTTACACGGCGCACGGCTGGGTGTTCAATGAACCGCTCCCCTATTTAATTAGAAAATTATATTTTTGGATTGAAAAAATCTCGGCTCGCTGGAAAAATGTTATCATCTGCGTTTCGGAAGCTGACCGCCAGGTAGCCCTGACCAACAATTTCAAATCCAAAATCGTCACGATTCATAACGCGGTTGATCTTGATCAACTGGTTTTTTTGCCTAAAAACGAATCGCGCGCTTTTTTAAAATTAAACAATAACGATTTGGTTATCGGCGCGATTGCCAATTTTTACAAAACCAAAGGTATAAATTTTTTAATCGCGGCAACCGGATTGCTTCAAAAACACCGGCCCAATTTAAAAACAGTCATTATCGGCGAAGGTGAGGAAAGAAAAAATTTGGAATTGACGATTAAAAATTTAAAATTGGAAAACCAGGTGATTTTAACGGGCAATATCAATCAAGCGCATCGTTTGATTAAGGCCTTTGATTTGTTTGTGTTGCCTTCGGTTAAGGAAGGCCTGCCTTACGCCATTTTAAAGGCCCAAGCGGCAGGTATTCCAATTGTGGCTACCAAAGTCGGCGTCTTACCCAAAATAATGCCGGCCGATCTGCTAGCCCAACCCGGCAACGTTGAAAATCTGGCCTCTAAAATCAATGACGCCCTTGGTAATCCCGCTAAATACATAGTTCAACCAAAAACTGATTTTAAAAATTTTCTTAATCAAACTTTAAACTGTTATAAATAACAAAAGCCCCGACGTAAAGTCGGGGCTTTTTTAATTTAACAAGAATTCTTTTACTTACCCGCAGTCCAGGATAAGCTGTTTTGGTAATCGGTAATGCCCGAACCAATAGTATAAGAGCTTAAGCTTGAAGCAGTGGGGATATTGGCATCCCAAAACTTATTAGCTACCTTGGCGGCGGAACTGACTGATTTTTTAGTGGCGCCGCTGATGTAATACAAGTTGTTGGTGCCTGTCTCTCTAACTACAGAACCGCTGGGGTAAACCGCGCTCTCAATGGCGGCGCCCGCGGTGTAGTTGCCAAACATCACGCTGTGGATGGGCACAATCCTTTGCTCCCAAGTTGAACCGTATAATGTTTGGGCAATCTCGCCGGTTTTAATCCAGCGCAACACTCCGCCCGGTTCAACGGCGTAGACCTTAGGATCATCAACCATCATTTTCCCGTCAACGTCGTAATTAACAAACTGGACCAATTTGGCGCCGGAACGGACGCTCACATTGCCGCCTAAACTGTAGGCCGCCATTTGCTCCGCCGTTATTGTAACCACGTCGTTAAAGTTGGCGTACCAGCTGTTAAAGACCTTGTCATCAGGAAAAACATAACGTTTGCCATCATGGCCTAAGTAATAAACCGCCGTTTTATTGGCTACCTTAATTAAGGAGCCAACGGGCACGGTATTGCTTTTGGCCTGCAACATAAACTTGGTAAAATGGCTAACCGTAGCCGTCACAGTATTATTGGCCGCGTTAACGCTGGAAGGAACTTCAACCCAATTGCCGGCCGTTTCATCCCAATAACTGACCATTAAAGTGGCTTCATTGGCATTGCTAATCTGGGCGTCGGTGTACTTAAAGGTTAAAGTGGCGTTTTTGCCCGAAGCAATGGTGGCGCCGCCCGATAAAGTAACGTTATACACTTGTGAACCAACCGCGCTGTAACCAGCCGAGGGCTGTGGGAAATTGGCTTGCGGCGCCACGCTTAAAGTGGCGTTGGCGCTGATGCCGGCTGCCGGTAAACTGACAGCTACGGAATTATCGGCTAAAGCCGCACTACCGCCGTCGCCGGCAACAATGCTGGCTAAAACCGCTTGCGCCACGGTAACATTGGTGCCATCGCTGGCTAGATTATCCAAAACACCCAAAGCATTGGCCGTGCCGCTTTCAGCGGTGCTGGCCGCTGGAGCAGGACTAGCTCCGCCTCCTCCACCTCCGCCGCCGGGGGCAGCAGGAGCCCCGCCTCCGCCGCCTCCGCTACAACTGCCGCTCGGGGTAACCGTAACGGTAAATGTATCTACGGCAGAGGGGCTTACGGTAATCAGCAAAGAAGAGCGATCATTTGCGCAGGTCTCGGAAATAGTCATGTAAGTGCCATTGGTACCGCTATAGGTAAAATCCTTTCTACCCAACGAAGTCAAAGTAACCACCGAACTGGCGGAAAGAGTAAACTCAATAGTTGTGGCGTTAACCGTAAACGAGTCATAAGTGTTACTGGTATCAACCGTATAAGTTGAACCGTCATCCAATGCTATGTAAGATATTTGAGGAAAAGTAACATCGTTGGCAGCCAAAGCCAAGGCGGGCAAAGACAGCACGGCAACTAGCGCTAAAACAATTAATTTTTTCATATTATATTGCTTGCTCGTGCGTTA
>JAUYIT010000021.1 GCA_030688315.1 Candidatus Komeilibacteria bacterium | reverse complement strand
TCAATCCAATAATCACTAATGACATAGATCGCCTTAACCGAACCGCCGTCTTCTGTTTTGTACCGATAAATAAAGGAAAAGATGTCTGAGTGAAAATCCTGAAAAATATCAATATATTCAAGCTCCCTGATAGTAAGAATTTTATATTCATCTAAAAGACGTAAATAGCTTTCTCGCCAATTTTTTAACCAGTTTGTGATAAATGTTGGGTCCACGAATAAAGGGGCTAAATCATTTTTTAGGTTTTCATCACTTACTTTATTCATCTGCAAAGTAAGTTTATCAAAAAGAGCGCGCGGGTCTTTTACTTCAATGCCTTTGGCTGTTAGATAGTCAAAATCCGGCGCGATTTTTTTGCCCATATACCACAACAAGTCATAAATGTCGCGGCCTTTTTCTTCGTAAACCGCACTACCCACGCCGCGGACGCCGCGCAAAAAAATGGCGGCCAGCTTGCTGGCCATCAGCGCGCCCATATTGTACGTTAAAATGACAAATGAAAGCTGATCGTGGTTTATCGGCCGGCGTTCAATCACGGTTTTTGGAGCGGTAAAATGATTAAGATCAATTTTTACATGCACCTGATTTGACGGATGACCAAGATTTAATTCCTGGCCGACGTGAAATTTTAAAAGCAATCCCCTGTTGTTAGTTACTTTTACGGTAAGAAAATCCGCGTTGGCATTGTAAGTGTTAGTAAAGTAATCTTCAACTTCTTTTTTTAATTCCTCCAAAAATTTCTCCGTTACTGCTTGTGTTACTTCAAAATCCAAATCAACGGACATGCGATTAAGGCCATGAATCACGCGAAGCGCGGAACCTCCATACATAATCCAAGCGCTGTATTCAGGATGATGATAAATAAAATTAAGAATATAAAACTGCAATTCCTCTTTAAGGGCATTGCGTTTGCTTTCGGGGTCAATTCCTCCGTAAGCGGAAAGATCTTCAAGCTTCCTTTTTAAAATTGCCGATATTTGCTCGCTCATATCAATTTTTTAATCATTGAATAAAATTTTTCCCGTTCCGCTTTATCCATTTCGTCAAAATCCACGCGTAATTCCTCTATTAATCCTTTAATTTCTTCCATTGTAACTCCGCGAAACTGGCGGGTTCTAAAATAGAGCAAATCAAACAGGGCTTTGGCGGGCGAGGCGATATAAAAATCAAATTTCCCCTTGGCCAAAGAAAAATTTGAAAAAAGATCTTTGTTAATCGACTGATAAACAAAATTGCCGGCTTTGGTCTGATAATCCCTGGTAACTTTTAGCGTTACCGAAGTGATGGAATGAATAGCCTCGGTAGTCAGATTATAATACTGCAGGGCGGCCCAAGAACTAATGTATGAAGGAACGCGGATAATATTGGCAAGGTAAAAGGAGTATGAGCTATCCGTTCTGTTTTTTTCAAAAAAATCCGCGGCTACGTACAATCCTTTTTTAAGCTGTAAAATTTCTTTATACTTCAAAAATCGGCTGATATAGGTATTAACCGTGGAGTCCTTAAGCCCCAACTGTTTTCCAAGCTGATGTACACCGCTTTTATTGAAATGAGGCAGGGACTTTAACTGTTCTAAGAGGTTTTTTTTGCTTTTCATAACTGTGACATTAGTGTATCATAAGTGAAATACAATGTCAAATCTGGCCAAAGCTTGACTTTTTATCGGCATTCTGCCAAAATACCCCCAGCTGCTGCTTTATTAACCATGTCCCTCGCGATGCGGAGAGGACCCTTGAATTCTTTAAGATATTCAAGGTAATCAAGCGAAAAAAATGCAAACAGAAAATCTTCATTACGATTTGACTTTGATTATTCCGGCCACGGCTGCTGAAAACGAGCATCCGGAAATTGTCGGGGAAATCAAGGCGTTGTTGGAAAAAACCGGCGCCACCAATCTGCAAACGCAGGATTTGGGCCGCAAAAAACTGGCCTATGCCATTAAAAATTTAAGGCATGGCTTTTATTTTTCCTTTGAATTCAATTTGGGAACCGAAAAGCTGCAAGCCCTGGATTTGGCCTTAAAACTCCATAAAAACGTGTTAAGGCATTTGATTATCAAAAAGAAAATCAAATCAGCTAAAGATATGGCCCGCGAAGAAAAAATCAGAACCGGCAAATTAAAACAGGAACACATTAAGCAGGAAACCGAAGAAAAGGAAAAACGGCAGGCCGTTAAAGCCGCCAAACCCAAAATCAGTTTGGAAGATTTGGATAAGAAGCTGGATGAGCTGTTGGACGAAAAAGTTATCTAATTTTCAATCCTTAATCTTAACCATCAACCAATATGGACTTAAATAAAGCCATGATCATCGGCAATGTTACTAGGGATCCGGAAACCCGGACCACGCCCGCGGGCCAAACCGTGTGTAACTTTGCCGTAGCCACCAACTTGGTCTGGAAAGACCAAAGCGGCCAAAAGCAGGAAAAAGCGGAATTCCACAACGTGGTGGCCTGGCGCAAGCTGGCTGAAACCATTGCCCAATACGTTAAAAAGGGTAGCAGAATTTACATTGAAGGCCGCATCCAAACCCGTTCCTGGGATGACCAAGCCACTAATACTAAACGCTACCGGACTGAAATCATCTGCGATAACATGATTATGCTGGATCGCGCCGGTGCCAACGCCGGTCAAGGCCAAAACAGAAGTTATCAAAGTCCGGCCGCCAATCAAAATGAACAGCCGACTCCGGCCGATGACTTTAGCCAGTCATCCGCTCCTGCTCAAGGCCGTGTTTCAGCCGACGACGAAATCAACGTGGAAGATATTCCTTTTTAATTATATAAAATTGCGAGCGACCAAAGGGAGCGAAGCAACCTCAATGAGATTGCTTCGTCGTCGAGCTCAGCTCGACTCCTCGCAATGACACTAACAAATTACTATGTCAATCGTTAAAAACCTCATCAACAAAGAAAAATACTGCCATTTTTGCGTTAACGGCATTAATGACTTGGACTACAAAAACTGGCAGCAGTTACAACGCTTTACTTCTTCTTACGGCAAAATCGTGCCCAGAAGAAGGTCCGGCGTTTGCAGTAAGCACCAAAGAAGCTTAGCCGAAGCCATTAAAAGGGCCCGTTTTATGGCCTTGTTACCGTTTACTACCAAATAATATGTTATCCATCAGCGACATTAAAATCGGCACCGCCATTACCCATAACGGCCAGCCCTACATTGTCATTTACGCCCAGCACGCCAAACAGGGCCGCGGCGGCGCCAACTTAAAAACCAAATTAAAAAACCTGATTACCGGCAATAATTTGGAAATTACCTATTCCGGTTCCGATAAGGCCCAAGAAGCCGATTTGGAAAGAGCCAAAGCCAACTTTTTGTATAAAGAAGGCGACTCCTACAACTTCATGGACAATGATTCATACGAACAGTTCATGCTGGCCAAAGAAACCATTGGCGACCCCGCCGACTTTTTAAAGGAAGGCGTAACCGTGGATGTGTTGATTTTTGAAGGCCGGCCGGTCAGCGTTAAACTGCCTACCAAAGTGGAATTGCTGATTACCGAAACTCCGCCCGGCGTTAAGGGCGATACCGCCGGATCAGCCATGAAAACCGCCACGTTGGAAACCGGCAAAGAAATTAGAGTCCCCTTGTTTATTAATCAGGGCGAACTGATCAGAGTTAACACCGAAACGGAAGAATACGTGGAACGAGTAAGTTAAATTAATTAATGAAAAGAAAAGCGATTATGAAAAAAGGTTATTTTAGTTACCAAAAAGAAAAAACTAAAGCATTATACGATAAAATCAATCAGATCTATAATCCTTATTTGCAAAACCAAATCATCTTTAACTCAAACGGCTTTCATCACTTGCGTTTTTCAGCCAGAAAAGAAAGAAATAAGAAAGAGCAACTACTGAAATTTAGTCTATTGCCATTAGCAATTATAGTGATCAAAAATTCAGGCACGTTGCAGGAATACAGAAAAGGATTCCTAAGCATGGGAGACAAAGCTAGGGACGGTTTTTGGAAAACTAAATTGGTTGAATATTGGGGCTTTGTCGCTATTGTCGGTAAATCTAAAATTAAAATCAGAGTGGTTTTAAGAAAAGTCGGGGATGGAATTATTACTTTTTGGAGCGTCATGCCCTACTCTAAAATCAAATTCGGACAACGACTTTATACTCCAGGGATTGATGATGAAAACTAAAAAATACCGTTCAAACGGTATTTTTTGTGCTTGCCTTCAGCTTTGGTACTCCTTAGCTGAACGGAGCTTTCGCTCACAAGCACATTATTATAATAAACCAAATCAATTAAAATGTCAAATAATGGATTATTTAAACCTTAATTTTCCATTTTCCCCGACAACTTCGCGCCATTTAAAAGCGCCAGTTTTTAAATCGCCATAGGCAAAAGTCATAAAATCCTTTTGTCCGCTTTGACCTAATGCTCTAG
>JAUYIT010000011.1 GCA_030688315.1 Candidatus Komeilibacteria bacterium | reverse complement strand
GCGCAGTAATATAACGGACTGCGGTCGGTGTAGCCGATATTTTGGGTGCTAAATACACTTAGGCGATCGCCCAACAGGGAATCCACCGGATACCACTGTAAACAGTTTTGGAAATTATTGGGATTTAAGGGATCAACTTGGTAAGCCGGATCCGGTTCCAAACAATAACCCTGCCAACCCTCATATCGGCTGGACAAGCCCTGATAGGCGCAGGCCGGCGCGTCTTCGGTGGGGTACAAACGGCAATCTTTAGCCACGGAAAGGTTGGCGTTTAAATTCAGCGTAGGTTCAATGGCAAAATCGTCAAACCAAACGGAGCCCTTAAAAACATTTGGCTGGGCAGGGGAAGTGTAATTATAGAAAAAGATTCTCATTTTAACCGCTCCCCCGGGAATAAGATGATCGGTATCGGGCCCGTAGCTGATTAAATATTTTTTCCATTGAGTCGGCGGCCTGGCACCCAAACGCCAGTCAACATTGGGCGTGCCCGGCAACACAGTCAAATGATTGTTGTTGACGTCAAAAAACACTAACGCGGCGTTAATACCCTGACCGCCGTTTTCACTTTTGGCCCAGAACGACAAGTTGTAATTACTGTTTTGATTAACCTGGTAATACCCGCTGTTTAAGCCGGCATCGGAACGGAAGTCGCAATAAATGGACCCGCTATCATCATCCTGCCGGTCGCCGTTTAAATTTAAACGCAGACTGTAATGACCCGACCTAACGTTAGCCGGTGTTTGATCCAAAACTGCCTGGCAGGGAGGATTATCGCCGGTATAACTGGAGTTGATGCTGTTAGAACCTTTCGTGGCCGCCAGCCAACCCTCGGGCTGACTTAAATCGGAACCCAAGTATGTTTCAAAACCGCCATTAATTACCGACATGCTTTGGCCTTTTTGCAGGGCCTGTTCCGGCGATTTAAAGCCGATGGTCTGGATATCGTTATTCCACTTTAAGCCCGGATGGCTGTAGCCCGAAAGATTTTTAATTTGATCGATTTCCGTAATTGAGCCGTCAGCGGAAAGATTGTAAACCTGATCCGCGTCTTGGCTGGTGGAAACTATTTTAGAACAAACGTTATCGCCCTCGCCCTTTTGGGAACAACGGTACAAATCCAAACAAACAAATTCGTTGCCGCCGGAAGCATTGGCCTTGGGCTGTTCAAAACCGGTTTTACATTCCAGCCATTCTCCGCACTGCCGGTCTTTTTTGACTTTGATGATAGTATTGGCGTCCTGATAGCCAGATTGGCCAAAAGCCGCGCTGAAATTTCCCTGACTGGCCGGAAAACCGTCCTTGGAATCGTTATTGCTTAAAGTATAGTTGCCAATAGACGTATCGTTGAATAACAAGCAACCGGCATTGCGATCCACTTCATTGCAGGTCGCTTCCTTATCAATGCTATTTTTTAGGTAGCTGGAAGATTGGCAGAGCAAGCTATATTTACAATCGGACGTGTCGCTGTTTTGAGGTATAAAGCAAACTTTTTCCTTTTTGCCGTCTGACAAATCAATTTCGCAATTGCCGGTGTCGGGCTTTAGCTGGCCGATTAACCCGTCGGGAACATCATCATCTGCCGTATAGTAAGCCGCCTTAGTTCCTGGACAAGTCCAGTCATAAGATGAATAAAAACAGCTTGATCCGGACAACCGACAAACATCATGCCTAACGCCGCTTATTTCCAAATTGCAATAACCTTCGTTATCTTCGGCTCCATTTTGCCCGACCACGCACACACCCTGCCAAGCCGGCGAAAGCTTGGCATCGCACTGCTCAACTTGGTTGCCCGAAATGCCTTGATCCGGCTGATTGGGGTTGCGGTATTGAGTGCAAGTGGACTGGTTTTGCGGACAAAAGCCGACCCAGTCCTTGTAACCCACCTGATTAAACGAAGGGATGTAACTAACGTTGCCCGCCGTGTACGCGCCCGGACAGGCCTCGGTGCCGCCGTTTTTATACCAATTGCCGTTTGAATAGTAACAACCCTTAACGGTGTTTGCACCGCTGCCGGCTGAAAGTTGCGGATCAAAATAGGCCACGCTGCCACTGGTTTCACCTTTAAAAGCGGAACAGAATAACACTTCTGGATTGCATAATATACTGCCCTGACCGCTAGCGTATAAATCGGGGTTATTGATTTTATAAGTATTGTTCCAGCCGATGACCGGTTCCGCGCCCGGCTCACCTGATTGCCTGTCCAAAATGGGCTGACCGAGCAACTGGCAACCTTGTTTTTCGGCTACGCATTGTTTTTTAGGATCATTGACCAAATAAACCACGCGGTCATTGGGCACCGTGGTTTGATCATTATAAGTATGGGCGGCCTGGAAAGCGGTGGAATTACGGGTGTCTAAAAACGCTTCACAGCCAATGGCCGCGTTGGAGCACAGATTGGAAAAACCTTTTAAGAACTGGGTTTGCTGTTGGCGGTCAACATAGGCCCCACAGCCCAGGAACGCGCCGGGAGTAGGAGCATCACACGAGGCAGGCGTGGTCCAGGAATTTTTAATGGCATAAAAACTATTGGTGTATTCTTTAAGAATAACATTATCCAAATAAAACACTTCATCGTTGCCGAGGTTTTGTACGGTCAGCGCTAATTTGGCCGTATTCTGGCCGGTAGAAACAAATTGAATTGGGCCAATGGTTTGCAAAACCCAATCGCCAGATAGATTGGCGCCGTTTAAGGTAAAATTCAATAAATCTATTTGGACCTGGGGGTCACCGGCCCGTGGCGTAATTTTATTCCCGTTGCCTTTTTTGGCCCAAAAGCTTAGCAAATAATCTTTGCCGGTAGTTAATTTACCGGTTAAGGGGTAGTTGACGGTAGTGTTATTAACGGCCACTAATAATGAATGTCCGCCCTGATAAATGGCTTCATTGGAAATAGTTAAACCGGCGGTGCTGCCAGATGTATTCTGCCATTCGCCGACCGCGTTTCTTTCAAATTTATCGGTCAAAATGTTGCGGATATTGTTGCCGCGGTTGCCCTTGTATTCCCGGCAACCATTGACGGCAACTGAACAGGATTTGCCTTCAGCCGGATCGGCATTGTAAATTTCTCCGGTCAATGTGCGGCGGTACGGCCGGCAGGAATTGGAAGCGTTAATGGCCCGGTCCTGCAGGACAAAGAAGGGTTCGTTATCGCTATTAAAAAAGTGGCGGCAATCGGCATTGCCCGCGTCAATATCTTCCTGACTGCAGAGTGCCATATTATTTTCAGTATCCGCGCATTCTTCACTGCCAATGGCAATATTGGTGCATGGACCCGCGCCGTTATGATCCTCTAAAATAATCTTGCTGGCCAAAAATTCCCACTTCTTTAACTGATAACCGGTGGTATCGGAGCCCTCCCAGGTATAGTAAGTTTTGATGTTGGCGTTGTTGGGCGAAACGCACTGCTTGAGCTTGGTAAAGTATTCAATGCCTTCCCCGCCCTTGGCCACTTCGTCCAGATTGGTAAATTGTTCACAGCCCGCGTCAATGGCGCGGCAAGTTTGCGCCGTTTCAGGGATAAAGTTTTGAGTTTGAGCGGTTGCGTCGGGGTTTTCCGTTTTATCAAAATAAGTCGGCAGTTCCAAGTACGAATCATAGCCCACGCATTCGGCCGGGCACACATCACCCTGGCCGGCCACGGCTGAAACTTCGGGGTCGCCGTTTAACGGTTTGTAACCCTGACAGCCCACTTCGTGGGCTTGGCAAACGGCCGCGTAACCGGCGCAACTGGCATCGCCGCCGCGCACGCATTGCCTAATGTCGGACCGCCAGTATTTGCCGTCGCTAACGCAATTTTGCTGACCCTCTTCACCCGCGTACCTGGCGGCGCGGTCAACTTCATTATATAAGTTACAATCCAAATAATCCGGCGCCTGCTTTAAATAGGTTCTGGCGTAAGAATCATTATGGCTGTAATCGGTCTGGTACCGCTCGGGGTTAACGCTAAAGTTTTCCAAATTATCTTTAACGATCGGCGAACGGTTAATGACCAATTGGATGTCGTCAAAATAGAAATCCGCTTCAGCGCCGCTGGCTTCTAAAATTACTTTAACGTAACGAGCGGCCGGATTAAGATCATTTAGTTCAAAAGAAAATCTCTGCCAGGAACTGTTGGGCGATGGCAAGGCCTGATTTAACTCCTGCCTGCCGTTGTTATTGGAAGCGTCCGGATAATAATTCACGCTGACGCCGGCGGAATGGTTGGCACCGGATTTATAAGCGCCGGTTAAAATATAATCATAAGCCGGGTCAACCGGAATAAAACCGGCGGTAGTTGCGGCACAAGCTGCGCCTTCAACTTCCAATTTAAGACCGGAACCATTAACGCCCTCATTTGATTCCTGACTGATGCAGTTTCCCTGCCAGGTATCCGTCAAAGCCGAACTAAAATCTCCGTTAACAACTCCGTTAACGCCGGGGATCATTCTGGTCAGCTTGGTACAACCGCCGCTTGAGGCATCGCAGGATTTGGCCGAGCCGTTTAGATAGATTTTGGACTCATCCGCTTCCGACCATTGCCAACCCACCTGATCGCCCAAATTGACTTTGCTTTGCGAGGTTGAATACCACAAACAGCCGGCGTCGCTGGCGTTGCAGGGCTTAAGCGTATTTTTTAAATAGGAAAATGACTGATTATCTTGCTTTCTAGTCAAAGTTTCACAAGTATTGTATTGGGGCTGACAACTAGTGGCTTGAGGAAACCGGGTTAACTCCTGTTCTTTAAGACAATAGCCATATTCGCCGGCGCATTCGCCCTGATCGTTAACAAACAAACAACTTTGCCGGTCGGCGCAATAATCGTCCGAGCGGGTTACGGACAGCACGGGAATATCAGGGTTGTTTAAACTGCTTTCGCAGGCCGGGCCTTCCACCAACTCATTATTATTAGCCGGATCTGTGGTGTTAGGCACGTTATCTTGGGAACATTCGGTAAAAGCGCTGGTAAGTTCGTTGCCAAAACCTTTTCTGGCGCAATAAGATTCGGGTGCTGTTAAAACCCAATTTGGATCAATTAAATGATAGTAAGGATTGTACTCATCATCGGCCACTGTTCCATCGCCGTTCATATCCGAGCAGAACTCGGGGTATTTGGGATCAGTGGGATGATTTTTGTCTTCATAGCAATCAACAATTTGCTGTAAAGTAACTTCCCGTTCGGTTTGAATGTTATACAAAGCGGCCTGCTCCCAGCCCACCGGCAAAATGCGGTGGATTCTCATGATGACCAAAGAGCGGTAAGGATAATCGTTCATGTAAGTCAGCTGACCGTTGGCTTTATGGCCCACCAAACCATCGGCGCGCAGATGGCGATTAGCCAGCGCTTCTTTAACCGTTAATCCCTGCTCGATTGCTTCGCCCAGATTGGGGTTAAACACGCATTCGGTCGGCCGGGGGTTCTGCGGATTTTGGCACTGGCTTAAGGATTCCAAAACAGTTTCAAAACCCGAAGTGGGATGAAACTCAGCCAGATTGGCAAAAACCTGATTGGCCTGCGCTCGTTGAATTTCTTGATTAACCCAGTTAAAGGCAATGGTGCTTTGCGCCCGACTGCCGCCGGTCAGGCCTTTTTTAAAGGCCTGTTCAATTAATTTAGCCGCCAAAGTATTGGTAAAAATACCAATGGAATCGGCCACAATGTCGCCGGTGGTAACCGTTTCCGGAATCGGCCCGTCGGTAGCTAGCGCCCTGGCGCCGGCATCGGTAATGGGCACGGGCGTGCGGATAAAACCGGTAATGGGTTCAGTCACGGCTTTAATATCCCTATTGGCGCGGTCAAACAGCGCCTTGGTTTCGGCGTCAACAATTCGACTCCTAATAGAGCTGTCTAATTTTATGTAAATACCAACATCGGTCTGGATGGGCGAGAAGGCACCTTTAAATGCCTGTAAAAAATTTTCCGTGGAACCAATGGCGGAGCCGGAGCCGAAATTGGCGCTTAACCACTGATCCCAATTTTCCGATAATTCCCTAAAGGTACACCGAGGGGCACCGCGCGGGCCCCGGCCGTTAAAATTGCCAAACAAGGAATAATGAATGGCCAAACGCAGATTAATATCGCCCGGCTGGCAGACGTTAAAATTAAAAAAACCATTGGTGTCCCCGAGCAAGGTTAAGGTGTCTATAAAAGCAGTTTCCGCCACGTCAACCACAAAATCACCGAGCTGTTTGGTTTCAAACAAGGGTTTTTTGCCCACATCGCCACTAGCCAAATAAGTGGCCGTATTGTAAGCCAGACGGGAAAATAAAACCCTTAAGGCGTTTTTATAAAAAATCTTGCCTCCCCTAATGACCAATTCATCATTGAGTTTTTTAGCCCATTCCTTAAGGGTTTGCCACCAGCTGGTTCTTAGCAAGGCGTTTTGCTCACGCGTCAGAAAAAGACCCTGACTACCGATCTTAGTATCTATCTTCATCTGTTGATAATCTCGCAAGGCGTCGTTCAAATCAAAACCCGGAAGAGGCGAAGGAGAGGGCGGAACATAGTAAGGCACAGGCGGCACAAGACCTAAACCTTGATCGGAACCACGAACCGAACCGCCAAGATTGCCAAATGTCGCGGCTAAAATATCCGATTTAAACAAAAATAAACCGATCAATAAACAAACTACGGTTAATGACAGAAGATAAATTTTTTTACGGCTAAAAATCATTTTTTGTTTATTGATTGGCGGCTGAATCCTCTATAACCTGGGCCCACAACTGTCTTAAATCATCGTCGGTTAAATTATTCAAATCCTGCTCGCTGATACCCTGTTCCTGTAGCATCATTCTGATTTGCGCCGGGGTGATTGCTTCATAATCGGCCGGCTTAAGGCCTTCCAGGCCGGTGTCATTTTGATTTTGACCGGTTGACGCGCCCTGCTGTTCCAATAAAATTTGGGTAAATGAACTGACCAGCTCTTCATCGCTAACGGCCTGTAATTCTTGCTCGCTTACCCCTGATTGCCTTAATAATCCGCGGATCTGCTCGGGCGTTAAGGCACCAAGTTCATCAGGCAAATCTTCCGGGCTTAACTGGGTATTGGCCGGCAAAGTTATACTGGCGCAGGAAATTCCGGCCGGGCAATTAGGATCTTGGCCGTTCTTTATTTCTTCGCCGTCCGCGTAGCCATCGGAATCGCTATCCGGAATGTAAGGCGAGGTTTTATACAGATAAAGCTCGTCATAATCGGATAAACCATCTTGATCGGTGTCTTTTTCCTTAAGCGCCATTACATTGGCCACATCGTTGTTGGTTAAATCCAAGGACGAGTTGATATTGGCGTTGGCTAGCGAGGCGTTACGGGCAAAAGGTATTTTTAAAGCATCAAACCAGTTGGTAATGGTAAAAAACAAGCCGGTCAGAGTTAAAATTACCAGCGTGCCGGCAATTAAACCGGGTTTAATCTCTTTAACCGGCCTTGGCTCCATGACCGGTTGATTCTCAAAATCGTCAAAATTCTCCAGCTGATCATCATGAATAGCCGAACTTTTGACCGCGTTATAATCTTTGGAAAATTCTTCCATGTTGCTGGCGAAAATTTCAAAAAATCCTTAGTTTTTCAACAGAATTGTTTAATAAATTATATCAGGAATATACTCTTACCGTCAATCGTTTAAGGTGTGCAAAAAGGCCTTGCCCCTCAACCGTCATTGCGAGCCCCGCAGGGGCGCGGCAATCCCGTTGTATTTGGTATAAACATCGGGATTGCTTCGTCGCCCGCCGACTCGGCGGGCTCCTCGCAATGACAATAAGGGCAAGGCCTTTTTATTTATCTAGGATTAAAGTTAAATTATGCCAATGCTCAATGGTTAATTCCTGAGCTCTGACCGTATTTTTTAATCCAATCTTAGCCAAAATTTCACTAACCTGGTCTTTGGGATGATGTAAACTGTTGGCTAAATTATTATGCAGGGTTTTACGCTTGGCGCAATAACCGCTTTTAACAATCCGCCAAAAGTGTTCTTCCTTAACGTCTGAATACGGAAAAGCGTGGAGCTGATCAATTTTGATAATGGCCGACTGCACCGTTGGCTTGGGCCAAAACGAAGCGGGCTGGATAAAACTGACAATGGTTGGCCGGGCATACAACTGGACCGAAATGGCCAACAAGCTTAGTTGTCCGGCGCGGGCGCAAATCCGTTCCGCCACTTCACGCTGTAACAGCAGAGTCATTGATGAGGGTTGATTTTTGGCCGTTAGAAACTTTTTTAAAAAAACGGAAGTGATGGAGTAAGGCAAATTGGCGACAATCTTATACTTATCAACTTTTAATAAGCCGTGATCCTGAATGGTTAAAATATCACCTTCCATAACTTCCAAATTGGCATTGACCGCCTGAATGTTTTTTAAAATTCTGGCCAATACCGGCTCTAACTCTACGGCTATAACTTGGCCGGCTTTTTTAACCAACGCTTCAGTTAAAAAACCAAAGCCCGCGCCCACTTCCACCACCGTCTCTTTGGCCGTTACTTCGGCGGCCTTAATCATGTTGGCCAAAACTTTTTCATCAATGCAAAAATTCTGGCCTTTTAAGCGGTTAGGTTTAAGTCCAGACTTTTTAATTAAATACTGGGTTTGTTCTAAGAGATTCATATTTAAACTTTTACACTGCCTTGCCTTAAAATATTAATTTGATCATCAATCACTTTTACAATCGTGGACGGTTTTTGTTTTAACAATTTACCGGCGTCAATAATCAAATCTGGCTGATGTTTTTTGTTCTTAAATTGACTGACTATCTCAGCCGCTGAATAAAATTCACCTTGCCCTGAAAGATTAGCTGAGGTAGCGGTTAAAGGATTTTTAATTTTTTTGACAATCGCGGTGGCTAATTGATTAGCCGAAATCCTTAGCGCTAAAGTTTTAGCCGTATCTTTTCTTTGCAAAACCAGAGTTAAAGCGCCGGGCCAGTGTTTTTTGGCTAATTTTAAAGACAATTTATCAAATTTAACCAAACGCTTGGCCATGGCCAGTGAGCTGACCATGACTGACAGTTGCTTTTTAAAATCACGGCCTTTGATTTGATAAACTTTTTTAACGGACTTGGGATTTAAAAAATCCGCGCCCAGGCCGTAAGCGGTTTCGGTGGGATAAACAATTGCGCCGCCTGCCCGCAACACCTTAACCGCCATTTTAATTATGTCGGCTGAATTATTCTTGGTTAATTTTATGACCTGCATAATTAATATCGGGCAGGCGGGTTTTAAACCCGCCTCTACATTACAATATTAACCAACTTATCTTTAATGTAAATAAATTTTTTGACTAACTGGCCGTCCAAATATTTTTTGACGTTCGGCAATTCTTCAACCATTATTCTTAAATCTTTTTCATTAATCCCTCTCTCAACCTTAATGGTTTCTCTTAACTTACCATTGATTTGAATGGCAATAGTCACTTCCTCGTCAATGACTAATTTTTTATCATAGTCCGGCCAGCTTTGCTTACCTGCCTGCCGGCAAGGCAGGAAGATTGATTCCTGATGACCTAAGGTTGACCATAATTCTTCAGCCAGATGCGGCGCGAATGGCGACAGAATAATTAAAAACTTTTCCCAATCCTTTTGACTAATAGATTTGCCACTCGCTTCATTAATAAAAATCATCATGGCGGAAATAGCCGTGTTAAAATGGACGGCCTCAATATCTTCGGTCACTTTTTTTATCGTCTTATGTAGTAACTTTTCGGTCAGGTTGTTTCCCTGAGACGCATAATTATGCGTCTCTACGGATTTCGTGACGGACTTATAAACCTTTTCCAAAAATCTTCTTACCCCAATAATGCCTTTTTGGCTCCAGGGCTTGGTATCCTCCAACGGACCCATAAACATTTCGTACAAACGCATACTGTCAGCACCGTATTCTTCCACCACATCATCAGGATTAATCACGTTATTCCAACGTTTGCTCATTTTACGTCCGTCTTCGGCCAAAATAATGCCCTGATTGCGGATTTTTAAGAACGGTTCGTCAATGTCCAAAAAACCCAAATCCCGCAGAGCTTTAACAATAAAACGCGAATAAATCAAATGGCCGACCGCGTGTTCCATACCGCCGATGTAAAGATCGACCGGCAGCCAAAATTTGACCTTTTTTTTATCAAAAATTTCAGCGGTGTTTTGGGGATCGCAATATCTTAAAAAATACCACGAAGAGCAGACAAAGGTGTCCATGGTATCGGACTCGCGCCGGGCCGGCTCCGCACATTTTGGGCATTTAACATTATGAAAAGATTCTGACCGTGCCAAAGGTGATTCGCCGGTCGGTTTAAAATCAACATCATCAGGCAGTAATACAGGTAAATCTTTTTCCGGCACCGGCACTTCGCCGCACTTATCACAATAAATAATGGGAATCGGCGCGCCCCAATAGCGTTGCCGGCTAATCAGCCAATCCCGAATTTTATATTGAACTTTTTCTTCGCCCTTAACGTATTTAATAATCTTATTTTTGGCTTTAACTGAATCAAGTCCGTCAAACTCTCTTGAATTAACCATTACACCCTCACCGCTAAACGGCATAGTGCCCGCTTCGACTCCGAATCGAGGCGAGCCGGCTTCGCTTTTCCCGCCAGAGGCGGGTCCGCCTTTGGCGGAAACAACTTCTTTAATAGACAAATTGAACTTGGTGGCAAAATCAAAATCCCGTTCGTCATGAGCCGGCACGGCCATAATGGCGCCGGTGCCGTAACCGCCTAAAACATAATCGGCAATCCAAACCGGAATTTCCTGCTTGGTGGCCGGGTTAATGGCTTTAATACCGGAATCAACACCGGTTTTTTCGGTATTATCCTGATATTTATTTTTACTTCGGCTTGCCAAACTCTCTTTAATATAATCAACAACCTTGCTCTCGGCCTGCCAGCCGATGTTGAGCCATGCTTGAGCCAATTCAGGCGAAACAGCTAAATAAGTAGCGCCAAAAATGGTATCGGGCCGGGTGGTAAAAACCTTTACCTGGTGTTTGCCATCGGGCTGACCCTCAATATTGTTGAGCTGAAAAATAATTTCCGCGCCTTCACTTTTACCGATCCAATTTCTTTGCGCGGTTTTAAGTGCTTCGGACCAATCCAAGTTATCCATGCCTGATAACAATTCATCGGCGTATTGCGTGACTTTAAAAAACCACTGTTCCAAATCTTTTTGCACCACCGGATTGGAACAGCGTTCGCATTTGCCGTCCACCACCTGCTCATTAGCCAACACGGTTTGGCAGGATTGGCACCAATTAACCGGCGCTTTCTTTTTGTAGGCCAAGCCCTTTTTATATAATTGCAAAAACAGCCATTGCGTCCATTTATAATATTCCGGCGAAGAAGTATTTACTTCACGCGACCAATCGTAAGAAAAACCCAGCATCTTAATTTGCCTGCGGAAATTTTCTATTGATTGTTCGGTGGTGGCTTGAGGATGGGCGCCGGTTTTAATGGCGTAATTTTCCGCCGGCAAACCAAAAGAATCCCAACCCATGGGATGCAAAACATTAAAACCCTTAAAACGATAGTAACGAGCCATGATATCGGTAGCCGTGTATGACTCCGGATGGCCAACGTGTAGGCCAGCGCCCGAAGGATACGGGAACATATCCAGGATATATTTCTTTCCTGCCTTGCCGGCAGGCAGGTTTCCCTCATTATCTTTGGCCGAATACAAATCAGAGGCCATCCAGGCCTCCTGCCACTTTTTTTCTATTTTTTTATGGTCAAAAAAGGTCGTCATCTAGGGTTATTTTAGCCTAAAAGCGGGCGTTTGGCAAGGTTTTCCAGAGGTTTTTCCTTTGACTAAAGATCATTTTTATGATATTTTAGTAGCAATGTTAAATAGCCAAAACAAAGGTTTTCCGGTTATTTCTGACAAATCGAAAAAACTCTTAATCTCGGTATTAGTAAGGGTTTTTCAGCTCTTCAAGGGGTTAGGTTCATCCCTATTGTTGTTTAGTCGCGGGCTTAAATTTGCCGGCGTTTTTTTATACCGTTTTTTCTTCCGTTTCCCTTCATTGTTGCTCTATGGCGCTTATCGAAAAATTAAAAAGCTGGTCTTGGGAAAAAACGACCACCCCGATAGCCGGCCGGCAAACTTTTTTGCCAGTTACCTGCCTTTGGCCGTGATGGTAATTATCGGCCTGACCCTGATTGGTTCCAGCTTGCAAGCGCGCGGTTTAAAACCCGACAACTACGGCCACGACAGTTTTCTGTTTAAAAACCTACAATCCTTGGGCCAGGATTCGGCGGAAAACGATTTTGATCTGGAAGAAATTGAAGAAGGTCCGTTGTTAAACGTCAACAGCGTCAGCTACTACCTGGCCGGCGATTCCATAACCGCCGACGAGGCCGTTTCCGAAAAAAAGGATAACAGCATCAACACTTTAATTTCTACCACCCAGGATGAATCGGCCCTAATCGCCCCGGATATTACCGACCCCGAAGTGGTGGTTAAAGTCCGCGATAAAATTATTGATTATGTGGTCCAACCCGGCGACGTTATTTCCACCATTGCCGCCAAGTTCGGCGTTAACGTTAACACGCTTTTGTGGGAAAACAATCTGACTGCTTACACTACCATTAGGCCCGGCCAAACTTTGAAAGTTCTGCCCTTAAACGGCGTTTCCCACCGCGTTAAAAAAGGCGACAACTTAAACGCCATTGCCAAAAAATACCAGGGCGACGCCGCCAAGATTTTGGAGTTCAACAAAATCGCCTCGCTGGACGAACTACAGATTGATCAGGTGCTGATTATTCCGGGCGGCGTTAAACAGGCCGTGATAGCCCAACCCTCTTATACCGTCCGCAATATTATCAGCCCGCCCGCGCCAGCCCAGATTTCCGGCTCTAAAATGCAATGGCCCACCAGTTCCTTTAGAATCACCCAGTATTACCATTTGCGCCACAGCGGCGTGGACATCGGTAACAAGATGGGCCAGCCAATTTACGCCGCCGAAGGCGGGGTGGTGGAAGTTTCCGGCTGGAACAGCGGCGGTTACGGTTATTACGTTATCATCAACCACGGCAACGGCTTTAAAACGCTGTACGGCCACGCTTCCAAGCTCTACGTTACCAAAGGCCAACAAGTCAATCGCGGCGCGGTCATTGCCGCCATTGGCTCCACCGGCCGTTCCACCGGCCCGCATTTGCATTTTGAAATTATTTCCACCGGCCGTAAAATCAATCCGCTCGGGTATATTAGATAAAATATATAATAAACAAAAAAATCCCTTAAGCGTAAGCGAAAGGGATTTTTTAAAGGGGCACGTTCGTGGAAGGCGGAGCGTTCGAACTTGTTCGGACGCGAAGCCTGAAACGAACGATGACCCGTGGTGCGCCATGCAGGATTCGAACCTGCGACCGTTTGCTTAAGAGGCAACTGCTCTACCGACTGAGCTAATGGCGCCCGTTGTTTAAACCCGCAGTGGATGATGGCCCGCTGGTGCCCCTGTCAGGACTCGAACCTAAAATTCTTGGTCCGAAGCCAAGCGTGATATCCATTTCACCACAGGGGCTTTAAAAACCTTTGCTATCATAATACAAACCGCCTAAAAAATCAAGCCACGCCGCTTTGGCGCGACGTGGCGAATTTAAAATCTACAAATCACGGTATCGGACTAAATCTTCGGCAAAGTCTGTAAATAGTATTCCGCCGTGGCTTCGTCCACCAGATTATCATCCACCAAACGCGAGAGGTCCTGCTCCAAAGTAATCATGCCTTCATCTTTGCTGGTTTGAATAGTGGTTTTGATTTGAGGAATTTTGTTTTCGCGGATAATGTTGGCCACGGCCGGGGTATTGATTAAAATTTCGCGGGCCGCTATTCTACCGCCGCCCACTTTGGGTAGAAGCTGTTGGGAAATAACGCCGTTTAATGACATAGAAAGCTGGAGCCGAACCTGATTCTGCTGATAGGGCGGAAACACGTCCACAATACGGTCAATGGTTTGGCCGGCATTATGGGTATGCAAAGTGGCTAACACCAAGTGGCCGGTTTCGGCAATAGTAATAGTAGCGGCAATGGTTTCCAAATCGCGCATCTCACCCACCATAATCACATCAGGATCCTGCCGTAAAACGTGCTTTAAAGCTCCGCCAAAAGAGTTCATGTCGGTACCCAGCTGGCGCTGAACCACGATGCTTTTTTCGGATTCAAACAAAAATTCAATCGGGTCTTCCAAAGTGATAATGTTAGCGGTTCTTTCCTGATTGATTAAGTTGATCATGGCGGCCAAGGAAGTGGATTTACCGCAACCGGTGGGGCCGGTTACCAAAATCAAACCCTGACGGGCGCGGGTCATTTCGTAAACCACTTCGGGCATAGCCAAATCGTCCATTTTAGGAATTTTAGAAGAAATGATTCTGGCCACCAAACCGATGTTGTCTTTTTCCCAAAACAGGTTGACCCTAAAACGCGAACCGTCTTCAATTTCATATGATAAATCCAAATCACGTTCACGCAAAAACTTTTCTTTTTGATTGGGGGTTAAGATGGAAAAAATCATTTTTTCCAAGCCGCCGCGTGAAAATTGCTCGGTTTTGGCAATCGGGAACAGCGTGCCGTCAATCCTTAACAAAGGATATTTGCCCACCACCAGATGGATATCGGAAGCGCCTTTTTTGACCGCGATTTCAAACAGCTCGTTCATGGATAAAGCCATATGATTACATAAAAAAATTAGTGATTAGCCCCTAAATTATATCACGAATTGCCTTGGAACTAAACACCACCTTGTTGCTAAATGACAGATGACGCAAAAATTCATACCCGCCAAATAGCGCGGCCATAAAAAAAACATCCCCGAGCAAGCTGTTCCTAAAAAAAGGAATGGCCAGATTGTAATTAAGCAATAACCCGGACCAGGTGTGAGGGTACCAGCTGGAAAAAGCCCAGACCGTAAAGTTGGTGACCACAAAGAAAACCACGGACATAGCCAACCCGGCGCTGGCGATATTAATAAAATTCTTGTTGGTGCTTAATTTTTTGCCCAGGAAAAAAGTCAGGGTTAAGCAGGCGTAAACCGCCAGCATGGTCTGCCACTCGTAAAAACCAAGGAACAAATCGGTGGCTAGCATAATACCCAAAGGCACAGTAAGAAACCATTTTCTGGTCAAATACACACCGGCAAACAAAGTGATGGCGCCGATGGGAGAAAAGTTAGCCGGATGCGGCATTAACCTATAAATCAAACCCAGCGCGGCTAAAAAGATAATCAGTAAAATGAGGTGTTGTTTTTTCATAATGAGTGATTGAATTTAATTAATGCCCTCGTCTTCGGTAAACTTCCATTCCACGTTTTCGCCACCGGTCAGTTGGTAGCCATCAGCGGCAATTAAGGGCTTAGCACCGTTAACAAAATATTGCCAATACTTATTGCCCTCGCCGTTTTCCTTATCCCCGATTTTAGTGACCAGCACGCCCAGCTCGCCGTAATCCTTGGTTTGCAGTTCCAGGTTGTTTTGACTGGTCAGCTCCGTTAATAAATCCAAAACCGTTTGGTTAGCTTTAAATTCAACATCCTGAAATTCAGTTACTTCAGTGGGTGAAAAACTAAGGGAATAAGTGACCGACTTAGGTGTATTAGCCTCCTGCTCATTAGCCGGCGAATTAACCATGGCCTCGGGCAACTGCCAGCTTTGCCCGAACAAAAACCCAACGACCAAAAAGATAATTGGGATAACGAATGATATTAAATTTTTCATATTGTTAAATTATTAATTAGTATTCTATGCCTTCTCGGGCTTCCTGCCCTTGGTAAAAATAATGCTTAATCATTTTCATTTCAGTTACTAGATCGGCCTTGTCCATCAATTCTTGAGCGCAATCACGGCCGGTTAAAACCAATTCCAGCTGATCCGGTTTTTGCTCCAGCAGAGCTAAAACGTCTTCTAATTTTAACATGCCTAGCGTAATTGTGGAATTGATTTCGTCAAGCACCAGCAAATCTAGCTTATTGGCTTTAAAAAAATCTTTAACGATCTGTAAGCCCCTCAACGCTTCATTTATATCCTGCTCTTCCACTCCAAAACGGAAGGTTTTGGCCGCCGGATCAAATCTAGGCGCGCCGGTCACGTGGTATTCAAAATTTTCACCCGCCAATTTGTCCAAAATATTCCGTTCACCGTAATGCGAACCGCCTTTATCAAAATAGATAATGGCCACTTTTTTACCTCGACCTAAAGCCCTAATGGCCAAACCTAAACCGGCCGTGGTTTTACCCTTACCGTAACCGGTATAGACCTGAATTTTCCCCAAGTCCGACATATTATTTTTTAATCGAATAATTTTTTCCACCAGGATCTACGATGAAGTAGATTAACGGCGGCGTGGTGCCAAAAGTGGCGAGGTCTTTTTTTAAAAATACCAAAAATAAACACCGCCACGCTTAAAAATAATAACAACGTTATGCCTAAAACCACCCAGTAAAGCAAATAGTTGGTGTTAGTTTTTGCTACCTCCAGGGTGATTGGCACTTTGGCGCCAAAAGCCAAGTTAAATTGCCGGCGATCCAGTTCCTGACCCACAATAGAAAGGTTAGTGGCAAAAATGCCTTGCTTAGGGCTTTTGGCGCTAACCGTCACCGCGCCTTTAGCGCCCGGAGCTAACCTTAAAGTTGGCTGATCAACTATCAAGTATTCATTGAGTTCGTCAAAATACAGTTGGTAAATAACTTCCTGAACGGAAATATTTTCAATGGTCAATTTTTGTTGCGCTGTTTTCCCGGCCGTTAGTTTAAATTCAAGTTTGGACGGTTCCACGGCCAAACCAGCTGCCAGAAGTGGGGTAATGAATGAGAAAAAAAATGTTAAAACCGCGGCTGACTTAAATACTTTATTCATTGCTTTAATAAAATCACAAATAACAATTTCCAAATAAGTCCCAAATTCCAATAATCAAACTACTTGTAATTTGTGGTTTGAGATTTTTTTGGAAATTGGAATTTGCATTTTGGAATTTTTATCTAGCTATGGCCCAAAAAACCAACTGGCCCTGCTTGGGGCCGACGCTCTGGTAATTGGCCGGTACGGTTAAAGAAACACTGACCTCACTGCCGGCTTGCGAGGGCAAATTGGCGCTGTATTCTTCCCAAATCCGGGCATCCAAAGCCAGTCCTTGCGTAAAAACAGTATCGCCGGTAACCGTGGCTTCTAGATAAATATCCACATCGCCGGTGTTGCTGACGCGAACCGCGCGACTGGCCGTGGCTGACGGCCGTAAGGTGCCAAAATCCAAATTGTCCATGGCAATTTCAAAAGCCAGTCGGCCACCGTTGTTACCGCCGCCATTGCCTCCCCCGCCCGGATTGGCGTTTTCTATATTAACCCGCAAATCCAACGCGTCGGTTAATCCTGAACCAATGGTCAACGGCTGTTTTTGACTACGGATCAAACCGGCTTTACTCGCGTAAACATCAAAGGCCGCTCGCTCGGGAAAAGATAATATTGCCCGGCCGTTTTGATTGGTGGTATAAACATTGGCACCGGCCTGCACCCGCGCCTCAACCACCGGCAGCCATTGCTGTTCGTCAAAATATTCCACGACCGCCGTCACTTCTTCATTCAAGCCCACGACATCATCCGACAAACTTAAGCGCAAAGGCAACAAAGGAAACTGGCCAAACGCCCACAGCACGTAATCGCCGGGGCGTAAATCATAATCAGCCGCACCCACTTGAGGTGACACCCAGTTAACGCGGTACATCCAACCGTTAGCACCCTCGGAAGCTTCGTTATTGACTCTATCAAGATAAGGGCCAAAATCACTTTGGGTAATATGATACTGATAACCGCACAAACCGGCGCCTCGCTCAACCGCTTGCAAAGCCGTAGCGGCTTCCACCTCCACATCGCAAATCGTTTGATTGGCGCCTTCAATTCTTAAATGCTTGGGCCGGTTAACCAAACCGCCGTCATTCGGGTTAGCAACATCATTGTCTATAAGCTCGTTGTTATTGCCGTTATCATCATTACCGCCAATAACGATTCTGGCCACGGGCCACGATTTGCCCGCCAAAGCCACCGCCGCCTGCGCCGTAAAAACAGCATTACCCTGTTCTTCACCGGCTACATAAGGAAAAGAGCCATCATTAAGCATTAAAGAAATTAAGTGTTGAATGGCATTGCGATTGTTCCTCTGCCAACTGGCCGGATCAATTTCCAGCTTGTTTAAAGCGGCAATCATCCAAGCATCGGAAGCCGAATCCGAGACCGCGCCCGCGTTATCGCTAAAACCACCGTCTTCGTTTTGAAAATCCCTTAAATAATTAAGAGCGTTAACAATAACCTGATCATTCCTGGTCAAACCGGCTTCCGCCAAAGCCATTATGGCCGCGGCCGTGTTATTACTACTACTAACCGAACCGGGCTGATATGACCAGCTGCCATCTTGATTTTGATTTTGCAGAATATAATTTTTACTATTGACGATGGCCGCGTGGTCAGCAGGCAAACCGGCCGCGCGCAAAGCCATGATCCCCCATTTATCATCGTTAATCAAATTGGCCGCGCCCAGCTGATTGTTATTTTGAAAACCCAATAAAGTTTGAACAAAATTTTGGCCGTTATAATCAGCGGGGTTATGCCCAGCAGCCACAACCGCCAAAACTGCCTTAGCCGCGTCATTGGCGTGCTGGGCTTCAAAACCGTTTAGATAATCCAAATTAAGATTTTGCTGGCCAGCGGCCGCCAAACCCTGGGTAATCCAGGAACTTTGCCGGGCTCGTAACAAGTAGTCGATCGTGGCCTGCCCCACCGCCGCTTCCAGTTTGAAGTTTGAAGGCAGTCCGAGCGTAACGGTAGCGACAATTAATAAACTGACAAATAATTTTTTCATAAAATATTTTATAATTTGATTGGAAAAAAGGTATCAGTCCCGGCCGCTTCTGGTAAAGAAGTCGGGACTGATGAAAAATCAGGCAGGGAAATCGTAATCCTGTAAACCTGGCCCAAAAGCCAAGTCGGCGAAGCGTGGGTCTTGAAGAGCCCGACGAAGATCAGGATTATTCTTTTGGTTGCCACGCAGAGGCGGGGTAATCACCCAGTTATTTTGTCCGACCATGATAGTCCGAATATCAACACCGGCACCTTCCGGCATACGACCATCGACCCAGATGATGAGCTGGCCGTTACCGAAGCCAGGCATAGACCAGATACCGACCCCCACATCATCATGCCACGGTGCCCAACGGCGGCGATAATAGTGATTTAACGCTGCCTCCAGCGTCATTTGGATCCGTTCGCCTTCACGACGTCTTTCCGCCCTAGGCGCAAAAGCCGCCGCGACTGGACCAGCCATAGCCATTAAAACGAGTCCGGCCATACCAGTACCGAATCGTCGTAAAAATTCACGACGCTCTGCTTGTTCGATCAAGGTTACCTCCCTCAGAATGAAAGTGAAAAGGAACGAAAAACCCCTCGGGTAAAACGAGGGGCATTATGTGTTTATCGTTCGTAAGAACTAAATGACAGACGGCCGCGGGTGAAGGCGGATCCGGCATTAAATCCTTAAAACCGATAACCACAAGCCGCCTCTCTTTCTTACGCGAAGAGAAACTAGCTAACACATATTTCAATTTCAATCAGTTTTCTGGCTTACCCCGACCTTAGGTCAAGGATCACAGTAGCGCGACTGCCGGAGATTTTCACTCCGTTACCTGATTAAAATCTGATTTCAAAATACTATACTATCTTAAACCTTTTCTAAACATTGTCAAACCTGATCTTACGAGCAGCCACTGGAACCGCCGCAATTCATACACTTGTAGCAGGCGCCTGACCTAATCATCATTGAGCCGCAGGTGCCGCACACCGGCGCGTCGGACTGCATGTCAAAAGTCATTTTATCGTCCGCGCCCTTTTCCAAATCCAGAGCGGTTTGCTGGTAAACAACCTCGTCTTCGGCTTCGGCCG
>JAUYIT010000010.1 GCA_030688315.1 Candidatus Komeilibacteria bacterium | reverse complement strand
GGGATATTGTAACTAAAGATAGAAGTTTAGCCGCTCATTTTGAACATACCATTGCCGTTACTAAAAGAGGCTGCGAAGTTTTAACAAAATAAATTCCAAATGACAAGCGCCAAGAAACAAATAAATTCCAAATCACAAAATCCAAATTTGGGATTTGGTATTTGAGATTTATTTGGAAATTGGAATTTGGTTATTGTTTGTAAAAAGTTTCTTGTTAATTGTTATTTATGAAAAATTATATTGGAATTGATTACGGTTCCAGCAAAGTTGGGCTGGCCTTAGGCGATAGCGAAACCAAAATCGCCACGCCTTTTAAGGTAATTAAACCCGAAGAGCTTTTTTTGGAAATTGAACGTTTGATTGAGCGCGGCGAAGGTTTGGATCTGGCAATAATGGGTTTGCCCATGGGCATGAACGGCCAGCCGACCGAGCAGACCAACCAAGTTAAAGAGTTCGGCGATGAGCTGGCGCAGCAAATCAGCATTCCTTTGGTTTATCAGGACGAACGTTTATCCACTAGCGCCGCGCGAAAAGTAGGCCTGCCTCGCCGCTCTCCTGGTCATGACCGAACTCAAACGCGAGTCAAGGCGGGTAAGGATGACGCGGTGGCCGCTATGTATATTCTTCAGTCATATTTAGACCGTCATTATCCTTCGCCGAGGGTTGATCAGTAATCGTATGGATTTGGTCATTTTTAAAAATTATATCTTACCTTTAGCAGGTTCTTTTTTAGTGGCTTTGATTTTAACTTATTTAATTAAAGAACTGGCCTTAAAATTAAAAGTCGTTGATTATCCGTCCGCGCCGCGCAAAATTCATAATCATCCCATTCCGCTTTTGGGCGGTTGGGTGATTTACCTAACCGTGTTATTGTTGACCGCGGTGTTTTATCAGGCCGGATTGTTGTTGGACGGCAAAATTAGGCCGGCGCAAATTGCCGGTTTTTTAATTGGTGGCGCTATTTTAATGATCGGCGGAGCTTTGGATGACAAGTATCGGTTAAAGCCGTTGGTGCAGTTGATTTTTCCCGTCCTGGCTTCACTCTCAGTTATCTGCAGCGGCATAACTATCGGTTATATCACTAATCCGTTGGGCGGCGTGCTTAACCTTAGTCAAACCCTAATCGCGCCGATCGCGGTGTTTATCTGGCTGATGGGCATGATGTACACGACCAAATTTTTGGACGGCTTAGATGGCTTGGTCAGCGGCGTAGCCGCGATCGGCGCGTTGATCTTATTTTTGGTCAGTTTGTTTTGGGATGTACCCTTGAGCGGCACTTCCATTCTGTGTTTGATTTTAGCCGGTTCCGCGCTCGGTTTTTTGGTTTGGAACTTTCACCCGGCCAAAATCTTTTTGGGTGAAAGCGGTAGTTTGTTTTTGGGTTTTGCTTTGGGCGTGCTGGCCATTATCAGCGGTGCCAAAATCGCTACCGCGTTGTTAATTATGGGCATTCCTATTTTGGATGTGGCCTGGGTAATTTTTAGAAGAATTTTTAAAGAAAAAAAATCCGCCTTTGTGGGCGATGCTAAGCATCTGCATTTCCGCTTGTTGGACGCCGGGCTTAACCAGCGCCAGGCCGTGTTGTTTTTATATTTACTGACTTTGCTCTTTGGCGCTGTTTCGCTGTTTCAGCAAACCATCGGCAAGTTGATTTCATTGTTGATTCTTTCGGGAGTAATGTTATTGTTGGCCTGGTGGGTTGTTAATCGTTACAATAAAAAAGGACCGACCATTTGATCAGTCCACAGCGAGCTATAAATTTAGGTATAGTAGCTCGTCATCCTCACCGTCTGTATCCAGGGAGTAGCCGCCGAGCAGGTATTTGAGGTTTTGTTCCTCAAAATAATTAATTACTTCAGCCGGCAGAACTTGAAGCAGGTAGTTTTTTAGGGTCATGGCCGATTGGTAACTGTCGGCGGTTCGTTGACGGATGAGCGATACGAACCAGTTGACCAGTTCATGGAGTTCATTTCGCATGACAAAAAAGTCGCGTTCGTAAACGTTTATTACGAACAGCTGATTTTCTATCAGCAAAGTAAAGTAGGGCAGGCCCATTTTTTCCGATTCCAGCCACTCTTGGCTGGTCCACATTCCCGGATGGGCAATGCTGGCGACAATGATCTGCATTTTACCTCCGTGGTTGTGATGTTAAAGATCCGTTTAATTAAGTTTACACTATAAATGTTAAAAAGCAACCGGTTAAAGATATTTGTAACTGTTTTTTTACTGGCCATGGCGATTTTGGCAATTTATTTTATGTTTAAAGAACCGCGAAAAATTATGTTAATAAACAACCAGACAATTAAAGTTGAAGTTGTTAATGAGGCGTCAACTATGGCCAAAGGGCTTTCCGGACGTAATAATCTGTGCGCTAATTGCGGCATGCTGTTTGTTTACCCTGATTATCAAATTAGAAATTTTTGGATGAAAGAGATGAATTTTCCGCTGGATATTGTTTGGATCAGGGATGAAACAATCGTCGGTTTTGCGGTTGATGTTCAGCCCTTTGATGAACAAGGTCAAATCAGCCGAATGGCTTCGGCCGAGCCAATTAATCTGGTTCTGGAGCTAAATTCGGGCTGGATTAAGCAAAATAACGTTAAAATAGGGGATAAGCTAAAAGGCCTTGACTAATCAGGGGTTTTTGATATAATATCGTCATTATTAAGGAATAAAGAAAAATATGAAAATCGCCGTTATCAAGACCGGGGGCAAGCAATATCAGGTTGCCGAAGGTGATAAATTAAAAATTGAAAAATTGGAAGTTGAAGCCGGTAAAAGCATTACTTTTGAAGAAGTGTTGCTGGTAGCCGAAGGCGACAAAGTTGAAGTGGGTATGCCTCATGTGGCCGCCAAAGTTACTGCCATGGTTTTAGCTCAAGGCAAAGGCCCTAAAGTGCGCGTGGAAAAATACAAACCCAAGGTGCGCTACCATAAGGTTTACGGCCACCGCCAACCCTTTACCGAGGTTCAGATTGAAAAAATCAATTAATCAAAAGGCCTTGCTAACGCAACGGTCATTGCGAGGAGCGTAGCGACGAAGCAATCCCGATGTTTATACCAAGTACAGCGGGATTGCCGCGCCCCTTTGGGGCTCGCAATGACGAGTGAATAGCAAGGCCTTTTTTGTTATTTAAATTTCTCGTCTGTTTTTCAGCGCGCTGCCTAAGGTAATCTCATCCGCGTATTCAATATCGGAACCTGAAGGCAAGCCTTTGGCCAAGCGGGTAATTTTAACGCCCAAGGGTTGTAATAGTTTTTGTAAATATAAAGAAGTTGATTCGCCTTCCAAATCGGGGTTTAAGCCTAAAATAATTTCATCAATCAAACCCTGTTTTAAACGGCTGATCAGTTGATTGATATTTAAACTGTCGGGGCCGATGCCTTCCAACGGATTAAGTACGCCGCCTAAGATGTGATAGACGCCTTGGTATTCGTTAGTGCGTTCAATGGCTTCCAAATCATGGCTTTCGGCCACCACGCACACGGTGGTTTGGTCGCGGTTATCGCTGGAGCAAATCAAACAGGGTTCGTGTTCGGATAAATTAAGGCAAATGGAGCACACTCTAATATCTTTTTTGGCGTTGGTAATGGCGCCCGCGAAGGTTTCCAAATCCTGCTGCGGTTTTTTTAATAAATAAAAAGCCAGCCGCACGGCCGTTTTAGGCCCCACGCCCGGCAGGTACGAAAGCTGTTCAATGAGTTTTCTGATTGAAGAGGGTAGCATGTTTTAATCTTTTATTTTCTCGCCGGCCTAGTTTAAGCCGGGCAAGTTAAACTTGCCGCTGGCGCGCATTTTTTCCACCATAATCTTTTGCACTTTGGTAATGGCTTCATTTTGCGCGTCTTTGATGGCTTCTTCCAAACGGCTTTTTTTTTCGACCGATAACAAATCGGGCGCGATATCCACTTTAACCGTTTTTTGATTGCCATCCATGGTTAAAGTTACGCCGTGTTTTTGCACGGTCACGGATTCATCGGCTAACTGGTTTTGCAGGGCTTTGCCTTGCTGGCGCAGATCTTTAATTTGATTGAGTTTGGAAAATAATGACATAGTTTTGAAATATCAGCCAGAGGCTGATCCGCCTTTGGCGGAGATTAATAATAATTGCCTTCAGCGCTTTTTTCCAGGTTTTTAAACGAGGTTTGCTTTTCGTCAAAGAACAACTTGATTTCACCGGTGGGGCCGTTACGATGTTTGGCAATGTGGATTTCGGCAATACCGCGTTCGTCCAGCGGAATATCTTCAAAGCGGTATTTGCGGTCGGCGGATTTGCGGTAAATAAACATAACCACGTCGGCATCTTGTTCAATGGAACCGGATTCACGCAAATGAGCCAGGCGGGGAATGGCCGCGCCCGTTTGCTGTTCCACGGCGCGGGATAGCTGGGAAAGGGCAATCACCGGAATTTCCAGTTCCCTGGCAATGGCCTTAAGGGCGCGGGTTATTTCGGCTACTTCCTGCACACGGTTATCGGTCAAAGTCCGGCCTTCCATTAATTGCAAATAGTCAATAATCAGCAAATCCAAGCCGTGTTCCATTTTTAACCGCCGGGCTTTGGTGCGGATTTCCATAATGTTGGCAGTGGCCGAATCGTCAATAAAAATTTGGGCTTCGGCCAAAGCGCCCATGGCGTAATTGATTTTTAAAAAATCATCATCGTCTTCCTTGTCGGATAAATGGCCGGTTCTCATGTTCCATAAATTAACGCCGGCTTCGGCGCACAATAAACGGTCAATCAGCTGTTCCTTGCTCATTTCCAAACTAAAAATGCCCACGGCCGCCTTTTCTTTGGTGGCCACGTGGCGGGCAATATCCAATGCCAACGAGGTTTTGCCTACCGAAGGCCGGGCCGCCAAAATAATCAGATCGGATTTTTGCAAACCGGCCAGCTTGTTATCCAAGTCCGTGTAGCCGGTGGCTAAACCTCTTAATTTGCCGCCCTGTTTGTGCAATTCATCAATTCTTTCAAAAGCGCTAGTCAAAATATTCTTAATGGGAACAAAGTTCTGCTTTAAATATTTTTGGGAAATTTGGAAAAGTTTTTGTTCGGATTGGTCCAAAATGTCGTCCACGTCCTGTTCTTCTCTAAAACCTAGTTCGGTAATTTCGGTCGCCGATTTAATCAGCCGCCTAAGAGTGGCTTTTTTTTGAATAATCTGGGCGTAACTAACCACGTGGCTGGCTGTGGGCACCATGTTGGTAAGTGAGCCCAGGTACGATTGTCCGCCCACCAGATCCAGCTGGTTTTTTTCCTTCAAACGGTTGGAAAGAGATAGTAAGTCGATCGGTTCGCGCTTTTCGTACAGCTCATACATACTAATCAGAATCATGCCGTGGGTTTCTTTGTAAAAATCCTCGGGGTGCAAAATATCACCCACTTTAATAATGGCTTCTTTATCGATTAATAAACAGCCCAAAACCGACTGTTCGGCCTCTAGGTTTTGCGGCGGAATTTTGATTGACCCTTCTGACATATGTTTGTATTAACTCGGTGTAGCTGAATCATTTTAGCAGATATACTGTCGCCTAACAAATGAGGGATTTTGAACAGCTTTTGCACCATGATTTAAACATTTTAGGCTATAAATTGACAAAAACGCATTTTTTATTTAGTCTACTATTGAATAACCCACATTTTACCATTGAGGAGGTTTAAGATGGATATCGCCATCTTGGTAATCGTACTTTTAGATATTCTTCTTTCCTATCACAAACTTAAGGCAACTAAGGTCTTGCCGGTTGCGACTTTGAGCAGAACAATCAAGGCGGCTTTGCTGGTTAAGAACTATATAATCAGACAGCTGATTATCGTTTGTTTGATCGGAAACGCTTTTTGGCCGGAAGTTCCACTTTGGTTGAAGCTTGATCTGCCAATGGCCATTAAAACCACGGGTCTTATCTTGGCACTCAGCGCCTTGGCTTTGAGACAATGGGCTTACAGCGAGCTAAAGGAAAACTGGTCGCACTTGATCGCTTGTCCGGACAAGCTAATCTTATCAGGACCCTACCGGTTCGTCAGGCACCCAATCTATTCAAGCTATCTTCTGATGGCTATTGCCGGGGTACTGGCCACAGGGAGCGTAACTTTGTTATTGCTCGGTGTGATCTTCTTTGCTCTTGATAACCTGAGGGCTAGGGAAGAAGAAAAAATTCTCTCTGACAAGTTTGGAGATCAATATAGGTTGTATGCCTTGAATACCGGAAGATACTTTCCGTTATTAAGGTCGCCAATCATTGACTGACGCTAAGCCAAGCATGGCTAAGGCGTCTTTTTTTAAGAAAAATAACTCAAGCTCTTGCCAAATCGGAAATATTGTGTTATCCTTGCGAAAGTTATAAAATTATTGAATCAGGCCTAAAAACGCCCGCACATAGCTCAGCCTGGTAGAGCAGTTGCCTTTTAAGCAAACGGTCGCAGGTTCAAATCCTGCTGTGCGGACCATTATTAAGAAGTCGTTTCTATTTGAAACGTCTTTTTTATTTGACTATTTCCTATTAGATAGTAAAATTAGCCAAAAGCTCATTTTTAGAGGATCAATAATGAAAGTCAAAGAATTTGGGTTAAAGGCTTACCATAACCTTTTCAACCTTAAGCTGGCCCTTGCTTCTTTTGTCTTTAACGGATTATTAGAAGCAACTGTCCATTGGCACGAGGATTCGGCAACTCTTTTGGAAGCAATGGCTACCCAGGCCACGGCCAGCTTTTTCCTGACAGGAATTACTGCCAGAGTGGTTCAGCATTTTTCTCCTTTGAAGAATGTTTGGCTTTCATATACACTTGGAAGTTTGATTCCGGCCGCGCTGACTTTTGGGGGCAGTTACTTGTTCCATTATGTCCAGGGAACGCCGCGTCTTATTATTAGTTGTCTGCCGGCCACAGGCCTAAGTTTGACAAGTAGTTTGGCCACAAATTACTTTACCAGAAACAGAATTTGGAAGAAGTTTGTACTTCCGCCAAATTATCCGGCTACCTAAACAGGAATTCAATCAAATTGTCTTCCTGTTATTTTTTTGATTAATCCAATTAAATCCGTTATAATATTATCATAAAAGTCCTTTGGTCAACGAATCTATGGAGGCGTAATGTTTCGTCAAATTCTCCGGCGTTTGTCAGTTCTCGCGGCGTATCGCGTGCCAACCAACACCGGTCTTGGTTTACTCTGGATCTTCGGAGGAAACTGTGGGTTCTTGTTAGAGTTCGTTCAATTAGGTAACCTGGATTCTTTTCGTATCATCATGATCATCTATATGATGGTGGTATGGAATTGTTTCGTCGCTGTGTTACATTTTTGGCTAATGAGCAAAAAGTACCGTGAGCGGTGCTTTAACAATCCACGTCTGCGACCGATATACGATGAATTGGAGGAGTATTACTCCAATCATCCGGCGAACTAACTGTAGTGTAGGGGAAATCCATTTCCCCTTATTTTTTTCCATAAATTTGACTATTTTTAAATAGATAGTAGAATTAGTCAAAAGTTCATTTTTTCTAAGGATAACAATGAAGGCATCTGAAGTTTCGTATAAGTCCGTCTTACTTAGGGACTTTGTTAAAAGCGGCACTGGATTGATTATAGCTGTAATAATACTGCTGATAATCCTGCCTTTTCTGCACATCAACGCGGCTCACCGCGCGGACATGCCCATTATTTGGGGCGACCAAACCGAGGCGATTTTTGATCTGTGGTCATTCCAGCACATCTTAAGTGGAATCCTCATTTCATTAATCGCGTCAGCTCTACTTCCTTCAAGAATAAGTAGAGGTAAATTCTTGCTTGTCATTTTGTTAGTCGCTCTAAGTTGGGAAGCAGTAGAATTAGCCCTCGAAATCGGCTTTTTTGGGCAGACAGCATTGCAGTGGAAGCATGGTTATGAACACTGGGGCAACAGAATGATCGGAGATCCAGCAATGGTGATGCTGGGCAGCGTTATTGCTCCAAAATTGAAATCCTTTTGGAGATGGATTTTAGTTTTAGCAGCCATCTGGCTGTTTGGCAATATTGCCGCCCCCAATAGCATGGTAATCCAGAATTGGTTGGGGCTATGAGCAAGTTGTGACAAGGGGAAATTTATTTCCCCTTCTTTTTTTGTTACTAAGGCCTCAATTTGCTATAATGATTCAATGAAAGAACAAAACTGGCACGCCATGGCGGCGCAGGAGGTGTTTAAGGAACTTCAGGCAAACGCCAATGGTTTAACGCCGTCGGAAGCGGAAGCGCGTTTAAAAAAATTCGGCTTTAATCAACTGCCGCAAAAAGAACCGGTTACCTGGGCGCGGATACTTTTGTCGCAATTTAAAAGCGCCCTAGTTTATATTTTACTGATTGCCGGGATCGTCAGTTTTTTCTTGGGCGAACATATAGACGCTTACGTTATTTTTTTAGCTGTGTTGATTAACGTTTTGGTGGGCTTTTTTCAAGAAAATAAAGCGCGTAACGCTTTACATAAGTTGAGTGAAATGGTGGTTTTGCGCGCCAAAGTTATCAGAAGCGGCCAGGAAGAACAGATTTTGGCTAAAGAAGTTGTGGTTGGTGATATTTTGGTTTTGGAAGCGGGGGATCGAATTACTGCCGATGCCCGGTTAATTACGGCTAAAGAATTGGAAACCAACGAGGGCGCTTTAACCGGCGAATCGCGTCCGGCAGTCAAACAAAACGAATCATTAGGCAAAGGCGTGGTTTTGGCCGAACGAGTCAATATGGTTTACGCCGGCACTACGGTTTTAAAAGGCCGGGGCCAGGCCATTGTTATCGCCATCGGTTTGCATACCAATTTAGGCAAGATCGCTTCATTAATTAAAGAAGTTAAGGAAGAACCCACGCCGTTGCAAAAAAAATTAAGCTCGTTCAGTTCTCGGTTAGGTTGGTTGGTTTTAGGCATTGCTTTAATTATTTTTATCAGTGGTTTGGCGGCCGGCTATGATTTTTTAACCATGTTTAATACGGCGGTGGCCGTGGCAGTTTCGGCCATTCCCGAAGGTTTGGCCATAGCTGTCACTATTATTTTGGCTATAGGCATGCGCAATTTGTTAAAAAAGAACGCCTTAACCCGCCAGTTGGTGGCCGCCGAAACCTTGGGCTCCACTTCCGTCATCTGTACGGATAAAACCGGCACCATTACCGAAGGCGAAATGCGTTTGGCCGAAACCATTACCGACGCCCACAACATTGATATCATTAACAACGGCCATCAAATTAAGGCCGAGGGTTTAACCGAACAGCATTTGCTGTTAACCATCGGTATGCTGTGCAATAACGCGGTAATTCAAAATGAAGATCAGGATTTAAAAGAGTGGGTGGTGCTGGGTTCACCGACCGATAAGGCGTTGTTGCTGGCCGGAGAGCAGATCGGTTTAAAAAGAAAAACTTTGGAAAAAGATTTTCCGCGGTTGGATGAAATTCCCTTTGAATCAGCGCGAAGATTTATGGCCACTTTGCATAAGTACGATGCTCATCAAAACATCATCTATTTTAAAGGCGCGCCTGAATTAATCATGTCGGCTTGTGGCTTTGTGCAACAGGGCGATCAGGCAATTAAAATTTACAGCGATAAACGGACGGAACTGGAAAGTAAATATCGGTCGTTAAGTAAAAAGGGCTTAAGGGTGTTGGGCTTAAGTTATTTATTAGTGCCAAAAGAGGTTAAACGGATTGAGGTGGAAAATATCAAGGAATTTTTTAAGAATTTGGTTTTTGTGGGTTTTGCCGGAATTAAAGATCCTTTGCGACCCGGAGTTAAGGAGACCTTGTTAAAAGCCAAGCAAGCCGGCATTAAAAGCGTGATTATTACCGGCGATAATATTATTACGGCGCGGGAAATTGCCAAAGAACTAGGTTTGGGTTTGGGCGAGCATAATATTATAGAAGGCAAAGAGCTGGCTGAACTGGATGATGAACAACTGCTTAGACGGGTGGGCGATTTGGAAATTTACGCCCGCGTAACGCCGGCTGATAAGTTAAGAATCATCAGCGCCTGGCAGACCAAGGGCGAGGTGGTAGCTATGACCGGCGACGGGGTTAATGACGCACCGGCGCTTAGGCAGGCTGATATCGGTATTGCTTTAGGCTCGGGTACGGATGTGGCTAAAGAAACCGCTGATTTGGTTTTGCTGGATAATAGTTACTCCACCATTGTGGCGGCCGTGGAACTGGGGCGGGTTATTTACGATAATATTAAAAAGGTAATATTATATCTGCTGTCCGATAGTTTTGTGGAACTATTGGTAATTTTAGGCAGTTTGGCTTTGGGTTTGCCATTGCCTTTGCTACCCACCCAGATTTTATGGGTTAACTTGGTTGATGACAGCGCGCCGGCCTTGGCCTTGACCGTTGACCCGGGCGAAAAAGAGGTAATGCTGGAAGCGCCGCAGGAACGCCACAAGCCGATTTTGGATAAAGAAAGGCGTTTACTGATTGGGGTAATCAGCTTTGTTTCCGCCAGTTTTATTTTGGGAACTTTTTATTATTTTTACAAAGTGGTGGGCGATTTAACTTTGGCTCGCACTATGGCTTTTACCATTTTGGCGGTCAACAGTTTGCTGTATGTGTTTAGTTGCCGCTCCCTTAGGCGTTCCATTTTTACCGCTGACCTGTTTAAAAATTATTATTTGCTGGGCGCGGTAGGTTTGGGCTTTTTGTTGCATCTGGCCGCCATCTATTTGCCGCCGTTGCAAAAAGTTTTTCAGACCGTGCCTTTGGGTTTAAGCGAGTGGGGTCTGATTTTGGGCTTATGTTCGTTAACTATTGTGGTGATTGAAATAGTTAAGCAGTTTTTTATAGCTAAGCCGACCAAGTAACCTTGTCAGTTTTTTGCAATTTGGTATAATAGAATCAACATAATAATTAAAAGTTAACTCTAAATTATATGGAAGAAAATATTCAGGGCAATAATAAGATGAAGCACATATTGGCTGTTATTTTGCTAAGCGGCGCTATTTTATTGGGTTTGGTTTCGTTAGTTAGGGAGCGGATTGTTAATCCTTCTCAATATACCGCTTCGTTTACCGGAGAAGGCCGGGTGTTTGCCAAACCGGATATTGCCCAGATTCAGCTGGCTGTGCGGACTGACCGGGCCAAAGACGCGGTGACGGCAGTTAAAAATAACACTGATAAAATAAATTCGGTCATTAAAAAATTGAAGGATTTGGAGATTGAGGAAAAAGATATCAAAACCACGGCTTATCAGTTAAATCCGGAATATGATTATCCGGCCAACGTTGGGCGCCAGGTTTTAGCCGGCTATTCGGTTTATCAGGAAGTAACCGTTAAAATCAGGAATTTGGATAACGTGGGCAGGGTGATTGAACAGGTAACTTCAGTCGGCGTCAACCAAATTACCGGACCCACTTTTACTATTGATGATTTATCCGAAGTGCATAAGCAGGCGCGCGAGGAAGCCATTGCCAAGGCCAAGGAGCAAGCCAATAGCACCGCCAACATGTCCGGGTTGCGTTTAGGCAAGTTGGTCGGCGTTTATGAAGAAACCAGTCGCGGCGGGATGCCGCCGGTGTATTATGCCAAAGCCATGGATTCAGCGATTGGCATGGGCGGCGAGAGCGCCTTTCCCGCTCCGGAAATCCAGACCGGCGAAAACGAAGTCATTTTAAGAGTTACCTTGACTTACCAGATTAAATAGATTGATTACATGGATTAATACGGATTACATTGATAATAAATCAACGTAATCCGTTTTTAAATTAGTCAATTTGGTGTATAATACAAACAATATCTTTAACTTCAAACTATGAAAAATATTCTTTGGTTTAAAGAACTAACCATTAAAGACATTCCCAAAGTGGGCGGTAAAAACGCTTCTTTGGGCGAAATGTATCAAAAGCTGACCAAGCAGGGCATTAGCGTGCCCAACGGTTTTGCTATTACTGCCGGAGCTTATTATCAATTTATTAAAGAAACCGGTATTGATCAAAAAATCAGAGCGATATTAAAAGGGCTGGACACCGGCAATGTTAAGGATCTGGCCAAAAAGGGCGCGGCCGTGCGGCAGACCATTTTAGGAGTGGAATTTCCGGAAGATTTAAAAACCGAAATCGGCGCGGCGTATAAGGAGTTGTCCAAACTTTCCAAAAGAACCAACGTAGATACGGCGGTCCGTTCCTCGGCCACGGCTGAAGATTTGCCTGATGCTTCTTTTGCCGGCCAGCAGGAGTCGTATTTAAATATTACTGGCGAACATGATTTATTGGAAGCCGTTAAAAAATGTATGGCTTCATTATTCACCGACCGGGCCATCAGCTACCGCGTGGATAAAAAATATGATCATTTTAAAATCGGTCTTTCAGTTGGCGTACAAAAAATGGTGCGGTCCGATTTAGCCAGTTCCGGCGTGATGTTTTCCATTCATACCGAAACCGGCTTTAAAAACGCCGTGGTGATTAATGCCAGTTGGGGTTTGGGCGAATACGTGGTTAAGGGCAGTGTTACGCCGGATGAGTATTTGGTGTTTAAACCAACTTTAAAAACCGGACACCAGTCCATTATCGGTAAAGAGTTGGGCAGTAAAAAACATAAACTGGTTTACGGCACGGGCGGCAACAAAGCCACGCAGGATGTGGAAGTGCTGGCCAAGGATCAGAACCGTTACGTTTTAACCGACGCGGAAATTTTACAATTGGCCAAATGGGCCTGCCAGGTGGAAGAACATTATAATAAACCGATGGACATGGAATGGGCCAAAGACGGGCAAGATAACAAGCTGTATCTGGTGCAGGCCCGCCCGGAAACCGTGGAATCCAGAACCAATCCCAATGTGATTGAAGAATATGTTTTAACCAAACCGGGTGAAGCCATTTTAACCGGCGCGGCCGTAGGTAAAAAAATCGGCACGGGCAAAGTTAAAATTATTCCCGATGCCACTAAACTCTCATTATTTAAAGAAGGCGAAGTTCTGGTGGCCGAAATGACTGATCCGGATTGGGAGCCAATCATGAAAAAGGCCTCGGCCATTATCACCGACGCCGGTGGACGAACCTGCCACGCGGCCATTGTCAGCCGCGAATTAGGCATCCCTTGTGTGGTGGGCACTGCTAAAGCGACTCAAATTCTTAAAAACGGTCAGGGCGTAACTGTCAGCGGCACCGAAGGTGAAGTGGGTCGGGTTTACCGTGGCATTTTGCCGTTTACTATCAAAAAGACCAATATTAAAAATCTTAAACGGCCGCGCCGCGTTAAAGTCATGATGAACGTCGGCAATCCGGAGGCGGCTTTTAATGAAAGTTTTATTCCCAATGACGGCGTGGGTTTGGCCAGAGAAGAATTTATTATTTCCAACTTTATTAAAATCCACCCGTTGGCTTTAATTAATTACAAAAAAATTAAAGACCAAAAGGTTAAGGATCAAATTGACGAATTAACCGCCGCCTACCCCGATAAAGTCCAGTTTTACATTGATAAGTTGGCCTATGGCATTGGCCGGATTGCCGGCGCTTTTTGGCCTAAAGATGTAATTGTCCGTTTGTCCGATTTTAAAACCAACGAATATGCCGGACTCATTGGCGGCAAAACGTACGAACCATTGGAAGATAATCCGATGATCGGCTGGCGCGGCGCATCCCGCTATTACGATCCTAATTACATTGAGGGTTTTAAACTGGAATGCCTCGCTTTTAAAAAAGCCCGTGAAGAAATGGGCCTGACCAATATTAAAATCATGGTCCCGTTTTGCCGTACCATTGAAGAAGGTGAAAAAGTTCTAAAAATCATGGCGCAACACGGCCTTAAAAGGGGAGTCAATGGATTACAAGTTTACGTCATGTGCGAAATCCCCTCCAACGTTATTTTAGGTAAAGAATTTTGTCAGATTTTTGACGGTTTTTCCATCGGTTCCAATGATCTAACTCAACTTACGCTGGGCGTAGACAGGGACAGTCAGTTAGTGGCTCATGTTTATGATGAAAAAAATGAAGCCGTCAAAAGTTTAATCAGGCAGATTATTAAAACCGCTCA
>JAUYIT010000009.1 GCA_030688315.1 Candidatus Komeilibacteria bacterium | reverse complement strand
TCGGAAAAAATAAACACCTGCCAGCAGGGTTTGCCGTTAACTTTAATAATTTCGGACAGGCCGTTCTGCTTTAGCAAACGATTGGTTAAATCCTGTAAATACTTGCCTTTTTGCCAAATGTTTTGAATCACCTTTTTTTGTTCCATTTCCTTGATGGTGGCAATGGCCGCTGCTAAGGATAAAACCTCACCGCCAAAAGTGGAAGAGTAAAAAATATCGCTTACCTTTTTCATGTATTTTTTTCTGCCTACCAAAGCGGCAATAGGCAGACCATTGGCCATGGCTTTGCCAAAGGTAGCTAGATCCGGAATAACATTAAATAATTTTTGCGCTCCGCCTAAAGAATACCTAAAGCCGGTAATGACTTCGTCAAAAATCAATAAAGCGCCGTTTTGATGGGCTAACTTTTTAACGGCAGCCAAAAAGCCCTTAGCTGGTTCAATGTAGTTCATTGGCTCCATGATTACGGCCGCGATCTTGCCCTTATTGGCTTTAAAAACTTTTTTTAAGGATTCAATGTCGTTGTAAGCAAACTTATGGGTCATTTTTTGCGTGCTTTTGGGCACGCCTAAATTACGCGGCGTGGAACCAATGTACCAGTCATGCCAGCCATGATAACCGCACACAACTACGTCGTCACGGCCGGTAACGGCGCGCGCCAATCTGATGGCCGCCGTAGTTACATCCGAACCGTTTTTACCGTACCTGACCATTTCAGCGCAGGGAATATGCTTGATTAATAATTTGGCCAATTCGTATTCCAAAGGCGAAGGCAAAGAAAAAGTTATGCCGCTCTTCAACTGTTTGGTAACGGCATTATCAACGGCTTTATAACAATAACCCAAAACCACCGGCAACAGGCCGTTAATCATATCCAAATATTTATTGCCGTCAACATCCCAGATGTACGCTCCCTGTCCGCGTTTGATAAACAACGGGCCTTGGCCGGAAACGTATTGCAAATAACTTTTGCTAAAAGTTTGCGTAGCCAAAGGAATAACCGCGCTCGCCTGCTTAAATAACTTTTGCGATTTGATTAATTTTTTCATGTATTTTTAGTTAACTATTTTATCCTCTTGCAATGATTTAGCTAAGCCCTCATTTCTTTGAATTTTACTGTTTTTTAATTTAATCTCCGGATTTTTTTCCAGGATTTGGATATAATCGAGATAGCCGGCGCCGGCCGGACAGTTTTTTATTAAAAAACTGACGACCTCAAAATCCTCGGCATTATCAACGGTTAAACGATACTGCGAATAATCGGCCGGCGCGGCCAAATTGCCTTTTGTAAATTGTTCATTCTTTCTAATGTACTGCGTAACATGTTCCCTTTCCGAAGTAAGCTTGGCCTGTTCAGCCGACTCAACCAAGGCCTCTTTAGTAAAAACTTCCACATCCAGGCCGTCAGGGAAAGTTTCCACATCCACATTACAAGCGTAATCATAACCGTTGTCTTCAAAAAATTGAATGACCTGATCAATAACTTGCGGATCAATCAACGGACAATCGCCGGTAATCCTGATAATATTATCATAATTTGGGTAATTTAAGGAGCACTTATAATACCTGTCCAAAACGTCATTTTCCGAGCCCCTAAAGCAGTCAACGCCAATTTTGTCAGCTAAGTTTTGAATGGGATCATTGGCGTTATTATCACCCGTGGCAATAACAATTTTATCAATCTTATTTGACCGCTTAACCCGATCAACTTCATATTGCAACAAAGGCACGCCACTCGCTTCCATTAACACCTTGTTAGGTAACCGAGTTGAGCCCATGCGGGCTTGAATTATACACAAATTCTTGATCATTTTTTTACGCAAAATTTTAAAACTGATTCGGCGGTTTTAACCTCGTTAAAGGTTGATTGTTTTTTGTCCAGACAACTGAAAAAATATTTCACTTCATCAATATAAACCTGGTTAAAATCAAAATTTTTAACGGTCAATAACTTTTTCGCGCCGCTCTGATTTTTTAGCCAGACGATATTTTCGGCAAAAGACCACTCCAGATTTCCCCGTTCACCGATTACTTTGCAGGTTCTGGAATAAGATTGCTGAAGATAATCGCAATGGACAGAACCGATCACGCCGTTTTGGAATTTAAAAGCGGCCTGACAAAAATCTTCCGTCTCAATTTGCAAATCACTGACCTTGCTATAAATAAAATTTGACTGTTTGACGGAAGAGAAATCGTTTAGCCAAAACAGCAGATCAAATTCATGAATGTCGTCCAGAATAATTCCGCCGCCGGTTGATTTTTTGGCCGCGTAATTTTTTCGGTAATCAGTCCCTTTCCGCCAATAAGGCAGATAATAGCCGAACTCGTGATTAATACCGTAAACTTTGCCTAACTTATTCTGGCTTAAATAATTTTTGATGAATTTTAGGCACGGATGAAAACGCATGTTACAGCCGATCATGGTAGTTAGTTTGTTTTTCCGGCAAACCTTAATTAACTGACTAATGCCCGCTAAGTTGTGTGATAAGGGTTTTTCAATAAACAAATGGCAGCCAACGGCCGCGCACTTTAAAGCCGTTTGAATATGTTGATTGTTAGGATTGCAAACAAACGCCGCCGTAAACTGATTCAAGGCGTCATTAGTCAATTGGTCCAAAATTTTGATTGTTTGACCCTTAAACTTTGACTTATCAACATCATAAGCAAAAACATTTTTGTAACCCAGTTTGGTTAAATTGCGATAATGCCTTTGGCCGATTGAACCAAACCCGATGATTAAAATTTTACTTGTTTTATTCATATCAAATATAATTAGCTTCGGTTCTCACGTCCACACCTTGGGTAATTAGATAATTCCTAGCTTTAATTACGCTTTGATCGGTAAAATGCAGAATACTACCTAAGGCCACGGCGCTGGCGCCGGCTTGGGTAAACGCCGTTTTTAAATCGGTCATACTGCCCGCGCCACCATTAGGAATCACCGGAATATCCACCATTTCGGCCACGGTTTTTAAAACTTCAAAATCGTAACCCGTGCGCGTGCCTTCCTTATCTATATTAGTCAGTAAAATTTCCCCGGCGCCCAATTGCCAAACCTGTTTGGCCCAAGCCACCGGCTCCAGTCCAGTCGGTTTGGTGCCGCTGTGTGTAAAAACTTCGTTTTGCCCAGCAATGTTCTTTTTATAATCAATGGAAACAATAATGCACTGTTTGCCGAACTTTTTGGCCGCTTGGGTAATAAAATCGGGATTTTCCACCGCGGCGGTATTAATGGCAATTTTATCCGCGCCGGCGCGCAACAAATTTTGAATATCTTTAATGGTTTTTACTCCCCCGCCCACCGCGAGCGGCATAAAGCATTCGTCGGCCATTTCTTTAACCATTTCCAGCAATATCTCGTGTTCTTCAGCTGAAGCGGTAATATCTAAAAAAATCAATTCATCGGCACCTTGCGCGTCATAAACCTTGGCGTTGGTAACCGGATGACCCACGTCGCGATGATTGCTAAAATTAACGCCCTTAACGCAACGGCCGTTTTTAAACAATAAACAGGGAATAATTCTCTTTTTAACCATACTTATGATTGCCAGTTTAAAAAGTTTTTTAGCAA
>JAUYIT010000006.1 GCA_030688315.1 Candidatus Komeilibacteria bacterium | reverse complement strand
TTGCCAGCTGATACGCCCTGGCACCGTGTGATTAATTCCAAGGGTATGATTTCTATTGAAAACATTAACTGCCCACCGGAACTTCAGGCAAAACTATTAGTCAAAGAAGGGATTAAAGTTGAATTGATTAAAGGAAATTACTGGATTAACTTAACCAAACACTTATGGCGACCTAAGCTCTAACTACACAAAAAACGGCCCAGCCCCTTGACAAAATTATAAAAATCTGCTAATATAATGGATTCTAATAAATAAGGTTCCAAATTTAAGGAGCCCTAAATTAGAAAACATTATGGCCAATATTAGCAGAATAATCAATAAAATTAAGCATCAATTACTGGTCTTTTTGCTGGATAAACTGGCGCCTGTTTACCTGATGCTGGTTATGGTCAACTTTAACCTGCCTCACGTTCAGGCCACAGAAGCCGTTTCTTTATCTGTCCAATTATCTAATAATACCGATAAAGTTGAAGTTATTAGGCATGTTGACTCAAATCCTTCTGATTTGCCTTTGCATTTGACGGCCGAAGAAAGGGAGCCGCGCTATAAAATAAAGTTATGGGTGACCGCCTATAATAGTTTGCCCGGCCAAACCGACTCTACCCCCTGTATTACCGCTTCCGGTTTAAATGTTTGTGAAAGATCTAATCAGGGCGCCGAAGACATTATTGCCACCAATTTGATGCGCTTGCCGTTTGGCACCAAGGTCAGAATTCCCGAACTGTTCGGCGACAAAATCTTTTTGGTCCACGATAGGATGAACGCCAGATATACCAAAAGAGTTGACGTGTGGATGGCTGAATACGCTGACGCCAAAAAGTTTGGTAAACAATATACCGAGATTGAGATCTTCTAACAATGCGAAGGGTTTAGCTAATTACCACCCCTTAATCCCCTCCTTTTTAAGGAGGGGATTTAACTTGAAAAAAATCTGTTTATCTGATACCTTAAGGTAAGCGAAAATGGTGGCCACGTATCCCCTAAAGGGGACGAGAGAGTGGCTTAGCGTATAACCAATAAATTACATTATTGATTTAATCAAAAAGTATCTATAATGGCCACGTAGCCAAGTGGTAAGGCGAGGGTCTGCAAAACCCTTATTCGGCAGTTCGATCCTGCCCGTGGCCTCCAGTTTAATAAAGAAAATCGTCTTGTTAGGGCGGTTTTTATTTCTCCTGAAAAATGCTAAAATGACCCTAACAATTACTTATGAAAACTGCCTTATTAATCATTGACGTCCAGAATTTCTTCATCAATAAATGGACGCAACAGGTGCCTAAAAACATTGTCCGGCTGATTGAAGGCGGAGAATTTGCCAAAATCATTTTTACCAAATTCGTCAACACGGCCGATAGTAACTTTGTTAAACAATTCAACTACACCGGCTGTGCCAAACCGCCGTATTCCGATATTGTTAAAGACCTGGAACCGTGGGTTAAAAAAGATAATGTGTTTACCAAAAATACCTACTCGGCTTTTTTACAACCCGCCGATTCGGCGGGTAAACCGGGCTTGGCGGAATTTTTAAAAAAGAACCGGCTTGAAGAAATCACAGTCGTGGGTATTGATACCGAAAACTGCGTGTTAACCAATGCCCGCGAACTGTTTGACCGCGGCTACAAAGTTAAGGTAATATCAGAGGGTTGCGCCAGTTCTACCGGCGGGCCGGCCCAACACGAAGCGGCCCTTAAAATCATTAAAAACAATATCGGACAGGTTATCTGATTTGCACGTTAAAAAAACGGGTTGCTTGCAAGCAAGCAACCCGGGATTGACGATTTAGTTGATAAAATCGTCCGGCTGGTAGGCGTGGACGCGCCGATAGACCACATCCTTGTAATCTCCGGTAACGGAGAATGACTGGACGGTCAATCTGCGATGATTGTTGACTCTTTTCACGGAGATCTTGGGCTGGGCCATGCCGTCATCGGCCAGCCGGGAATCCCCGCAGGCCTCCAATTTGTCGGTTTCAGGAAGGCACCTTCTCTCAGTCACGTAGGCGAGAAAGTAGATCAAGGATTCGGTTAGCGTGAAGGAGTTGATGTTGTTTTGGCGCCGTTGGATGGCCGTCATCACTTGCCGGGATTCCAAAGTTGACAGCAGTTCATGCTCAAACCAGATTGCGTAAGAGCAGAGAGCGTTATTTCGATTGGAATCGACTTTGTCGCCGATTTTCCAATCAATCGGCTCTTCCACGATTTGTCCGTCAATCTCAAATTTGAACCGCTCGTCGCAGGCACGGCGGATTTTTTGCAATGACAGGCCAAAAGGCACAATCATCAGGCCAAACGCCGATCCGGGGCAGGGCGGAAATTTGATGCTTTCCAGGTCTTTGAGTGGATAGCCCAACTTCTGCCAAAACTCCACCCAGTACTGCACAAAGGGTGATTCCAGTTCCAGGGGCATCTTGGTCAGCATGAAGTATTCAACGCTGTTTTCGTCAAATATTCCCAGTCCCAACCCACGGTTGAAACGGTCAATCTGGCGTTTGGAAGGAAACTGGTTATGCGACGTCGACGGCGGTTCAGGTTGAACCACCACTGGCTTACTGGGAACCGGTGCGCTGGCCTGAGGAAGATGAATCTCCCCTGCAAACTGGCCATTGCCATTGCCGTTGCCGTTGGCTTGTTGCGGATTTATAACGATTCCCTCATCCCTGTAGGTGGGCGGAGCATTTTCCGCGTGTCCTACATAACTGGCATTGTTGCCGTTGCCGTTGCTGACGCTTGGAGGCGGTTTAGAAACCCGCTGCGTCTGGGTAGGGGCTCCGAAAGGACTACCTGCTTTGGTAGGCATGGTATTCTCCTATTTTTCTTGTTTTTATGAAAGGGCGATTTTGGGGCCGATCCGGCTCCGCTAAAAAGCCGGTCGGCTCTTTATATCAATATAGTATAATTTGTACGTTTTGTAAAGTATGACTAAAAACTTAAAAAAATTTGTGATAATAGACGGCAACGCCCTATTGCATCGCGCCTGGCATGCTTTGCCGCCCATGACCTTAAAAGACGGCACAATGGTGCACGCCGTGTACGGCTTTACTTCCATCTTGTTAAAAATCATCAAGGATTTAAAGCCGGATTACATTTGCGCCGCTTTTGACCGTAAAGGCCCTTCTAAGCGCGCGGCCGCTTTTGCCGCCTACAAAGCCCAACGAGTTAAAAAGCCGGATGAACTTTACGCCCAAATTCCGCTGATTGAACAGGTTCTGGCGGTATTTAACATTCCGGTGGTTGACGCTCAAGAAGCCGGCTATGAAGCCGATGACGTGATTGGCGCCATTATTGCCAAATTAAAAAAAGAAGAACCGGGCCTAAAAAAAATAATCGTCACCGGCGATTTGGATACCTTGCAGTTGGTTGACGAACACACCGAAGTTTTTACCTTAAAAAAAGGCATCAGCGAAACTTTTTCCTACAACGAGCAGGCGGTTAAAGAAAGATACGGCTTACTGCCCGAACAGCTGATTGATTTTAAGGCCTTGCGCGGCGACCCTTCCGATAATATTCCGGGCGTTAAAGGCATTGGCGAAAAAACCGCGGCCGAACTGATTCAAAAATACCAAACCTTGGCCGGGCTTTATGAAAAACTGGCTGATGCCGACATTAAGCCACGGGTTAAAGAGCTGTTGCAAAATCAACAAAAGGAAGCGGAGTTAAGCAAGGATCTGGTAACCATTCAAACGGATCTAAAAACCAACTTTGAATTGGAGCAAGCCAAAATGAGCGGCTTTAATGAGGATCAGGTGTTTGAACTGTTTCAAAAATTTGAATTTAAAAGTTTGCTGAATAAAATTCCCTCGGCCATGAACGGCCAATCAACTGACACCGAAAAAACGGTAGAGGAAACCGAGGTGTTGGCCAAAGAACAGGCCAAAAACAAAGCCAGCCAAAGCGCTTTTTCTTTTGTCAGCTTTAAACCCAAGCAAAACGCGGCTGACTTTGACTATCAACTGGTTAAGGATGACAGCGGCTTTAATCAATTCCTTAAAAAATTAGCCGAACAAAAGGAATTTGCCATTGATTCGGAAACCACGGCCATCAACGTTTGGCAGGCGGAACTATTGGGTTTGAGTTTTTCGTGGAAAAATAATGAGGGCTATTATTTAGATATAAAAAATAATAAAAGCTGGCTCAAAAAACTTCAGCCGATTTTGGAAAACCCCGCCATAAAAAAAGTCGGCCATAATTTAAAATACGATTACGAAATGCTATTGCAAAACAACATTAAACTGGAGGGTTTGGAATGCGATACCATGCTGGCCGCCTATCTGCTTAGTTCCGGTAGCAGAAACCTGGATTTGGACAGTTTGGTTTTTGCCGAAGTCGGCCACCAAATGCAGCCGATCACCGATTTAATCGGACCAAAAGGCAAAAACCAATTAAACATGGCTGATGTGCCCTTGGAGCAAGTCAGTTGGTACGCGGCCGAAGACGCCGATTTTACCCTGCAACTCAAACACAAGCTGATGCCACAGTTAGCCGAAGCGGACAATGCCGGTTTGCTGACTAAGATTGAACTGCCTCTGGTGCCGGTGCTGGCTGATATGGAACAGGCGGGCATTAAAATAGATAAGTTGTTTTTAAAAAAACTGGATCAATCCTTAACCGCCAAAATCAAGGATATTGAAACCAGAGCGTACCAAATGGCCGGTCAGGAATTTAACATTGCCTCGCCGTTACAGTTAAAAGAAATCTTGTTTGAAAAACTAAAGATTGAAGTTAAGGGTCTGAAAAAAATCAAAACCGGCCTTTCTACCGCCGCCGGCGAATTGGAAAAAATGAAGGACCGCCATCCCATTATTCCTTTAATTTCCGAATTCCGCGAATATTCCAAATTGCAAAACACCTACACCCAGACCCTGCCCGAACAAACGGATAAGTTTGACCGGATTCACAGCAATTTTAACCAGACCATTGCCGCCACCGGCCGTTTGTCTTCTTCTGACCCTAACTTGCAAAACATTCCCATCCGCACCGATTTGGGTAAAGAAATCCGCAAGGCATTTGTGGCGGAAAAAGGCAACGTTTTATTGTCCGCGGACTATTCACAGATTGAACTACGGGTAATTGCCTCCTTGGCCGATGACGAAAAAATGATTGAGTCGTTTAACAAAGGCGAAGATATCCATGCCCGCACGGCCGCCAACATCAACAAAATTGATATTACGGCAGTAACACCCAAACAACGACGGGCCGCTAAGGAAGTTAATTTTGGCGTTATTTACGGCCTCGGCTTCGTGGGCTTGGCGCAACGGACGGGCATCAGCCGCGATGAAGCCAAGGATTTTATCGCCCGCTATTTTGAACTGTACCCGCAAATTAAAAACTGGCTGGATGCCACCAAAGAGCAAGCGGCCGCCCAAGGTTTTGTGGAAACTTTGCTGGGGCGGCGGCGCTACTTGCCCGATATCCATTCGGGCGCGCAGATGATTAAAGCCGGCGCCGAACGCATGGCCGTTAACGCCCCTATCCAGGGTAGCGCCGCCGATTTGTTAAAGATGGCCATGATTAAAATCCATGAACAGTTGCCTAATGTTTCCAAAACCGCTAAGATGCTGTTGACTGTGCACGATGAACTGGTTTTTGAAGTTAAGGAAAATGAAGCCGAAATTGTGGCGGCGTTTATTAAAGAACAAATGGAAGGTATTTATACCTTAAAAGTTCCGATCAAAGTTGACATCGGCATCGGCCATAACTGGGACGAGTGCAAATAAATAAACCCCACGACCCGTTACTCACTAAATTCGGTCGCAATAAAGTTTTTTCTAAATTTTTGAAACTCGCCCGGGTACTATTTTCTCTTCACGATCAGTTCGCCCAGCAGAATCAGCGCCTTGGAGCAAAGCGCACATTGCTCGCCCAGACAAAAATTTACAAAAAACTTTATTGCTCCCTTATTATCTATGTTTATCTTTCTTTACGGCGAAGATACGTATCGTTCCGCCGAAAAACTGACTCAAATCAAGGAAAAATTCAAAAAAGAAGTTGATCCTTCGGGCATTAACGTGATTACTTTTTCGGCTGACGATTTTGATTTGGATAAATTCAGTTCGGCCGCTGGGCAAACCGGCTTTTTAGTGGCCAAACGGATGGTTATTGTTAAAAATCTGCTGTTAAATAAGCCGGCCAAAAACATTGCCGAAACCTTGATTGAACGCTTGGAACATCTTAAAAAGAGCGACAATGTGTTTGTGTTTTGGGAAGGCGGCGCGCCCGACAAACGAACCTCGCTGTTTAAACTGCTGGCCGCTGATAAAAAATTAAGTCAGGATTTTGCCGCTTTGGACAACGCTGGCCTAAACGACTGGGTCAAGGAATATGTTAAAAAAAATAACGGCCGCATTAATGGCCGCGCGATCATGCTGTTAACCGCTTTTGTAGGCAACAGTTTATGGCAGTTAAAAAACGAATTGGACAAACTGATCGCCTTCAAAAACGGCGAAGAAATCAATGAAGCCGATGTTAAAACTTTTGTGATTGCCAAAGTGAGCGAAAATATTTTTAATCTGACCGACGCCGTGGCCGGCGGCAACCCGGCTCGCGGCCTTAAACTAATGGAAGAACAGTTGAGCGCAGGACTTAACGAAATTTACATTTTAACCATGCTGGCTCGGCAGTTCAGAATTTTGACCCAGTTAAGCTCGCTCGCGGCGAAAAAATATTCCGAAGCGGAAATAGTCAAAGAAACCAAACTCCATCCGTTTGTGGTCAAAAAAACCTTGCCGCTGTCCAAAAAATTCAGCTTGGAAAAAATAAAGGGTATTTACCAAAAATTAGTGGAGATGGATAAAAAATTCAAATCCACCTCGTTGCCCCCCAAAGCCCTGCTGGATCTATTCATCATGAATATTTAAAACAAAAAAGGCCTTGCCATAGTGGTCATTCTGGAGCCCGCCGATTCGGCGGGCTCCAGAATGACGGTTGTAAGCAAGGCCTTTTGTAATTAACTATTTCTTCAAGGACTTTTTAACTACCGCTGAAAGCCGTGATTTTTTACGGGCGGCGGTATTTTTTTTGAGCCAGCCCGATTTAACGGCCTTGTCCACGGTTTTTTGAAACTGTCTGGTTAAATCGACAATGTTGCCGGTTTCACCGGCCGAGAGCGCCTTAACGATCTTTTTGGCCAAATCCTTAATGGCCGTTTTCTGCTTATTGTTTTTGGCGACCAATTTTTTGCTTTTTCGCAAATATTTTTCCGCCGCTGCTTTATTAGGCATAGTGGTATATTGACTGATTTAAAAGTTAATTGATGTGAGAGTTAAAAAGATACTAACATATTTATAGAATTTAATCAAGGGCCTGTGGATTAAGGCCTTGACTACCCTTAGTGTTATGCTATAATTATCCATGAAAAGGGCTTTTGGCCGAGGTTTAAATACCTCATTTAGGTCGAAGGCCTTTTTTCGTTACTTATAAATATCGTGCTTGCCGATGTCAAAGAAATAAACAGTTTCTGAATCTGCAAATTCAAAAATAATTCTATAACCATAATTAACGGAAAATTACCACAATTGATTGAGCCTGCCTTTCAATTTATGTGTTTTTAAGCCGGCGGAAAAGGGATTTTGAATAAAAATTTCCTCTCTGCGGCCGGCGGCTTGCTTAATTTCAATAGGAAGTTTATTAAATTTTCTAACAAAAAAAGAAGTGTAAATGACTTTCATAAAATCGCTTTTCAATTTGTCTAAATAATTAAAGTAAATCCTTCAGGGACTTAAGCTTAATCCCTTTACCCGCCTTGATTTCCTGCCGTCCCTTTTTGACTTCTCTCAATAACTTATTAATTTGCCACTCTCGCAACAAATGGCGAAAAAACTCGCTGACCGTGGCAAAGCCCTCCTTTTTAACATTGATTCTCAGCTCCTTGGCCATTTGTTGAGGCAAGGAAATATTGATAATTTGACGCATATTGGTTAAGGTTAATTGTAATACATTGTATTACAATAGTATCACCCACTAAAACTAATGTCAACTAAGCGGACTAATAACACGGCCTAAAAAGCTATCGGCCACGCGAGCGTAACCCTCGGTGGTTTTAACGTTTTGATGGCCAAGCAATTTTTGGATCAACCTGATCTCCGTGCCGTTTTCCAGCAAATGGGTGGCAAAAGAATGCCTTAAACAATGAATCCCGGCCTGCTTATTAATCCCTGCCCTTTGCATAACCGCGCCAAAAACTTTTTCCGCTGTGCGAGTGGTAAGATGCCCGCTGTTACCCGCTCCGGCAAACACATAAGTTTGTTCAACAGGCAATTCGGATAAATATTTCTTTAATTCTTCGGCTGAATTTTTACTTAAGATGGTCAACCGATCTTTGTTGCCCTTGCCTTGTTTGACCCGCAATCTTAAATTAGCCAAATCCACCTCGGCGGTTTTTAGCTTGACCGCTTCTGAAACCCTTAAGCCGGAACCGTAAATAAGCGACAGCAGTAAATGATGCTTAGCGTTAACCGTAACGTCCAGTAATTTTTTAATCTCCACCCGGCTTAAAACCGTGGGCAAATACTTTTCCCGCTTGGGCCGTTTGATATTAAAAAACAGCTTCCGTTTAAGAATCTGTTCAAAATAGAATTTGAGGGCGGAAATAGTCAAATTTAACGAAGTATTGGATAACCCGCCCGCCCTAAGATACAGCAGATAATTTTTAACGTCCTCGGCAGTGGCTGACTTGGCCGACTTGCCCAGCCAAGCTAAAAACCGCCGGTTAATGCCCAAATACTCCCTAATTGTCCGCTTAGAAAACCCCCTGATAACCAATTCCCGCCCTAGGGTTGCCAAATCATGGACTTTTGCTAGAATTGGCTTATAATTAGAGTTAAGGTCGTTTTGTTGACTGGACGCCAAAGGCGTCAAATCGGCCAAAGGCCGACTATCCGCCAGAGGCGGACGCGAATCGCTTTTCATACGATGGTCTGATTACTGTTTAATGCCCCCATCTTGGCTCAACCAAGCCAAAATGTCAAGCACTTCGCCTATCCGGTGTTGTGCGAAATAGTAAAATTTTTATACTAATTCAACTTAACTATTAATTAAACAAAACCATGAAAAAGAGTATATTTTTCTTTCTTATATTAACCTTTGTCCTTTCGGGCTGCTCATTGAACCAAGTCAAAAACGACCTT